>NZ_LR656190.1 GCF_902168435.1 Bacillus marasmi
TTGGGTATGAACTTAATTGTTTTAGAGGACTCGGGAGAATTTGCTAGATGTATGTATTGTGCAGATATTAATGATGACAGAGTATTTAGTTGGGAAAGGGGGGGAACAGATTTACACCCAAGATATATTACTTTTGATGACTATGTAATAGACATATTTCAAGAAGGAATTGATAACTGGTAAAAAACAATGAGGTTAATCCAGGGGATACTTATGAATCAATTAACGGACCCGTACAAACTCGAATAGGAACAAGGGACAGTTCCGGCGTTTTCTTAATATATTCCATTTGTAAAAAAGCGTAAGCATTAATGGTCACTACCGATAATTTCGAAGGGGACCAAAGTAATTATTGAGTTACATTGTAAACACAACACAGCAAAAGGCCAGTACATAGATCTATGTATTATAAGAACTAGCGGTGCCTGTCACCACCCGAAAAATCTTGTTTCACAAGCATTTGTGAAACAAGAAAAATCGGGCGGTGACAGGCACCATATTTATTTTAGATGGTCAACGAGTCGATTTAGTAATTTACTTAAAGCCATTATTTCATCCTCAGAGTAAATATGATAAGTTTGGTTATTAAATTCATTTCGGGAAGTACTTAATTGGTCGTATATTTGGCGGCCTTTTTCTGTTATTTTCACCCGTGTTCGTCTTTTATCTTCGGGATCAGTAGATAATGTAACCAAATTTGCTTGCTGCAGTCGATTGATCATCCCCGTCATATTTTGCTTCGTTACGAGTGTTTCCTCTCTTAATTCACCGATTGAAATATCTTCCTTATTTATTATGGATCTGAGAATGACCCATTGCTGGATACTATTAAGTCCAACATCTGCGACCATCTTTGATCCATATTTACTTAACAGATTTGAGATTCTTAAGAAATCTAACGTAATATTTGTTTTTATTTTTTCCATCATAACCCTCCAGGATTGGAACAGAATTTCCTCCGTTACTTATTCATTTTAAAGAGCAAGAAAATAATAGTCAAGTTGTTGACTAATTAACATAAGCTCGATTATACTAATTTGGTCAATGGCTTGACTAATTGAGGAATAGAGAAGGATATACAGAAAAAAATCAACTACTATTCTAGTTAATCTCTTTTCCCAATTAGGAATATAAGGAGATGAAAAGAATGCCGCAAAAAACAACGAATCGTAAAATGGTTACCATTGCGATGCTGGTTGCTATTTTATTGGTTGCAATTGATGTTACAGTAGTTAGTACTGCGATGCCGCAGATTGTTAGCGATCTCAGTGGATTAAAATTAATCAGCTGGGTATTTGCCATCTATACGCTAACGACTTCTGTTACAACACCGATTTACGGAAAATTAGCGGATTTATACGGACGGAAGAAAGTGTTTATTTTTGGAGTGATTTTGTTTGTTGTGGGCTCTATTGTTTCAGGTGCAGCTCAAACGATGAATCAATTAATCTGGTTCCGAGCTTTCCAAGGAATTGGGGCAGGGGCGGTAATGCCGCTTACTTTTACGATTATTGGCGATCTGTTCCCTGGTGAACAACGTGCGAAAATGCAGGGGTTATTTAGTTCCGTATGGGGAATTGCCGGCCTACTTGGTCCATTAGTTGGAGGATTCTTTGTCGATCACATCAGCTGGCGTTGGATTTTCTACATTAATCTGCCTATCGGGTTAGTATCGCTTGTGTTAATCAGCGTCTTCTTCCATGAAACAGTTGAATTGAAAAAGGATCGGAAAGTGGATTACCTCGGAGCCTTCACATTCACGATTGGTATTTCTACGCTATTATACGCTTTACTTAATGCGGGTCCGGGGCAAAAGTATGGATGGAACTCAACGACGATTTATCTACTGTTCGCAGTGGCCATCATCTTCATTGTCCTCTTTGGTTATATTGAAACGAAAGTGAAAGAACCGATGCTTCCGCCATCATTGTTCAAAATACCTGTGATTCTGGCTTCCAATCTCGTTGGTTTCCTATCAAGTTCAGTCTTAATCGGGGTAACGGTGTATTTACCAATGTGGATTCAAACCATTCTTGGGCATAGCGCGACGGATTCAGGTCTTACACTTATGCCAATGTCAATTGCATGGCCGCTGGGTGCAACATTTGCTGGTCGTTATATGTATAAAATTGGATCCAAAATCACGGTCATCATAGGTGCTATATGCATCGTCGTAGGAAGTTCATGGTTACTAGCAGTCGGATTGGACTCTCCGTATTGGTATTTTGTGGGGATTATGGTTGTGATTGGATTTGGGATGGGTTACGTTACCACGCCAACAACCGTACTTGTTCAATCAGCTGTCGGCTGGCAAATGCGTGGAGCGGCGACGGCTTCCAACACATTTACTCGATCAGTTGGGCAAACCGTTGGGGTCGCTGTCTTTGGAACCATCTTCAATAATTCTCTTGTCACTTATGGAAAAGAACAGGGGAATGGAGCATGGAGCGGTGGAGAAAATATTAGTGATCTCCTAAGCGCAGAGGCTTTCAATAAACTACCTTCTGCCATGGTTAAAATCATCCAGGAGGGTCTTGCACACGGTATGCATCTTGTATTTATTCTTGTATTTATCATGGCGATTGCCACTTTAATTATGACGTTCTTCCTTCCTTCACACAAGAAGGTAATGGAGCATCAAGAGCAAGTCCAACATTAAACAGCAAGCCGCCAATTAGGCGGCTTTTGTTTTTTAAACATGGGACGGTTCTGGTGTTTGCCTAATATATTCCATTTATGAAAAGAGCACTTAGCGGAAGGGTAATTTAGGTGGACTGTTACACGATATTGGAAAAATCGGGATTCTAGATTCGATTCTCAATAAACCGTCTTCTTTAACCAATGAAGAGTTTGAGCAAATAAAAAAGCACACAAATATTGGTTATAATATGCTCAAGCATGTTCCATCATTTAAGAAAAATTCAATATTGGATATCGTGTTACATCACCACGAAAGATACGATGGAGAAGGCTATCCTCATGGATTAATCGGAAAAAATATTCCATTGGTCGCTCGCATTATAGCAGTTGCAGATTCTTTTGACGCCATGGTCTCAAATAGAATTTACCGCGAAAGTCAAGGGATAGATTTTGCAGTAAATGAGTTATCCAAAGGAATTTATACTCAATTTGATCCAGAAATAACTAGGGTTTTCTTAACATTAATTGAAGAAAATAAAATTTCCATTCAAGTGAAAAATAAAAAGAAAGTTCATTGATGTACTGTTTTTCCTGAAATTTTACATTAAAGAAGTGATAACTACTCCTCACAATTATGGGTTGCTTAAGCAGTCCATTTTTTTATGGCGGTAATGGGCAGGGCATTCCAATAAATATAGGAATTTTATGGTAATGTATTTATGTGAGGGGGAGATGTTTTGAAAAAATTTCTAAAAATCACTCTTGGTATTTTTGGTGTCATTTTGTTAGGGATTGCACTACTAGTGTTTGATTTTTTATCAGATATGAAGCCTGATAAAGAAAGAGAAGAAGAAGTAAAAGTTCAAGCAGAACAATATTTAAGAGATAATTTTGAGGGTGGGCATTTTGAAATATATGATATATGGTACGATAATATGGATGTTAATAACTTATTTGAATACGCTGCTAAGGTGCGAAGTGAAGATACCATTGAGTTTTTAGTTTATTTTAATAATGAAAGAAACAAAATGGAAGATTCATATGTAGCTGAAAAGTGGGCGAAAAATCTATATGATAATTTACATCCTTATTTGGAAAAAAACATCGGTGATATGGAAGAATTGTTTGTACTATTTGATGATGATGTTGGGAGTATTTACAATCTTGACTATAAAAATCCAGGAGAATTTAGGGACTATGAAGCGCCTGCAACCATTCACATAACACTTAGTCGTAATTTAAAAGATAGTGATGAGAAGTTTTTAGATGGAGTAACAATCTACTTGCAAAATGAATTACAAGTTAGACATGCCATTGTTCAACTAAATTCTTCTAAAAATTATCAATTAAACCCGTTAATTAGTCAGTTCTAAAATAATGAATGCATTTGAACGTTGAGAAGGAGTTTGTTTCTAAAATATTTCCCAAAGGATTCAAACTCCTAAATCAAACTTTTTTCTAAACTAGCGAATGGAAATATTTAGGGAAACGAGGGAACCGTCCCCCTGTTTTTCATTTTTTCAATTGTTCCTTTATATAACCTCTTATTTCTGGATGATTTTTGTATAGGGTAAAACTATAAAGAATCGTGGAAGCAGCAATGGTTGACCAGAGAATCCAATCTCCTGAACCTGAAAGAAATTGCCCAAGTTCAACCACAATGGATTCTTCTCCATTAATAGCAGTCATTATTGAAGAGAAGTTAAAAATAAAAATAATGATAAATCTTCCAATAATTAGAACGACAAGACCAATTAAATAACTAATTCCACCTACCGTACTTAATTTATTATCATGATACATAACCTTCGTTTTCAATCCCTGCATGTGGCCAATGGTGGCTCCTAATAAAAGAAGAATGATTAACTCTAACAGCATTGAAGTTGTAAGTGTATTCGGTAGACCAGAATATGTTTTGTATAAAGCCAAAATGGGAAGGCCGATAAAATCAAAGCGATTGACTTCCTTTGGGATAAATTGCCGAAAGATTAAAACACCGATAATAACAAGGATGATGAGCGAAAATTTATCCATTCATGTTTGTCCCCTTTTTATTGGTTAAATAATATTCAATTAATTGGTCGACTTTTTCCTCAGTGTAATAATCTGGTTTTTGCAGTGAATGAATAACCATCCCATCAATAAAAGCATATAGCAGCTCAAGTTCAAATTCCTTCTCATCCTCACTTTTCAGATATTGGAGATCTATCATCATATTTATTATCATTTGCATCATTTCCCTAGAATAGCTATCCATCTTTTGCTGCAATTCGAAAAGTTCGGGATCGCTGAAAGATCGTCCTAAAAATGAAATCCACACCCTTGCTTCCATCATTTCCTCATGATCAAACGGAATCAGGAATTTCATCAGTCTTCTTAAAGCCTCTTCCTTTGAACCTGTAAAGGTATTTGCCATTGCTTTTGCACGTTCATCCATTCGATTGATCACTAAATTCATCGCATAATGAAATATTTTTTCTTTAGAAGAAAAATTATGCTGGATTAAGCCAACTGACATATTAGCTTCGGCAGCAATGTTTTGAATGGATGCTTTATCTATTCCTTTTTTTAAAATTACTCGCCAAGTAGCGTCAGCAATTTGATTTTTCCGTTCAATTAGATCAACTTTTTTAGGCATAGGTATAACCCCCTTCTTTCACAATATGATTATATTGTATAAAAATATTTTTGGCAATACAATCATATTGTAAAAAATGCTCACAAATTCATTACATTTACCCTGTCCTTTTTCAACATTACAAAATTCAATTTAATAATAAATAATATTCAAAAAATAAATACTATTTTATAATAAAAGTAGAAAATATAGATACATTTGGTATGAAAGTCAGTTTCAGATGATTAATTGTGTATGAGGTATCTGTTTATAAAAGGAAGATGATTGAAATGAGGAAAATGATTTTGCTTGGTCTGATGTTTATAGTAATGTATGCTGCAGGCTGTACTTCAAACGATGATCATTCTGCACAGGATGGCCAATTTTTACGGACTGTACCGTATCCAGATTCAACTGAAATTCTAAACAAACTAGAAATAGATGAGGGCATGTTGTATTTTTACAAAGATGAGACAGGTATTCGACATTCGTTTGTTTCGAATGATGGGAATATCAGGCTGAATAGTGATGTCATGGAGCTGGATTCAATAAAGGGAGTGAATTGGGCGATAAATGAAGATCCAAATCTTTCTATTATTATTTTGGCAGGAGTCATTTCTAATAAAGAGATACAGGAAATTTCCCTCAAACAAAATGGAATTGAAAACGATGGAATAATTATGGAACCTAAAAAAGAGCTAAGGTTTTGGTATGCCATATTTGACCGAGTAGTTGGTAATGGAGTTGTTTCAGAAGAACCATTTAAGATAGAGGGTTTATCGGATGAGGGTAAGGTTTTATGGGAAGATGAAGTGTTTATCAAATATACGCAAAAATGGGGATATTAAGCTTCCTATGAAACTAATTGAAAATATAAGAAAATCGGGCGCAATCAAAGGATGGTTGCGCCCTTTTTCATTAAATGTTAGGTAGGACCAGATGGACAAGATAAGCGTTCAGTAAAAAACAGACCCTTCAATTTTTGAAAATCAAAGGTCTTATCTGAAAATATAATCTAATTATTAGCCTTTTCCAGGGCTAGTTTTATCCCAAATCCGATTATTATCGTACCTGTAATTCCTTCAATAATATTTTTCGCTTTCGGTTTTTTCATAAAAGCACTAATTTGGTTAATTAAATAGACATAAAGGAATAACCATATAGCTGACAATAGAGTAAAGGTCATCCCCATTATAAGAAACGGTAAAAAGGTACCGCTTCCAGATTCCACGAATTGAGGGAAAAAGGATAAGAAAAAGATGGCAACTTTGGGATTTAGGATATCGGTAAGGAATCCTTGTTTAAAACAAGATGTGTTTCCAAACTGAGCTTTTGTGTTTATCTCAACACTTGCTGCTTCTTCCTTTTTCCTTAACGACCATAAGATCTTAACACCCAAATATATCAAGTAAACAGCACCAGCATATTTGAAAATAGAAAATAAAACGGCTGATTTTACAATGATTGCTGATAGTCCTATTACAGCGGCAAAAGTATGGGCAAGAAGGGCACATATTATACCTAAAGAAGTTTTAATCCCCCCAATTCTCCGATCGATGAGAGTATTTTTAGTTACAATGGCTGTATCGGGACCAGGTAAAATAATTAGAAATATACACATAAGGGCAAATAGATAGAAGTTTTCCATTTTATTTCCTCCTTTCTTAAGGAATGAATATGTTATTCTTTCAATATATTATATATAAATGATGTTATTAATTGAACAGTAAACATATTTGATAGTTAGAAGCAATTATGGTTAAATTTACATAATTGTTTTTTTATTTATATAATGATTCTGCTAGATGAAAATCATACTATTTGCGAAATATCCAATCCTAGTAAATGGGAATATTTAGGGTAATGTCAGAACCGTCCCACTGTTTCCTATAATCACAGATGTAATATATAGTTTACATTAGGTAATGTATATGTTACATTGTAAATGGAGGTTACGATATGAAAAATAACGTAAAGCTTGCCCGTGTAAAAGCGGACTTAACTCAGCAAGAGCTTGCCGATGCGGTAGGCATCACTCGGCAGACGGTCAGTCTAATTGAAAAAGGAAAATATAATCCATCATTAAAGTTGTGCCTGCAAATTTGTTATGCGGTGAATGCCAAATTGGATGATATTTTTTGGATTGATAGGGAGGAATTTGAATGAAAAAAATCACTGATGAACGGCTGATAGTACTGAATTTACAACATATAAAAATTGCTTATATAGTACAAACAATAGGGATTCTCAGTATTCTTGGTTATGAGGTATTTAAGGGTGGAATAGAAGCAATGACGAAAAATCCACTATGGATGGTTTTTATGCTTACTACAGTGATATATAGCTATCTACACATGAGTGTTAGTGTGGAACATGAAAGGAAGCCGAAAAATCCAGTAAAGTCGTTTATTATTAGCCTGATTTTTGTAACAATCATAGCGGTTTCCTTTGCTATCCTTACGTCGATTACCCCGAGCTTCAACTGGACTGATGGCCTACTGATAGGGGGGATTATATTCGTTTGTGGAATAATTCCGGTTTCTTATGTGTACCGACTTAGGATTAAACAAGAAAAAGATTTGGAGTAAGCTGACTAAGTATATTAAATTAAATTAAATGTCACAAAATCTCACATTCACCATGTCCTTTTTCGCCTTTCATACCTATTTAGAGGGCTTGTGAAAAGGGGCAATCTTGAAATGATCAGCGCCTATTTTTATTGTGCGAAACCCCTGTTACCAATTTATGTTAAAATGAACTAAATTATATTATTTTGGAGGCGGTAAATATGAAGCGAATGCCTTTTGAACCACCAACAGAACACTATGATAAACAGATAGAAGCAATAGATGAACATATATGTAATTTAATAAAACAAAGAAAGGATCTTTCAAATAATAAACCGGGTTTCCCACCAAAACAACTTATTGCAAATTGGGCTAAAAAGTATAATTTTTATGAGGATTTTTTAAACAGTGTATTTGCAGGTTTCTTAAATGAAGATATTTATCGGCCAGTTGTAGAGCCAAAAGGATTTCTTAAAAATATTCCAATATTAAAGTCATTTGAAAAAGATGATATTTTTTATTCTGTAACATTTGTACGTCAATTTGAAAATGCTAGCGTCGTTCATTTTAGCATTGATAGAGAAGATACTGATGATGAAATGCCAAGAAGGTTTCGAGAACCTATCTTTTTTGACCTTTCTATCGAGGGCAATGATGCTGATTATGACTGCCGAAACGAAGGAGGCGGAGGATCCGGTGGGCATGAATCTTATACATTCATTGTATCACCGGCTTTACCCGATGATATTTCTAAATATCAATTAGTCTTCAAAGAATGTAAAATACCATTCCAAAAACCAACAGGGTTTGAATTTGTAATTTAAAGCAGCAATAAATTTTCTAGATTAAGCATTCAGGTACATATTCGGCAATCGGGCGCGAAAATTCAATGGACTGTTAGTTTTAGAACAGTCCATTTTTTCATTATTTACTTAGTTAAAGTGCAGAATAATTCACAACTAATTGGAGATATATGGTAACTTGTATTGAAGGGGTTTTTTAATTGTTAAAGTATTTGCATATTATTTTATCAATAACAGTTATTTCACTTGCGGGGTATGGATTGATTACTAAGGATTTTAAGTTTCTACCATATATGATGTTTTTTTTAGGTTTAACGATGTTGGTAATGGGATTAAGAGAATTTCAAAAGGGACAAAAAGGTTACGGCTGGCTAAGTATAGTTGTATTTATATTTATTTTATTTGTAGTATTCAATAGTTTCTTATTGAATTAACGGGCGCATTTATCTAGGTGATGATTGCGCCCGTTTCATGTTTGGGCGCTTTCCTTCAGTAAGGAATACCGCTCATTAACATTTTAGTGGAGGAAGTCTGTTGAATACAACACTACTTTTTGTACAGTCTCAACTGACTTATGAACGCGTAAACACTGATTTATCAACGCTGTTTTCGTAAAGTTTGTTTTTCCTAATTTTGAAAAATTTATCAAAATTTAATTTGATAATACATTCCTTTGGTGTAAAATTACACTATATTTACCTATTTCGCCGAGGGGATTAGTGTTTATGAAAAATACTCTTTATATGATTTTGCCAAGTATGATTATTTTTACATTTATATACATAGATTCAATGTTTCCTGAAAGTAAGTTCATTTTACTAGGTATATATTTGCTTTTCCCGTTAATGTTTATTTTTCAGGGATATATTTATTCAACTTCAAAAAGAATTATTACATTCGGATTCTTTCTATCATCTATTGCAATAATTCTACCTATTTCAATTTGGTATAACATGGGTAGTATGATTAATCCTGTAGTAATATATATAATATTAGGAATATCATCACGCATTTTCTTCAGTAAAAATAGAAAGTAAATCAAATTCTTATCCTTTGGATTTTAAAACTAAACGTAAAAATCCGTAAGTTAACTTATTGCAATAGTGATGCAAGAAGTTATTCAACTAACGAGGGGTGTTGGTGATAGAAGAATTACTTGATAATCGCATTTTTAAGTTATTCATTTATGGGGCACAATTCCGTAGAAGTGCTCTCTTTCTTTAGGTTAAGAACCATTTAGTTGATGAATGTATTTACAGAAAATTTTGATATGACAAATTTAATTCTTAAAAAATGTATATAGGAGAAAGATAAATGGTAAGTAAGAAGGTTATTATTACTGCATTTATATTATTTGTAATTGTGACTGCTGGTATTATGATAGGCTGGTCTGCAGGAAGAGCGGAATTGTATGATTATGATTATTCCAATATTGGAGATTTGAATGATGGACTATTATTTGATTATATGATTCCTACGAAAGTACCTTTTGAAGAGATGAAAATAACTGACTCAAAAATTGAAAACAGCGGACAGCAATTAGTGATTGAATTAATGAATAAGAACAAAGAATTCATTGATATCCGAATTTCTACAAACCCGGTACAATATGATGAGAATATAAAAATAGAAAAGGTGAGTATTGGAAATAATGCGCAAGGTTTCTTTATTCCAAATGACGAAGGTAAAAGAATACTCTCTTGGCAGAATGACGGTTTCTATTATGAAATCACTTATTTTTTTAAGTTAACACCGTCTGAAGTCAGCAAAAAGCAACTTATAAAGATGGCAGAATCATTTAAATAAAATTGGTTGGTCATTAGTTTAGTAAACAAGAAATAAACTAAACTATTAATTCAGCGATTGGGCGCAATAATCGAGAGATGATTGCGCCCGTTTCATGTTTGGACCATTTGCAGAGCAACTCTTTAAGGGGAAATTTGATTGCGATGTTACCTTTCAAAGAAATTGTGCAATTTTAAACTACAAACAACGATCAGATAAGTTTGATAAATAATGGAAATTAAAACCATTTGTAGCGAATCTTATGTTAGTATTAATGTGATATTTTTTAAAGGGGGCCTATGTTATGCAGAAGGGGTTTATAATTATTTCTTATTTTCTATTTCTTGTTCCACTAATATTTATAGTAAATTTTTTGTTTGATATTATTACCTTTGAAAGGCTTCAAGGATTACCTGTATTTTTTCCTTTGATTTTTTGTACTTTTGGTCTTTATTTTGCCTCAAGAGCTTACCAGAAACAGAAAAGTACTTTGACTCTAGGAGCAATAATTGTCAATGCAACATTATTATTATTTCCTTTTATTTATATGGTTGGTGGGACATTGATATTTGGTGTATAGAATTATTACTAAGTAGTTATTTTCCCATATCTTTTAATTTTTTAATATACTCGAACGAGCGCAATTGCAGGGATTGAGCTCTTTTTTATGGCTATTTTGTATGATGCTTGGGATTAATCCTTATTTTCCAAAAATACTTAGAATCTTAGCTGCTGCTTAATTAAATTTCTCTTTAAAAAAAGTAGAAAATATTTTCCGATTTTGCAACTTTTAATCTAGTTATTTCGTGGATAAGGTGAAGGGGGGAACGCGATGGATTTAGATGAGGCGTTTGAAGCATATGTAGATGATCTATATCGATACTTGTTCTCACTTTCAAAAAATCACCATACGGCCGAAGATTTAGTCCAAGAAACTTTTTACCGGGCATATCTTCAACTGTCAGAAGATGAGATTATGCATATTAAGCCGTGGCTGTTCAAAGTGGCCTATCATGCCTTTATCGATTTTACCAGAAAACATAATAGGCTGGTCATTACCGATAAAATACATAGTCAAATGATAGTGAAAACGCCAGAAATAGATTTCCTAGAGAAGGAAAGCTTTACTGCACTTATGAACGATATACATTCATTGAAGGAAATTGAAATGCATTCACTAGTTCTTTGTGACTTGCATCAGTTGAGTTTAAAAGAGGCAGCAGACATTCTGCAATTAAATATTAATACGCTGAAAAGCCACATATCAAGAGGAAGGAAAAAGGTAATTGAAAGGGTCAAGGGAAGGAGGAGGCAGGATGGATAATGAGCAAAATCCAAAGGATCAGGAAATCTATCAATCATTTTTAAATGAATCAATCGAAGACTATAAAAAAAACCACAGGGTACCGGGTAATAAACGAAAAGGATTAATTCAAGCAAGCAAAAATCATGCTCTAAGGACAAATATTATGATCAGTCTGGCTGTCATATTACTCATTGTGCCAGTGCTGACATTAAGCAGCTATTTGTATTATGCGATTGGTGGAAAAGCAAACCATTTAATTGAGATTGCAACAAAAACCATTTATGTGACGGAGCCGAACATGAGCTTGGAAGAGATGGAGCTTGAAGAGGATATTGGCTTTTTTACTATGAAAATATATTTTGATGTGTTTAAGCGGATTGGAAAGGAGGATTATCAAGCAGGGGAGTATTCGGTTAATTTTGTGTTGGACAAGCCAAACTTTCCGGAGCGTGATATGAAGCTTGAAAGGCCGCTGCCGATGGTGGGCGACATGGAGACGGACATGCTTTATCATCCAGACGGTCCATTTGGTAAAACAGTTAATTCTGATTGGGATATTATTAATCACCTACCGGATGGGACCGTAGGAGAGATTTATCTTTCTTTTAATCACTTAAGGAAGCCGGAGGAGTTGAAAAATAAGTTCGGGGACAAAGTTGAGGTAAGATGGGTGGCTGTTGATACGGGACTTGAGTCTAAAAAACTATATGAAGCAGGGTATTCAGTTGCACCAATCGGCTATCCGTTGCAGGTTGATTCCACCACATGGTCACCGTTTAATGGAAGAGACCAGTCAAATGAAGAAGTATTTATAGATATATTAAAGTTTCTGGCCAAAGATGAAAAAACAGCCGAGCAAATAGCGCGGGCAAGATCTTTAGTGTTAAAAGATAGAATCCATTATATCGAGAAAAATGGGATCCAAGTATACGGAGCAGTTGTCACCGGACCAACACAGGAATTAAGAAAACTGAAGGATTATGATCAAATCAAAGTGATGAAGGTGGGGGAAGTAAAGCTATGGAACTGGAAATGAGCAATAAAAACGAAGAAAAGCAAAGAAAATTACCAACCATTGCGGGTTTCTTATCCTTCCTGATTGCTCTAATTGCACTGGCGGGTGTAAATATTACATTATTAATGGATATCGATGATTTTCCGGAAACGTTTCTCGTCAGCTTGCCGATTGTTGGTTTTTTCCTAGGGCTGCTTGGGTTGATTACATCTAAAAGATCGAGATTAAATGCCCTTTGGGGAATAGGGATTAGTTTGTTTATCTTATTATTTACATTTTTAATGATTGGACTATCTTGGGTAGGCATTAATCCGAAGCCGTGATACATTAGTTCGAAAAATCATAAAAAGTGCAAAAAAAAGTGCCTGTCACCGCCCGAAAAATCTTGTTTCACAAGTATTTGTGAAACAAGATTTTTCGGGTGGTGACAGGCACCGTAGGTTATGCCCAGTGTTTTAGTTTTGAGGTTTTGCCGATTCCTGGGTTGAAGCTGTTGGTTGGGTCGCCTTTTTTGTAGTGATCAACCAGTGATGGCGCGGCTTCATAGAGATGACCGACATTATGCTCGGCTGGATAAATCGCTCCGCGCTCATCCAGAAGCTTCAGCATTTTTTTCTTCAAGGCATGAGAATCGACGCCTTTTTTCAAGATATAGTCTTGATGCAGCACGTGGCACATGAAATGTCCGTAGTAAAGTTTGTGCACAATCTGACTGGAAATTTCCTCTGGCAACTCTTCAAACCAGTCCATATCATTGCGTCTTAAGGCGATATCAAGTGCTAAAATATCATCGACTTCGTCTTGATGCACCTCTTGGAAGCGAATCGCAGCGCCGGCTGCCACAAACCGATGCAAGAAAGCATCCTTTCCTTCTTGTGGTGTGCAAACAAAGAAATCACCTTCAGCTTCTTTGAAGAGTTCCGTCAAATAAGCCTCCGCCTCAGCGTTACCATCACCTGACATTTTAAGCATCAAGTGGTGCTCGTACTTTTCACGGAATTCTTCCATTCTTTTTGGCAAATGGTTCGGGAAAAGATAGCTGAGTTTTTGCAAGATACGATCAGGAAGATAAGGTTTAAAGATTTTCATTTTGTCCAATATCCGCTCTGCATTCGCTTTTAAAGCAAAAAGATTAGGCAAACGGTCAGTTCCAAGTTTATTGATGACAATGAATGAATCCTTGCCATATTTTTTGGCGATGTCGTAGATTTCACGGTGCATGTATTCGCCAGCGACTGGTAGATTTTTGAACTCCGACAGTGCTTTTCTTCGAATCGATTCTAGCACGCGTGGTGAATTGGTTCCGATGTAGTAAACCTTTTCGTTTTGTTCTTTCGGGAAAGTATCGAGTCGAACAGCAAACACGGCAATTTTGCCAGATGAACCAGATGCTTCATAAAGCTGATTGGGGTCGGCATTGTATCTAGCTGGGCTATTTGCATCAATGTCGCGCACGCGCGTTTGATAAGTATGATCATGCCCGTGTTTTGGAGATTCTGGGACAGCATTCGGATCGAAATTTCCAGTATCAAGATTGGTCAGAATTTCCTCTGGCGTTTCGCCTAAGTCCATACCAAGGTGATTTACCAGCTCTAGCTCGCCATTTTCATTAACACGAGCAAAAAGTGATAGTTCCGTATAAGCAGGGCCGCGTTTAACGAGCGAGCCTCCTGAGTTATTGCAAATCCCGCCAATGGCTGACGCACCAAGACAAGACGAACCAATCACAGAGTGTGGCTCACGCCCGAGCGGTCTCAAGGCATTCTCAAGTGAATAGAGCGTTGTGCCTGGAAAAGCCAAAACTTGAGTACCTTGGTTGATCAACTGGAGATGATCAATCCGTGTGATTGACACAATGACAACCTCACGATCATAGCCGCCTGCTGGAATGGAGCCCTCTGTCAAACTTGTATTTGACGCTTGCATAATAATGATTTTGTCAAATTTGACAGCAGCTTTTAGGACTTGCCAGAGCTCTGTCAAATTTCCAGGCTTGACAACCGCGATTGCATCCCCGCGTCCTGAACGATAGCCTTTGCGGTAACGCAAGGTTTTTGAGGGATTGGTAAAGATATATTTTCTATCTAAAATCGCTTCAAGTGCTGTGATAAATGGATTTTCCATTTTACTGCCCCCTATATATAAAATGATTTCTGCGAAAGGCTTAATGATTTTGTGAGCGATTACATAATTACGAGATTGAGAGCTTATGAAACTTTTGCTTTAATCTTACTACTATACTAATATAATAAAACTAAATTAATAATATATCAATAGTGAAAACATAATTATCCTAAAATTTCTAACGGTGCTTGTACTGCCGAACTTTAGTCGTACCATACCTAATTTTAATAATCAAAAAATTTACATTTTTCCAACACTACCTTCATACTTCAAGTTTAATATTTTAGTTGGAATATATCGTTGTAGATTATTATGGAGGTAAATATTATGAAAAAAAGTAAAATCATTATTCCCCTATTAAGTGCAGCAATGCTATTTCCTGCTGCGGTCAATGTGTTTGCCGAACCACATAAACCAATGGATACTGTAAAATCGGTTGAGTTTATCAGCATGCCTGTACCTGCTACAGCAGAGGAAAAATCAACCATGTACAGTGAAGCCCAAGTTAAGGTTACATTAAATGACGGTTCTGCCAAAATGTTAGATTTAGATTATACTCCTCTAGCAAAGCCAGGAGATAGCATCAATGGCAAAATTGTCGGCGCGGCTTACGATGTAAATGGCAATATCATAAAAAATGCAAAGGGCGAACCTATTGTTTCTACAGCACCTGACGCTAATTCACTATTTAGTGTAAATGGAAAAAGCGGCAAGTTATTTATGATCAATCATTTTGAAAGTATGCCAAACAATGAAGTCGGGACAGTCCCAAGAGCGTTATATTTAAATTCAGTCGAGCAGGATAAGAAAACCGGCGAGTTGAAAATCACTGATATTGAGCCAATTGATTTCTCGGCTTACGGAGGAGTTTGGACACCTTGTGCAGCCGTTTTATCACCATGGAACACTCATTTAGGCAGTGAAGAATATGAACCGAATGCTCGTCAACATGAAGCTAATCCGGAAAAGTCAAGTGTGACACAATTTGCCCGCAACTATTATCAAGATCTTAATGCAATTGGAAACCCATACTTATACGGCTATACAACTGAAGTATCCGTACAACCAAATGGTGAAGCAAAAGCGGTTAAACACCACAGCATGGGGCGCTTATCTTTTGAAAATGTAACAGTCGCACCAGATAATCGCACGGTTTATTATGGGGATGACGGTGGCTATGTAATGTCCTTTATGTACGTTGCAGACGAAGCAAAAGATTTATCAGCTGGTACCTTATATGCGGCAAAATTTGAGCAAACCAGTGCTGAAAATGGAGGTGCTGGTAATATAAAATGGATAAAATTAGGACATGCATCGGACGAGGAAATGAAAGAATTAGCTGAAAATCTTACGTTCAGTGATATTTTTGACACAACGAACGATGCTGTATATGCAAAAGCCAATGGTTTCAGCCATATTAAGACTTCCGCTGGAGAAGAATATTTGAAGGTTAAACCAGGTATGGAAAAAGCAGCTGCTTTCCTAGAATCTCGCCGTTATGGTGCTATACTTGGAGCAACTTCTGAATTTAATAAAATGGAAACACTGTCATTCAACAAAGCCGATAATAAAATTTACATGGCCATGTCAACAATTGCAAAAGCAATGGAGGAAAATCCCCAAGATGCTGTAGATGATATTCGTTTACCAAAAATCAACGCTGGTGGTATTTATGAAATGAATTTGGGTGGTGGACAAACGGAAGGCAGTCCGATTGACAGTAATTATGTCGTAACTAGAATGTCGGCTATTCTAGTTGGGGAAGACATCCCGAAAGATGCAGAGGGTAACAAAGCGCATCTTGATAAAATTGCAAATCCTGACAATATTGTTTACTCTGAAAACTTGAGAACTCTGTTTATTGCTGAAGACACCGGCAATCATGTAAATAATGTTGGCTGGGCTTATAATGTTGATACAAAGAAACTTTCGCGGATTATCTCTGCTCCAAATGGCGGTGAAGTGACTGGTATTCAAGCTATTGATGATTTAAATGGACATGCATACTTAATGGTAGGTTCACAAAATCCAGGCAACATTGGATATATCAAAATGCCTTCTATTGAAAAATAATAAAAAAGATAGTTTTGAAACGCGGGAATGGTTTCCCTCGTATATTCCATTTTGGTTAAGGAAGTAGGGGGGAATGTATCCCCCTTGTTTTCTCGTATCCATTTATTTCACACTAACCGCTTGACTTCCCATTTGCCTCCATGCTTCCTCAAAGTCTTTGCGATTAACGCTTGTATTGGGCTCGTCTGCAAGTGGATCGTTAAGATATACAAAATCCTCATTATACCCTGTTATGACGACGCTATGCTCACTGTATGTGACCTTCATTGACCCATTTTTTGTATGAAACTCTAGAAAGTCACTCTCTGGTAGTCTCTTAAACTTATAATTGGTAATAACCCATACTGGCGCACCTTCATCAATCATTTTATAAAGCTTCTCTATCGGCTGATTGGTTAAATCTATTATTCTATTAGGAAGGTATTGATTTGCCAATTTAAAAATTGGGTCTACATAAACACCCAAGCCAGGATTTTGTATCGAATACATATCCCCGACAAAACCTTCATTCATATCGCCTCGTAAACCATTTTTCACAAATGGTACTTTATCAATTTTTTCAGCTAGCTCCATTTTTGATACTGGAACACCAGCAAAGTTTAAAAGCATTGCCAAGCTAGTCACCTCACATCCTCGGGGTAATTCAGGTTTCTGTGGGATGAAGGGTACACTTAACAATGTTTGATTTTTAATAGGTATTTCCGTAAAGCTTTTTGCGGATACTTCTGAAACCAATTCATTTATACCTTCGTCTTCTTTTATAGTGGAAGTACGATAATAGCTGAGGATTAGAGTAATCATCACCAATCCCAAGCTAAGTGGAAGTAGGAGCTTACTCCATTTGACCCCTTTTCTATTATTTATCTTTATATCTATTGTCATAATAATTTCTCCTCTCACAATAATGCTGTTGAAATTATTGTAGTAGAGTTGATTAAAGGTAGAATGAATATAAAATAAAGATGAAATAAAGATATCAATTATTTTTGGATAATGTGGTGGTATACATATGAAGCAAACCATTCTGATTGTTGAAGACGAAGCGATATTACGAGAGATTGAAAAGGATTATTTTATCGAGGCAGGCTATCATGTGCTTGAGGCCAGTGATGGGAAAGAAGCAATCAAGATTTTTGAAGAGAATGAAATTGATTTAATCATCTTAGATATCATGCTACCTAGTTTGGATGGTTGGTCCGTTTGCCGACGGATTCGCAAGAAATCGAACTGTCCCATCATTATGTTAACAGCACGAACCGATGAGGATGATACGTTACTGGGCTTTGAGTTAGGCGCAGATGACTACGTTACAAAGCCGTACAGTCCTCCGATCTTGCTCGCGCGGGCAAAAAGATTACTTGATGCAGTTCATTATACAAGTTCAAGGCTTGATGATCAGTCGCTTATGATGAATGGTATTTCCATTCATGTTCCCTCACGATTGGTAAAAGTCGATGAGGCAATCGTCCATTTGACTCATACAGAGTTTGAAATTCTAATCTATCTGATGAAAAACAGGGGAATTGTTATTACGAGAGAGCAACTCATTTCCTCAATTTGGGGTTATGATTTTACCGGGGATGATCGAACGATTAATACCCATATTCGGAATTTGCGCCACAAACTAGGTCCAAAAGCGGATACGATTAAAACGATTGTTCGAGTTGGCTATAAGTTTGAGGAAGAGTTATGAAAAAAGGAATTGTACTAAAATTATTTCTATTAACAACGGCATTGTGTTCGTTAATTCTCGCAACCATATTTATTGGTCAGGTGGTGTTTTTTAAAGGATTTTATGTAGAAAGAAAGACAGATAAACTTAAAGAAAACATGATTTCCTTTAAAGAAAACTACAATAAAAATGGTAGAAATACAAACGCGATTATTAAAATGAAGGATCGATTTTATGAAGATCATAATTCATGGATTACCATATTGGATGAAAACGGATTAATTCAAGGGGAAAATGAATTTAGTATCATCATCAGCAATGATTATGAGAATTATTATGGCAAAGCTCAAAATGAAGTACCGATTAAGAAGTTTACTGTTCCTTTATATAACAGTATCAATATCAACGAATTTTGGAATGAACCAACACTACTGCAGGAAGGAATGTACGTCAATCTATATGGATATGAGCGGGACGAGACTTTCATCCCCGTTGAAATATTTAGCACTTCCTTAATGGAAAGTATTGATAATAGCATACTTAAAAAGACCTTCTATGTAGACCAGCATCAGTTCGATCGATCAAAGGATGGCAAACAAAATCAAGGGCGACCTCTAACCCCTGTTATGGTAGACTATTACACTGCCGGGGTCATTGAAAAAGTGAATGTTCCTGATTTTGGTGCAGTATCAAAGTCGCTGACTGCAAATGCCTTATTTACAAAAAAAATCAACGAACTACAAGCGGAAATATTATCTGATACCTTCTCATCAGCAGTGTCAGAAGGAGGCTCTGCTCTTACGGTCCGTGACTTTACGGATAATGGAATCAAGTATCGATTATTGATTCAACCGTTTAAGAATATGGAGGGAAAGACTGAATATATTTTCACGATGACATCCTTACAGCCGCTGGATGAGGCGATTGGCATGATGAAGGATTATTATGTCTATTTGATTCTGTTTGTTTTGTTGCTCGTTCTTTTAGCAGCATTTTATTATTCAAAAAAAATTGCCAGACCCCTGCTCCAAATAAATCGTACAACACAAAAGATTGCCAATCTGGATTTCTCAGAAAAATTACCAATCACCTCGAATGATGAAATCGGTGCCATTAGCGAAAATATCAATATTCTATCAGAAACATTACAGTCGCATATTGACCAACTAAATCAGGACATTGAGAAAGAAAGACAGTTAGAAAACACTCGAAAGCAATTTATTTCAGGTGTTTCGCATGAATTGAAGACACCGCTGAGTGTGATGCAAAGCTGCATATCGATTTTAAAGGATGGCGTTGCCAGTCATAAGAAGGATTACTATTTTGCCGCGATGGAAAAAGAAGTTGGGAAAATGGATCGATTAATTGTCGATATGCTGGAGCTTGCTAAATTAGAATCCGGTACTTTTAAAATCAAGCTTGAGAGCTTTTTTATCAATGAACTGATCGCTTATATTTGTAAAACGCTTGCCCCTGAAATGGAGAAAAAAGATTTGCAGCTGTCAATGGACTTGCCTCAAGTAAAAGTTTTGGCAGATGAGTTACGAATTGAACAGGTTCTGGCCAATTTCATGATGAATGCGATTCGTCATTCGCCTGCTGGTGAGTCGATATTCGTTACAGTAGCGGAAGAAAATGAGCGTGTAAAAATCTCGATAGAAAATACAGGTGTATCCATTCCGGAAAGCGAGTTACATAAAGTCTGGGACCGCTTTTACCGAAGCGACCCTTCACGGCAACGGTCCGAGTCCCAAGGTGGCACAGGCCTAGGTCTCTCTATCTCAAAAAATATACTACAAATGCACCAAACCGAATTCGGAGTAACCAACACACAAAAAGGAGTCCTATTTTACTTCTACTTGAAACTGGTGCCTGTCACCACCCGATAAATCTTGTTTCACAAAAACCCGTGAAACAAGAAAATTCGGGCGGTGACAGGCACCGAAAAGCTACCGAAAAGCTACCGAAAGGCTACCAAAAAGCTACCGAATAGAACCGAAAAGCTACCGAAACAGGAGGCAAGCTAGATGAGAAGTATTACGATATTGATTGCTGATGATGAGGAGGAAATTGCTGACCTTGTTGCCATACATTTAGAAAAAGAGGGGTACGAGGTAATCAAAGTAAGTGATGGAGAGGAAGCAGTTCGAGTTGTAGAAACCCAAAATATTGATTTGCTGATCTTGGATATTATGATGCCGAAAATGGATGGGTTTGAAGTGACGCGCCATATCCGCGAAAAATTCAATATGCCGATTATTTTTCTGAGTGCCAAACAATCGGATTTCGATAAGGTACAAGGACTGGTGATTGGGGCAGATGATTATATGACGAAGCCATTCACGCCGATTGAACTGGTTGCTCGTGTGAATGCGCAGCTGCGGCGGTTTATGAAGTTAAATCAACCTATCGTCGAAAGTAAATCTTGTGTGGAAGTTGGGGGATTAGTCATCTCCGCTGAGGAACGCACCGTAACTTTATACGCGAAAAGGATTGAGCTAACCCCAAAAGAGTTTGATATCTTGTATTTACTAGCAAGTCATCCAAAGAAAGTGTTTAGCGTGGAAAACATTTTCACTCAGGTGTGGGGTGAAGCATATTTTGAGGGTGCGAATACCGTTATGGTCCATATTCGGACACTTCGAAAAAAACTGGAAGATGACCATCGGAAAGACAAATGGATTAAGACCGTATGGGGAGTAGGTTATACATTCAATGGATAAGTTGGTACACAGTTTTCGCTCAAGGATGCTATTTTTATTTGGACTCAGTATGACTCTATCAGGGATGATTACGTATTTCATTTATAAAGGGCTCCAGTACTATTATCGTACACAAGTTCAATACGGAGATTTTTTGGCCTATATTCGCTTTGTGATCAGGACAATTGGGGATCTATATTTCTTTTTACTTCTGTTTATCCCACTATCCGCAATCTTTTTCTTTTTCCTTACGAAGCCATATTCAACATATTTTAAGGAGATTTCAAACGGGATTCATAACCTTGCCCGGGGCGATTTTAAACATAAGGTTCAGATTCAATCCAATGATGAGTTTAGTGATATAGCGCAAGACATTAATCTAGCAAGTGAGAAATTAGAAGAAGCAATTCAACGGGGTGATTTTTCCGAAAGCAGTAAGGATCAGTTGGTGGTAAATTTAGCCCATGATTTACGCACGCCACTTACCTCTGTGTTAGGATATTTGGATTTGATTCTAAAGGATGAGAACTTGTCTAAAGAGCAGGTGAGACATTTTTTACATATTGCTTTTACAAAATCGCAGCGTCTTGAAAAATTAATCGATGAATTGTTCGAAATTACGAGAATGAATTATGGGATGCTGCCAGTTGAAAAAGGGCCCATAAATTTAACGGACCTACTTCATCAATTAGTAGAAGAATTGTATCCAGTCCTTGAGAAAAATCATTTGACGACCAGGATCGAATGCGCTCCTAAATTACCAATAATCGGTGATGGCGATTTGCTCGCTCGAGTGTTTGAAAATCTTCTAACCAATGCGATTCGCTATGGATATGATGGTCAATTCGTTGATATCAATGGTTTTATTGATGAAAATGAAGTTGTGGTTCAAGTGGCAAATTATGGTGACTCTATTCCTGCTGACGAACTACCGCATCTTTTCGATATGTTTTATACCGGTGACAAAGCTCGGACGCATCAAGAAGACAGCACGGGGCTGGGCTTGTTCATTGCAAAGAATATTGTGGAGCAGCATCATGGAAGTATTTCGGTTGACAGCAATGTTATTAAGACCGTGTTTGAAGTGCGACTTCCGATGGAACCTAAACAAGTAACAGATCCGTCATTGTAAGTGATCGATTTAAAAAAAATTTAAAATTTACCCCACTCTTTTTTTAAAAAGTTTTTCCTATTCTATTTTTAAGCAAGAAGAAGACATAGGAGGAAACTGATAAATGAAGAAGTGGGGTTTTATTTTAATAATTTTAATATGTCTGGGGTTTGCTTTCACAAATGTTCAATCATATTTTGATTCTAAAATAAACATAGAAAATAGCTATGATCAGAATGACGGTGGTCGCGATACTTCAGGTAATGTTCAAACGAAAGAAATCACAAAGGAACAAATCTATCTAGGAAATCTTCTCTTGGTTAACAGTGAATTTCCGGTTCATCAACAGAGTATGAAATCGGATGTTGTTCATTTAACTCCGCGCCATGAATTGACACAGAACTATGTGTTAATGGGGAGTGATATTTATTTGTCAGAGGACGTTGCTCGAGAATTTTCAACGATGATTCTTTCTGCTGAAAAAGAAGGACTGCATAACTTCGCTATTACAAGCGGCTTTCGCAACCTTAATGAACAAGAATTACTTTATCAACAAATGGGGTCAGATTATGCCTTGCCACCAGGTAATAGCGAACACAATTTAGGTTTATCTCTTGATGTAGGTTCCACACAAATGAAGATGGCCTCGGCACCTGAGGGGAAATGGCTTGAAAAGAATGCTTGGAAATATGGATTCATTTTACGCTATCCAAAGGACAAGTCGAAAATAACCGGGATTCAATATGAACCCTGGCATATCCGCTATGTTGGACTGCCCCATAGTGCAATCATGCAGGAAAAGAATTTCGTATTAGAAGAATACTTGGATTTCTTAAAAGGCGAAAAACAAATCACGGCACATTTTAATGAAGAAAAATATAACATTACGTATTACCCAATAACCGAAAATACAACAATTGAAGTACCAGAGAATCACCCCTATCAAATCTCAGGAAACAACATCGACGGAGTAATCGTAACAGAAATGGTGCCTGTCACCCCCCGATAAATCTTGTTTCACAAAAAACCGTGAAACAAGAAAATTCGGGCGGTGACAGGCACCGCACCGAGGAGGAGAAAAAATTGGGAAGTAGAAAATGGACTTTTATGTTGTTCATCATTTATGGATTTGTACTGATTTGGTTAGTTCTTTTTAAGCTGCAGTTTTCATTTGATCATTTAGATAGAGTGCGAGTTATGAATATGATACCTCTTCATCACTCTGTTCTTTCTGAGGTGTATGCCAATATATGGATTTTTGTGCCGTTTGGTATCTTTATAAGTATGTTGAAACGTAAGTGGCCTTTTATGAAAAAACTAGTTTCAATTTTTGGCGTTACACTAGCATTTGAGACTATCCAATTTGTTTTAGTAATTGGAAGAAGTGATATTACAGATGTACTAGCCAATACATTGGGAGGAATCATCGGCATCAGTATTTACGAGCTATTATTCAAGCTTATAAAACACAGGACCAATAAAACGATTAATCTATTTGCCTCAGTGGTAACTTCTATTGTCATGTTATTCCTTATCTTTATTTTTAAACGACCTTAAAATCATTCATGATTGATATCCGAGGAAGTAGTTATGAGAATATATAGATGGAGAAATTCCCGTTAATGTATTAAACGGAGGATTAAAAGGCAGAAATAAGAGGAGAAATTCCCGTTACAGGCTCTAAATAAGCCAAAATTCAATGATTTGAATCATATAAGTGGAAAAACTCCCTTTATTATTAGGGAAATATGGATATTTCATCATTTAAGCGGAAATCTTCCACTTATTTTTCAAAAATAGGGAATGTGATTTATTGGGCGATTAAAATCAGACAAAGTACAGAGCTCTCAAATTTTTAGAAAAAACTGCCCTTAACAATGGGCTGTTTTTAATTGGAGAGTATAAATATTGACAAGTGACGCTATTCTGCGTTACTATATACTAGTAATAAGTAATACTGAATATCAGTAATGCATAATACCTGTAATATAGAGTAATAAATAAATTTGTTGAAGTCCAATGGAGGTGCAAACTTGGAAAATATTACGGAAATGCTGAAAGGGGTGCTCGAGGGTTGTGTGCTGGAGATTATTAGCCGTGGCGAAACTTACGGTTATGAAATCACGCAAAAGCTCAGAGAACTTGGTTTCACTGATGTGGTTGAGGGCACGGTTTATACCATTACAATGCGGCTTGAGAAAAACAAACTAGTGGATATTGAGAAAAAACCATCCACAATGGGACCACCGAGGAAATTTTACACGCTCAATGCTGCAGGGAAAGAGCAACTTGATTTATTTTGGAAAAAATGGGAATTTATTTCGAGCAAAATAAATGAACTTAAACAAAAATGAGAAATTTAGGAGGAGTAATATGAGTATTTTTGAAAAAATTATTGGAAGTCTCGATGACAAACGGGAATGGAAGGCGATGGAGGCTCGTGCGAAGGCACTTCCGAGTGAGTATCGTAACGCATACAAAGCAATTCAAAAATATATGTGGACAGCTGGTGGTCCCACCGAATGGAAGGATGTCAGTCGAATCTTTAACGGCATTATTGACCTTTTCGAGGAAGGTGCTGCGGAAGGCAAGAAGGTAACTGACCTCACGGGTAAGGATGTGGCTGCGTTCTGCGACGAACTTGTAAAGGACTCCAAGACTTGGAAGGATAAATATCGTACGAAATTGAATGATTCGATTGATCGTGGTTAAAGGTGAAAACCTTGTGGATTTTCACATAGCATCGACACGAACGACGAAGCAATTAAGCGTGTAGCATACTGATAATTTTCTGTGCTGTTTTTTCTCAGAAAAATCAATATGACTGAATAGTTGGCTGCATAACTGTTTAAGCCACCACAACTATTCAGTTATTTTTCACAACGGTAGTAAGTATTACAGATTATTAGTCAGACTAAGTAGAAGGGTTATGGCAATCTTGCATCATGCTTTATTTTTATAAGGAGGAAAAAAGGATGAGCAATGCATCGATTTCAGTAAAAGGGTTAAAAAAGTCTTTTAAAAATAAGGAAGTGTTAAAGGGAGTGGATTTTGAGGTACGGCGTGGCGAAATATTCGCATTGCTGGGGTCGAATGGGTCCGGCAAGACGACGACGGTCAATATCCTCTCCACTCTGACGAAGCCTGATAGTGGTGAAGTGAATATTTGCGGCTTTGATATCAAACGTCAACCAGACCATATTCGCCAGAGCATCAGCTTAACAGGGCAGTTCGCAGCTATAGACGGTATCCTCACAGGGCGGGAAAATCTCATAATGATTGCCAAGTTGCGAGGAGTTTCTGACCCTGCTCAAGTAGCTGACAATCTGCTTGCAAGATTCAGTCTAATCGACGCGGCCAACCGCAGGTCAGACCAGTATTCAGGTGGGATGAAGCGCCGGCTTGACATCGCCATGAGTCTAATTGGGAAGCCCGATGTCATTTTTCTCGACGAACCGACGACAGGGCTTGACCCGGAAGCACGGATTGAAGTCTGGAATACTGTCAAAGAGCTTGCTGGTAGCGGCACGACAATCTTGCTAACGACCCAGTACCTGGAGGAAGCCGAACAGCTTGCAGATCGAATCGCTATTCTCCATGATGGAAAAATCATTAAGACTGGTACACTCACCGAACTCAAAAAAATGTTCCCGCCTGCGAAAGTGGAATACATTGAGAAACAGCCAACATTGGAGGAAATTTTTCTTGCGATTATCGGTAAAAAGGAGGAGGAGAAGTAAATGAAAAGCAAAACTTGGGTATTACTAGCACGTTTGCTACGCAATATCATGCGCAGTCCGGATACGATTATCACAGTGGCGATTACACCGATTATGATGATGCTGCTGTTTGTCTACGTATTTGGTGGAGCCATTGAGACTGGCACTGACAATTATGTCAATTATCTATTACCTGGAATTCTGCTGATGGCCATTGCATCTGGTGTCGCTTACACTTCCGTCCGCCTTTTTACTGATGTAAAGAGTGGGTTGATGGCACGTTTTCTGACCATGCCCATTAAGCGCTCATCAGTATTGTGGGCTCATGTGTTGGCCTCAATGGTTTCAAATGCGCTTACGGTCGTAGTGGTCATTCTCGTTGCGCTGTTAATGGGCTTCCGTTCCAGCGCTGATATCCTAGAATGGCTTGCAGTTGCTGGAATACTAGCGCTATTTATGATGGCGTTGACATGGCTCGCAGTCATTCCCGGATTGACAGCCCGGTCTATGGAAGGAGCGACAGCCTACTCCTACCCACTGATTTTCCTGCCGTTTATCAGTTCGGCCTTTGTACCTACTGAAACTATGCCGAAAATGGTCCGTGCATTTGCTGAGAACCAGCCGGTGACTTCAATCGTGAATGCCATTCGTGCCCTCTTGTATGGGGGCTCTGTGGGCAACGGTATCTGGATTGCCCTTTCCTGGTGCATCGGTATCATGATCATAGTATTCTTCATTGCAACAAAAAGATTTAAAAGCCTGTAACCCGGTGCCTAGTATAGTAAATAGGTCAAATAAATAGAAAAAGGCCACCGTTTTCATTGTAAAATGGAAGAACCTATCACAGAACTTCCAATATTACTACCCTTCCAAGGAGATGAAAACGATGGCATATT
>NZ_LR656169.1 GCF_902168435.1 Bacillus marasmi
AACCTAACTCTTTCACATTTCTGGTTCGATCTTTTTTGGGGATCTTCTCAACAATTTCATATTGGGTAACGAACTTCCCATTAATCCTAGCAGTATATTTCCTGACAATCTGCCCATTGTCAAAAACATAAAAATCTCCACCATATTCCCCATACTCATCAATGATTTGAACTTGGTAGGCTAATTTATGCTGGATGTTTTCAAACTCTTCTTTACTAATTGACCGCGGCTTTTTCGCCCGATAGATTTCGCTACTGTGATAGGCATTTGTATTAAAATGAATCGGTGATATGATGCCGTTTTTCGTTGATGACTGTAATAACTGTTGAAATAACAATTTCGCATAGGATTCGGCGGGTTGGGACTTTTGGTATTGATTGACAAGATCATAGTCCAGTTCATGAACCTTCTCAAGTGTATCCTTTCGCTCTTTTTCTGCTAGGTACATTTGATAATCAAATTCGGCACTCGAGAATACATCTAAAGAAATAATATCATCAATGTAATCAACGTTTTGGATATTGCTGGTTGTAATATCTTTAACGGGGATTTACCGTTTTTTATGGGATTGCGTTAGCAAAATGTTAGCAATTTCAAGCAGATAGACTTTACCGTTGTTCGAGTTTAATACATTTTTGCTATTGCTCAAAGTCTTTGCATTTTGAACCGCTTGAACAGCTTGTTTTAATGTAATTTGGACTGGCTTGTTTTTAAAAAATTGAACAATCTTTGCTTTTTGATTGCTGAAATTTGTTTTTACTTTATTATAGATGAAACCCTTTAAGCCAATAATCGAAACAGATGCATAGGAGAAAAACTCGCTTCGGCTGCGGGCATTTCCATTTATCACATCCCGTTTCCAGGCCGTTTCAATTCCGTTCCACAGATATTTAGCGGTGTCAATCGGGTGAGTTACTGCATTCATAATTCCTTTGAAAAAATCTACCGGGTTAGTGATTAATGATATGGCAAGATCAGTTAGCCCTTTAAAAATATCAACAACCACTTTCCACTCCCACGCTTATTCTAAAGTAATATCACCTGCAGGTTTGGTCTTTTTATAAAATTATCTTGATTTGTTTGTTTACTTATTATTGTGTTAGAACAATAAAAACCCTGAGAGGTATATAGCCAATCAAGGTTTTCTTAATAAGAATTCTATTTTGTTTTAACAGCTTCTTTTATATGTTCAATTAGTTCATAGAGCCACTGAAGTGGATCTAAACCAAGTTCGGGAAAGTACACACCATCTGCACAAGATTGAATGTATTCACTTTTTTCGAAATCTGAATACTCACTTCGAATAAAATCTGATAAAAAGGCAATAGCGGATTCCAGATACTCTTTACTTTCCTCTGCTAATAATTCTTCTAATGCTTCTTCTGGAGAATCAATATCCTGATGAAAAGTTCAGCCAAGAACTGAAATACAGGTTCATCTAATTTGTTCGAAGACAACATAATATCTCACCCTTTAATTTAATTTGGATAACCAGTTAGAATGTAATTCCCTTCTCTATCCTTTTTCAACACAATTCTAGCATTTGTCATATTTTCAACAGTTTTAGAACCTCTTTTTACACCTCGTCCAATGACTTCGGTTCCTTCATAAATCAAGACTAAGTTTGACTTGCTTTTGGGATTACTTAGCCAAGATTCAATCGCTTTTTTATTATTTATATCGTTTAAGACCTTACTAGCAACTTTCTCAGCAATAGACCTATCTTTAAATGTTGAAGAGGCGTTAATTCTAGGATTATTTCTAATTCTATCTAACAATTCCTCATCTTTACAACTTCATCCGTACCATTATTAGTGGTCGTTATATCATTTTTAATTGCTGTATTAAAATCAAATTTAGGCGTTGATGTTCCTTGGTAATTTGATTTGGTTGTGTTACTTCATATTACAAAAAAGCCGTCACCTGCAAAATGCAAGCAACAGCTTCAACATTTCCCCCATACTTTTTCAAGTGTCCAAACCACAGGGGAATTGCAAATTTGCATGTATTTGTCCGTAGGTATAAATCCATTTGTAATAAGTAAATTAATTATAATAATGAATCAGATAATATCTTATCAAGCATTTCATAAAGTTCTTTGAATACAACCATTTCTCGTCCTGATGGATTATCTAGTTCAATATATCGCTCATTATTTGTATCATATACATACCAGCTAATGTTACTTTCACCAATAAATAAATACTTTTCCTGGTCTTCATTTTCATACCATATTTGATTATTAGATATTAATCCATGAATTTTTTGATTCGGTTTTTTTTCTAAAAATACTTCATCTATTCCGTACAAAATAAACCCGTTAAACTCTAAACCATTTACCTTTTTCAAAACATTACTATATTCTGATGGTAAATCTTTTTGTAACTCCTTCTTAATACTTTTTTTAAATTTAACTAACTCAACTTCACTAGCACCCAAATTTATTTGCTCATTATATAAATTTTTTTCCTTTATTATTTCTTCTAATTTGATTTTCCACATATTTTTAACCTCCTAATGTTTTTTCGGGATATAATTTCCCTTCAGGAATTGGCCAATTAACTATTTGTTTTTCATCTGGAGCTAGTTGCTTAGCAAAGCTATTTTGAAAATTTGTTATTACTTTATGATAAGGTTCATTTTGGATTAATATTAGGTTATCAAAACTATTTGTTCCACTATCATCTATTGGTACTTTATGATGAACTTGCCAACCATCAGGAACTCTGCCTTTTTGTAATTTTAAAATATCAGTATCAGAAAAACCTGCATCTTTTAGATTCTCTGTATTTTTTGATATGTCAATCAAAAATTGTTTTCTTATAGAATTATCAAACTCTTTTCTTAAATTTTCTAATTCCTTTCTATCTCGTTTTACATAGATTATTTCTTTTGTTTTTATTCCTTCTAGAGTAACATTTACACCTCGTAGTTTTCCTGTAAAATCAGCCTTTGTTTCTCCTTGGTTAACATCACCCGTACCCTTAATTCCATTAGTATTTATATCTCTTTGTTCTTGTTTCACACTAAACTTCTGAACTATGTCTTTAAGCGGGGCACTTTCTGTAGAAACATTTATAAAATTGAATCCACCCGAAATCTCAACTTGATTTATCTTGAAACTCGTTGGAACCTTGACTTCACCAATTTTCTGATTAATGGCTGCCTTTGTTTTTTTCAGTGGGCTTTTAATAACATCTCGATATGTATTTTCAAAAACGTTTTTGAGTGCATTTGAGTTTAATACATTTTTGATAGTGCTCAATGTCTTTGCATTTTGAACAGCTCGAACAGCTTGATTTAAGGTGATTTGGACGGGTTTGTTTTTAAAAAATTGAACAATCTTTTCTTTTTGAGTGCTGAAATTTGTTTTTACTTTATTATAGATGAAACCCTTCAGTTTCTCTGTGTTTAGAACATTATATGGAAGAGTAGGTTTGGCCTTGGAAACCTTGTCCAGTTTGCTTAGCTTGCCGACTTTATCGAATCCCTTTAAGCCAATAATCGAAACAGCTGCATAGGAGAAAAACTCACTTCGGCTCCGGGCATTTCCATTTACCACATCCCGTTTCCAAGCCGTTTCAATTCCGTTCCACATATACTTGGCAGTATCAATCGGATGAGTTACTGCATTCATAATTCCTTTGAAAAAGTTTACCGGGTCAGTGACTAAAGAAATGGCAAGATCGATTAGACCTTTAAAAATATCAACAACCGCTTTCCACGCACCCTCGACGATACCAAGTGAAATATCTCCAACCATTTTGTACCAGGATGAACTTGGCTCTTTTTTGGCTTTCGACCCTTTCTCTAATTCAGCTTTTTTCGTCCGATAAATTTCACTGTTATGATAGGCTTTCGTATTAAAATGAATCGGTGAAATACTGCCGTTTTTCGTTGATGACTGTAATAACTGCTGAAATAGCATTTTCGCATAGGATTCGGCGGGTTGGGAATTTTGGTATCGATTGACTAGATCATAGTCCAGTTCATGAACCTTCTCAAGTGTATCCTTTCGCTCTTTCTCAGCTAGGTACATTTGATGGTCAAATTCGGCACTCGAGAATACATCCAAAGCAATAATATCATCAATATTACGAAAAATCCTTTTTAGTTCTCTTTCCTTTTCGGAAACAATCTCGTTAGATTTCTGCGCTGCTTTCGTTAAAGTTTCTTCTAAGAATGGTACATGAACAAGCGTGTTTCCGGATAAGTTCCGATCATCCACAGAGCCCTCTATACTTGTTAAGAATGACAGATGTTGCTCACTAAAATCTTCCCAGGCATTGACGACATCTATTTGGGCACGATAAAAGCCTTTGATTGCCTCAGAAGCCTTCCCTTTAAAATCAGACAGTTGGACAATTTCTAGAAAAGCTCCCTTTAAATCTTCCAATTGTTTCTGTAAATTTTGATAGTCCTTAATCCGTTCACTTATAGACGATAGCAAAGTGCTTGCTTCATAGATTTTTAGATATGACATTCTTCTAATTCCTTCTTTATTTTGGTGTACTGTTTGCAATTGCTTCGTCTTGTTGTTTAATAGAATCTATATTTGATCGGGTATCTTCAATATTTTTCGTTACAATTTCTATGTATGAGGCAATGTCAGATGAAATAGTACTCTCCCTTGTTTTCCACTGGTCTGTAAAATCAAGCTTATTATTGCCCATTACCTGTTCGTTAGGATTGGGAAGGTTCAGAGCAGCTAAAGCTTCTTTGACCTTTGTTAATCGTTTCATGACTTCATCATGTTTTACTTGGATCGTACTCATTAAGACAATTGCCTCCTGATTTGCTTGATTTTACGTTGCAAGTCTTCTGTTCCCTCTTCACCCTTTGTCAAAAGTCGTTCTGCTTCGCGGGTTAAGCTTTGGGCAAAGGATAATCCTGATTTTTCCTGTTCCAAAATATAAAGTTTTGAATCTATCTTTTCAATATATCTGTCGTATTCAGAATGAAAAATATGTTGCATTTCACTTTGTGCACGAGAACGGGATTCATCGAATGTCATAGCTCGATTTCCTTCCCAATAAGCTTGAAGATTTAGGGTTAGATTGGTATTCCACTCTGCCAGAGCATTGTTTTGTTCCCTTCTAATTTCCTGTTTTGCTTGTTCAAGCCTGTGTATTTGATCTGCTAGATTAGTAGATTGATGGTTTATGTATGAGGAAAGTTGCGTCAATATAGTTGAAAACCCCATCCTTTTCCCCCTCCTCACATGCAATAAGTTCCATATTGTTAATTATAAGTCGAATTGTGGTAGCTGCTAAATAAGTAGTTATACCTATTTTAAATACATTAGAAGAAGGAGAAAGTTCAGAGATTTATGGTATTTAATTAGATTCAGAATTGTGAAAATCATAAATTATGTTAATATTTAACAGGTGGGAATTCCTTTGAAACTTATAATTCGTGAATCCTATAACACGTTTTATCAAAGCTTGGAAGACAAATCTTTGAAAATTTTGGAAATAGTTTTGACTTTTAATAATTTATTAAACTAAAGGAGGATGGACTAAAATGCAGGCGTTTAAAGTTGGGAAATTTGTTACATTCGTTGCAATAATTGTACTTTTATTAATTGCATTAATATCTCCTTATAACTTACCGAAAAAGATATATTTTATAATTTGTGTTCTTATGCTTGGCGTAATTTCATTAGGCATAAACAAAATATTTGCACGAGTGTACAGTAAATTTAACAAAAATTGATATCCTCTTTTCCTAAGGTATTATCTATTATCTCATTTGTAAATTTAGAAAGTGCGGAACTAATCATAAAGGTTTTCGAGCGATGGAATCTTCCCGAACGAGATTAAATTTTTTATCATTCATAACTGCGAATATATCAACTTTGGATCGATACTTTTTTTCCTCACTCTGTCCAGCTCTGTACCACTAACAATAGTTAAAAATTTACTTAGACTCAACCCTCGAAAATCATGATTTGACTCGCCATTCAGATTTCCAATAAATTAAAAATTCCGGCTGCCTTCTTGTTACTCAAGATAAAAAAAGAGGCTTCCCAAAAGTTTATTCAACTAATGAGAAACCTCTTTTATATATCTGATGTTAGCATTTTGTTAGCAACAAGGACATAAACCCTTATGTATCAAGGGTTTCGTCAGCTATCACATCATGCCGCCCCTATGGTGAGAGTGTGTAATATCTTTAATGTTGTGTGCAGGAAGTGCGTTATATCAAGGTTTTGCTAATTTTTGGCTGTAACACCTTTAATGAGAATTTATTGGGTTTCACAGAATAGCGTTAGCAAAATGTTAGCATTTCCAGGCAGATTGACTATTATCATTGTTCTATCACTTCACATGGCTTGAGTGGTGATTGCAGATATATACCGACGTGTTGCTAACATAGCGCCCATGGCTATTGCCGTTTTAGAAAACACCTACTTTAATAAAAATATATTGTAAACTTTCATCGCCTGTTATGATATGAAAGAACGGTGTAGTTTGATTCAATCCATTTCGCTCCATATAATCCAGCAACATATGATAGGCTATTTCTGTATCGCGTTCAAAATGGTCAAATAAACAAATCGAGAGCATATCCTCAATGTCATAATAACTATGAAAATAGTAGTCTTTCATTACTTCAACACTATCTTCTTCAATTGGCATGAAGAAATCGGCTTCTACCATTTCATCCATGGGGACATTGTTAATGGAATAGAATAATGGTCCCTTAATCGTTGCCTTTTGCTGAATCACTTCATTCAAAAACTGCTTCATGATACTATCAATATCTATATAATGGAAACGAAAGTTCTTGGATAAAACATTGGTATAACGGATCGCATCATTGGGATTGATCATCTTATCCCTCCTTTACGATGGGAGCGTAAATATCAATGATTCCTTCCCCATACACATCTAGGTAAATATGATAAAACGATTCCTCTAATTCAAATTTATTAGCTTTGGCAGCAGCCTGAAGTAATTCATAAGACACTTCCAAGTCATCGTCTAAATCCGCATGTCTAAACGCTAAACCATCATCAAATTTCCACAATTCATAAAAACAATATTTATCGTTATCTTCCATTTCTAAAGGAGTATTAATCGGTATATAAAATGTGTAATCTGCTTCATTCAAAGACTCGTCAAAATGAGAGATTTTATAAATAATCGGACCGGTGCTGTATAATCCATTTTTAATAATGGCATTTCTGAACTCCCTAGCCGTAATATGCCATTCATTTGTCTTGCATCTTGTTGAGGTACTTATCACATTTTGAAAAATAATCGGGCAACGTTTGATTTTCATTTGTGTCATCCCCTAGCTTTCTTTCGTTTTTGTTTCTTCTTATGATTATTATGGCTGTTCACCGGGGCTGTTTGTTTTTTCTGCGGCTTCCTGCGCTTGGCAGTATATTTATCTTCTAATGGGCGCCTTGGCATTGGAATGATGAACGATTCAAATCTGAATTTACAATAAGTGAACAAGAAGAACTCCGGCCAGGCGAAGGCAATGGTGTATTGCAGAGCAACCGCAATGAAAAGAAAAAAGAATAACTCAAGAAATGGTGCAAAATAAACAGATGAATCAGATATTGTTCTTACAATGGTCCCTGAAATCATAGTCACCCCAAAAACAATAGGTAAGCTAACGTGTCCTTTTGATTTAGCAAAATTGTTTAAGCCTTCACCATCTTTGCGGAATTTCCCTTTTGCCAATTTATTAATTGCTCTTATGGTGGAATAAATTAAATATATTAGCCCGCCTATTAATAGATATACTGCCGCATGAATCATATAACTTGGTGCTGATCGGTCTACAGACGATAAAAAAAATATCGGATACATATCCAATGACAATTTAATTGAAAAAATACTTAAGAATATAGATTGTACCCTTTGAAATTTATAACAATTTTTTTGAAAACTAAAGAAAAGAGCAACAATAAGCTGAATAGCTAAAAAGATCTTGCTAATGTTCACAAGAGTTTGCCAAATTGGTTGAGTGGAGGCCTGAATACTCTTACCTGCTCCAAAAATAAAAATTGCCGTCATCACGCCACTAATTATAAATGTGCTCCAAAAAAATCCAGAAAGATTATCAGGGCGTAATCGCCCCGATGAGACTGATTCTATTTCATAGAAGTCATCTTCATTATATTTTTTTAACATACAAAACTCCTTTCTTCACCAAAAAATCTTACCCAACGTTTTTCCTACACTTTCAATACATCCTCCAACTTTATAAACGGTTTTATTAGCTATACTTTTTGTTGCATCTACAATACTTTCAGGTGGATTTCCTATAAACTTTAAATTTGCACCTGCGAAAATACCTGCTCCTACCACTGCTCCAACTACTGTACCAGCTGGAGGTAAGAAAAAAGAACCTGCAGCCGCTCCGGCAGCCATTGCCCCTGCTCCGGTAGCTAAGTCAACCGTTGTATCTACTGCAAATTTTTGAATTTGTTTTCCACCTGTGTACTCCCATTTACCAGTTTTTGAGTTATAGAAGTTCCCAACAGCATCATCGTAGACTGTAAGACCAATACCTAATGCTCCGGCCCCCTTGCCAAGTTTGGTTAATGTAGAGGCTTCCTTCCACCCTATAAAGCTTCCCCAGATTTTCATTTCGTCTTTAAAGGTCTTCCCAGCAACTTCATGGAAAGGTTGGTCTAGTCTTTTCACATAATTGCCTAAATCTGAGAATTGACTATTGATAAATTTGTTACTATTGTTTCTCATTCTCAATATGCTTTTTTCATCATATAAGGAAATACCACCATTAACGAGCTCAGTTACCAACTTACGATCCCATTTCCACTTACCACCTAGGCTTTCTACCAATAATTTGCGGTACCTTTCGTAATCACGAAGACTTTTCAGTTCTTCCCCTTTAATCTTTATTAAAATATTTCCATTTTCACGAAACATCTTAAATCTCAAGTTGCCAATTTGCAGCAGTTTCCCTGAGTTCATTATGGCAGAGCCAAAACTTACCGCTGTGTTTCTAAATAACATGACAAGTCCATATTCCTCAATCATTTTTCGGAGTGTATCTCCACTAAGCGCTTTACCAGCTTCACCAGCTTCTGTTTCACTCAGGGCAATGCCGTTCTTAGTACAGTTTTTTATTTTTTCAGAAAATTGATGGATATCACGCAATTTTTCTGAGGATGGTTTCAGCTTTGATGTACTGTTATGATCAAACTGATTTAAATCTTCAATCATTTTACGAAGATGTGCCTTAGCATCGCTAATATGTATATCAAATGACCTTGTACTCAGAGGTGAAGCTTCAACCAAATCATCGACCGAACTCAAATGAGCATTAATATTTTGGACGATGCTGTGTGTCGTCTGCTCTGCTTTTATGAGTCCGCGGGTGACATCCTGCTCAATAAAGTCTTCACGAACAAGTCCAGTTTGTGATTCATATTGTCCTACGATATCTATAATTCTTTGCAATTCCTCAATATAACGATCGAGAAATTCCTCAAATAACAATAAAGTCGGGATGTGGAGGATTAGGAAATTCTCCCGAATGGCATTTCCCCCCTTCCCTTTTAAGGCATCCTCTAATCCAATCACTTTTTTCATTGCATTACGAATGGCAAACAGCTGCTTTTTTTCCACCTTCTTTTTCAAAATGATACTTTCAATTGCTTGATTCATCTCAGATACTTTCAACACTTTCATCATACTGTCTCCTATTTAAAGGTACTTTCAGCTAATTTTTTCTCCGCTTCAATAAACTCTTCTATCGCAGTCCATACTTGATCTTCTGTTGCTAACAAAAGATTCTTATACATATTAAGGAGATTATAATAACGTTGTTCAATATCCTGGATTTTATTGACTAAGCTAAGGGAGGAAATGGAGAAATCCGGGTTTGTTTGAGTTGAATCCAGCCTGCCCGTTACAGCCTTTAATTCTCGAATAACAGATTCTATTTCACTTTTTACTACTTTAATCTCCGGCATTGCTTTCCCCTTTCTACTGATTCTGCAATCTTATTATTTCTTTTCTTTTCGTGCCAATAGAGCTCATCAGATGATAATTTTCACTTTCTAATTTTCGAATCTTCCATTCTATAGCATCAAGTATCACATCAACCTGGTAATTTGCTATCTGTTTATAACTTTGGACTGTGCTATCAATTATGTTTAAGTGTATAGCAGCATGCTTTCCTGCCCATGTGAAGGATGAAAAATCCGGCTTATATAAATCTCTTTGATATTGAAAAAGGTCTTCCCGATCATTTTCAATATTGTTTTTTGCTTTCCGCAACCGATTTAATTTCATTTCATTTTCATAATTCAAATCAGAAAGTCTGGAAATATCCTGATATAAAATGTTAACAGCCCTTTTATTGGAATTTACCATTCCTTCACCCCCATTAATCAAAGGGATAGTTTAATGCCTATCTTCATGTATGACAGAAGATAAAAAGAATACTCCCCCTGCTATCCATCGACATATTCATCATCTCTATTAACACATTTTAACAAATTTGTCGAAATACTAGGAGAGTCCTTTGTGCCCAGGACTTTTAAACTAGATGAAAGCGAGGTGGCAGGAGGGAAGACTGCGGAGTTGAACAGACTAATTTCATAATCGAGTAGAAGGCAAATCATTATTTGATTAGCCGACCTCTCACACCACCGTGCGTACGGTCCCGGAGTAACACAAGGTCGGTTCTTGTGAATCAAAAAAATACGCAAGAACTATTTGCCCCTTCTAACACAAAAAGAAAAGGGCCTTCTAGCAGTTATAAAACTGAAGGAAGGCCTTCTCTCTTAATACTATTTATGTCATTTATGCGGACAATCGAAACAATTCTTTGCTAAAGAGTTGATATAATAAGGTTTTTTCTCTATTACATCATGCCGCCCCTAAGGCGAGAGTGTGTAATATCGTTAACAAGAGGTGCAAAAAACGCAGTAAATCAACGTTTTGGATATTGCTGACTGTAATATCTTTAACGGTGATTTACCGTTTTTTACGGGATTGCGTTAGCAAAATGTTAGCAATTCCAAGCAGATATACTTTTTCCGTTGTTCACGCACTCAACGTGGCTTGAATGTTGGTCGCAGACATAAATAGGATTATTCAGAAATTCACCCTATGGGGGTACACTCATGAAAGTTTACTAAAGCAGGTTACTCTTTTCAATGAGACTACGTTTTCGAACTGTATTCATTTCTTAGTAACTACTAATTTACATCAATTACTTGTAATCCTTTAACCTGAGCACAGTCATTTATCTCTTTGATTAAATTGTTTCTATAAACTGATATCGCTCCGTGTATTTCTCTTTCACCATCTGTATCTACATATTCCGGAAATAAAATAAAATTGGTTTGATCCATTTTTTTTATTATATATTCATTTCCTTCAAATTCTCCACATCTGATATGATATGAAGTTATAAAAGACATTATATCTTCATATAATTCCTGTGTATTAATTTCTGCCTGCAAAAATCCTTCTAAAACATTCATAATAATCTCACCTTTCTATTTTATTGGGTAAGCAGATAACATGCCTCCATCTTCTGATAATACAACTTTAATTAAGTTTTCTCCTTTTGTTCCTATAGTTTTGCCAGCGTCAATTATTACTGAATAACTCTGTATTCCCATTTTAGTTAATCCATTATCTGTTATTGACTGGACTGTTCCATTTTTCATTGAATCCTTCAATATTTGTTCGGAAGCACCTTTAGAATCTCCTAAAAACTTTGCCCTATTACCTTTAGTTGTTGATAAATGCTTTGGTTTGATATATGCGTCATCAAGATTAAATTTATCAACTACCTTTTTGCCTTGTTTAAAAATATCATCAGCTACACTGGCTCCCTTAGTATCATCTCTTAAACCACCCACACCTTTATTCACTACACGGCTACTTACTTCATCAGATTTCTTAATATGTAGAAAGTTTTCGCCATAACCACTATGTGCCCAGGCATTGGATAGTTCGGGTTTTTCCAATTTGATGGACAGGCGTTCTCCAATGTCATTCACGCCTTTACCAAATAGTTTTTTCCCACCCTTAATCGCTAACGATTTAGGATTGACCAAGTATTCTAAAGGTTCAAGTGGAGTTCCCTCATATGAAGAACCTAACTCATTCATCCCACCAGTTCGATCCTTTTTTGGGATTTTTTCAACAATCTCATAACGGGTAACGAACTTCCCTTTAACCCTAGCTGAATATTTCCTGACAATCTGCCCATTGTCAAATACATAAAAATCTCCACCATATTCCTCATACTCATCGATGATTTGAACTTTGTAGGCTAATTTATGCTGAATGTTTTCAAACTCGTCTTTACTAATTGACCGAGGCTTTTTTGCCCGATATATTTCGCTGCTGTGATAGGCCTTAGTATTAAAATGAATCGGTGAAATGATGCCGTTTTTCGTTGATGACTGTAATAACTGTTGAAAAAGCAATTTCGCATAGGACTCAGCTGGTTGGGTCTTTTGGTATAGATTGACAAAATCAATGTCCAGTTCATGAACTTTCTCAAGTGTATCCTTTCGCTCTTTTTCTGCTAGGTACATTTGATGGTCAAATTCGGCACTCGAAAATACATCTAAAGAAATAATATCATCTATGTTACGGAAAATCCTATTTATGTACCAGTGTATTTCCTACACCCACCACGAGCTATGGTTCTCTTGCGCAAATATAATTCGTATAATACTTGTGGTCCTTTTTATTTAATGTCATTGCAACCATTCTCGTTAGATTGTTAACCATCATGAGTTTTTGATACAAAAGTCACATTGGTTTTTACCACAAAGGTCTTAATATTAAAAAACCTTGAAAGGCATATAGCCATTCAAGGTATGACAACAATAACATTATCTTTATAAGGATTTACTGCTACTCCTACTGATTTCGGTGATAATATCATGTGTTTTTTCTTATAGAATAAGGCTATATTAAAGTAACTCCACTCCAACTTGTTTATAAAATTTTACTTTAAGTCTCTCTTCTTCCCCCACAAACATTACCATAGCTTTGTCATCTTTTTTTATACTTGTTACATTATAAAAATCACCTGTAAATACTATAGAATCATTAAATGTAATACTTAGACTACTAGTTTGTTTATATACATCTAAAGTTAAAATCACCTTGAAATTTTGCTCATCTTTATAAATATAAATTAATTCTCCATCATCTATATTGCCTGTTATACTCATTGGCTCACTTTGAAAAAGTTCTAATAGATCATATTCATCAAACTTTATAAACATTGGTTTTCATCCTTTTGTTAATTATTTTGGTATAACTGTGATAACATCGCCTGCTTCATTTATTATTACTTTGACATCCTGTGTTTCATGAACAAACGTTCCGTTTCTATTACCTGGTATCTTTTTCGTATTAATTATAGCGTCTTCAATAACTAAAGGTGGTATATCTCTTGGATCAACATATTTTTTGATAAAGTCACTAAATTCCTTTGTTTGTGGTTTAAACCCTAAATCTTCAGCTCGTTTAATTGCTCTATTTGTTAAAGTAGCTCTTACTTCAGGTATGTCAGGCGCCATTCTTTCCAAAGCATGCTGAGAATACTTTCTTCCATTTATTCTTCCTCCACCTTTTGATATACTCCAACCAATTTCACCCGTACCCTTAGCAACATCTCTTACATCATCCACACCTTTTTTCACTACAGGGCTACTTACTTCCGCAGATTTTTTTATATGTACAAAGTTTTCACTATTACCATTATGTGCCCATGCATTGGATAATTCCTGTTTTTCTAATTTAATGGACAGGCGCTCTCCAATATTATTCAAGCCTTTGCCAAATAGCTTTTTTCCACCGTTTAACGCTAACGATTTGGGATTGACCACGTATTCTAGTGGTTCAAGTGGAGTTTCCTCAAATGAAGAACCTAACTCTTTCACATTTCCAGTTCGATCTTTTTGGGGGATTTTCTCAACAATTTCATATCGGGTAACGCACTTTCCATTAACCCTAGCTGTATATTTCCTGACAATCTGCCCATTGTCAAAAACGTAAAAATCTCCACCATATTCCTCATACTCATCGATGATTTGAACTTGGTAGGCTAATTTATGCTGGATGTTTTCAAACTCTTCTTTACTAATTGACCGCGGCTTTTTCACCCGATAGATTTCGCTACTGTGATAGGCTTTTGTATTAAAATGAATCGGTGATATAGCACCGTTTTTCGTTGATGACTGTAATAACTGGTGAAACAGAAGTTTCGCATAGGATTCAGCTGGTTGGGACTTTTGGTATTGATTGACAAGATTATAGTCCAGTTCATGAACCTTCTCAAGTGTATCCTTTCGCTCTTTTTCAGCTAGGTTCATTTGCTGGTCAAAATCGGCACTCGAGAATACATCTTAGGAATAATATCATCAATATTACGAAAAATTCTTTTTAGTTCCCTTTCTTTCTCGGAAACAATTTCATTAGATTTTTGTGCTGCTTTCGTTAGGGTTTCATCTAAAAATGGGACATGAACAAGCGTGTTTCCAGATAAATTAAGTTCTGAGACGGAACCTTCAACACTTTTTAAAAATGAAAGATGTTGATCAATAAAATCTTCCCAGGCATTGACAACATCTATTTGAGAACGATAAAAGCCTTTGATTGCCTCAGCTGCCTTCCCTTTAAAATCAGACAGCTGGACGATTTCTTGAAAAGCTCCCTTTAAATCTTCCAATTGTTCCTGTAAGTTTTGATAGTCTTTAATTCTTTCATTTATAGACGAAAGCAATGTGCTTACTTCAAAGATTTTTAGATATGACATTCTTCTATTTCCTTCTTTATTTTGGTGTACCGTTTGCAATTGCTTCGTCTTGTTGTTTAATAGAACCTACATTTGAGCGGGTGTCTTCAATATTTTTTGCGACAATTTCAATGTATGAAGCAATGTCAGAAGAAATAGTACTCTCCCTTGTTTTCCACTGGTCTGTAAAATTAAGCTTATTATTACCAAGTACTTGTTCGTTGGGATTGGGAAGGGTCAAAGCAGCTAAAGCTTCTTTGACCTTTGTTAATCGTTTCATGACTTCATCATGTTTTACTTGGATCGTACTCATTAAGACAATTGCCTCCTGATTTGCTTGATTTTACGTTGCAATTCTTCTGTTGCCTCTTCACCTTTTTTCAAAAGTCGTTCCGCTTCACGGGTTAAGCCTTTAGCAAAGGATAATCCTGATTTTTCTTGTTCCAAAATATTCAGCCTTGAATCTATCTTTTCAATATATCGATCGTACTCAGAATGAAAAATATTTTGCATTTCACTATGTGCACGAGAACGGGATTCATCGAATGACTTTGCACGATTACCTTCCCAATAAGCTTGAAGATTTGGGGTTAGATTGGTATTCCACTCTGCCAGGGCATTTTTTGTTCCTTTTTAATTTCCTGTTTTGCTTGTTCTAGCCTGTTAATTTGGTCTTCTAGATTAGCAGATTGATGGTTTATGTATGAGGAAAGTTGTGCCAACACCTCTGTAAAACTCATTCTTTTCTCCCTCCTCACATGAAATTATTTCCATATTTTTTATTATATGTCGAATTATGGTAGCTGCTAAATAAGAAAATATACCTATTTAAGTTATGGGTGATTTACTTCAAAAATAAATAGCACCCATTTTTTAGGGTGCCATTATGAAGTGCAACCTATGAAGAAAAATCAAAATAATTCCTCTTCAACAATCTTGGTAAGTCCATAAGTTCCTTAAAGGTTATCGAACTATCGATTTTTTTATTATCAACCAAAAACAATTGATCTTCAATTTCTTTAATAATGTTATCTGTCTGATACACCATGTCACATTCCTGACAGATAACCGCAGGTGTCATCGAAATTTCAATTGCCCTTGACCCATCAGGTAGCTCCCAGTAAACCGTGTTCTCACCGTTGCTTGCGTTTCCTCCACACCACTCACATTTAAACTCCAACACGAATCACCTACTCATTTTCAGATGGTTTGGATTCACCTATATCAATTGATTTTTGCTGCGCTTTAAATTTCTTTTCCTTTAATTCGTCCCGCTTTTCACGTTTATCCTTTAAAGAAGAATGGGTTGGGTCTTGCTGATACTTTTGCCTTCTATCCAGGCGCTGAAGGTCTTCCGGAACGAGATTAAATTTTTTATCATTCATGACAGCTGAGATGCCCACATTGGATCGATACTTCTCATAATCCGGATATACACCTTTAAAATAATCTTCCGCTGTACCTGGTTTATAATTCTGAGGTTCTGGGTAGGTTGTTATTACACCTTCAAAATTCCTCAACACCACTTTTTCCGCACTTTGTGAAATCAAATAATTCGGCTGTAACGAGATTTTCCCTCCTCCACCAGGAGCGTCGCAAACGAAGGTCGGGACGGCATATCCCGAAGTGTGTCCTCTTAAGCCTTCAATAATTTCAAGTCCCTTTGAAATCGGAGCACGAAAATGACCGATACCTTCAGAGAGGTCGCATTGATAAATATAATATGGTCTGACTCGGATTTTAACGAGGTCATGCATGAGCTTCTTCATGATTGGCACACTGTCGTTAATTCCTGCTAATATAACAGATTGATTTCCAATTGGAACACCGGCATTTGCCAGCATTTCACAAGCACGTTTTGACTCTTCGGTGATTTCGATTGAGGTATTAAAATGGGTATTTAACCAGATCGGATGATATTTCTTTAAAATATTACACAAGTTCTCGGTAATCCGCTGCGGGAATACGACAGGTGCTCTTGTGCCAATTCGGATTATTTCAACATGATCAATTTCACGAAGTTTCTTTAGGATATACTCTAGAATATTGTCATTGATTAATAGACCATCTCCTCCTGAGAGAAGTACATCCCGGATGACTGGAGTTTGGGCAATATAAGCAATGGCCCCATCAATTTGCTTTTTCGGAACCCCCATCCCGATTTGACCTGAGAATCTTCGTCTTGTACAGTAACGGCAATACATTGAGCACTGATTTGTGACGAGGAACAATACACGATCTGGATAACGGTGCGTTAAGCCTGGGACAGGAGAGTCCTCATCTTCATGGAGAGGGTCCTCTAGGTCGTATTTCGTTTTGTGAATTTCCTTTGAAATAGGAACAGACTGCATGCGGATTGGGCAGCGGTGATCATCCGGGTTCATTAAGGATGCATAATAGGGGGTAATGTTTAAAGGAATTGTTTTGGTTGAAATGCGAACTCCTTCTTCCTCATCTTTCGTCAAACTTATTACCTTTTTTAAATCATCGAGAGTTCTTATCGTATTGGTAAGCTGCCATAGCCAATCATTCCATTGATCCTCACTTACATCTTTCCATAATTCTATATCCTTCCAGTGCCGAGTTGGTTTATATAAAAAAGATTTCATATTCATTCCTCCCACCCTATTACATGCAAAAATCATGCCAAAGGTGAAAGCTGTACGCGAACCTAAGTGGGTGTGCAGAAACAAGCTAATTCTGGTTGTATAACAAAAAAACGTGCCGATTATTCGGCACGGTATTTTTTGAGTTTATATTGTAGCGTTTGTCTAGGAATTTCAAGTAAGCTAGCAGCCTGTTTTATATTCCCTTTCGCTAATGTAAGTGCCTGTGTAATGAGATCCTTCTCCAGTACCTCGACATTTTCCTTTAATGCCAAACTTGCTAGAGAATTCTCCCTCAACTGTTGTTTTTTTTGCAAAAAAATCGGCAAATCCGCTTCATTTAACATGGAACATTCAGAAACATTCATCATATATTCAATACAATGCTTTAATTCTCGAACATTACCTGGCCAATGATAAGCTAGAAATAGCTTTTCGGTATTTGTATCTAATCCAACAATTTGCTTGTGAAATAAATGATTATAATACGAAATAAAATGTTGCGAAAGAAAAAGAATATCCTCCTTTCGTTCACGAAGGGGTGACAGCTCAAACGAGAGGACATTGAGGCGGTAAAATAAATCATGGCGAAGCTTTTGTTCCTCCACTGCAGTTAACGGATTCACATTCATCGCAGCAATGACGCGGACATTTACGACAACATCTTTCACTCCGCCAATCCTCCGAACAATTCCATCCTCTAATACTCTTAAGAGTTTTGCTTGAAGTTCAATTGGCATCGCATGGAGTTCATCTAAAAATAGTGTACCACCATTTGCCAATTCAAATAATCCTGGACGATCCAGAGCCCCGGTATAGCTCCCTTTTGCAGTCCCGAACAGTATGCTTTCGAGCAAATTTGCCGGGATTGCTGCACAATTTTGTGCTATAAACGGGGCATCCCGTCGTGCCGATGCATGGTGTATTCCTTGAACAAAAAGTTCTTTTCCGGTTCCGCTTTCGCCGTAAACAATTATCGGTGAGGTGGAACGAGCCAATTTTTCAGCAACAGCTTTCATCCTTTGAAATGTTGGATTAACTGACAAAAGATCATCCAATGTATAACGGACTTTCTTTTTATTCTGCGCACCAGCTTTTTTTCCTGTTTTTATATCTAGCAATCTTTCATAAAGTTGCCTAATACGAGAATAATCCTTACCAATTTCAACAGCACCAACAATTCTTTCCTGATCAAAAATCGGCAATGTCGTGTTCAATGTCTCGATGATTTTCCCATGCAAATTCATATAGGACTGGGGCTGATTGATAATAGGTTGTTGTGTTGATAAAACCTTAAGAAGGGTACTGGTTCTTTCCGTTAGGGAGGGAAATACCGTGAGAATCGATTTACCGAGAACTTCATTCATTTCTAGGCCATCATGCCTTGCTGCTACTTCATTGTAAAATACCGTAATTCCCTCAATATTTACTACATGGATTGCTTCGTCAATACTTTTTAATATGGAAGCAAGTACTTCCTTCGTTAATTGATTATATAAAAGCATCCAAATTCACCATCCCATAACCAATATATGAAATGGTGCTCAAATTCTGTCATGAACATGCAAAAAAATTGGCATAAAGAGATTTTCTTAATTGTGGATGCATTGTTTTCAACATGGTTATAGATCTTGCCCATAAAACCACGTGATCTGGCCCCTTGGAGTAAGTCAGTTGGAAAGATCCTTCACCCAGAGATTCATGTTTTCAATTTGGTCGTATATATAACAGTTATTTAATAACCTTCCTCGATAGTCATAGCCAAGCTGGTAAAAGGCTGCGTTCATTCCGAAAGATTGTGCCCGCGATAATGAGTAGGCACAATAAATATTTTTCGACTTTAATTCTTCCTCCAGCTTTTGTAATAAAAGCTTCACATATCCATGCTTACGGTAGTTCATTAAAGTGGCACAGTCCGTTAATTCCGCATTTTTATAAACCGCGTTTACTTCTGCCGAAGCAGCACTGATGATTTCACCTTCCTGTTCAAGCAAATAATAAATCGTTCCTTCACTAAAAGTCTTCTCAACATAGTTTGGGTCATGTAGTGGAGTAGGATACACTTGAAATACTTCACGATATAGCTTTGCCAAGCCCCTACCATCACCATTAACAGCTTTTCTTAGTGTCACAGAAGCTGGTGGGATACTTCCTTTGCTATGTCGTTGAAGTAAATAGACATTTTTGATGATTTGATCCTCGAAAATCCACTGATCATTTTCTAACCGTTCTGATTGAAAATATTTACAAAAAAAATAAGCATCTGAACCGAGGAAATATCCGTCTAGTTTTGCTTCGCAAATATAGCCTCGTTCAATAAAATCAGTAAAATGCTCCTGTCTCACTTTACAAATTAATTTTTCAGCCGAAATTTTTTCACTAACCCTTTCAGCTGTTTCAATGACTTTTTTGAGATTCCCACGATAGTCATCAATCCGTACTCGTTTATTGAATGGGTCAACATATACTTCAATCGTATAGGAATCTCCGGAAATAGTTTTTGTTTGCGCCTGTTGTATCACGATGTTCCCCTCAATTCATTTCTTAAATTCATTCTTATTTTATCTCGGAAATTTTCAATTCGCTACTTCACACCATCGAAGAATGGAAATGGCGATAATTTCCGCAGCAAGATGCACATCCTTTAAGTGGATATATTCATTGGCATCATGTGCTACTTCGGTTACCCCGGGTCCAAATACAAGTACTGGTATGTGTCCTACCTGGGATAAGATCCCGCCATCCGTTCCCCACGGCGAGGCTTCAATCTTTGCCTCTTTTTTCACAACAGAACGATAAGCGCTTGCTACCGCTTCGACGAATGGGTGTTCAATATCCAGATCACCTGGTAACCACCTTCCACCAAACCATTCAATTGTTGGGGGATGTTCCTTAAACCATGGATCAACAGCTTTTAGCTCCTCTAGTATACTCTCCATTTCCTTTTCAGCAGCCTCCATCGTTTCATTTGGAGCGACGCCCATTCTCCCTTCAATAATGGCAAGGTCGGGGACCGATGAAGGCCAAGTACCACTATTGATTTTTCCAATATTTATCGGTATCGGTATCTTTATTTTTTCATATAAAGGATCATTCATTCGTTCATTTCTTATTTTTTCCAGCTGATGGATCTTTTGGATAATTTGATACGCCTTATCGATAGCGCTTGTTCCCTCATATCTTGTACCACCATGTGCCGATTTTCCATGAACATTAATACGGAACCACATAGAACCTTGCTGCTTCGGGAAAAACTTCAGATTCGTTGGCTCAGGAATCAACGCAGCATCAGCTGTATATCCTCTTAAAAGACAAGCAAGCGTTCCGGCACCACCGCTTTCCTCTTCAATCACACTTTCGAAAATGACATTGCCTTTTAATTTGATTTGAGTAGCTTGAATCGCTTCGATTGCAAGTAAAAGAGCAGCGGTTCCTCCCTTCATATCTGTCGAACCCCTGCCAAAAAGCTTTCCATTTTTTATTAATCCACTAAATGGATCCTCCTCCCATTTTTCAAGGTCGCCTTCGGGTACTACATCAATATGGCTATTGAGGATGATTGATTTTCCTCCTCCTGTTCCTTGTAAAATTCCAACAACATTTGGGTTACCTACAAAACTAGTACGATCAGAGCAAAATTTCGGATGCTGCCGTAACTCCTCATCGCCAATTTCCCATATATCAAGGTTTAACCCTAGTTCACGGCATTTTTCAATGACAACCGCTTGTGCACTACTTTCCCTACCACGTACACTACCTTCCTGTACTAATTTTCTTAGCAAAGACGTCCCTTTTGTTTTATTACTTTGCAGCCATTCTCTCGCTTTTTTTACAAATTGTTCCATCCTATCACTCCTATCCTAAAACGTATGGATGTCAATGTTGTCTGCTAACGAAAAATTACATCCAGTTTTCTCCTGTACATCCTTGATAGTATAGGGTGCGAATATTTCACTTAACTGTAACCTTTGATTTCGCACATGAAATACAGCTATATCCGTGATAATCATATCTACGCAATTAGTGGCAGTTAACGGAAGCTGACATTGTTCAACAATCTTTGGATTTCCCGCCTTATCTGTATGATTCATAAGCACTATCACTTTTTTTGCCTTTTGCGCAAGTTCCATTGCACCGCCCATTCCCGGCACTTTTTTACCGGGAACAATCCAATTGGCTAAATCCCCTTTACTACTTACCTGTAATGCCCCTAAGATTGTCATATCAATTTTCCCAGTCCTAATCATCGCAAAAGCTGTAGCACTATCACAGTAAGAAGTCCCTTTTACGATTGTCACTGGGAACCCGCCTGCGTTACAGAGATTTTCATCCTCCTCCCCTAGCCTTGGGCTCGGTCCCATGCCAAGTATTCCATTTTCCGCTTGAAACATGACATTACTCGCCTCTAAAAAATTTGGAACTAAAGATGGTATTCCGATCCCGAGATTCACAACCATTCCTGAGGTTATTTCCTTTGCTGCCCGTTTCGCCATTATTTCTCTACTGTTTTCTCCCACGCCCACTTCCAATCCACCCCTTTCGTGTGAACCATTTTCGAAACAAAGATTCCAGGGGTCACTATTTCTTCAGGATTGAGGCTTCCAAGTGGTACAAATTCTTCAACTTCAGCAATTGTAATCTTTCCAGCCATTGCAACAAGTGGATTCGTATTTCGAGCACTTTTGTCGTAAACAAGGTTTCCAAATGGGTCAGCTTTTTTTGCATAGATAATGGAAACATCTGCAGTTAACGCTGGTTCAACAATATATGTTTGACCATTTACACGGAGTTGCGATTTATTTGCAGTAACAATGTCATTCTCCAAACCAATATCACTTAATATTCCACCTAACCCTACACCACCTGCTCGAATCCGTTCTGCTAATATTCCTTGAGGTGAAAATTCCACTTCAAGTTCACCAGTAGTCATTAATTGACCGGCAATCGGATTAGAACCAATATGTGAGGCAATCACCTTTTTGGCGCGCCCCTTGCTGACCAGTTTTCCGATTCCGATATCAGGAAACCCAGTATCATTTCCCACTAATGTTAAATTTTTTATTCCTTTTTGAAGGATTCCATCAATGAGTGTTGGCGGTGAGCCAACCCCTCCAAAGCCTCCAAACATTAGAGTCATTTCATCGTAAAAATATTCCATGGCTGCCTCTAACGGAATGATTTTTCCGTATATATTGTCCATCTAGCCTTCTCCTTCACAATTGTAAGTAGATTGGAGTAACTGATTAAACTGAGTAAAGGTCGTAGTTAATAATCGAACCAGCTCTTCAATTTCTCTTTTCGTGATTGTTAATGGCGGGGCTATGATTATTGCATCACCATTTATTCCGTCCAATCCTGCATTTGCAGGATAAATAAGCAAGCCGTTTTTCTGTGCCAACTCAATTATCGTTTTTGTGACCTGTAGCTTTCTTGCAAAGGGCTGTTTAGAGACTTTATTTTCAACCAATTCGATTCCTAACAATAACCCTTTTCCCCTCACATCTCCTATGAAGGAAAATTGATTACTGAGCTTATTCAGCTTATTTCGCAAAAAGGTCCCCTTTGAATCAACATTTGAAATGATTTGTTCTTTTTCCAAATACTCTAAGACTGCTAAAGAAACCGCACAAGCTTGTGGATTTGCACTTAACGTATGCCCACTCATGATAAGCTTTGAACCAGTTAAGATGGGGGCCATCACTTCATCGCTAACTAAGGTAGCTGCGATGGTCGCATAGCCTGCCCCCATCCCTTTCCCTAATGCCACGATATCTGGTTTAACCTCCCAATGCTCGCAAGCAAGAACCTTACCTGTTCGACCAAAACCAGTCATGACCTCGTCAGCTATAAAAAGTATCTCGTTTTTTTCACATATATCTTTTATATCTCGATAGTAGTCCTTTGGAGGAGTAATTGCGCCACCTGCCGCACCAATCACCGGCTCTGCGATAAATGCAGCAATATGGTCTTTGCCAATTCGTTGAATGACTGTTTCAAGTTCTTTGGCACATCGATTTTGGCATTCTGGAGCTTGAAGTTGATACGGGCAACGGTAACAATATGGCGGATGAATGGAGGGACAATCTTCAAGGTGTGGAATAAATCTAGCTCTTCTTCCTGGATGACCTGACATTGACAATGCGCCCATAGTTATCCCGTGATAGCTGACCCAGCGTGAGAGGATTTTCGTTTTCGTTCCCTTTCCCTGCTCCTGCCAATATTGAATCGCAATTTTCATTGCAGTCTCGGTCGCCTCAGAACCGCTATTTACAAAAAAGGACCAATTTAGGTCATGACCTGCTAAAGTAGCAATTTTTTGCGCCAGTGCCTCCCCGGGCTGACTGGTGAATTGAGAACGATAGACAAAAGAAACTTTATTTGCCTGGTTTTGCATCGCTTGTATGATTTCAGACACACCGTGACCAATATTCGCAGTTACTGCGCCAGATGAACCATCCAAATATCTTTTTCCAGCTTGATCAAATAAATATATGCCCTTTCCGTAATCAACCATTGGATACTTCGCATCCAATATAGGCTTGATTAAGTACGATTGCTCCATACAATCACTCCGTTTCTCATCGGAAGCCATTAAAGCTATAGAAAAATATTTCTATTAAAATTGTATGAACTAAACAATTTTAAAATGAAAAAAACAGACGCGATAATCGTGTCTGTTTTTTGTAAACTGTTCACCAGTAAAAATTTAATATTCCGTTTGCTCAATAAAAATTTCTGTTTCGATCCCTTTGGCATATATTGTTGCCGTCGCACCAATTGGCAGGGTTGCAAAAGGTTGTACATGACCGATATTAACATTTGCAATAACAGGAATATCCTTTAACTCCTGCTTAGTGAGAATAATATGCTTAAGCGCTGCTTCTGTCATATTGGAATCAGCTTGAAACCGCCCAATTAATATTGCCCTTAGTTCAGCCGCTTGAGGGATTTGCAACAATGCTTGAAGCTCCCGGTCAAACCGATGCGGATGTGTTTCCAAATCATCCTCGATAAAAAGAACAGCATCCTTTAATGGTGGCATATATTCTGTTCCCTTTAATAAATTAAGCGTGGATAAATTACCGCCGATGATACGCCCTTCAGCTTTGCCCTCTTGAATTACAAAATAATGCTTTTGCTCATGATAGGTTCGACTATCTTGTTCTAAATGCCAAGGGTCCTCACTCCAAAAACTTGATGGATTGATTTCAAATGGAGAATCATTTGTAACAGCATCCAAAAATGATTGTAACGTATAATCTACCCCTTCCTTCACACCAAAACTTGCTAAGTCAGGTCCCACAAACGTTACCAATCCAGTTTTTTGATAGAATGCAAAACTTAAAGCTGTGATATCTCCATAGCCGCAAAATATTTTTGGATTATCTTTAATGAGTCCATAATCTATGTATTGCAATAATTGATTTGCACTATACCCACCAATTGCAGCTAATATCCCTTTTACGTTCGTATCACGGAAGGCATCGTGTAGATCTTCAATTCTTTCTTCAATTGATGAACTGTATAGTGCATCGTGTGAATAAACATTTTTTCCATAAGTAATGGTAAATCCCAACGCTTTAAGTCGTTCAACAGCAATTTCAATTTGTTTTTCTTTAATCATTAGCATGCTTGTTGAAGGTGCTATGACCCTAATTTCATCTCCAGGCTGAAGCTTTTCTGCCCACATACAATCCCCTCCGATTCTTGCTAATACTAAATTTTATCATAAAAAAAAGTTCTGTTGAAATAAAACAAGCCTAGAGGAAAAGATTCCTCTAGGCTCAATATTACTTCACTATTACCTTTTTGTCTGATTTGCTTGATTGCACCTTTTCAATAATATCTCTAGCTATCCAGACGCCACATGCGCTAGCTTGAGCAAGGCCACGCGTGATACCTGCCCCGTCTCCACCTACATACAGACCGCTTATTTCAGTTTCGAAACGGTCGTTTAGCTTCGGACGAGCTGAATAAAATTTCGCTTCAACGCCATAAAATAGTGTATGCTCTGATGCTAAACCAGGCGTAACATGGTTTAAGGCTTCTGTCATTTCTATTAAACTTTTCATCGTATTATAAGGAAGTACAAGACCTAAATCTCCCGGAACTGCTTCCTTTAACGTAGGTTCAACGAAGCTTTCCTTAATCCGCTTCACCGTTGAACGTCTACCCTTTAATATATCCCCATATTTTTGGACAATTAATCCGCCGTTTGATAACACATTTGCCAACCGCGAAATTACATGTGCATATTCATTTGGCTGGTCAAAAGGCTCTGAGAAAGTGTGGGACACAAGCAACGCAAAATTTGTATTAGGGCTTCCCAATTTCGGATCACGATAGGCGTGTCCATTGGCAAGCATCGTACCAGAATGATTTTCTACCACAACATGACCGGAAGGATTGCTGCAGAAGGTACGCACTCTCGTTCCAACAGAGGTATTATAAACGAACTTCCCCTCATACAAATGCTCATTAATCTCTTGCATCACTATATTAGAAGTTTCCACACGAACCCCGATATCTACTTGATTATTAATCATTCCCATGCGGCGTGCCTTTAATATATCAGCTAACCATGTCGAGCCATCACGACCTGGTGTTATGACCACTTTTTCGGCATGAAGAGCTTCCCCATTTTTCAATTGAATTCCGCACACCTTTATGCCATCGCTTGTTTTTTCCGTAATCAAATCTTCAACTTCCGTTTTAAATGCCATATCGATTTTTTCGTTTAAATACTCAAATATACTCGCCATAATTTGCAGATTTTGTTCGGTACCTAAATGACGAACTTGGGCACGAAGCAATTTCAATCCAACCGCATAACCGCGTTTTTCAATTTCCTTAACCTTATCGGTCAACGGGTCTGTGATGCTTTCAGTTGCCCCGTGGGACAAATTGATGTTATCTACATATTTTATTAAATCAATAACGGTGGACTCTGGAAGATAATCCGTCATCCATCCACCAAATTCGCTCGTAATATTGAATTTCCCATCGGAGTATGCTCCAGCACCACCAAATCCATTTGTAATCGAACAAGCTGGAAGACAGCCGGCAAATTCCTTTCTACCTGCTGCAGGAGGACACTTTTCGATTTTCTTTTGTAAAATAGGACAATTTCGTTTATAAATATCATGGCCTTTATCCACGAGTAATACTTTAGCATTAGGCATTTTTAAAGTTAATTCATAGCACGTAAAAATTCCAGCTGGTCCTGCACCAACTACAATCACATCATAATTCGATCTCATTAAGACTTCCCCCAGACGTAAGTGATCTTCGTATATTTCGTTATCCCATCCGTAAATATAACAGAATCTACTGGGCTAGTCAAACAAAACACGAACATTATATGAGTATCGCATAAAATCATTCGTAATAACAAAAACTCACGGATGTTATCCGTGAGTCACATTCTCAATTCATTTACTTACCGTAGCAGCTTGCTCCGATAATAATTAACAAGATAAATAGTACTACGATTAATGCAAACCAATTCCCGTACCCATAGCCATACCCATAACCACAGCTTGTATACATTGGTGCGGTTACGCCACAGCCAAAGCCGCCATGACCAAAATGCATACCTCATCACTCCTCTTTGTTGTTCAGTGTACATTGATAAGGTATGTTGTAGGTTCTTGTCTCGCATGTGTTTTCGCCTAAACTTTTTTATATCAACTAATTACATCAGTGAAAATTCTTATCGTTCAACTAAAAATTACACGATTTACTAAATTTTTGATACACTAAATTGATGTATTATTTTATTTCGTTGGAGGATATCAACAGGTGAGAAATTTAATCAAAAGCTTTATAAATGGTATTTTGACAATTGTCCCAATTATTTTAGTAGTATATGTATGTTATAAAACCTTTATGTTTCTTGATAGTATTCTTGGGAATCTACTTAAGCCTTATTTAAAGGATGATTACATTCCTGGAATTGGGTTATTGCTCACACTCGGACTCATTACTTTACTAGGATGGTTATCCACGAAATTTATTACTGGTAGAGTCATCCGGATTATTGACCGAATTTTAGAGAATATCCCTTTAGTTAAGACGGTGTATTCAGTCATAAAAGATACGATTCATTCCTTCCTTGGTGAAAAAAAGTCATTTTCCAAAGTTGCTTTAGTTACCATCCCAGGAACGGGGATGAAGAGCATGGGCTTTGTTACTGCAGAGGAACTGGATAAATTTTATCAAGGACTAGAAGATTACATCGCCGTCTATGTTCCACAAACGTTCCAGGTTGCAGGTTTTACATTTCTCATCCCAAAAGAACAGGTTGAAATCATCGATGTTAAGCCAGAAGATGCGATGAAATTCATTTTATCGGGTGGAATGACGAATAAATAAAGAGTACCATTTTAGCTTAAACGGGCGAGGTAAATTAGGGAGCATGTAGGAGTTCTATATTACCTTTTAAGGATTTCTAATTAGGTTTGGGCACATACAAACGCTTAACGTTACCATTTTCTGGTTTCTCGTCCAGGTTTAGGCACATAAACGCACTATACGTTACCACTCTCGAGTTTTCAGCACAGATTTGGGCACGTAATCGCATTATAAGTTACCATTCTCGGGTTTTCAGCCTAGGTTTAGACATGAAAACCCGTTCTACATATTTACTTATGAAACATTTCCAACCAGTTCCCGTACCCTTCCTTTTCTAGCTCTTCTTTTGGTATAAATCTAAGTGAGGCTGAATTGATACAATAACGCAAACCCGTTGGGTCAGGGCCATCATTAAATACATGTCCTAAATGCGAATTTGCGGTTTTACTGCGCACTTCTGTCCGAATCATAAAATGAGTATAATCTTGTTTCTCCTCGATTTCATCCTCTTCTAGGGGTTTCGTGAAGCTTGGCCAACCGCAGCCTGCATCAAATTTATCCTTTGAGCTAAATAAAGGCTTACCAGATACGATATCTACATAAATACCTTCTCTTGTTTCATTCCAATAATCATTTCGGAAAGGTGGTTCTGTCCCATTATTTTGTGTAACTTCAAATTGAATTGGTGTTAATTTTTTCTTCAATTCATCCATATCTTTACTTTTCATGCTGTTCACCCCAATGCATCCGAATAAAGGCATCCCGTCCAGATCCGATGCGGTACCGCTCATAATGTGGGGGGTTCTTTTTATAATAATCCTGATGATATTCCTCAGCAGGATAAAACGTGCTAACAGGAAGAATTTTCGTAGCTATAGGTTTGGTAAATCGTCCGCTTTCCGCCAGTTCCTTTTTAGAAGTTTCTGCTATATGTTTTTGGTCATCATTATGATAGAAAATCACTGTTTGATACGAGGTCCCCCGATTATAGAATTGTCCCCCAGCATCGGTCGGATCAATTTGCTGCCAAAACAGCTGTAATAATTTCTCATATGGAAATATTTCGGGATTATAGGTTATTTGCACCGCTTCATAATGCCCCGTTGTTTCTGAACAAACCTGTTGATAAGTAGGATTTTCAACATGACCTCCCGTGTATCCTGAAACAACTTTTATGATGCCTGGCTGTTCATCGAACGGCTTAACCATACACCAGAAACAGCCTCCAGCAAAGGTAGCTTTTTTCAATTGTCCTTCCATCTTTTACCTCCAAATTATCACTTCATTATTACTATAATCACTATTTTAACTTCTTTATATCAAATTGAGAAATACATAGCACATACACCACCCTCGCCCAAAGCGCATATGTTATCGAAGAAGCCTTAAGGATAGGAGCGATGCATATGCCACAAAAAAGAAATGGGCAGGATTATTTTGAAAAAGCAGCTTCATATGATGTGATGGCTAATTATTATAAATACTTGGACCCAAGCTTACACATCCATTATTACCAAAAGCATTTACGGGCGCTGTCAAAAGCATTCCAAGCAGCAATTGCTGAACAAAGACAAATAGAACCAAGGAATCAATCTCACGGAATTATTCGTGTTTTGCACGGTTCAAGCGACACACCAAACGTAGATGTATATATTAATGCCATCCGCGTTTTTCGAAATCTCCCTTATAAACAAGTAAGCAATTATTTATCCATGCCGAGCGGCAAATATCATCTTGATATTTATCCTGCTGAAGATCAAGTTAACAGTATATTAAACAAACGGATAACCGTGGAAGCTGGGAAAATTTATACATTACCGTTGATAGGAGTTGAAAAGAAGCTGCGCATGCTCACTCTACAGGATCAACTCGACGTACCAACTGGGGAAAGCAAATTCCGATTTATTCACCTTTCACCGGATACCCCTCCATTAGATGTCGCTGTCGTTAAAGGGGATGTGGTCTTCCCTAAAGTATCCTACAAAGAAGCGACACCTTATTTAGGATTAACACCGATGACGGTTGACCTTGAAATCAGGACCGCCGGGACTAAAGAGGTACTATTACCACTTCATGAATTACAGTTTAACCCAAATGAAGTGTATTCAATAATTGCAACAAGTTCACATCAAAATGAGCGATCCTTTGAGACATTCGTTATAAGAGGCTAGACGACCGGAGGACTGGTCGTTTTCATTTTATGTAAATTGAAAATTAACAATTAAGATTAATGTCATAAGCAAGTTGTCGGACTGACCTCATTCGTAGAGGACAGTCCATTTTATTCTTTTACTTTGACTGCTCTTTTACCGGAACTAAAAGCGTAAAGATTATTTGATCCTGCTTTAAATCGAATTGATTTGCAACGATTTGAACATCACTTTTTAATTTTAATGACTGAAGATCAACATACACTTGTTCCTCATTTGGCTGTATCGTAACCCACTCTGGAAATTTATAAAAGCTGTCAACAATCCTTAAAACAGTTGCTGATGGAAGGTTTAATTTCCCAATCGATATTTGCCTTTCCTGTAAAATAAGATCACCATTTTCCAATGCCTTGGGTTCAAACACTAGCTTCATATCAATATTTTGATTTAGAAAAGGAAATGTTCCAAATAAATTTACATAATCATCTAATTGAATGCTATAATCAATCACTCCATCATTTTGCTCTTTTAAATATTGATTAATAACCGTATTAACGTCCTTTTTTTTTCCTTGAATTAGAAAGGATACCGCATTTATGTCAGGTGAAGTATTTTCTAATGGTTTATTTTCCGCAGGAGAAGTTAAAAATATGATCAATATAGTCACTAGTAATATGTTTAAGGAAAGTAATATTAAAAATAAGCTTTTCCATATATTCTTCATCTTTATGTAATCTCCTATTTTTTGTTTCTGCATAATTATCCCCTCTATGAATAAGAAAAAAACCCTCCGAAGAAGGTTATTTTTGTAATGTTTTTATATCTTTTATGATTTGTTTATATGGGATTTCATCAAGACCATCGTAATATGCAACAATTTTACCGTCTTGATCCATTAAATAAAAATCAATCCCATGAATAACTTGATCTTCATTTTCAGGTTTTTTCACGACTGCTTTAAAATCCTTTAATGCCTTTTGTTCAATTTCTTCCTGAGTATAGCCAGTTAGGAAATGCCAATTACTATAATCAGCATTAAAGTTATCAGCAAACATTTTTAAACGATCTGGAGTATCTACTGCTGGATCAACACTAAACGAGACAAGCTCAACATCTTCGATTCCTTCATCTTTCAGCATTTGTTGCAGCTTAGCCATATTGGCTGTCATTGGTAAGCATACATCAGCACAGGAGGTGAAGATGAAATCAGAAACCCATACCTTCCCCTTTAAGTCTGATAAACCAAATGACTTACCCTCTTGGTCAGTATATGTAAAATCCTTAACTGGCCAATTTTTTGCATTTTTAATCTCATTTTGTCCACATGCAGAAATAATAATAGAAAGAATGATAACGATTACAAACATACTCGCTTTTTTAAACATTGCTCCCACCCACTTTATTCTAATATATCTGAAATTTATTCTAACAAACCTTTTGAAAAGAAAAAAGGAAAAGATGTCGAAATACCAACCTTTCCCTTTTTTCTTGTCGTTTATTCACAATAATACATAAATCCAATCGCTCCTACACCAGTGTGGGTTCCTATTACAGGAGTGGTATAGCGAATGTCAACATCAGCATATCCTGTTAACTCATAAATAGCATCTTTTAGCTTATTGGCTAAATCAAGACCTTCTACATGTACAATCCCTACACCATGGATTGTTTTCCCCTTCGTCTCTTCAACAAACTGCTTCGCTAAATATTTCACAACTTGCGAGTGGCTTCTAACTTTGGCAACAGGTGTATATACACCACCATCAAGGGTAGCAATTGGCTTTATATTTAACAAAGATCCAATCATTCCTTGCCCTTTACCAATTCTCCCACCTTTTATCAAGTTCTCCAATGTATCTACTACGACAAAAAGCGTTGTTTGTTCACGAACTTTTTCAACAGCCGCTAGTATTTCTTCTGCAGTTTTTCCAGCCTGAGCTAGCTTTGCTGCTTCAATCACTTGAAAAGCTAGTGCAGTTGATATGTACTTGGAATCCACTACATGAACCTTCGCCTTTGTCATTTGTGTTGCGCTAGCAGCAGACTGAACAGTCCCACTCATCCCACCTGTCATGTGAATGGAAATCACTTCATAGCCCTCATCTGCAAGTCGATCATAGACTTCAGCAAATTTGCCAACTGCAGGCTGTGAACTTTTGGGAAGTTCAGGTGATTCTTTCATTTTTCTAATAAACTCAACCGGAGTAATGTCAACTCGATCAATAAAAGTATCTCCGTTAATATGAATAGATAGTGGCACAACCTCTAAGTTATATTGACTTATTTCCTCATCCGTTAAATCTACAGTGGAATCGGTTACAATCTTGATTTTACTCAATTCTTCACTTCCTAACTTTAGGCACTTAATTCTTATTATACAGATTCATTTTTGACAATGAAACCTATTCTAATAACTTTTATCCAGATACACAATTTTCCGACATTAATGGAAGATGATTCACTTTTTTCTACACTGTTTCTATAAAACTACGGTTGTTCGACAACTTGAAATATTATAAAGTAATAGGTGAAGAGATGGAGGGGTATCATGATTCGCAAATTTTCCTTTTTATTAATCAGTGTAGGCCTATTGATTGTTGGTTATAGTGCTTATCAGATTTTTAAAACTAAAACAGTACAAACGAATAATTTAGAAAAAGCCCATGAAATATTACAAAGGCCTGAAATCGATCTCGAAGAATTCTCGCCTTTTACAGGAGATGTTGTTGGAATCCTGTCTATTCCAAGAATTGAAGCTGAGCTTCCGATTGTTGAAGGCACAGATGCGGATGATTTAGAAAAGGGCGTTGGGCACTATAAAGGAACTGCATGGCCATTAGGAAATGATCAAATTGTATTATCAGGTCATCGTGATACTGTATTTCGAAGAATGGGTGAGCTCGAAATTGGTGATGAGCTTATTGTAAAGGTTCCATTTGGAGAATTCACATACAAAATCGAAGGGACAAGAGTAGTCTCTGCGGATGATTTAACAGTCATAAAACCAACTGCACCCAATGAGGTTTTAACTGTTACAACATGCTATCCATTTAGGTATGTAGGTAATGCACCAGATCGATATATTATAACAGCAATTCCTGTAAAATAGAGAAAAGCTGACAACCTAGTCAGCTTTTCTCTATTTTTTCTATTATATTAAAATTAACAAATCCTCGGTAGCATCGTTCCTGTTAATCTCGATAACATCCTTTTTGATCCAAGCGGTGTTTGCAGTAGTAATTGACTTTTTTCTTTACCAGAAACATGGCCTATAATCGCTGCATCCTTTCCGATTGGGTCCTGCTTAATGATTTCTAAAACCTTTTGCGATTCTTGTTTTGAAACGATAATGATCGCTTTTCCCTCATTTGCTAAATATAAAGGATCAAAACCAAGCAAATCACATGCTCCGTGAACCTCATCCCTAATCGGTATCTTTTCTTCTTCGATAACGAGAGTAAGCGAGAAATCTTCAGCAATCTCGACCAAGGTTGTCGCAAGTCCTCCGCGAGTTGGATCTCTCATGATTCGCACTTCATCACATTCCTTCATCACATTCCCCAGCATATGATTTAAAGATGCACAATCACTCAATAACGGCACAGAAATTCCTAAGTTTTCCCGTGAAGTAAACACGGCCATACCATGATCACCAATCGTTCCTGTGATAATGATTTGGTCATTTTCGTTAAAAATTAATTCCGGGTTTAGTTTTTTCTCGATTATGCCAATCCCTGTTGTGTTGATGAAGACTCCATCCGCACTTCCTCTTTCAACCACCTTTGTATCCCCGGCAATGATGGCTACACCTGTTTTCTTCGCTTCATTAGCCATATCAAGGACTATTTTTTTTAAATCATTAATCGGAAAGCCCTCTTCAATCACAAAGCCACAAGTTAAATATAAAGGCTTTGCTCCGCTTACTGTTAAATCATTCACCGTACCGGCTACCGCTAGTTTCCCGATTGTCCCCCCTGGAAAAAATACTGGTTTGATTACAAATGAATCAGTTGTTACAGCAATCTCTGAAGTTGGTAAACTCAATTGAGTGGCATCAAACATCGATTCCTCTCGGTTTCCAAATGCTTCAACAAAAAGTTCCTGGATTAATTGGTGGCTCAATTCTCCACCATCACCATGGGCTAAACTGATGATTTGTCCCATTAAAAACTCTCCCTCATGTAATGGTAGTAGGCAGAACAGCTTCCTTCTTGGGATACCATGCAAGGTCCAACCGGATTCATTGGCCGACATGCTTTCGCAAATAACGGGCATTCATTAGGTGAAATAATGCCTCTAATTACTTCTCCACAACGACATTTTGTTTTTCTTGGGCTGCCAAGCTTAATTTCAAAACGTTTTTTGGCATTGAAGCGATCAAACTCAGGCTTTAAGTCCAAACCACTATTAGGAATGATACCAATTCCGCGCCATGATTCGTCACAAACTGTGAAATAAGTATCCATCCATTGTTTTGCGATTTGATTTCCTTCCTTAGACACGATTGAACGATGGTCATTTATGATTTTTGGTTCATTTTTTAATGCAAGGTCAATCAATCTATATATTCCGCTAAGCAATTCGGCTGGTTCAAATCCTGAAATGACTCCTGACACGTCATATTCTTTCGCTAAATAATGATAAGAATCTTCCCCTAATACAATGGAAACATGCCCTGGGAGTAAGAATCCATCAAGATTGACTTCTCCTGCTTCCAATAATGAGCGAAGAATCGGTTCAACAAGCTTTGTTGTCATCCATAATGAAAAATTAGGGAGCTTCAGTTTATCAGCTTGTCCAACAAGTAGCGCTAAAATCGGGATGGTCGTTTCAAAACCAATTCCTAGAAAGATGACTTGTTTATCTGTATTTTCTTGAGCTATCGTGATTGCATCCATCGGAGAATATAAAACACGGACATCCTTTCCTTCTGTTTTGGATTGTAACAAGGTTTTGTTAGAACCCGGAACCCGTACCATATCTCCAAATGTACAAATAATCCGATTATCGCCTTCTGCAAGAGCAATCATCGCATCAATCGAATGCTGGTCTGTTACACAGACGGGACAGCCAGGACCTGAAATAAGGTTCACATATCCTAGTAGCGACTGTTTTACCCCAGTTTTAGCTAAGGCCATCGTATGAGATCCACAAACTTCCATAAAAGCGGGTTTTCTGCCCATTGCTAAATGAAATTCTTCTGCTTTATCTTTTACAGCAGATAATAAAGCTCTACAAATATCAGGATTAGAGGATTGTTTTAGAATCTCGAGCATGGGTTATTTTCCTCCACTCTTCTAAACTGACTTTGGCATATTCTTCATCGACAATCGACATCGCTTGACCTGCATGGACAATTACAAAATCACCGATTTCCACTTCTGGTACAAAAATTATTCCAACAGTTGTTTGTGAACCCATCACATCAACGATAGCTGAGTATTCGTATTTTTCGATTACTTTAGCAGGCACACCTACACACATGTTCTCGCCCCCCTAATTGCTGCTGCTACTAATAGTTGTCCATATGATAAACCACCATCATTACATGGAACCTTTTGATGGTTATATACTGAAAATCCGAGTTTGCTAAGTTCAACTGTAAGTCGCTCACGTAAGTAACGGTTGTGAAAGCTACCACCTGATAGAACAACCTGGTTATTACGTGAAGGATACTTTACTTTCATCATATGCATCACTTCAACCAGAGCTCTAACAATAGTTTCATGAAATCTACTACTAATATTTTCTAGCGATGCTTGATTTAGGACATCTTCGGCAATCTCTTTTAACATTTTGCTAAAATCAAAGATTAGTACTTGATTCGATTTAATAAGTTGATAGGAATAAGGATGAATGGATTCCTTATGTACTGCCTTTTCACTCAATTTTATTGCAGCTTCACCATCATACGTGGCTAGGTGACAAATTCCGGACATTGCACTGACAGCATCAAATAGTCTTCCACATGTTCCAGCTAGGATTGTATTAATGTTTTTAGTCATCATCGTTTGAAGAACGGTCAATTGGGTTTCCCTATCAGGGAATAATTGATTGGCAAACCAAAAGCCTTCTTCTCCTAGCAAACTCATTAACATAGCCGCTGCATTTCTCCACGGTTCTTTAATAGCCTTTTCGATTCCTGGTAATGGTGTATAAGTTAAATGAGCTTGCCGTTCAAATTTGCCATAATCACCATATAGTATTTCAAAACCCCAAATATGACCATCAGAACCGTAACCGGTTCCATCGAGAATAATGCCATAAGCTTCACTATCTATTTCATTCTCACCCATACACGCAGCCATATGGGCGTGATGATGCTGAATTTCCATTAGCTCATCAAAATGATAGTCCTTTGCAATTTCTCTAGACATATAACTTGGATGGGCATCGATTACAGCAGTGGTTTTCGGTATATCAATCCATTTTAATAAATGGTTTAATTCTTGTTTATAGTGATTGATTGTTTCGATATTTTCTAAATCACCTATATGGGGACCAACAAAGATTTGTTCATTCCTCCCAATGGAAAAGGTTGTTTTTTGTTGTCCACCAAAGGCAACAATACCGGTTACATCTCGATTTATGGGTAAGGGATCTGGAACGTACCCTCTTGATCGCCTCAAAAAGTCTTGATTTTCACTGTTCAATTGAACGACTGAATCATCAACAGGATGCAAGATAACTCGATTATGAATTAAATAATAATCGCAAATCCCCTTTAAATAATGGAAAACTTGATCTTCAGTGTAGATCATTGGCAAACCAGACGGATTGGCACTGGTCATAACGAGACACTTTGCTTTAGAATTTTCAAATAGCAAATGGTGCAGCGGCGTATACGGAAGCATTACACCTATGGTACTCATGCCAGGTGCTATGCTGTCTGCAAGTTCCTTCTTGTGATTTTTCTGAAGAACCACTATCGGGCTTTCCGGGCTTTTAAGAATCTCTTCTTCTTGACTGCTAACAGCTGCAAACTTTTTAGCCTCATCAATTGATGCCGCCATCACAGCAAGAGGCCTTACTTTTCGATTTTTTCTAATTCGTAAGCTTTGAATGGCTTCCTCGTTTCTCGCATCACAGCATAAGTGATATCCACCAATCCCTTTAACCGCAATAATTGCACCTTTTTCTAACAATCTAATAGTCTCTGAAATCGGATCATTGATTTCAAGCAACTCTCCTTTTGAATCGAATAACAACACATGTGGACCACATTTTGGACACGCAATTGGCTGCGCATGGTGGCGGCGATTTAATGGATCCCCATATTCTTTTTGACAGTCAGGACACATGGTAAAAGGACCCATTGTCGTATAAGGTCGGTCGTAAGGAAGTTCTTGAATAATCGTGTATCTGGGTCCGCATTGAGTGCAGTTAATAAACGGATAACGGTAACGAAAGTCATCTGGATTTCGCATTTCTTCAATACAGTCGTCACATACAGCCGAGTCAATCGGAATCACCAGCATCGAGGTACCACTACGTTCACTTTTTATAATTGTAAAATCACAATGATGTTCTATTTCAGCATCGTTTACAATAATAGAATCAATCTTCGACAATCTTGGTGCTTTATTTTTAAGGTCTTCTAAAAATGAACAAAGCTGTTCACTTTCTCCTTCTAGATGAATCTTAACTCCATCCATATTGTTTTGAACGGTGCCTTTCATTTCATACTTATCTGCAAGAGCGAATACAAACGGACGAAATCCTACCCCCTGAACTCTTCCTCTAACTGATATTTTCTTTGCTGAAATCATAACCCATTGCACCTTCAATCCAAGAAAGCCAATTTTCCAATCCTTCTTTCGTTGTTGCTGATATCGGGATTAATTTTGATTCAGGATTTATCGCTTGTAAATCTACTTTGGCTTGCTCGACATCGAAGTTCAAATATGGCAACAGGTCAATCTTATTAACGAGTACTAACTCTGTGCGCATAAACATTTGCGGATATTTCGGAATTTTATCATTTCCTTCAGGCACACTTAACACGGCGATTTTTTTGTGCTGTCCTAAATCGTAGCCTGATGGACATACTAAATTTCCTACGTTCTCGATAAACAACAAATCTATCTCATCCAAATCCAATTCTGCTAAGGCTGCGGCAATCATTCTTGCATCGAGGTGACAACCCCCATGTGTGTTAATTTGAACAGCCTTAGCCCCCATCGCCCGAATGCGATCTGCGTCTCGCTCTGTAGCCAAGTCTCCTTCTATAACTGCAATTCGATAACGATCGGATAAAGCTCGTACTGTTTCTTCAAGCAACGTTGTTTTGCCTGCCCCTGGGGAACTCATCATATTAATGACAAAAGTATTAGTTTCAGAGAATAGTTCCCTATTAAATTCTGCTGCTTTGTTGTTATTAGTTAATACATCTGTCCTTAACGTTACCTTCATATTCGTTATCTCCCCTCGTATGATAAGACTTGAAACGCTTCACCTGATGTTACTTTTCCAGACGGCATCTGACATTTTGGGCATAGAGCAATACGTTGGTCCGGCTGATAAACACTACCACAAAGCACACATTCGGCTCTTGCTGCTTCAATATGAATCTCTAGTATTGCGGATGAATCAATAAAGTGTGGATTTTGTTCTTTAAAAATCTCAAAGGCCATTCTCAAGGCATCTGGTAACACATTACTAATCTCACCAACAACCAACTCAACCTTTTGTAGTATTTTAACTCCCTTTGAATCGGCATCGTCTTGAATAATGTTCAATATATCTCCCATCAATGACATTTCATGCATGGAATCATCCCTTATTTAGGTTGTAGATTATAACTGCTAAAGCCCAACATAATAGCCGTCACTTTTTTCGATTAACGGCAGCTCCGTTATATCTAAATTTCCAATATTCGTTTGAAAATTATAATCTTTCTCGCAATTCAAACATTTACAAGTTAATAATAGGTTTGATAGATTAAGAAGATTGGAACACGAAGGGCAAATACCGCTCATTGCCCTCATGTTCCCATTCATTTGAATAATATAAATAGGTTTTCCATGGATAAAATATTCATTTACCTTGGTAAACTCTGTATCCTTTTGACAAACGAACACCCAGCGAATCCCAAGCATAGAGTCGGCGGTCTTTTCTAGCTTCTCAAGTTCCTCGTCAACAAAAGGTTCATAGACCGTTCTTATAGTGCTAAATAACCCCTTCCTCATTTCTTTAAGAAAATCCTGTCTGTTCACATTGCTTCTCTCCAAACTTGTATTTGGTGTTGAACAGCTTTAGCAAGATCAGTTAATTTTGCTTGATTTACAGGGGATAATTGGACACCGAGATCTAAACAAGATGGTTGCATTCCCACCATGGTGATATTCTTTGGATATCTTTCCCTCAGCTTTGCTGCAAACAATACTTCTTGAAAACCTAATTGGTGAATTGACATTTTAATACCGAAATAAGCTGGAATCTCCTCACCTTTTAATACAATAATCTCACCGCCTGATTTACCGGCATTTATCGCATCGATGACCAGTAAATAATCAGTATCCTCGACCGGACCTAACAGCTTCATCCCATCTGTCGAACCCTCGATTATTTCGATTGACTGATCATCTTTATACAGTTCTTCTAATAAGGGTAGTATGTGAACGCCAACCCCTTCATCAGAAAAAATACTATTGCCAATTCCTAATATCGTGATTTTATTTTCTGAGCTGCTATTTCTCATCTTTTCCTCCAATCGCCTTTTTAGGCTCCACTTTATAGCCTGTACCAATTGAAGATAGTGTTCCATTTCTTTCAAGATAATCGTCACGCCAAGCTAAGTATATATGAATCACTGAAAATACCATAAACGCCCAAGCGATTAAATGGTGCCAAGAGCGAATCGAATAGCTGTCTCCAAAAATACTCGGTACCCATGCAAACAAGTTTGCGAAAAATGAGCCATGCTGCGGTTCAAAGTAAAGATAAAAACCAGTTAAAATGATCCCGATTGAGCCAATTCCGATAAACACAATATAGCTCATAATCGCCAATGGATTATGACCAACATAATGCGGTTTTTTATGTTTCATAAATAGGTAGAATTTTATAGTTTCAAACATTTCCTTCCAATAAATGAGTCGGAAAATATTTTGTGATGAATATTTATTACCTGCAAAAATCCAGTAAAAGCGATAGATTGAGTTAATCGTAAATACGAATGCAGCGAAGAAATGAATATATCGCATCCACCCCATTAAATTGGAATAATATGCTTCCTCAGGAATGGTAGCAGCAGCAAACGGTTTACCTATATAAATACCCGTCACCATTAAAAAAAGAATCGCGATGGCATTCACCCAATGCCAAATCCGAACCGGTAGCTCCCAAACATAGACTTTAACAACATCATTGCCAATCGGTTTAATAATTGGCGGACGATTTCGTCTGAAACTGGTTTCGCTGTTTTCACCGGGTAGAAGCGGTATCGATCCCTTTTTTCGGTTGATAATTTTTGGATTAGGCATAACGCACTCCTCCTATCCGATTCGAATTTCCGTGGATTGTTGATTTTCCAAATCGGTCAAATGAACAGCACATGCTAAACAAGGATCAAAGGAGTGAATAATTCTTAAAATTTCTAGTGGTTTTTCCTTGTCTAATAATGGAGTACCTTTAAGAGCTGCTTCATATGCACCAATTTTCCCTTTATTATCCTTTGGTGAAGCATTCCAGGTAGTTGGTACAACTGCTTGGTAATTCTTCGTTTTACCATCTTCAATTTGAATCCAGTGTCCTAGTGCTCCACGAGGTGCTTCCATCCAGCCCACACCTTGTGCTTTTTCAGGCCAGCTTTCTGGTTCCCATTTTGAACGGTCAAAAGTAACTTGATTACCATTTTTCACATTCTTAAATAATTCATCCATATCGTTTCTCATCCAATCAGCAATGAGAACAGCTTCGAGACCTCGGGCAACCGTGCGGCCAAGTGCTGATTGCAGTGCAGTGATTGGCAATCCAAGTTTGGCAAGCGTACTATCAACGATATTTACAATCTCTTCTTTGCCAGAGGCATATCCAACCATCATCCGAGCAAGCGGACCAGTTTCCATTGGATTTCCCTTCCAACGAGGTGCTTTTAACCAGCTATATTTTTCATCCGTATTTAACTCTTTAAACGGAGCTTTTGGACCAGTATATTTAAGTGTTGTTTCTCCATCCCATGGATGTTTACCTACTCCGCCTTCCTTGCCATCATAGGTGTACCAAGAGTGATCGATAAACTCTTGAACATGTTCTGGATTTTTGAGATCAACTTCCAACACTTCATTCACATTTCCATTTAATATAATTCCACGTGGCATTCGGTACAACTTAGGATCGTTTATACTACCCGTTGAGAAGTCTCCATAGCATAAATAGTTATTCAAACCACCACCGTGTGTCCAGTCCTTGTAGAAGGAACCTATTGCGAGTAGGTCTGGAATATATACTTGATTAACAAACTCTTTTGCTTCATCAATTAACTGAGAAACCCGCATTAGTCTTTCGGCATGGATTCCGTTATCGCTATTAATATCAAGCGGTGTTGCCATACCACCAACAACATAGTGAGGATGTGGATTTTTTCCACCAAAAATTGTATGAATTTGAACAATTTCCTTTTGCCATTCTAATGCCTCGAGATAGTGTGCTACTGCAAGTAAATTTACTTCCGGTGGCAATTTATAAGCCTCATGTCCCCAATATCCTTTTGCAAATATACCTAATTGACCACTTTCCACAATCTTTTTTACCTTATTTTGAACATCTTTAAAATATCCAGGAGATGATTTCGGCCAAGTTGATATCGACTGTGCCAATTTTGAAGTTTCATCTGGATTTGCATTTAGTGCACTTACCACATCAACCCAGTCTAAAGCATGAAGATGATAAAAATGGACAACATGGTCATGTAAGAATAACGTTTCATTCATTATTTCACGGATTAAATGTGCATTACGTGGAATTTCTATTTTCAAGGCATCTTCAACTGACCGAATCGATGCCAAGGCATGTACCGTCGTACATACACCACAAATACGTTGCACAAAAGCCCATACATCTCGTGGATCCCGGTCCCGAACAATGAGCTCTAATCCACGAACAGCAGTCCCCGAACTATAAGCATTTTTTATTACCCCAGCATCATCAATATCCGCTTCAATCCGTAAATGTCCCTCAATTCTGGTGATCGGATCAACAACTATTCGCTCGCTCATTCATCTTCCCCCCGCTTTTCATCATGTTTCTTTTTCATCACAGTAAGACCTGCATGGGCAAGAACTCCGGCTGTGGTAAGCCCGACTGCCGTTGCACCTATTTGATCTGGGTTAATGGTTGTTTGAGTTCCTGGAATTTTTGCACGGCGAACAAAGAATGGGCCATTATCCCAAAAACCTTCCTCCGAACAACCAATACATGGATTTCCGGATTGAATTGGATAACTCACACCACCATTCCAACGCATTTCTGCACATGAATTATATGTAGTAGGTCCTTTACACCCCACTTTATAAAGACAATATCCTTGCTTTGCACCTTCGTCATCGAAGGACTCGACAAACAACCCAGCATCAAAGTATGCTCGGCGGTTACACTTATCATGAATTCTATGTCTGTAAAATGCTTTCGGACGACCTAAATGATCGGTTTCCGGAAGCGAACCAAAAGTAATAAAATGAGCAATTACTCCTGTCATAACCTCAGCAATAGGAGGACAACCAGGAACTAATATAACTGGTTTACCTGATACGAATGCGGTAATTGGTTTTGCGCCAGTAGGATTCGGCTTTGCAGCAGCTATACCTCCCCAAGACGCACAACTTCCATATGAAATAATGGCTGCAGCTCCTCCTGCAACCTTCTTAAAGGTCTCCTTGGCAGCGTGTCCAGCAACACTCAAATATGCATCATCATCTGGGATGCTACCTTCACAGGCCAAGATATATTTACCATCATAATCTTTTAACACTTGTTCCATTGCCGCATCTACTTGATGACCAGAAGCTGCGGATAAAACCTCAGAATATTCAAGTGAAATCATATTAAATAAAACGCTTTCAACCTTTGGATGGGCACTTCTGATAAATGATTCTGAACAACCTGTACAATCTTGAAATTGCAACCAAATGACAGGAACACGAGATTTTGTCTCCATTGCCTGGACGACCTTATCAGATTGGGAAAAATCCAATCCAATCGCAGCTGATATTGCAGTACACATTTTCAAAAAGTCACGTCTGGAATAACCTTGTTCTAAAGCTGATTCATAAATCGTCTTCTTTTTCATCTTCGTTCCCCCCTCTTTAAATTATTGAAAAAAACAATGATTTCAGAAAAATTATATCGTACAAATGAAAAAAATATCCAAATGTTACATTATTGACACAAATTGTCCTTAACTATATTAACACTATGTTTTTCAGGGTAAATCAGAATATGAATTCGTTCCCTGCATAAAACTACAACCATTTCACAGCAAATAATATAGAAACAAAAAAAGCTGTCGAATTGATCGACAGCCCTTCATTATTACATTAATATATTAATTTGCTTCAGAATTGGAGGAATCATCATTGTCATCTATATTATCCTCGTTTTCTTCATCACCATATTTCTCTTCCCATTCTTTTTCCTTTTTCAGTTTACGCTTATACACAATTTTAGAGAGATTTATACTGATCTCGTATAAGAACAATAATGGAACCGTTACTAGGAAATCAGACATAAAGTCCGGTGGTGTAATTAAAATCGCAATAAACACCAAAACAAAATAAGCATATTTTCGAAGCTTTGTTAACACAAACGGATTAATAATCCCTAATGAGGTTAAAAACATAACGACTACTGGTAGTTCAAATAACACACCAAATGGTATTGTCATATTCATGACAAAACGGAAATACTTCTCCGCTGTGAAATTCGTGACAAACATTTCTCCGCCCAGTTCTATTAAGAAACCTAATACTGTTGGAAAAATCACAAAATACCCAAATGCAATTCCAACAACAAATAGGATAAACAGAGCTGGAATATATGCTAAAGTTACTTTTATTTCATTCTTTCTTAATGCAGGTTTTACAAAAAGCCAAATTTGAGTTGCCAACACAGGTATTGTTAATGCAATGGCTATTACCGATGCCAACATTAAATAAACCCAAACAATATCACTTGGCCCTAGAACGATTAGTTTAACATCCAAATCACGAACTAACCATTCGTAAACTTCTTGTACATACATAAATCCTACAATAAAAAACAGAATAAATGCAGCAACAGTAATGATTAATCGTTTTCGTAATTCATCTAAGTGTTCAATCAAATTCAACTCTTTATCTTCCATATTCAAACCCCTGCCAATAAAAATCTCATCGATGTAATCATATAAAGCTCCATCATAATGTATGGTTGCTTCTAACTAACTACAAATTACTATCTCTTTTCAAAAAAAGGGGTGTAAGATAAATCTTACACCTTTATTTTGTAGCTTTTTTCTTATCTTCTTCGAATTCTTCCATAACATCACTAGTAAGTTCGCGAGTAGATTTCTTGAATTCGCGTAATGTTTGACCAAAGGCACGACCGATCTCTGGTAATTTTTTTGGTCCAAAAATAATTAGGGCAAGAACAAGGATTAAAATTAACCCAGGTACACCAATATTTGAAAGCATGAGTACATCCCCTATCATTGAGTTAATATAATGCTACCATGATTATAGTATTAAAACGCTTATTTGTATTGTTTGAAGAATAATGTTCACAATTTGTTCAAAAAAAGTAAGAATACTTCGTGATGTGTGACTTTTGATATTTATATTCTTTACTTATTTTGGCTCAGATATTACTATACAAGCAGATTAAATAAATGCTCGTTTTTATTAAGCTCTGTGAACGGGAAGCCTTTCTTTTGCATCCGCGTAATCAGCGCTTCATAATCATATGGATATTTCAATTCAATTCCAACTAACGCTGGACCATTTTCTTTATTATTTTTCTTTGTAAATTCAAACCGTACGATATCATCAGTTGGTCCTAAAACCTCATCAAGAAACTCTCTTAATGCTCCGGCACGTTGTGGGAAATTCACAATAAAATAATGTAATAATCCTTCATATTGCAGAGAACGTTCTTTAATTTCCTGCATTCTTGAAATATCATTATTCCCACCACTAATTACACATACGACCGTTTTGCCCTTAATTTCCTCTCGGTAAAAATCGAGGGCAGCAATTGGAATCGCTCCAGCTGGTTCCGCTACGATAGCATGTTCATTATAAAGCTCTAAAATGGTTGTACAAACTTTTCCTTCAGGAACTGCAATGATATCATCCACCAAGCTTTGACAAATATCAAATGTCTTTTGACCTACACATTTTACCGCAGCTCCGTCGACGAAGCTGTCAATTTCATGTAACGTCGTTACTGCATTATTATTTAACGAATACTTCATGGAGGCAGCACCTTCTGGTTCGACCCCAATCATTTTCGTTTGTGGTGAAACACTTTTTGTATAGGTAGCTAGTCCAGCCATTAAGCCGCCCCCACCGATAGTCCCGAAGATAAAGTCGATTGGGTCTTCAGAGTCCTGGAGGATTTCTACTGCGACTGTTCCTTGACCTGAGATAACTCTTTCATCATCAAACGGATGGACAAACTGACGATTCTCCCGTTCTGAACAGGCTCTTGCTTCATTATAGGAGTCATCAAACGTGTCCCCTACTAAAATGATTTCAACAAAATCTCTACCAAACATTTCAACTTGGCTGATTTTTTGTCTTGGCGTCGTGGTTGGCATATAGATTTTTCCGTGGACTTCTAATTGTCTGCATGCAAAAGCTACGCCTTGAGCATGATTACCGGCGCTTGCACAAACTACACCATTGGCCAATTCCTCTTCAGTTAAAGTTTTCATCATATAATAAGCGCCACGTAATTTGAATGATCGGACATGCTGTAAATCTTCACGCTTTAAATAAACATTACAATTGTATTTTTCGGATAACCGCTCATTTTTTTGTAATGGAGTATGGGCAACGATATCCTTAAGTTTCTGGTTTGCAATGAGAATGTCTTCTACCTGCACCCATTTCTTTTTGACTACCTTTTGTTCCATATCTTACCCTTCTTCCTTTTTTACCTTTATTAATATTCGTAAATTATACCACTTTGAAAGTTGATTTCAATGCTATTTTTTAAAAATTATAATTTTTACAACCATTTTTCGCGGATATAACGCATGGCTATCAACATATACTAGTGAAAACGAAAATTGGGGTGAAAATATTGGAATTCTCATTATGCAGCTTGGATAGTGCCTTGCCGGTAGAAATTACAATTGATGAAGATAATGGAAGATTTATGATTCGAAAAAGTGATACAAGCGGTGAGGTGTTTAACAGTCCAAGAGAGCTTATTGAATGGGTTAAAAAAAACCTCCGAGAAGATGAATTTTGCGATAGCCGTGAGTTTAAAGGGATGATGAGGAAGCTTGATTCGTACGATACTAGCTCCAGTCTTTTCGGATGAGTTTAATTGTTTTTCTCCCGATACCAATATGTTACCCCAAATGACAATTTTATAAAGGGTCATCCATTGGTGTCATCAATTCACATATTGGTGACACTTTTTTTATGATATTCGCCTATCGTTACCGCTAACCTCTTTTTTCCTCCGTGACGTGCACGATAGATTGTCTATCGTTACCGCGCTAAGCTTTTTTCACCTCTGACGGGCACGATAGATCGTCTATCGTGTGATGGGCACAATAGCTCGCCCAAGCATACAAAACCAAGTTAAAAAAAGACTGTCCCGACTAATGGACAGTCTATCTCATATTATTTAGGTAAATGAGCTAAAATAACTTGCTTCGTTTCTTCTGCCAAGTCTTTTATTGACATTTGTTCAACAAGATGTGAGTCAATTGGTTTGGCAATCTTTAGCGTGATGGTGGCAGGTCGAACTAGATAATTATTCTTTTCAAATACGTCCGCTGTTCCGATGATGGCAATCGGTACAATTGGTACTTGACCATCCATTGCAATACGGAAGCCTCCCGTTTTAAATTCACCTATAGGGCCACCCTTGCTTCTTGTTCCTTCTGGGAATAACACAAGCGAGTGACCCGATTTAACCGTTTCAATGGCTGCCTTTATCGTTTTTATTGCTTGTCTGCGGTCGGCACGGTCAAGAAACACGCAGTTCATTACCCTCATCCAATCTGACAGAACAGGAACCTTACTTACTTCTATTTTTGAAATAAAACCAAATGGTTTATCGATGGACGATAAAAGAACAGGAATATCAAAATCACCTACATGGTTGCATACAATAACAACTGGGCCGTCTGGAAGATTCTCCTTCCCCTCTACGATAATTTTTGACCCGGTTATTTTCATTATCGTACTTGACCACCGCTGCGGAATTTTATGAATGATTGCATCCCTTTTTGCAGCTGGTACAGTCGGGTCTATCTTTTTCATTTTTGACAAAGTGGGGATACTGTATATTAAGAATCCAACAAAATAACTAAAAAAAGCAATTAATCGAAGCATATGACCAACCTCCTAAATGTGCAACCTCCATTATAAAGCAAAATGAGGTATCACCTGAGTGACAAAAATCTGAAAGTTTATAAGACCACAAAAAACCAGGGTAGCTAAAATAGCCGCCCTGATTTGGTTTATCTCTTCGTCTACTTTCGTTCGTAAATGCAAAATTCATAATCGAATGGATTTTTGTCATCCTTTATGCCTGGTTCTTGGAATATAGCCTTCCATTCTTCCATATTAATTTCCGGAAAATACGTGTCGCCAGGGAATGTATGATGAATCATTGTAATATAAAGACGGTCCGCATATGGAAATACTGCCGAAAAGATTTCCGCACCGCCAATAACGAAAACTTCACCATCAGCAAACTGTTTTGAATAGTTGATGAAGTCTTCTACGGAATGTAGCACAGTGCAGCCTTCACTTGTAAAATCAAGGCTTCTGGTTATGATGATATTTTCTCTTCCTGGCAATGGTCGTCCGATTGATTCATGGGTTTTTCGTCCCATTGCAATTGGGCGCCCCATCGTAGTCCGCTTAAAAAACTTCAAATCCTCTGGTAAATGCCAAGGCAACTGATTATCCTTGCCTATTACACGGTTTTCATCCATCGCCCAAATTAATGAAATCATACGCTCACAACTCCCTTAATATGAGGATGTGGATCATAACCCTCTAAGGAAAAATCTTCATATTCAAAGCTAAAAATATCCTTTACATCAGGATTTAGTTTCATGATCGGCAATTGACGCGGTTCTCTAGTAAGTTGGAGTTTAACTTGTTCAAGGTGATTCAAATAAATATGTGCATCACCAAAAGTATGAACAAACTCCCCAAGCTCAAGATCACAAACCTGTGCAATCATCATTGTAAGCAGTGCATATGAAGCAATATTAAACGGCACCCCTAGGAATACGTCGGCCGAACGTTGATAAAGCTGGCATGACAACTTGCCATCCGCAACGTAAAACTGGAACATGCAATGACATGGGGGCAACGCCATCTTTGGTACTTCAGCAACATTCCACGCATTAACGATTAATCGTCGTGAATCTGGATTATTTTTCAATTGGTTGATTAAGTCAGTAATTTGGTCAACAGTTTGACCATCCGCACCAGTCCAAGACCGCCATTGATGTCCATACACCGGGCCAAGGTTGCCTTGTTCGTCAGCCCATTCATTCCAAATTCTAACACCATTGTCATTTAAATATTTAATATTGGTATCACCATTTAAAAACCAAATCAATTCATGGATAATTGATTTTAAATGTAGCTTTTTTGTTGTTAATACCGGAAATCCTTTTTGTAGGTCAAATCTCATTTGGTGACCAAAAATACTAATCGTTCCAGTACCTGTACGATCTTCCTTTTTCACGCCATTGTTTAATATTTCCGTACACAATTGTAAATATTGTTCCATTTAAAACACACCTTTTCTGACGAATCATTGTATGAAAACACATATAGTTTTTATTTTAGCGTTAACGGAGAATAAAAACTAGGATAAGCTCTCAAAAAAAGTGAACGTTTTCGGAGCTTTCTTTTTTAGTAGTTGCTTGGAGGATTCCCCCAAATAATACATTGCAAACGTTTCGGCAAAGTACTCCTCTGGAAACGATAAATAATATGATTTCCCTGGGAACAACTTGTTTTTTTCTTGATTCCAAATATCTAAAAATACTGGATTGGAGCGCATTTCATCATAGACATAACGGTCGATTGAATGCGCTAATTCGTGAAGCTCTAAATTAATGGATCCATGACCGTTCCCTTTTTCACTCGCACCAATTTTAACCAAAACCGTTTTACTCCCGCCAACTCCAGGTACTTCATCCCATGTCTTTTTACTGGAATAACCTCTTGGGATTACCCCTTTAAGATGGGTAGCAGTTGGTTGATCAGTAAGTTTCCCCTCAAATAAATGAACCTGTATCCCTGCTTGATTTATTTTTGCTAAAATAGGACTAGGAAGCTTGTCCAAGCGTGTTACAATGGCTTGAGCCTCCTTGATGTTAAAGCCGTCCTCTGGTAGGTAAATGATTTCACCTAGTAAGTCAGCAGAACGCAGCCTCATTATTTGAGTTTCTGGTAAAGTTTGATTAAAATTCTTGAGGGAAACTCCAGTTTCACCAGCCTGAATATGACCAAATAAGGGAATGGAGAAAGCAATAATCAGGATGATAAGAAGAAATTTACGCATATGCTTCTCCTTTCAATAATATTGGAGGTTTTAGATGATTGAGAGAATAGACGAAGAGCACGTATTGTACGCAGTCCATCTTCAGTTAGAACAGGATCACCTCATCACTGTTGGCAAACTAGGAACCTATCAGTTTAAAAAAGGGACATATATTTATGTCGGCAGTGCAAAACGAGCGATTCGTGCTCGCTTGAATCGACATAAAAAGAAGGAGAAGGTAACCCGATGGCATATTGATTATTTGCGCCCTTTTTGCGAGATTACTAAAATTATAACATACGAGCTTGGTGACGGAGAGTGTAGCCTTGCTGAGAAAATAAGGAAAACCTATAACGGCACGTTTCCAATCCAGAGATTTGGAGCATCTGATTGCAAGTGCCCATCACATTTGATTTACTTATGTGATGGGGAAAATAAAAAAGAGCAGCCACAACCATAATGGTTGTGGCTGCTCTTATGATTAAAGCGGGATATTAACTACCAGGCTGACTGCTTGTCTTTTTTTTCTTCGTAAAATGAATCACAAAAGTAGCACCAAAGGTAATTAACAGAATGACAAAGAAATAAATATGGTCAATATGAAGACCAAAAACACCTAGAAGCATTTTGACTGCGATAATTAATATCAGGATATATGCTGTTGCTTCAAGCTCAGGTATGCGGTCTATAAGCTTTAGAAAAACACCGGCAACTCCCCTCATCATGAGGACACCTAAGATTCCACCCATTAATAATACCCATACCTCGGTGCTAATACCGAATGCAGCAAGTACGCTGTCTACAGAAAAGGCAATATCCATTAATTCGACTGATACCACCGTACCCCAGAAAGTACCAAAGAGTCTAAACAGTAAGCCGTTTTGATTTAAGCCTTCGACCTCTTCTTCCACATGGACATCCTTTTTCCTATCAATAAAATATTTGATGGCTAACCAGGCTAGATAGCCTGCTCCAAGTACCTTAACCCACCAAAGCTTGATTAAATATACGCCAACACCAATGGCGATGAAGCGGAAGGTATATGCCCCTAACAAGCCATAAAACAATGCTTTCCGACGTTGTTTTTCAGGCAAATGTTTAACCATAACTGCGAGTACAAGAGCGTTATCTGCAGATAAGAGTCCTTCGAGAACAACTAATGTACCGATAAGTCCCCAGCTCACTGGATCAGTTAATACCTGTATCCACATATTCAAATCAAAAAATTGAGCATATGTGTCTAAAAAGCCTTGAATCATTTATAAAGCTCCCCAATCATTACTATCTATTGTGTACGAAGTTCTAGTTGTATCATAGTTTTTTCATTACATTTATAATGCCATTTTCGAGTGTATTAACTCATCCAATTTGGAGGGGTATTTTTTGCCCAGTAAATCGAACCTAAATCGTGATGGGTTTGATAATCATCATGATGGGTGTGGTAATGGAAATTAAACCAATATCCCTCATGCGGCGGTTGGTCACGACGCACATGGAATCGGATCACATCTTCACCTGTTTTTTCATCTTTTATATGGAAAATCTTTTCTGATTTCCCTTTTCCAGGTTCCTCCGAAATTGCTAAATGGACTAGATCCTCTTCAGGGTATTGCTCTGCGACAATCCCTATTACCTTCTCGATATTAGGTAAAATGAAATCTTCAAATTCATTTTCAATTTTTGGCTTAATTCGCTCACCAAATTTTTGAAAGGAAAGCTCTTTTGCATCCTTTACACGTAATTGTACCCATTTTTGCCTGTTTGACTGCAGATTTTCTTCACTTTCAATTAACAAACCTTCTTGAAGTTCATCTACAAGAGCGATGGATACCGTATCAGCGCTATTTTGCTCATAAGTATCGCGCTCTAAAGTTTTCTGAGCGCCAGCTTTATCAATTAAAAGCGATTGCGGTGGAGCAACAAGTCCAAATGTAAGCACAGAAATTAATACGACGAGCGACTTTTGCAACCATTTTGGCATGGACTAATAGCTCCTTTCATAGCTGTTTGTTCACTTGAGTTTTAATATTCCACTGCTCTCGATATTTTGTAATGCTTTTATTATTTCAGAATTTGGCTGTACGAGAGCAATTCGAACATAGCCTTCTCCCCAACGACCAAAAGCATTTCCTGGTGTTACCACCACATTTGCCTTTTCAATCAACTGCATCGTAAATTCCATTGACGTAAAACCTTTCGGGATTTTCGCCCAAATAAACATAGATGCTTTAGGACTTTCTATTTCCCAACCAAGCTGCTTCAAGCCATTTACTAATAAATCTCGACGTTGTTTATATATGTTTCGATTATGGTCAAGATAGTCAGAAGTATCAGTTAATGCAAGACACGCAGCTGCTTGAACAGGTAAAAATACCCCGTAATCTAAATTCGTCTTTAGTTGATTTAGCATGCTTACGAGTTTAGGATTACCGACTGCATAAGCAATTCGACAACCGGCCATAGAAAAGCTTTTTGATAGTGAATTCATTTCAATACCAACTTCCTTGGCTCCAGGAGTTGATAAAAAGCTAATCGGCTTTTCGTCAAAATAAAGCTCAGAATAAGCAAAATCATGAAGGACAATGATATTATGCTGCTTTGCAAACGCAACAACTTGCTTAAAAAATTCTGGTGTGGCCATTGCTGGAACCGGATTGCCTGGAAAATTTAGTATCATCAACTTAGTTTTGCAAAGAACCTCTTCAGGAATTGCCGTCAAATCAGGCAAAAAGTCATTTTCTGCTAGCAAAGGCATTGGATAAATTTCCGCCTCCGCCAATTTCGCTCCCGCAAAATAAGCGGTGTAACCTGGATCTGGGACGAGAATATAATCCCCTCGGTTACATAATACTAACGGTAAATGGACCAAGCCGTCTTGTGAGCCCATCAGCATGACTACTTCATCATTTGAATTGATATCAACAGAAAAGCTTCGCTGATAATATTGTGCAACCGCCTGATGAAACTCAACAGTACCTGCCAAGGAATAAGCATAAGCGTTCTCATTGGTGACCAATTGCGCTAATTTTTGTTGGACAAAATCGGGAGGGGGAAGATCTGGACTCCCAATACTTAAATCAATTACTTGATAGCCTAAAGAAAGCTGTCTTTTTTTCAATTGTGTTAATTCTGCAAATACACTTTGTGTAAAGGCATTCATCCGCTCAGCGGAATGGATTTTCATTTCCGTTCCTCCAATAAATGTTTGAACTCTAGTAATTTTATTATCTATTATACTCCTTTTTCACCTGAAAGAAATAGGGTCCTCTGGAATCATTTTTCTAGTATACCAAAATGAAATTTAGCCGTCTTCCGTTTTATTACATCAAACCCATATTTTTCAAACCGACTACTGCGAAAATGATCCTTTAATACAACTCGCTTCCTAGCAACCCTTAATGCATCCATGAGCATTTCCTCTTTTAAATCCTCATGTAGCGCAAAGCGACTTAGTGCTTTAATGCCATCTGATTCAATAACTGGTTCTTCAAACATCGGATCGAAATAAACAACATCAAAGCTCTGATCCTGTTGTGATTTCAAAAACTCGGCACTATGAGCTTGACAAAGCTCTATCCGTTTCATCGCGTCATTCATTTGCGTTATTCCTGAATCCCATTCGTTCAAGCCATTTTTTACGATAAATGCCAAAAATGGATTTGCCTCGATACCGACTACTTGTCCGGTTTCCCCTACCGCAAAACTTGCCACGATACTATCTGCGGCAAGTCCTAATGTGCAATCAAGCACCGTCATGCCAGCTTCAAGCTCTGTTGCCTGAAGAAAAGGATCATGTTCTCCTTTTATAAGCCGCTTTATCCGGAACATCGCCGAATTGGGATGAAAGAAAAATGGCTCACTCTCCCCAAATGGATATAATTCAAGCCGATTTTTTCCAACGACGATGCAATCATCTTTTAAGACGTCCTGCATCGCTAATACGGATTGTTTATTTCGATGAAAATAGAAAATCGAGAGTTGCTTTGCCATATGTTTTGCGATATTTATCATATGTGTATCCGTTCTTCCGGCAGTAGTGATAAACATAGTATCCCTCATTTATCTTGTAATCGAAAAAAGGATGCCGCAGCATCCTTTTTTAGCAATTGTTTTCAAATGCATTTAGAAGATTTTCCATAATGGCTTCCATTGGCTGTCCTTCAATTTCATAACGTGGAATAAAATGAACAACCTCATTTCCTTTTAATAGAGCCATTGAAGGTGATGATGGCTCATAGCCTGTAAAATATTCGCGCATTTTTGCAGTAGCATCTTTTTCCTGTCCCGCAAAAACAGTGACTAAATGATTTGGTTTTTTAACTGACTTTAAAAGCGCCTGTGTTACTGCTGGTCGAGCCAGACCTGCCGCACACCCACAAACTGAATTCACCACAACTAATGTAGTACCTTCAGCATCCTTCATGAATTGTTCGACCTCTTCAGGTGTTAAGAGCTCTTGAAAACCTGCAGCCACTAACTCTTCACGCATTGGTTTAACCATTTGTTTCATATATTCTTCATATGCCATTGACATGTAAAATTCCTCCTTATTGTTCATACCATATGTTTGTAACCATATTATTGAAGTGTATCATACACGCTTCCATGCAAACAATGAATTTAACTCCCCATAACATTCAAGGTTGGTTACGACATTTGATTATTATTTGTTTTTATTTCTTGCTTCAGTCATTTGTTTCCATACCGAGCCTTTCGCTTCAGTGCCTCCTTCAATTCGTTCAATTGCCATGTTTATTTGGAGGCTAACTTCAAACTCCGGATCATTCTTTGCCGCCTTTAAAGCCGGTAAAGCCCGCTTGTCACCAACTTCATATAAAAACATCGCTGCACGCCAGCGTACTAGTTTACTGTCATCCTTTAATGCCTGAAGCATTGCATCCACAGCGGCGGGAAAGCCTAAATCGGACAAGCAATCTCCAGCAGTTCTTCTCACTGTAACGGTTTTATCCTTTAACGCCTGATATAAAAACGGCAACACACGCTCATCCTTAATCATTCCCAAATATACCGTAGCTAATCTTCGAATCGATGCTTTTTCGTCATGAAGTGCTTTTTCAAGTACAGAGAGGTCGGCCAACTCAGGATCATCCATTTGTTCTAATAAGCGATATCGAATCCGCCAATCAGCTATGTCTAAGTCTGATGGTGTTAATTTTAATCGTTTAGGCAATTTTTGCTTTCGATTGTGATCATCGACCGAGTTGTTTTCCCCCTTAACAATGTCCTTTAAACGCTCCTCCGGGTAAGCCGCAAGCAGCTCTTCGACTACATCATGCCCGATTTGCTCGATTTCACCATAGCGCACTCCATATTCCTTCCATTTGCGCATCACAACCACATTATCATCCGGTTTCTGAACCTCGCCAACCTTTTTTACAAATAATTCCGGAAGACCGAAACGCTTTTCCTCAATGCCATCAGACAGCTTAACCTGCATCGGTATACCTTTGAAAAATTGAACCTGTACCGTAATCTCGCCAAAATGCTTATCATGCATCGGCCTGTTCACGCTGTCCGGCTCGCTTTCCTCGCCAAATGCTTTACGAACGAGCGGTAAGATGTCTTTCCAGTCATACTTGGCATTTCTTTCGATTGCCAGAAAATCAGCTACATGATATACGCCTTTTACACCATCTAACAATAATATATCTTGAATAACAGTTGGTGCACCTTGGATTGTATCTTTTTTATAATTATTGCTTTTTCCCATTGGCAGCTCTTCATCCAGAATAATTTTCATTGTATTTGGACTTGGAGTGGGCTCAATTGAGACTATTTTCATTTCCATCACCCTTTGCACTATTGCACTAGTGTTAATTGAACTCATTTTAGCATAAGGACGAGAGGAATTTCATGATTCTTGCTTAGAGCTATTGCCGGTTAGATTTCTTGCAATGATTTTCTTTCCATTACTCTGTTTCAGCTATTTCAGATAGATAGCTCCATCTTTCAATTAATTGTTCTAGCTGATCATTCAGTTTGTTTTCCTCTTCCATTAGTGCATGGGCTTTTTCAAAATCACTACCTGTATTGGCAATTTCTGAAATAATTTCTTCAATACGAGCTTCGACCGCTGCAATCTTCTCGTCAATTTCTTCCCACTCTTTTTTCTCCATGTATGTCATTTTTTTCTTTTTTTGCTTATCTATTTCATTTGTTTTAGCTTGAGATTGAGTTGGTTTTTCTAACGGTTTTGCAGAATGAGCTTGCGTTTCCAAGTAATCTGTATAGGCGCCATAATAGCTATCTATCTTTCCAGCTCCTTCTAAAATTAAGAGCTGTTCTGCCACTTTATCTAAGAAATAGCGATCATGAGATACAGTAATAACTACACCCGGAAAATCTTCTAAATAATCCTCCAATACCGTTAAAGTTTGCGTATCTAAATCATTCGTCGGCTCATCGAGAAGTAACACATTTGGGGCTGTTAACAATAATTTTAATAAATAAAGTCGGCGCTTTTCTCCTCCGGATAATTTTCGAATCGGTGTACCATGAGTGTTTAAAGGAAATAGAAAGCGTTCAAGCATCTGCGCAGCTGAAATGGTCTTTCCGTCAGATGTGTGAATGATTTCAGCTGTTTCTTTAACGTATTCAATCATCCGCATATTTTCATCCATATCTTCGTTTTCCTGAGTATAATATGCCAATTTGACTGTTTGACCGATGATTCTTTCTCCGGAATCTAGCTGAATTCTTCCGGCTAATATATTGAGAACTGTTGATTTCCCTGTACCATTCCTACCAATAATTCCGATCCTATCACCAGGTTTAATTAATAAATCAAAATCTTTTAATATCGTTAAATTGCCGTAATGCTTTGAAGCTCCCTTCAGTTCAAAGACTTGCTTTCCTAAGCGACTGCCATTTAATGATAAATCCAACTTCTCAGCGCTCTTTACTGAAGCAAGGTGATCATCAAGCTTTTCAAATCGTTGTATCCGTGCTTTTTGCTTCGTGCTACGCGCTTGCGCTCCCCGTCTAATCCACTCGAGTTCGCGACGATATAAATTTCGTTGTTTCTCAAGCGTGGCCGCTTCATTTTCTTCACGAACAGCCTTTGCCTCAAGAAATGCAGCATAATTCCCTTTGTAGCTATACAAGTTCCCTTTATCCAATTCAAAAATGCGATTCGTTACTCGGTCAAGGAAATACCGATCATGAGTAACAAGCAATAATGCTCCCTGGTACCGACTCAAATAGTCCTCAAGCCACTTAATGGAATCAAAATCCAAATGATTAGTCGGTTCATCTAAAATCAATAAATCTGGTGCTTGGATTAACACTTGTGCAAGCGCCACCCTTTTTTTCTGCCCGCCTGATAATAATTCAATTTTTTTCTGAAATTCGCTAATTCCAAGCTTTGTTAAAATCGATTTTGCGTTAGCGCTAGCGTCCCAGGCATTTTCTGCATCCATTTTTTTCTGCACTTCAAAGAGACGCTCTTGAACTGCGGTATTCTCAGGATTTTCATTTAGGTCTAGCAAGGACTGTTCATAGTCCCGCAGATGCTTTAAGATTGGCGCATCCCCTTTAAACACCTGCTCTAATACCGTTAAATCACCACTTAAATCTGGCTGTTGTGATAAGTATGAAATTCGATAATCCTTCGCTTTAATGATGTCACCACTATCAGCTAAATCTAGACCGGCGACGATTTTTAATAGCGATGATTTACCTGTTCCGTTAACACCGATTAAACCAACTCGTTCCTTTTCAGTAATGGTAAACTCGATGTTATTAAATAATTGTTTTTCTCCGTATGTCTTAGAGACATTTTCTATAGAAATCATTTTCATGCTTGACCATTCCATTCGTTATAAAATACTTGTAAAAACTTTACCATATATTGATGACGCTTTTCTGCAATTTGCTTGGCCGAATATGTATGTAATCCATCCTTCAGCTTTAATAATTTTTCATAAAAATGATTAATCGATGTCGAACGTCCGTTACGATACTGTTCATTCGTCATTTCATTTCGAACCTCTATACATGGTTCGTATATTGTCTGTCCCTTCTTACCACCGTATGCAAACGCACGCGCAATACCGATAGCACCAAGCGCATCAAGGCGGTCTGCGTCTTGAACAATTTTTGCTTCCAAGGACTGCAGTTCAAGCTTTCTTCCGCCCTTGAAGGAAATCGTAGTGGTAATCTCGATAATCTGTTGTTTAATGGTTTCTTCTAAATTGAGGCGATCCAAAAACGTCTGTAATTTTAACAAACCAGCTGCTTCTGATTCATTCAATTTTTCATCTGGAATATCGTGGAGCAATGCGGCCATTTCAATGATAAATGGGTCTGCATTCAAGTGGTCCTTCTCCCATATGTATAAGGCCATTTTTCGCACACGATTAATATGATGCCAATCATGACCTGTTGCATCCTGACCAAGTTCGGCTTTCACAAACGCTTCGACTTTTTTGATGCATTCTGTTTTCATTGCTGCACCTTCTTTCAGTCCGTCATCTATTTTAACATGAACAAGCTCTTTGGCAGAAAAAAAGTGCCCTTTGCTAGAGCACCTTCGTTCATCTTACTGAAACAACTTTTTTAACTCCCTAATCGAGGTAATCATAAAATCAACTAGACTTATGATATCAGAACTTTGATCCTCATAAATGAGACGGTTGAATTGAATCGTAATTTCATTAGTAATATCATTTTTTAAATCAAAAGGATTCAAAAGGATTCTTTGTTCAATCCTTCGGCTATTTCCCCAAATTTCTTTTAAGATACTATCAATTTTTTGATAAGTACTAAGATCATTCGGATGTATACATTGAAATTTCACTCCGACATGACAGCCGGCATGCTTTTCAGATAAAGCAGCTGGGAGTAATTCAGCTGCAAGATTCTCGATTTTTGCCTCCAAAATCAAAATCGCTGTAACGCGATGATCCTTACTACTTTGGTCAATAAACGAAATCTCGAAGTTTCGTCCCAACCTAGCCAAATTAACGATATCATGACGATCCGTTACGAGAATTTCCCCGCTTAAATCTCTATCATATACAGCACCTTCAACGACTACTTTTAAATTTTCGAAAGCTGTCGGATCGAACATCACATCAACTCCTTAGATTGAAAAGGTTAAGCACAATTATTGTTTAAAACAATCCTATTGCATTTCCGTGCTGATCCACGTCCATGTTCATGGCTGCAGGTTGTTTTGGCAATCCAGGCATCGTCATAACATCACCCGTTAACACGACAATGAATCCTGCACCAATACTTGGCTTTAACTCTCTGATATGTACGACGAAATCACTTGGTCGACCAAGCAGTTTCGGATTATCTGATAGTGAATATTGCGTTTTTGCCATACAAATCGGTAATTCACCCCAACCATTACTAGTGAATTCCTTTAGTTGAATCCTTGCTTTGGCCGAAAATTCCACGTCCTTACCACCATATACCTTCTGAACAACAGTACGAATTTTTTCTTCGAGTGGGTCCGAAAGGAAATATAACGGACGGAAACTTGCTTCATTTTCTTCTAAAACCTTTAATAGGGTTTGAGCCAGTTCAACTCCACCTTCTCCACCTTTTTCCCACACCTCTGTTAACGCGACAGGAATATTTTCATTATCACAATAAGATTGTAGCGCTGCGATTTCCGCTTCGCTATCGTCAACAAATCGATTGATAGCCACCACAAACGGCAATCCAAAGCTTTTTATCGAATCGACATGCTTTTGTAAATTCGCAAGTCCGTCAGAAAGAGCTTTGATGTTTTCGAGATGGAGATCAGTTTTGGTAACTCCACCGTGCATCTTCAATGCCCGAATCGTTGCAACGATTACGACAGCAGCTGGTTCAATCCCAGCACTTCTTGTTTTAATATGTAAAAACTTCTCTGCTCCCAAGTCTGCACCAAAGCCTGCTTCAGTGATACAATAATCAGCCAACTTTGCTGCTGCTGTTGTGGCGATAATACTATTGCAGCCATGGGCAATATTGGCAAAAGGTCCGCCATGTATCAAAGCGGGAGTATGTTCCATCGTTTGGACTAAATTCGGTTTAACAGCATCCTTTAATAGAAGTGTTAAAACCCCTTCCACCTTTAAATCTCCAACGGTTACAGGCTGCTTATCGACATTGTATGCCACAACCATTTTAGCAAGCCTTTCCTTTAAATCGACTATATCCTTGGCAAGGCATAATACCGCCATAATTTCCGAAGCAACCGTGATATCAAAACCATCTTCTCGCGGCACACCATTCATAGGACCACCTAATCCAATCAATATATGACGGAGGGCGCGATCATTCATATCAATAGCACGTTTCCAAACAATACGGCGAGAATCAATGTTCAATTCATTCCCTTGCTGAAGATGATTATCAACGATTGCAGCTAGGGCATTGTTTGCTGTAGTGATCGCATGCAAATCTCCAGTAAAATGTAAATTGATATCCTCCATCGGTACAACCTGGGCATAACCCCCTCCGGTTGCACCTCCTTTTAGGCCTAAGGTCGGACCTAGTGAAGGCTCACGCATCGCGATTACAACCTTTTTACCAAGGGAATGAAGTGCATCACCAAGTCCAACAGTTACCGTGGACTTCCCCTCCCCAGCAGGTGTTGGATTGATAGAGGTTACTAAAATGACTTTTCCTGTTTCTTTTGTATGTAATTTTGCTAATCCATTGTTCGAAAGCTTTGCCTTATATTTTCCAAACAACTCAAGGTCATTTTCGTCAAGACCAAGACTTGCAGCTATTTCACTAATATGTTTCATTGATGCTTGTTGGGCAATTTCTATATCAGTTTTATGTTTTGTTTGTTTTGTATGTACTGTCATCGTCAATTCCCCCAGGATGGTGTCAAATATGTGCTATTATATTTTACCATTAATCACGAACTTCTATTGAAAAATTTCTACAACAATACCTTCAATATTAAATGATTGAAAAGTAGTTTATATTTTCTATATAATAGAACTAATTGAATTTTCGTACTAGGGGATGATCATTTGCCAATCACATTACCAAAGAAGCTTCCTGCCAGAGAAGTATTAGAGGCAGAAAATATTTTTGTTATGGATGATTACCGGGCTATGCAGCAAGATATTCGCCCACTTAATATACTAATTTTAAACTTAATGCCGGAAAAGGAAAGAACTGAGGCACAATTACTTCGTTTGATTGGAAATACTCCGTTACAAATTAATATTACCTTTTTAAAAACAGCCACTCATGTTTCGAAAAATACCAGTAAATATCACCTCGACCAATTTTATACTATTTTTTCAGAAATCAAGCATCGTAAATTTGATGGGATGATTATTACCGGTGCGCCGATTGAACATCTCTCCTTCGAAGATGTTAATTACTGGCAAGAATTAACTGAGATTATGGACTGGTCAAAAACGAATGTCACATCGACATTGCATATTTGCTGGGGAGCACAGGCGGCCCTTTACTATCATTTTGGGATTGGTAAATTTGAATTACCAGCCAAATGCACTGGAGTATTTACACATAAGGTTAACGATCGAACTGAAAAACTGTTGCGAGGCTTTGATGATGAATTTTTAGCTCCGCATTCCCGTTATACAGATGTATCACAGGCTGAAATAATCGACCATCCTGAATTAAAGCTATTATCTTATTCAGAAGAAGCTGGACCATTCATTGTTAGTGCCAACAACGGAAAACAAATCATGGTTACTGGTCATTTGGAATACGATACAGGTACACTCGCCGAGGAATACCAACGTGATCTTCAAAAAGGGCTATTGGTCAAGCCAAAGCACTATTTTCCAAACGATAATCCGGAAGAAATGCCTTTGAATCGCTGGAGATCTCATGCGCATTTACTATTTTCAAACTGGTTAAATTATTATGTATACCAAGAAACACCGTTCGAGTGGTCATGAAAGGGTAAGAAATTAAGCTCCGTCGAATAGACGGAGCTCTTTTTTGTTAGATGTGATAGTTTAAGTTGTTTATTTGCCGATTTCGCGTTTTATTTGCCAAAATCACTAGTTTATTTGACGTTTCCACATTTCTGACAAACTTACTAATCCAATTCAAGCATAAATACAGTCATGAAGGTTAAAGCTTGTCTAATTTCCTTCGTCAGAGAGCTCTTAGAAAGCTTTTCTGTATCACGTTTATATACTCCTAGTTCAGCAGTCTTTCTCCAGCCGTTTTCTTCAGCAAGTCGCTCAAATTCCCACGGCATAATCGTATTACATACAACGGGCGCACCATATAAACGCCGATAACTATTTTCCCTTGGCGCAGCAGTTGGACCTAAAATCCCTACACATGCTTTGCCTCCGGGTTTTACTACCCTTTTCATTTCCTCTAGCACCTGAAGCGGGCTTTCCGTCCATTCTAGTGAATTGATTGCAATAACAGCATCATAGTGATAATCTGGTACATCAATTTTTGCGATATCACCTTTAGTGAACTGAAGTAAATTAGGTTGAGCCAAGCTATTTGCTTTTTCTATCATTTCTTCAGAAACATCAATTCCTGTGACTGCATATCCCGCTTTTGCCAATTTATATGATCCATAGCCATCTCCACAGCCTAAATCGACTACACGAGCACCACGATTTACATACTGCTTAAAAAAAAGAACAATATCCTTTCGGCTCCCTGTTTCCCACATTTCCTTACTTTGGGAATGCCAGGAATTTGCTCTAGTATTCCATTCCTTTTCTGCTGCCTCAACCCAATAAAAATCCTTCATTTGAACCCTCATTTCCTTTTATTGAATATTTTGATTATTTAATAAATAATTCGCTAAAGCATAGTTATTTCCTTTTTTATTTATGAGGAGTATGAAGATATAAAAGAGGCTAACTCGAAATGAGTTAGCCCCAATGATTATTGATCACTTTCTGATTGTTGATTATGCTTTTGAATGTTTAGTAAATCACGTGTTCTTTTTTCGTCCTCTTCAAAAAATTGAACTAAATCACCGACACGCTCAATCGCATCCCAGCTCAAGTGATGTTCAATCCCCTCAACATCGTGATAGATATTTTCTTCCTTTACGCCGATAATCCGCAAGAACTGTTCAAGCAGTTCATGGCGGTAAAGTAGGCGTTGACCAGTTTTATGGCCTTTCTTCGTTAATACTAAACCTCTATATTTTTCGTAAATTAAATATTCATCCTTATCAAGCTTTTGAACCATTTTCGTTACAGAAGAAGGGTGGACAGAAAGCGCTTCAGCAATGTCAGAAACACGAGCGTAGCCTTTCTCTTCAATAAGCTTATAAATCTGTTCTATATAATCTTCCATACTTGGTGTCGGCATCCGATACCCTCCCCAATCACTCATCATGAAAAGTTTACTATAAGTGGTAAGGACTGACAAGGTACAGACCCTATATCCAGCTTATTCTTTCACCGTTTGTTCATCAAAAACAAAAATTAGCTTATGTTGTTTCTCATCATATGCAAGTTTGGCGTTAAAGACTTTTTCTTTTCCAGTAAAGCCTTCAATGACGTCGGTCAGACCATCCTTCAATAGTTTCTTCACGTGTTGCTGCGTAATGGTTTTACCGAGAAGTTTTTTTGATAATGTAAAATTACACTTCGTTTTACTGTAATTCGAACAACCGTAAAACGTCCCCTTATCAATAACAGATCCGTCACATTTTTTACATTGACCAAGCTTTGTCACACGCTTCTGCTTCATTTCTCGTGGGACAAACGCCTGTTGATCCTCATCAGTAAACAGCCAAGCTTGAGATTCACTTGCGCTAGATTGGATTAAATGACTGACCATTTTATTTGTTTGCTCCATAAACTGCTTTGGAGAGGCGGCTCCTTCTGAAATTTCCTTGAGCCGTTGCTCCCATTTAGCAGTCATTTCTGGAGAAGCTAAGATTTGTTTTCCAACAGCTGAAATTAGGATTTTTGCTTTCGCGGTTGCGTATACTAGGTTCTTTTTTATATCAATATATTTCCGGTCCTTCAGCATCGTAATAATACCGGCACGCGTTGCTTCTGTTCCTAAACCTTCTGTTTTCATCAGAACTTTTTCCAGCTCTTTATCCTCTATATGCTTCCCAGCGGTTTTCATTAAGGTGATTAATTGTCCTTCTGTATATCGTTTAGGTGGTTGCGTGGCACTTTCCTTTACAACAACCTTTTTTACAGTTCCTTGTTCGCCCTGCTGCAAATGCGGTAGCTCAGGTTCTCCATCCTTTTCCTTATGAGGAATCACCTTCTTCCAGCCTTGCTCAAGTTCAACCTTCCCTTTAGAGATAAACTCTGCCCGGCCATCGACTAGCGTTTTTACTGTTGTATATTCAGTGATTGCTTTGCCGTAGTGAGCTGCGATTAAACTGCGAACAACCATATCGTATAATAGCTTTTCATCAGGTGTTAACTTGTTCAAATTAGGAACCTGTTCAGTAGGAATAATGGCGTAGTGATCCGTTACCTTCTTATCGTTAACATAGCGTTTATTTTCAGCAATCGTCGCAATAGGTAGCGGAAAATACTCTCCATAATCCTGAGTCGCCCCAATTTTTCTCAACGTTTCAGGAAAGGTTTCAGCTTCTCCCTTAGTTACATACCTAGAATCAGACCTAGGGTATGAAACAATCCCTTTTTGATAAAGCTTTTGCAAAACATCCAATGTTTTTTTGGGTGGAAATTTATATTTGCGGTTTGCATCTGCTTGAAGAGCGGAAAGATTGTATAAAAGGGGGGGCATAAATTCTTTTTTCTCAGCCTTTACATCAGCGATTTCTGCTTGTTTATTTTGACAAAATGCAGCGATTTTTTCTGCCATCTCTTTTGTTTTAATCCGTGTTTCTCCATCCTTTTCCCATTTGCCAGTATATTTCTTTCCCTCTACAGCAAAATGTGCTTGGACTTCCCAAAACGGCTCGGACACAAAGTTTTCTATTTCGTGTTCTCTTTTCACGATTAAAGCGAGCGTAGGTGTTTGAACTCTTCCTACTGAAAACACATCTGAAAAACCCCGTTTTTGTAAAAGTAAGCTGTATAGTCGCGACGCATTCATTCCAACGACCCAATCTGCACAAGCTCTCGTATAAGCTTCGAAATAGAGATTGCGAGTGTCAGCTTCAGCTAACAATGACTGAAATCCATCCTTAATTGATTTAGGAGTCAATGACGAAATCCACAGCCTTTGCATCGGCTTACGACAATTAGTTAATCGTAAGATGTTGCGAATAATTAGTTCCCCTTCACGACCGGCGTCTCCTGCATGAATAATCGAACTAACTCTTGTGTCATTCACTAATTTCTTAATAATACCAAACTGTTTAGCTTTATCCTTTGTTACTTCATATTGAAATTGAGACGGAATAATCGGCAACGTGTCCAATGACCACTTTTTCCAAGTAGAATCATATTTTTCTGGTGAAACGAGTTGACATACATGCCCTACTGCCCAGGTGACAAATGCTCCATTAGTAAAAATATCATTCGGCAATATTTCAATAAAACCCTGCTGTTTTTTAATTTTAAATACGGAAGCCAACGTTAGCCCTTGATCTGGCTTTTCAGCGATTATGAGTTTCATCCCTGATACTCCTTAACTTCTAGATTCATATATTTTTTATTGTAAGGATATTTCTAAGTTTGCGCAAAAGAATTTTTCTTGGAAAGTAATTGAGAAGTAACAAAAAACCAGCACCTCCAATGCTGGCTTATGTTTTAATATTTAATTCCGCTGAGAATTGTACTTCATTATGGATTGGTTGTGTTGGACATACCAGTTTTCTTTTGGAACAACCGCCGAAATGATTAATATGAGCGAAGGAATTTTTTCTACCCTGCAAACAATCATGCCAATCTTTTCATTCATTATGACAAATGAATCTCCATGGCCAAATTTGTCCAGAGCATTTCCAATTTGTAGTAATGGAGCCACAATCGCTTCTCTTTCATCCTTGTCTATTGAAAGATGCGGAGAAAAGCGAACAATCCATTTTTCTTCTTCAATTGATATCCGATACATAATTCACCCTCACCCTCTTAGATCAATATCAAAGCTTTTGATCTTTTTCTAAATCTAGCTAACTATTATGAAAACGGTTGCACGATAACAGTTGCCATTTATCTGGAACAACCTTTCTGTTTTATTATTATACTATGCAAATCATAATTTTAATATCTGATTTTTCTTTATTTTCAGTAAATACTTTGTCCGATGTTGTCGGATAAGCTTTTAAAGCGTTTTCATCCCTTGACTGAAGCCATTTTCTCATGTATATTTAAAACATCATTAACAGAATTTATTACCGGTTTTGTAAAATAAAACCGTGGAATAATTCCGTTCTATGATAATATTTATCTAAGATACTATTTGGTGTCTTGACAGGCTTAGGAGGAAATCGAATTATGCAAAACGGTAAAGTTAAATGGTTCAACAATGAAAAAGGCTATGGATTTATCGAAGTTGAAGGTGGAGACGATGTTTTCGTTCACTATTCAGCTATTCAAGGTGAAGGCTATAAAGCTTTAGAAGAAGGCCAAGAAGTTTCTTTCGAAATCGTAGAAGGTAACCGTGGGCCACAAGCTGCAAATGTGGTAAAACTTTAAGTTAATAATCAAAAATAGATTAACACAGGCTGGCAAATTGCCAGCCTTTTCTTATTTCAAAATACAAACATCGTTAAGATAGCTTATTTCCATAGCCTTTGATTTTTTCACCCACCGTACATTCCGATATACAAAAACGATGTGCTTTCCTTCTCCCATGATTATTTTTTATATGCTTATGCAAAAAGCAGCCATCACAGTAGTGTTTCATTAGCTGCTCTAGCTCTTGGAATAGTTGCTTTCGCATCCGAGAATTCACACCTTTCAACGCTGTTTATATAATTTGCATTTTGCTTTGGACCATTTTGCCCTCTAGTGCTTGAGTCGCTAATTTATCCGCTTCTTTATTCTCATTTCTCGGAATCGGTGAATATTTTGGCTTAATCGCAAGTTTTTTCAACTTTTCCTCAATACGGTCAAGCCAACGATTAAGATTTTCCTCAAAACAAGGCCATTCTCCTTCTAACTGTTTTAAAACAACCTGTGAATCTCCTTTGAACTCACAAGGCAAGCGATAGACGCCCATTTCTTCTAAAATATTTAAAGCAAAATAAAATGCAGCATATTCTGCTTCATTATTATTTTCCATTTCATCAAATACCTCATTGACCCGTATCCGATATTTCTTTTTACCTTGATGATAGTATATCACCACTCCAAGCCCTGCTCGATTGCTTTCTTTTTGAAAACCTCCGTCAAAATATACCAAAATGTCATTTGCTTCCTCTTCGGCTTCAGCTAATAATTTGCGTAATTGCTTTAAATTCCAGTCTGTCCCCATTTCATCATAGAAAGTTATTTCGATAGCTTTTCCTGTTTTTTCTAACTCCTCTCCTATCTGAAGAGCAACCTCACCTGTCAACAGATCTGAATCAAATTGTACCGGAGGAATTCCTTTCCCCTTATATTTCCATTCAATTTTGTATTTCATAACTTATCCCCTCTTCATTTTTTATTGCAAAATAACAAATGATAATTCATTCCCTTTCATATAGGACATATTTTTATGTTAAACTTACCTTTAGTTTACGCTTAAATGGAGGAATATTACATTGTTTGAAATCTATATAGACGGAGCAAGTGCAGGTAATCCAGGACCCAGTGGTGCAGGAATTTTTATAAAAGGGAACGGTGTTGTTGAAAAGCATTCGATTCCTCTCGGAAGTATGAGTAATCATGAAGCTGAATATTATGCCTTTATTAAGGCGTTAGAAATTTGCATCTCAAATGGCTACAAGGTTGTGTCGTTCCGAACAGATTCAGAGCTAGTCAATCGAGCGGTCGAAAAGGAGTTCGTTAAGAACAAGCAATTCGCCCCTCTATTGGAGAAAGCCCTTGAGTTAACTAAGCAGTTCGATTTATTTTTTATGAAATGGATCCCTTCTGCACAAAATCGGCAAGCAGATGAGCTAGCTCGTGCTGCCATTAGACTGAATAATAAGGATTAATTCTTTTCCCCAGGCATATATGAAATCGATATTTAGAGGTGTTTCATGAAAAAATCTATTATTGCTGATTTTAGCTTAATGCTCGTAGCTCTCGTTTGGGGAGCAACCTTCGTATTAGTACAAAATGCCATATCATTTTTACCACCGTTAACCTTCAATGGTGTTCGCTTTTTAATGGCTTCAATTATTTTAGGAATAGTGCTTTTTGCATTCAAGAAAGATCAATTAGCCTACTATAATCACAAGCTTTTGGTTTCTGGAGTGATTATGGGCATGTGGCTCTTTTTTGGCTATGCTACTCAAACAATGGGATTATTGTATACAACCTCATCGAATGCCGGATTTATTACTGGTCTTTCTGTTGTACTAGTCCCTTTATTCTCTGTTGTTCTGTTAAAACAGCGTCCAGGAATGAACGCAATGATTGGCGTCTTTTTGGCGACAACCGGGTTGTATTTATTAACAATGACCGGTTCAACTAGTCTTAACCTTGGTGATTTTCTCGTACTCCTATGTGCAGTAAGCTTTGCATTACAAATCATTGTCACGGGAAAATATAGCTCTTCTTATCCTACTTTATTATTAACAGTGGTGCAAATTACCACAGTTTCCATTTTTTCACTTATTTCTGCGTTTTTATTCGAAGATTGGCCAAAAGCACTACAGCCAGATATTTTGTTTAAAAACGATGTTGTTGTCGCTTTGCTTGTCACTTCAATTTTCGCAACCGCGTTAGCGTTTTTTGCGCAGACAGCGTTTCAAAAGTATACGTCTGCAACCCATGTAGCGTTAATTTTTGCGCTTGAACCAGTGTTTGCTGCTATTACCGCATACTTCTGGGGAGGTGAACGCCTCTCTAGTGGTGCAATATTTGGCTGTGTATTCATTTTTATTGGGATGATTTTGGCTGAGTTACCAATGGGGAAATTTTTTAAGTGGGAAAAAAGAAATAAAGCAGCATAACAACAATCAAAAATAGCAAGCGATGAGAAACGTTTTCGTTTTCCCTCCGCTTGCTTATTTTATATGGAGATTAATTCCTTCTTTTTCACAAAAAGTATGGCTTCTTTTCGGGTCTTCACTTCATTTGCAGAAAATGTTTCCAACAGTGAGATAAAAAAACTGCCTTCAAACTGGCGTTGAGCTTTTAGTGTTAACTCAATTGCAGCAATCACTAATTCATCTGAGGAGTTCGTGTAAGTTTTTCCAAAATTTATAAAACCGATAGCATCCTCTTGAAATTGAAAACCCTTTCCTTGCAAAAAGCTAATGTACTCATTTACGGTTTGCACTGACTCGACCAACCCTCTCCCTACAACTAAATACCTATTTATAATATCTTAAATTTCGACATTTTTCTATCGTTTTTTCCGAGGAGATAGCCCATCGCTCCAGTTAAAACCCCAAATAACGCACCGCCAATCACTTCCTCAGGTTCGTGACCAAGGACTTCTTTAAGCTTTTTAGGTGGCTCTTCTTCGAAAGCTACACTTTCATCCTTGTTGATTTTTTCGACCAGCTCATGTAAATCATTAACCTTTAAAGTTAATTCACCCGCTTGTCTACGTACACCTTGGGCATCATACATCACAATGAGCCCATATATAAGTGATAGAGCAAAATCAATTGTCGGGAAACCTCTTTTTAAAGCAATATACGTTGTAAGTGAAGTCACGCCTGCTGAATGGGAACTAGGCATTCCGCCCGTTTGGAAGAATATTTCCGGCTTCCATTTCCCTGTTTTACGGTAATGAAGTGGTATTTTCATACCCTGGGCAAGTCCCATGCTAAGTAATGCAATGATTACCCCTTTATTCATCCTGTTCACCTCATGTTTAGTGTGAAGAAACATGAGTTGATTTATTCTGAAAGGGAACATTATAAATGTGGTTAGATATTACCAACCCCAAATATGGAGGTGATTCAAAAGTGGGCAGACAAAGACATAAGAACCGCGGCACTAAAGCTCCTGGTGTAAACCCACAGGGCTATGGCCAGGATGCAGAGTTCTCAGAAGAGCCAAAAAGCCAATTGGAGAATTTTGCGAAAAAATCGAATACAAAGAGGTAATGGTAAGTGCAGATGTTTTCTCACAAAAAAACTGCCGATTCATATTCGGCAGTTTTTCGATTTGATTATATTACTTTAAAAACTTGTTCCTTTTGAATTTTGATTTGTTCCGATTTTAAATATTTATCAAAAAACTGGAGAATTATATTATTAGTTGTCTGAATGCACTCTCTAGCATCAATAGAACCAGTTCCTAACATTCCTGCTAAAATGGGAGAGATAATAGGTAAATCCGTAAAATTCATATGGTCAGACCCTTCAATGACGACCTGATAGGAATCTATTGCATTTTTCATTGCAACTGTATTAGCATATTCCGAATCCTTTTTCGCCTCTTGATAATGACCTTCAGCGAATAAATTTAAGATAGGCTTTGGATAGGGTTCATTTGTTATGACGGTTTTACCATCCTTAAAGTCGATGATTTCCCCTAGCATTGTTCCGTCGATGACCACTACTGCATCGACATCTGCATCCTCACGGCCTATTTGCGCAGAGGTTGCACCACCTAATGAATGTCCAAAGGTACCAATATGGTCAAGATCAATCAAGCTATAGATTGTTTCATCATTGTCAGCTTTAACATGTTCCTTTACGTAATCTAAAACAAAAGCCATATCCCCTGTTCGTAGCTCCATCCAATCTTGTTCAAGCTGGTAAATTTCCTTCTCGGATAATTCTCCATTTTGTGCCATCATTGCATCATTCATAAAATCCATATTCGTAATAATTCTTTTTCCATCAGTTTGTTCAGTCATGAAAGCATGGTAGGTATGATCAATACTACATACGACATATCCGTTGCTTGCCAATTCTTGATAAGTGGAATAGTTACTACTTCGTAAACCAAAGGCACCATGGGAAAAAATCACTAATGGGAATGCTTCCGAATGAGCTTTCACATCAGGATACCAAAACTGTATTGTTACATTACGATTGTCATTTGCATCCTCAGTAAATTCTTCTTTTCTGGATAAATCCGTCAACGTGTAGTTTTTAGTTAAAACTTTGTAATCTCCTGTAGGTTCAATTTGATCATATTGGGGAAATAATTGTACTGGCAAGACTGCCATAACTATTAACATCACACGGCCGATAAAACCAACAACAATTCGTATAGGTTTCTTTGAAATATTTTCCTTCTTACACACCAGATTGTATATGCCAACCAATGCCTGAATTCCTAAAACTATGCCTATCATGTACCATGCAAAGCCCCAATCAATAAATGGAGTAAGTACTAGTATGAAAAAAAGTAGAAATAGCGTAATTTGCACTAACGATTTTTCCTTACTTAAGTTAGATTTCTTCCGTATTCCCCACACAACAAAAGCTATCTCAACAAAGATTAAGCCTAAAATAATTAAATTTCCAAGCATATGTATTTCCCTCCACAACGCACGAAAATTTGTTACCTGTTTCTCAAATGCAGAACCAAAAAACTCCCTTGTGAAAAATATTTTCGACAAAAGGAGTTTTTCATAAGCTGACAGCTTTAATATCCGATATATTCTGATTATGCTATAATCCTATCTTACCATTCTCATATATAATTACCAGTCAAACCCTAGCTTCAATGATTTGCTTCTGCAGCCATTGCTTCTGCTTTTGTTTTATGAACTGTGCCTCTTGGATGCTGTGGTGGAGCATAGATAGAATATAGCTTAAGGGGTATATTACCTGTGTTGGTTAAATTATGCCATGTACCAGCGGGCACGATAATCGCAAAATCATCGCTTACTTCTCTTTGAAATGTTAATTGATTTTGACGACTCCCCATTTTCACTAATCCTTGCCCTTGTTCTAATCGGAGAAATTGATCTAGATTGGGATGCATTTCAACACCAATATCCTCACCCACACCGATACTCATTAAAGTGACTTGTAAATGTCTACCTGTCCATAACGCCGTCCGGAACGTATTATTAGCTTCAGTAACATCATCGATATTTACAACAAATGGGTTTGGCCCAAAATCGGTTAATGGTTGTTGCCTCTCATCAATTGAGTAATGTAATAATTCTAATTGTTTAGCATGGTCAAGTTCATCAAGACATATTTGGTGAAACACTTCACTCACAGAAGAAGTTTGGGCTAATTGAGTTGCATTTCTGTCTCCTTGATAAGCTCTGAGTTTCTCCTGATATCCCTTTTCCAACCCTTCTTGGTATGTTTGAAAAGGAATAGTTGTATCAAGTTCATACGCAGGTTGCTTCCCAGTTAAAGTGAGATATTGGTCATTCAACTGGTGACAGTGAGCTTTTTCATCCTCTAAAATTAATAAAACTTCATTTTTATGACTTTGATTTGGCGCAATATTGGCAAGACGACTATAAAAATCAATAGCGCTTGCCTTTCTTTTTATAGCTTCAATAATCGTTTCAGTCAAATGTAGTTGTAAAGATGAATCGATGCAATCATTTTCATCAAGGACGCTGTTAGTTGAATTAGCATTCATTGAAATGTTCCCTCCATTAATTTGCTACAGGCATTTATATGCAGAACATAACAGTCTGTGCTTATTTTTCCAAATATAGGGAAAATCGTTTCAACTTTCCAAACATTTTCTATTATCTCTGAATAATACTTGTAATATCAAATGGTAGATTTATAATTAATACATAGGATTACCATTATTTGAGAGTAATTCTGTGAGTCAACTATAGGAGGTGATTTTATTATTAGAAAAGTATTTCTGGTTTTTTTAGTATTTATTGGTTTTGCTGGTGTTGCTTTTTCAATTTACAGCATTTCTCACCAACAAATTCAATACCAGGAATCAGCACGTAAGTATGATAAGCTCCGAATTATTTACGAAAAATCTACCAACGCTTCTGAACAAAAAAATCATCACGCTGAACTACTCAAGCTTAACAAAGATTATGTCGGATGGATTGACATTTCGGACACTACCATCAACTACCCCATCGTAAAGGGAGACGATAACAACTTCTATCTCAGCCATAATTTTTATCAAGACCCTGACTTTGCCGGGGCAATCTTCATGGATTCACAAAATTCTCTTAAAAACCTCGACAAAAATACCATCATTTATGGACACAACATGAAGGATAAAAGCATGTTTGGCAGCCTGAATAACTTCCTCGACCAAGACTTCTATGAAAATCATAAAAGGTTTACATTGGATACCCACCTCACTGAACATACATACACTTGGGATATATTTTCTGTATATGAAACAACCAATCTAAACTGGATGAAAACGAAATTCCAGAGTAATGATGATTTTTTATCCTTCTTAGATTCCATTAACAAAAGTTCTGACATAAAGACAAAAACACATATTAAGGAAGAAGATTATATTCTCACATTATCTACATGCACAAGGAGCAATAGCGATGAACGTTTAATAATCCATGCAAAATTAATAAAGTGAGGAAATTAATATGAAATTACAATCCAAATTATTAGTATTCTTCTCATTCCTATTTTGTTTTTTGATAACTCAAACAGTCTTCGCAGAAGATTCATCCTTACTCAAAATCGATGTTACAACAGATAAAGAAGCATACTCTGAAGGTGATGAAGTAACATATAAACTTAACATTTCAAATCTTTCCGATTTAATAGCGAAAAATGTTGTTGTGACGAGCACGATTCCCGAAGGTTTAACTTTGATAAACCAAGACCTCAAAGTAGAAGGTAACAAGATCATTTGGAATTTAGACAAAATCACCCCTGCCACTAATGTAAATTTAGAATTCAAAGCAAAACTTCCTGTTCCAACCACTCCTGTAACACCTCCACCGACTGAGGTGGATGATACAATTACTTTACCAGTTGTTACACCAGTTACTGTGAAACCTACTGCAACCGTAGCGCCAGAAACAGGTGATGACACCAATCTCGTTGGCTATTATATTCTGCTCGGATTATCAGCTGGAGTACTAACAATTGGGATTCGTGGACTCCGGAAAAAGAGTATTAAAAAAGAATTATTTGCCCTACTCGCTTTAGCATTACTACTTCCTTCAGCATCAGCGCCAAAAGCTGAAACCCAAGCTGAGCCACAGTTGGCGACCGCTTCTGTTTCCCATAAATTAGTAGTAAATAATAAAGAATTCGTTGTACAAGCAACAGTTGAAGCTACAATGGAAGAACCTCCAGCTCCTGGCACTATTTCTGGAACTATTACAAATGCAATTGATGGAGAAGGAGTCGAGGGGCTAACCCTAAAATTCCGTGAAGGTGAAAATAACACCACTGGAGAAGTTGTAGGTACAGTAACGACAAATGAAGAGGGTTCCTATGAAATTGAACTACTTGAAGGAACCTATACCATTGAAATTAGTGGAGATGGCTTCATTACTACCACAAAAGTAATCCAAGTAATTGGTAAACAGAGTATCGGGGATTTAAATGCTGCTGTTTCCCCTGTATTTGGTGAGGGACTTCGAATCGTATTGACTTGGGGAGGCAATCCTGAAGATTTAGATTCACACTTGAATGGTCCGACAGCTGATGGTGACCGCTTTGTTGTTTATTATAGTAATCAGAGCTATTCTGATGAATTGAATGAAATCATTCTTGATGAGGATGATACTGATTCATACGGACCAGAAACAGTGACAGTCATAAAACATATCAGTGATGGTATTTATGTTTATGGGGTTCATAAATATACAGATGAAGAGGAAAATGACCAAGTACTTTCCAATTCAGGCGCTAAGGTTGAGGTCTATAACGGGGAAAGCTTACTCAATACCTTTTATGTTCCAGCTAATCAGAACGGAAATCTATGGAAAGTTTTTGAAATTTACAACGGTGAAATTCACCCAATCAATCAAATCTATTTCCATGAAGATTTTGACAATGAGGTAGACCTATCGCCGACTCCTAGATAAAAGTTCTTAAAAAGACATTGGAAAGACATAATAAATTATTAAATAAGAAGGGCACCATCCAATCTTTCTTGGGTGGCGCCCTTCAATCTTTTTTATTTATCCTGCGAATTGTTCATCAAAATTTAAGAATCGTTGCAATCCACGCATTTCCACTTCTTCAAACTTTGAAAGTACTTTTTCTTGATCAAATTTCAATAATGCTTCGTCCATATTATGTGTAAGTGGAACGTCACACTTAATCTCAGCTAATTTTCGGCTTAAATATAGCATTTCCATATCCTGCTCAATTTTAGTTTTTTGTGTTTTAGTCAATTGATGGAGGTTAGCGACGATTCCATCAACATCCTGAAATTGAGTAAGCAGCTTTAATGCCGTTTTTTCACCTATACCTTTAACGCCAGGGTAATTATCGCTAGGATCTCCCATTAGCGCCTTTAAATCAATCATTTGACGTGGCGTTATTCCCTTTTCCTCGTAGAATGTATCCTTCGAATGAACAAGGTAATTTCCAAAGCCCTTTTTCAATAGAATGACATAAATATTTTCATCAATGAGCTGAAGGATATCTTGATCACCAGTTAATATATGAACATTTGCTTCTCCGCCAGTGCTTTTTGCAATAGTTCCAATGCAATCATCAGCTTCATATCCCGGTATCCCGATATTCGGGATATCAAATGACGCCACAACTTCCTTCACCAAATCAAATTGCGGGATCAGTTCAACCGGAGCATCTGAACGATTCGCTTTGTAATCAGGGAACATTTCAGTCCGAAACGTTTTACTGCCCATATCCCAGCAGACAGCAACGTGAGAAGGTTTAAATTTAGATACTGCAGTTAAGAAATGCTTAACAAAGCCATTCACCGCATTGGTTGGTATCCCTTTAGAATTAATCATAAATTGTCCTGTGACAGCCGTTGCAAAATAGGCTCTAAATAACAGGGCCATCCCATCGACAAGCATTAAGTTCGGTTTTTTATTGTCAGTTTGCATGTATATTGTACCTCCAAAAATGAGTAACAGTGACATTATAACACGTTTAAAGTTACAAACAGAATGGTAATGTTTATAAGTAGATATATTTGTAGATTGAGTTTCCTGGTTGGGTGGGCATTTCTTCAAAAACCTTTATGCAGCTTAAAATCTATTTCCTTTTGCCATCCAAAACTAAAAAAAAGCTGTGTGGCCCGCATTAATCATGCCACACAGCTCAATCCATAAAAATAACAATGCCATATTTTTTCCGCTTACTGCTTGCCTTCTTTTTTCATTAAGTGCTGAACATTTTCCTTTGGTGTCCAGCATTGAAATTGATACTTAGGCTGGGTGGTGTAACCCAGCCTACAACATAAGTAACTCATACCTGAACTAACTTTTACTGAACGGAAATGAACGCATGTAGCACATGCATGAAATCGATTTGCCATAAGCCCACCTGTTTCTAATTAAAACCTCTATTGTGAAAGCTAACTTAGTTAAAATCGCGAATTTGCTTTTCAATTTCAAGTAGCTCTTCAATAGGGAACTCATCGCTAAGTGAGGCAATGATTCCTTTGTAATACTCATCAACTTGCTCGGAAATATGACTGATTAATTTTGCTGTTTCCGCTTCAAGTGCGCCAAGATAGAACGCTTTTGCTTGTTCACCTTCTAATTGTAAATATTGTTCTGCCGGATCTTCTAGAACCTTTTCCAGTTCCTCTTGCATAAATTTCTTCTCATTTTTCTCAAAAAATGCTTTCGCATTTTTGTAATAAGAGAGTGCCTTTTGGAATTGCTTCATATCCAATGACTGAAATGCAAGTTCCACCTGTAAACCATCCAATTTTTCCGGTTCAAATGAGCTGAAAGTTAAATATTGATTCTTCTCCTTAAGCTCTGTTGCTAATTGCTCTGATCGCTCTTTGAGGAGCTTGTTAATATATGCCTCAAGTCTTAAAGTAGTCGCTCTTATTTCTTGTGTAAAATCATAACCAACAGACTCAATTAACTCATTCAAGCAATGCTGAAGGGTTTTCTTAATATTTCGTCCATCCTCCTTCAGAACAGCAGGATTAAAGGATTCTTTAAAGAAATCGCCAAAACGGAAGAATACTCTTTGTTTGATGTAGTAAAGAAGTTCATCCGCTTCCTGAACTAATCGTTTTTTCAGGAAGTCAGCATTTTGCAGCTCAATAAAGCTGTGGACTTCCTCATGTTCTGCAATTGCTGCCAAGCGTTTTCTTTCTTTAACCGACTTGTCTTCTTGTGCAGAAGCTATCATTTGATTAAGTATTTGCACGGTTCGAGAGTGCTCAGCTTTCGCTGCATCGACTACCATTTCCTTTAAGTCACCTGAAATAAAGTGGTAGAAGGCATTTTCGAATATATTTATCCGTGAATCTTTCGAATCAAGTTGACCCATTTTTTCTTGAATTGCTAGCAAACTTGAAATCGCAAACATGCTTGGTTTTCTGATTCCATAGCTAACTAATTGATCCTTAACATATTCAATAACTTGCGACATTTCTTCATCACTGCTTGCTAAATCAATCGCGTTGATGATAAAGAACATCTTGTCAAGCTCAAAGGTGTCCTTAACCCGTCCTAATTGAATCAAGAACTCACGGTCTGCCTTCGAGAATGCATGGTTATAATAGGTGACAAACAAGATCGCGTCAGATGATTTGATATATTCAAATGCAACATTCGTATGACGGGCATTGATAGAATCCGCTCCTGGAGTGTCAACCAATGTGATTCCTTCTTTAGTTAATGGACAATCGTAATAAACGTCAATCCATTCAACTAAACATGACTTTTCCTCCTGGGCAACGAAATCGCGAAATTCATTCAAATCGGTTTCAATGATTTGTCCTAAGCTTGCTTCATAGTTTGCGTATCCACTATTAAATGCACGTAGGAAAGCGTAATGAACCTTGCTGTATGCATCTAAATGTTCCTCTGTTCCTAACACCTTCACGATAGCTTTAAGGGCATCTGTAAAATCTCTAGCACCAAAATCAAACACTTCCAGTGAACGTCTTACATCATCAAGCAATGCATCTGGATTTTTCAATTTTACTAACACTGTTCCATGTGGATGCTTCGAATCGACTGGTTTAATCCTGTTAATCGCTGCTGTTGTTGGATTTGGTGATACCGGTAATATCTTCTCACCAATTAAAGCATTAGCAAAAGATGATTTTCCGGCACTGAAAGCACCAAATAATGCAACAGTAAATTGTTGACTTTCTAGTCGATCAGCACGATGCTTCAATTCTACTGATACCTTTTCTAACCCAGGAACTGCTTTAACTTTGTTAGCTGAGTGACGTAAATGGGAAACAATTCGCTCAACCTGTTCTTTGGAGATTACAGGTGCTGAATCAACATGATGCTCTTCCACGGCAATCTCAACCTCAAGCTTAGCTTCGTCTGTCGCACTTTCTATAAAAGAATCTCGAATAATTTCTACATCCTCTTCGAGAGCTTGAGCTAAGTTATCAGCCAACTCCTTATAGTTGCTGAAATCTAATTCTTCATTTAATGCTTGATTAATCGTTTTTTCTGTTTGCTCATGGCGATTGAAAATTGAATTTAATTGATCAATTGCTGTTTGCCATTCATTCAATTGCTCTAACTCATTTTTTACATCTTTCATTGCAATTGCATTTTTTCTTGTTAATTCTTGCAAATATAGCTCTTTCCACATTGAAATAGCATTTCTAGATAGCCTTTTAATGGAACCTGACACATCATTTGTATAGTTTAATACATACTCCCCAGATAGCATTGCCCCTGGTTTTAGATTATTTTCTAATAAATCATGAGAGATTGTCACTTGAATTGATTGTGCAGCTTCCATTAGTTCTGGCTTTTCTGCATTGTTTTCTTTTAATATCTTTAAGGCAAGCTGGCGCAAATGCCATTCAACCTGCGATTTGACTCTATCAGCTAGCTCAATAAATAAACTTTCGCGTCTTTGATTGCGCTCTTGTTCAGTTTTATTTTTTGAAAAGAAAAGTCCCACTTTAAAATTAGGTTGACAGGATTCAAGATATTGCTTTGCTAGTTCACGGGTTTGAAATGGCATAATATAAGCGTTATCAAGGATTTCATCAACTTCGTCGTTGATTTCCAAGCTTTTTTGCTCAACAGTTGCCTTTAACTCCTCAAGCATTTTTTCAATTTGATCAATTCGTTCTTTTAGGCCTAGTCGTTCAGACTCAGTTAGTTCTGTTAACTTACCTTCAAGTATATTAATTGATGTCTCATCTTGCTCTTTAATGATTTTCAAGTGGTCATTTGTTAATTTAATTAACGAATGTAAAATGGTTTCTGGCAAACTTTCTTCTCGTCGATTTATCTTTTCATGAAGCAATTGTTGCAATGCTTCAAATTGATTGTGAGAATTATCTGGAAATTTAAGTGATGTATACAGAATGTGCTCAGGTCTTACTCCCCATGACGCAAACGATTGTACAACACTATTTTGGAATCCTTCGTAACTCAGTTCTTCATCACGGTGCTTATCGATTTGATTGATAACTAAGCACAATTGTTTTCCAGCTTGAGTTAATTCTTTTGTAAAAAGGAAATTCACTTCGGATTGGACGTGATTATAATCCATTACATAAAAAATGAGATCGGCCAAATGTAGTGCAGACTCGGTTGCAATACGGTGGGCATCATCAGTGGAATCAATCCCCGGTGTATCCATGATGATGACATTGTTAGGAAGACTTGAATTTTGATGACTAATTTCGACCGCTTCGATTTCATCGCCATCTTTACAATACGTCTTTACTTTTTCGTAATCATACGGTGCTAAATAAACCCGTGGTTTCCCCTTTTTAAAAATAACCTTTGCATACTCCTCACCCGTTTTTACCTTTACTAGGTTTGCACTCGTTGGAATCGGGCTTGATGGCAGGAGATTTTCACCAACTAGTCGGTTAATCATCGTTGATTTACCAGCTGAAAAGTGTCCGCAAAATGCAATCGAAAATTCCTGCTTGCTTAGCTTTTTGGCGAGCTGCTCCGCTCTGTTAGCTGTTTGTTCATCTTGATTCTGTTTAAAAAGATCGTATAACACTGCAATCTTTCCAAGTAAAGATTGCTCCTTTTGTTCGATAATTTGTACCATAAAAATCCCCTTGTCCCCCATTTATTCTATATTCTTTTATTTTATCCGATTTTTCTAACTTTTCCTACAAAAATGTATTATCTTTGAAAAAACAAAAGCCCGAGTCTTTTATACTCAAGCTTTTGTTTTCATACTATTTTATTTGGGATGGCTTTGTAACATTATTAAGTATGTGCTTCATTAGAATGGAATAGCCAACAATTGTTGAACCGATTAGGACTGTTAACATATGTAGCACCACCTTTTGGTGAATGGTAATGATAATTATTTTCAATTATCATGATATCATAAATGATAACCATTTTCAATAAGGTTTTGATTTTAATAATATTATATGAAAAATACTCAACTTTGATGATGGTGCTAAAATCATCAAACAAAAAAACTTCCCTCATTAATGAAGGAAGCAAGGACGTTTTGAAGAAGTTGTTGTGCATTCTTATTATAAGCTTCAATACCGGTTTGGTCACGATGTAAACATTACCAATTTCTTAGGTAACTTTCTCACCAAATCATCTATGCTTATGATCTGATTGTTTTTGCACATCAATTAATATTTTATTTTCAGCCAACCCTCCACAAACATCACACGGTTTGACTTCATCATATAAGATTCTGCACAGATCACAATAATACTTTTCCATGCGTAAGCTTCACTTCCAGTCAAATAAACAGTTTGGTTAAGTATATTCAACTTATTCCAATCGGTGACAGTTGGAGCATGTTATTAAACTGCTTTATGTTTCGATAGCGACGTTACCTTGGATACAGATTTGTTTGATTTTAAGACATTAAAAACAATATTTAAGATGATGGCCATTAAACTTCCAGCAACAATACCGTTATCAGTTAAGATTTGAACGTTTTCGGGTAGCTTAGCAAACAAATCTGGGACAGCTGTTACGCCCAATCCAATTCCAACCGAGCATGCAATAATTAATAAATTTTCCTGGGATGCAAACTCAACTGTACTAAGCATCTTAATTCCATAGGCAATCACCATACCGAACATTGCTACCATAGCACCACCAAGGACCGGGGTAGGAATCACGGTTGTCAACGCACCAATTTTTGGTACTAAGCCTAATGCGATTAAAAATATACCAGCTACATATATGACGTTTTTTGTCTTAACCCCTGATAATTGTAATAATCCAACGTTTTGCGAATAGGTCGTATACGGGAAAGCATTAAATAATCCACCTAAAACAATCGCTAAGCCTTCTGCACGATACCCGTTTGCTAATTCATGGTCTGTTAATTCTTTTTTACAAATATCGGAAAGAGCAAAGTAAACCCCCGTTGATTCTACCAGACTGACAATCGCTACAAGTGTCATTGTTAATATTGGTGTTAGTTCGAAGGTAGGTGTTCCAAAGTAGAACATTCGTGGAAGGTGTACCCATGAAGCTTCACTAACTGAAGAGAAATCCACCATTCCTAAGAAATAGGCAATTGCAGTACCAAAAACCAGTCCAATAAGAATGGAAATTGACCGGATAAATCCCTTGGCAAATTTATATAGAAGTAAAATAAATCCAAGAGTACCAAATGACAAAACTAGATTCGCATAAGAACCAAAATCACTGCTCCCTTGGCCACCAGCCATATTATTCATCGCCACAGGTATGAGCGTGATTCCGATTATCATGACAACTGAGCCCGTCACAACTGGCGGGAAAAATCGGGCCAGTTTCCCAAAAAACGTCGCAATCAATACGACAATCAATCCTGATACTATAATTGAACCGTAGATAGCTGAGATCCCGTATTGACTTCCTATCGCTATCATCGGACCAACGGCAGTAAAAGTACAACCTAGCATAACCGGTAGCCCTATTCCAAAAAAGCGATTGCGCCAAACCTGAAGAATTGTTGCAATGCCACACATTAAAATATCAATTGAAACTAAATATGTTAATTGTTCTCCAGATAAACCGATTGCACCACCGACGATTAATGGGACGATTACAGCGCCTGCATACATGGCTAAAACGTGTTGAAGTGCCAGTGAAGCAATTTTTATTGGTTGATGTGTCATGTTAGAGTCTCCTCTTCTTTTTTCTTATTAAACAAAACCTGCCCATCCATGAGTGCTTGAATCTCTGCTAAGGACTCTACTTTATACCCCTGACTGCGTAATAGCTCGCCACCCTTTTGGAATGACTTCTCGATGACAATTCCAAAACCAACAACCTCCGCATTTGCTTTTTGGACAAGATCCGCCAAACCTAATGCTGCCTGACCATTGGCAAGAAAATCATCAATGATGAGTACTTTGTCCGCTTCCTTTAAATACTTCTTCGATACCGAAATTTCATTAGTTTCTTGTTTGGTAAAGGAGTGAACTTGACTTGAAAGTAAATCCTCCACCAGGGTTAACGATTTTCGTTTTCGAGCAAACACGAGTGGTACGTTCATTTTCAAAGCAGCCATCACTGCTGGTGCAATTCCGGATGATTCTATTGTTAATATTTTGGTAACAGCATCATTCCTAAAGCGTTCTGCAAACTCATTTCCGATTTCCATCATCAGTTGAGGATCAATTTGATGGTTTAAAAATGAATCCACCTTTAAAACTGATTCTGACAGAATGACTCCCTCATGTAATATTTTCTGTTTTAATAGTTCCACTTTCATCCTCCTGTTGTGATAGCAAATTTGTTAAATAACAAAAAACCTAAAGGTAAGACACTCATATCATGAGTGAGTCAATACCTTTAGGTTCATTTTCTAATACAAAAAGAAGACTAATAATTAATGTCCTAGTAAAGTGTCTCACTCATAGTCGGATTTTTTACGGAATTCCGGTAGAAACTTGCAGGCCATATCCCTGCGATTATATGAGTTTGTGAAATATTTGGTTGTATGGAGGTATTATATCGAGATAATTTACCTTTGTAAACCAAAAAACTTAACATTTACAAAAAAATAGAATTTATTGTTCGTGTTTAACCATAAAAAATTGTGAATTTGCTATAATGCGTAAATTTTTAATAGTAAACAGGTTTTTTCACTCATTACAAGTTCTTTAATCACATTTTTATTCTGGCAGAATTTTGAAATCAAGGAACCCCTTGAAAACATTTCACATTTTTCCAAAATAGGACAAGTTTTTCACCTTTAGTTCACATTTTATTCACACATTCTTCACGATTGAAGTGACTTTAATCACTTATATATCAATTTTACAACATAACCATAGTGTTTATTTTAGTATTGAACATTTTGTGAACTCGTTCAAAGTATATGGAATATTCTCTATTGTTCGGTATGATGTAAGTGTAATCATTAAATATTTCAAAATTGTGAAGAGAGGAGTGAGCGGATATGGCGAAAACGGAACTTGGAAATAAAACTAATGCTCCAATTAAGCATGAGGAGGAATCTCAATTAAAAGGTACATTAGTTTCCGTTTTCTTAGTCGCGTTAGTCCTAATCGGTACTTGGGCCGGAGTTTATTTCATGTATGTTGATCGTCTGTAGTAAAAGAGGGAGAGGGGGAATAAAGCCATGCATATCCATAAGTTTGAAAAGGTTTGGCTTACATTCGGTATTGCAATGTTAATTGTATTTTTATCAGTAATAGGAGTAAGTGCATTTTACTTGGGAAATCAACCACCAAGCTGCTTGAATACAATTGACCCAGCAAAAGTTGATACAACTAAGCCGTTTGATAAACCAGGATTACACAAAGTTGAAGGTAAAGAATGGGATTACGAATTAGTAATTGTCGCTTCTATGTTTAACTATAATCCAGGTGCAGTTCAAATTCCTAAAGGGTCAAAGGTTAAAGTAATGGTAACGACTAAGGACGTTATTCACGGTTTTGAAGTAGCAGGAACAAACGTCAACATGATGGTTGAGCCAGGGTTTATCAGTGAATATGTTTCAACATTTAACAAAACTGGTGAATTCCTAATTCTATGTAATGAATACTGTGGCTCAGGTCATCATATGATGACTTCTAAAATCGAGGTGGTTGAATAATGAATATTTCATCAGTGTTAAAAGTTGATCGTCAAGATGCAAAATTATCAATGGCTCACTTTTATGTAGCCTTTACAGCTTTAGCAATTGGTGGGCTTGCTGGTTTATTACAAGTTTTGGTTCGTTCAGGTAAATTCACTTTGCCTGCTGGTATTGGATATTATCAAGTATTAACTGTCCATGGTGTATTACTAGGACTAGTCTTAACAACATTCTTTATTATGGGCTTCCAACATGCTGCTACTAGTTATTCTTCTGGAGCATATTCTAAAGGAATTAGAAGAACTGCTTGGATCGGTTTCTGGGTAATGACAGCTGGTACAGCAATGGCTGCCGTAATGGTTTTATTAAATCAAGCTTCTGTACTATATACTTTCTATGCACCATTACAAGCTCATCCACTTTATTATCTTGGATTGACTCTTGTAGTTGTAGGTAGCTGGATTGACGGTGCTGCCATTTGTGCTACATATATTAAATGGCGTAAAGCTAATCCAGGAAAAACTAGTCCTTTAATGACTTATATGTCTCTTGTTAACACTATGCTATGGTATATTGCTACTATCGGTGTTGCTGCAACTGTACTTATTCAATTATTACCATGGTCATTAAACCTAGTTCCAACTGTTAACGTTTTAGTTAGCCGTACATTATTCTGGTATTTCGGTCACCCGCTTGTATATTTCTGGTTATTACCTGCATATATGGCTTGGTACACAGTTATTCCAAAAGTTATTGGTGCAAAAATTTTCTCAGACTCACTGGCTCGACTATCGTTTTTGCTCTTTATCCTATTCTCATTCCCAGTAGGGTTCCATCACCAATTGACTGAGCCTGGTATTGATCCAGCATGGAAATTCTTACAAGTAGTATTAACATTCTTAGTTGTTATTCCGTCTTTAATGACTGCATTCTCTTTATTCGCAACATTTGAAACATTCGGTCGTTCTAAAGGATCTAAAGGTTTATTCGGATGGGTGAAAAAGCTTCCTTGGGGAGACGCTCGTTTCATCATTCCATTTATCGGTATGTTAGTATTCATTCCAGCTGGTGCTGGTGGTATGGTTAACGCATCTCACCAAATGAACCAAGTAGTTCATAACACAGTTTGGGTAACTGGACACTTCCACTTAACTGTTGCAACAGCTGTTATGTTAACATTCTTTGGTGTTGCTTATTGGTTAGTACCACACTTAACTGGTCGCATATTAACTAAAGCAATGAATAAACTTTGTATTCTACAAGGTGTACTTTGGGCAATCGGTATGACATTTATGTCTGGTGGTATGCACGCAGCAGGTTTACTTGGTGCACCACGTCGTTCTGCATTCTCTGATTATGCAGGTTCTGCTCAAGCTGCTGAATGGATTCCTTACCAAATTGCACAAGCAGTTGGTGGTAGCATCCTATTCATCTCTGTAATCCTAATGGTTTACATTTTTATTAGACTAGCATTCTTTGCACCTAAAGGTGAACAAGAATTCCCAATGGGTGAAGTAAGCGAAAATGCAGATGAAACTCCTGCAATTTTCGAAAACTGGAAAATTTGGCTTGGTGTTGCTGCACTATTAATCATCTTTGCTTACACAGTGCCATTAACAGATATCATTCAAAACTCACCTCCAGGATCACCAGGATTCAAACCTTGGTAATCTGCGGTATAAAAAATGCCTTCGGAATTTTTCCGAAGGCATTTTTTATTTAATCTGAATAGATTTGATGATATTTCTCATTTAAATAGTCTATCAAATGCTGAGCATTCAAGCCTTCCCCGGTTACATCCTTAATGATTTCGAGCGGCTTTTTCATTTTTCCAAATTGATGGACATGTGCCGACATCCATTCCTTAATTGATGAAAGATGTCCATTTGCTAAAAGCTCATCAAAATTTGGAATATCCTTAATCAGTTGGTTCTTAAATTGGGCTGCGTACATATATCCTAAGGCGTAGGATGGAAAATAACCAAAGCTTCCCCCTGCCCAATGTACATCCTGAAGTACCCCTTCACCATCATGCTTTGGACGAATGCCTAAGTATTCTTCATATTTATCATTCCAAATTTGCGGTAAGTCTTTTACTTTGATTTCATCATTAAATAAACCTTTTTCAATTTCATAACGAATCATGATATGTAAAGGATAGGTTAGTTCATCCGCTTCAATTCTAATAAGTGAAGGTTTCGATTCATTGATTGCTCGGTAGAAATCAATCAAGCTTACCTGATCAAATTGTCCTGAAGCATATTGCTTTAGCAATGGATAATTATGTTTCCAGAAGGCAAAATTTCTACCTACAAAGTTTTCATAAAACAAGGACTGGGATTCATGAATTCCCATTGAAGTCCCATCACAAAGTGGCGTTCCAATCAATTCTTTAGAAATATTTTGTTCGTAAAGAGCATGACCGCCTTCATGAATGGTACCAAATACTGCAGTCCGAAAATCATTTTCATCATATTTCGTTGTTATTCGGACATCTCCAGGATTTAAACCTGTTGCAAAAGGATGAACAGCAACATCTAAACGGCCAGCATGAAAGTTATAACCCATTTGCTCTAAGATTCTTAGGCTAACTTCACGTTGTTTTTCTTTTGAAAAATACTTAAACAAGAAGTCAGTTTGAGGAGGATTTTTTGAAGCACCTATCTTTTTGACAAGTGGAATTATTTCCTTTCGTAAATCGCCAAAAACTTGATCTAATACCTCAACTGTCATTCCCGGCTCATAAAAATTTAGCAATGTATTGTACTTATTGCCCTCAAAGCCCCAATATTGAATAAAACGCTTATTTGTTTCAACAAGTTGCTCTAAATATGGTTGAAATTGAGCAAAATCTTTATTTGCTTTCGCTTCCTCCCAAACATTCTCGGCTTTCGATTGGAGAATCACATATTGTTTATATTCCTCGGCTGGGATTTTTTTGTTGCGATCATATTCCTTTTGACATTCTTCGAGGATCTTTTCCGTAATCTCTGATATATTTTGATTAGAAAGTGCTTCGATAAAATCCGCCATTTCCTTCGATGTAGACATCCCAAATAGTTCTGATGATAACATTCCAATCACTTCTGAACGTTGCTCAACGCCCTGCTTAGGAGCCCCTGTACGTAAATCCCAATAGATGAGGCCAAGCGCTTCGTTATATGCGCTCATTTTTTTCACATAATCAAGGAAGTCTTTTTCGATTTGTTTAATATTAGTTGTCAAGAAGAATTCCTCCCTTAGCATTTTCTTAACATTTTATCATAATGAAACCTAAAGTAGACTTATATTGATTGTACGGATTTTAAGAAGGCAAAAAAAGGACAACAGCATAAGCTGTTGCCGAGAGAAATTAGAGAGGTAAAAATGTTCCGGTAGAACATGATAGATAAAGTAACTAGACAACCTAGGGTGTGGACTTCTGGTAAGTCTCACTCCTTTCGTTTGTCTCATTAACAACTTCATTATAATATAAAGTTATGGGCTTGTGTGTGACAAAGTTAACAAAAACCTCCTTTCTTTTTAGCAAGAAAGGAGGTTTTTTCCTAAAATTGAAATGTTAATCTTCGTCAACCGCAAGATCCTTAACCGGAAGTGGCTCTTCTTCTTTATGTGTAACTTTACGGAGATTAAATAAAGCTTTCAAGCAGAAGATGACAAGAATGACGACCCCTACTAAGAAAACTGTATCCGGAATTGCACGAATCGTTAATAAATTTACTACTGTATCTTGCTGTAAGAAGGATGCAGCACGTGATGACGCATAACCATTATCATAAGCTGCTTTTAATTGCATAAATCCAACCGGAAGCAAGGAAATGAGAATCATACCGGCTAGTCCAACATTTAGTAAAACACATGAAATTTTAATGAATTTGTCGTTCCATTTTTCAGGCTTTACAATGTTTCTTAGAGAGAAGACAAGTACAGCACACGCAAACATACCGTACACACCCATCATTGCCCCATGACCGTGAGCGGGAGTTAAAAATTGACCGTGCTCTAAATAGCTGACTGCTGGTAAGTTAATAAGGAAACCAAGGACTCCTGCCCCAACTAGATTCCAAATCGCAACTGAAATTAAGAACCAGAATGTACCTTTATATGGGAAGTCCGCTCCACCATCACGCATCATTTTATACTGTTCATAAGCTTCTAAGATTAATAGAGTTAACGGGATAACCTCTAATGCTGAGAACACTGCACCTAGAGCAATCCAAGCTTCTGATGAGCCATTATAATAGTAATGGTGCCCAATTCCAATTACACCACTTCCAAGAAGTAAGATCAATTGGAAATACAATGCTTTAACTGTTGATTTCTTTGTAACAAGCTTCATTTGGACCATCAAGAATCCGATTACAACCACTGCAAATACTTCAAAAATTCCCTCTACCCAAAGGTGAATGATCCACCAGCGCCAGTAATCAGCGAAGGTAAAGTGTGTACCTGGATTGATTAAGAATGCGAAAAGATAGAAGAAAGGTACGGCAATTGCTGAGTAGAATAATAGATGGATTAAACCACCCTTGTCCGTTTCTCGTTTTAGTCCGCTCTTAATTCCGCGATAAACGATATACAGCCAAATTAACATACCAGCTGCAAGAATAAATTGCCAAATACGTCCTAATTCTAAATACTCCCAGCCTTGGTGGCCAAATAAGAACCAGTTATTACCTAAATAACCGTTTGCACCTAACCATTGACCAACCATACTTCCGCCTACAAGGACGACTAATGCCCAGAATAAAATATCAACTAGTAAGCCTTGACGCTTTGGCTCGTGACCACCAACTAATGGTGCAAGGAAAATCCCCATCCCTAACCATGCTGTGGCAATCCAGAAAATAGCCAACTGTAGGTGATAACCTTTGGCAATATTAAACGGTAATATATCATATACCCATTTCATCCCGAAGAAACTATCAGGCTCAATATAATAGTGTGCTAGCAATGCTCCAAACATAGCTTGAATAAAGAATAATACTGCAACAATTACAAAATATTTACCCGATTTTAACTGTGAATTTGTTACCGGTAGTTTAGCTATATCAATTTTTGGGAAGTTACCAGGCGTGTAAGCTTCCTGCATTCCAAGATGGTAACGATAGAAAACAAACAATATGATACCAACGAATAAAATTAACACAGTTACACTAACACCACTCCACCAAATCGCAGAGAATGACATTTCATTACCGGCATCTTCATAATATGGCCAGTTATTAGTGTAGGTAATATCGTCGTCTATTCTTTCAGTACTAGATAACCATGCTGTCCAGAAAAAGAAATCGGAAATCTGTTCAATTTGGTCACCGGAGGATACCCAAGAACGTTCACCATCTGGCATGTGTTCTTCTTTGATGAGATTAGCTTTTAAGCCCCAGCCATCTCCATTTGTGAATACATTATGGTAATGCTCTCTAACCTTTTCGACCCCAAACACTTGAGCATCGGTTAAAACAAGAGTATCTTTATTTTCTTCATAGCGGTTTTCTCGCATTTCTTCAATAACCGCTTCACGAATTAACGTCTTTTCGTCTTTTGCTACATCTTGATAATCTTTGCCATAAGTTTCATTTGCTTTAAAATCCTGCATTGCTTTAGTATAGACTTCCAAAGCTTCTGCCGTATAATCTGGACCCATATAAGAGCCATGGCCTAATACTGTTCCATAATCCATCAAACCATATTTTTGGAAGACAGCTTGTCCCCCCATAATCGATTCTTTAGATAGGATAACCTCTCCTTCGGCATCGGTAACCTCTAGTGGCCGTGGTGCCATATCTTTAAAGATCCAGAACCCTCCAACTAATAAAACTGTAAAGCTAAGTATACATGTTGTAATAAGAATGGATTTTAAGAGTGCGTTTTTTGGTTTTGTTGTTTTCCCTTTGTGATTTCCCATTCCATTCACTTCCTTTCTGTTATCTACTTGCCTTATTTTAGACACATTGATGTGACAACTTTGTGAGATGCCGCATCTTCGAGGTGTGATTTTTCACACAGGTAAACTATGGAAAATAAAGTCAAAGTCAATAACAGTAAGGTTTCTTAATAAAAAGATACTCAACAAAGTGATATACCTCACTCAGTCATCATTGGAAATAGCTTACGATTGGATTGTTAATAAAAGTTTAGGAGTGGATAAAATGGAAGGCACAATCTTAGAAATGGACGTACGCGAGGATTTAAAAAATAAGCAAGAGCCATTTCAAAAAATAATGGCTGCTATTGCCAATTTACAATCTAAGGATATTTTCTTGCTTCATGCGCCATTTGAACCTATTCCCCTATATGGCGTATTAGCTTCACAAGGATTTGAATATACAGCTGAAAAAGTTTCGGAAGACTATTGGAAAATCACTTTTACTAAAAAATAAAACTAAAAGCACAGCAAGGTTACAATACCTTTTGCTGTGCTTTTTTCACGTTTTATCGCATCTATTTAAGCGAATTACCCATTATTAACAGTTGTTGGTAATATCCCTTTTATTTTTTCAATGATAGAAGGATGAACGTCCTTATCAATTAATATATGAACAGCGCCCTTGTCAGTGCTGGTCCTTACTAGCCTGCCAACACCCTGACGCAGCCTCAACAGCATGTAAGGTAAATCCACTTCCAAAAACGGCTGGCTGCAACCTTCTCTTTTTGCTGTAAATACTGGATCGTTCGGAGGATATGGCAACGAAAAGAGGATAACGTTTCCTAAAGCATCTCCCGGAATATCCAATCCTTCCCATAAGTGAACGGCACATAGTATCGAGGATGGTTCATTTTGAAACAGAGAAACGAGCTTACTAATTTCTGCATCCCCTTCGAAGTAAATAGGCTTATTAATTTTTCCAGTCATGTATTCTTTAAAGAAATAAAGCTCTGCTTTATTTGAAAACAAGACTAGCGTACCGTTTTCTGCAGCGTTTAGCTCTCTAACACAATAAGCTGAACGCTCCTCCAAATTATACTTATCGAACTCTGGCATGAATATTGTCATATTTTCATCATAATCAAAAGGTGAATTTACCGAAAATGAGTAATAATCAGCAATTCCCAAGCTACCAGCAATATAATCAAATGATTTGTTTTCAGACATGGTAGCTGATGAGAAAATAAACGGCTTACGCTGAGCAAAGATCTCATCCTTTAATATATCTTTAACTAGACGTGGCATAATGACAAGTCTACGCTCATCATCGGTTTCTTCAAACCAAGTTATGCCATTGGTTTTTCCGATAAACAACGATAAAGAATATGTGATTTGCTCCAAATATTCTTCAACAATTTTTAAATCATAATCATTAATAACAAACAGTTCGCTTTCAAACACTAACTCTTCTTCTAACGAACTAAGCGTGTCGAAAAGCTGTTTCGCCATGGTGACAATTTGATTATTTTTGATTATCGTCTTTTTCTCCGAACCGATTGTATCCTCAGAGTATTTTGTTAACCCGTTAAAAAATTCCATGCTTTGCATAATCGCTGTTTCAATAATATAGAGTGTTTTTTCACGGATATCATTGCCTGCAATTTTTTCCAATAAGGTTTCAAGGGTTTTTTCGGTTAATTTATAAGTTAAAGCCTTCTGAGCGGCATATTCTAACAAGTGTCCTTCATCAAAAACGACACAGCAGCCTTCTGGGAGAAGTGGTAACTGGCCCTCACGTCTGCGCGACTCCCTTGTCCAAACATGCTCCATGAAAAAGTCCTGTGAGCAAATAATTAAATCTCCAGCACCTCGGTAATAGTCACGATGAAGGGTTTGACCACAACGATGGCGCTTATCACAGGAGAAACAGTCCTGGAGGGTGTCCCATGCGATACGCTCCCATTGTTCATCAGTTAATTCAGGATGGTCCTTACGATCGCCATATGGGGAAAACGATTGCATTGAAGAACCACTATGCACAAACGACGGTAGCGATTCATAAATATCACTAAATGTATTTGTAGTATCAGTTACCTGATTGGATTCTAGCTTATTTAAGCATAAATATTGATCGCGGGCCTTAGCGAGTCTGACATCCACGGTTAATCCTAGAGCTGCTTCCAGCCTCGCAATATCTCCCTCTTTTTTTACGATTTGCTCTATTAATGTTTCATCGGCACAAGCGATAATCGCTGGCTGATTCGTATACCTTGCATAACATAGGGCATACAGTAAATAAACGATTGTTTTTCCTGTACCAACCCCCGCCTCAGCAAACATTACCTTTTTATCTTTGAAGGCTTTTTCAAGCTGAAATGCCATATAAATTTGTTCATCTCTTAATTCAAACCCTGCCTCTGGTAAGTAGTCATAAAAAACATCACCAATCCAGTCATTTAAACGCTCATAAAAGGATTCAGTTTTCGTTAATGTAAATGGTAAACGACTTTGCATATTAGCCTCCAAAAAAATAGGGGCTACCCACTATTGGGCTAGTCCCTCTTTATGTCTTGTAATTGAATAACGTAACATTCTATATTATGTTAAGGAAAAATAATCCTATTCTTGCGGACGCGGTGGACGTTTTCCCCAATACTGATAATAATCTGTTCTGATAAAACCGTTAAAAAGCTTGCGTTTTTTCGTTGCTGGTTTACCGTAAAGACTCTCGAACTCCGGATGTGACGTTAACATGTAAATTGACCAAGTGTCTAACGGTACAAAGGCTTTTCCCATTTCTCGGTACATTTGTTCAACGGCTGGTTTATCACCGAGCCGTTCACCATAAGGTGGATTCCCTACAATCACACCATAATCTTGCTTGACGGTAAGGTCCTGCACCCTCATCTGTTTAAAGGTGATTAAATCGCCTAAGCCTGCCTCAAACGCATTCTCTTCGGCAATTTTAACCATCCTATGATCGATATCAGAACCGGTAATGATTAAAGGTTGATCATAATTTGCTAAATCCTCTGCTTCATTCCTCGCCTGCTCCCAAACTGATGTTGGGATAATCGGCCAATCCTCTGAGATAAACTCTCGATTGAAGCCCGGTGCAATATTTTGACCAATCAGTGCAGCTTCTATCGGGATTGTGCCTGAACCACAAAATGGATCAATGAACGGACGGTCCGCTGTCCAATTCGTGAGTAAGACCAGGGCAGCGGCTAACGTTTCTTTTAATGGCGCTTCCCCCTGATCAGCCCGGTAACCTCGTTTATGTAATCCTGCTCCACTAGTATCAATTGTGATTGTAGCGACATCCTTTAATAAGGCTACTTCAATCTTATATTTAGGTCCATTTTCTTCAAACCAAGTTGTCCGCTTATAATGGTTTTGTAATCGAGCAACAATTGCTTTTTTAACTATCGCTTGACAGTCTGATACACTGAATAGCTTGGACTTTACCGACTTCCCTGATACGGGAAATTCTGCATTTTCCGGCAGAAAATCTTCCCATGGTAAAGCCTTTGTTTTTTCAAATAGTTCATCAAAACTCGTAGCCCGAAACTCGCCCACTTTTATTTTGATGCGGTCAGCTGTTCTTAACCAGAGATTGCTACGGGCAATCGCCGTGCCATCCCCTTTAAAGGAAATGCGACCATTCTCCACATTGCAATCATATCCTAAATCGCGGACTTCCTTGGCAACAATCGCCTCAAGTCCCATCGCCGATGTAGCAATTAAATCATATTTTTTCATTTTCCCACCCTACTTAATCCAACATAATAATTACTGTCTTTTATGACTAACTTTTGTGACACTTTAAGACGCTTTCACTTTTATCATTATACACAAAGAAAGCTCTCCATAAAAGGAGAGCCAATTATCCATACACTCATACAAAGACTTTAATAACGTTCTGTAAGCCATGTTCTGTGCCATCGTACTGCAAACGACCTAAGTCTCGTACTCCGGTGGTAATCATCTATCTACAGATTGGTTCCAATCTGTCCTTCTCCTTGTTGAATTCCTCAGAGAAAGTGCCCCTACCATTATTTGGGTTTCTCGCTCGTGGGGTTTACCCGTTCCACCCTCACCATTTCTGATGAGGCTACGTCACTGTGGCACTTTTATAGGTACTCATGCCATATCTAATGAGGACTTAGGCATTTTTCCGGCCGTCAGCCGAGGCAATCTCGACTGCCCTAGCTTATTGATTGGCTAGGCACGAACACTACGAGCATCTCAGCTCGTGCGAGCATGGACTTTCCTCTACAGGTTGCATAGCTTCCTGCAGCGATTACCCGAACGTTATTAAAGAGTACATTGCTTATTATATGGAATATTACATTGAATCGCAATGGTAATTACAAGAAAAACTGATATTCTTATTAATCGTATAGCTTACTTCCAAACACATGCTTTTCTAAATTTGACAATCGTTTTAGGATATCAAAATTAGTGGTCCCAACCGCTGCTTGAGGTTGAGTATTTTGACGACGTGTTGATTCTTCTAATTGCTTTTTAAGCTTAACAACTTCCTGTTGTAGCTCCTCGATTTCCTGATGAAAGGCTTCATAATCTTTAATGATAAGATCAAGAAATTTATCAACATCTTCCTGTTTATAGCCACGCATTGCTGTTTTAAACTCTTTTTCTAAAATATCTTTCGCAGTTAATTTAAATTTATCTGACAATTCATATTCACCTCAAGTATCCCCTATCATCACATTATATTGTTCCAAAAATGTACACTTTTGTCAATTTCCTTTCGAAAATTAATATTGATCCTGCTGGGATTCCTCCACGATAATTTGCAAATCATAAAATCCAAACAAACGAAGATCATAGGGATGATTTTCTTTATATTTTTGAGCCGTTTCGTAAAGATACTTCGGCCCGCCCTCTTTTTCGTGATCATAAAATAGAATTAAAGCATCGCTTTTCTCCAAAAAGAACTGGTTTTTTAAACGAAATTGCCATGGTCCCTCATACTTTTTTTTCGTGATAGAATCTACAAAATCAGCTCCGATTAAAACCGATTCGTATAATTCCTTATTTTGCTCATTCCAATTTTCTTCTTGATTTAAGAAAGGAGTAATTAAACCAAGCTGAAGTTCAGGATGCAGCTGTTGTAATTCAAATACCACTTCCGCTGCCCATAGTTCTGTTCCAAGCTGGCCACTTATAATAACCCACTCTAGGCCTTCCTCCAAAAAACGCTCCAGTTCCCTGCGTATCGCTAGCTTGATAAAGCTTATGGCAGGATGATTTTTCTGAAACAAACCAAGTTCAGAGGGTTTATAACCAGATATTGCAACCACCTTAGCCATACCTATTAAACCCCTTTAACTATCTGTTAACTTTTATGTAATCACATTATTTCATATTTTATATTCTTTTATTTTAGGCTAGAAACCGCAAACAAACAAGGGCTTCAAGATAGGAAGCCCTTGTTTTCAATAAATAATTATCTCCAAAAAGGTCTAACCCCAGGGAAAGGTCGAGGTACTTGACCTTGAAAACCGCCTTGGAATCCTCCTGGAATCGGTCCAGGGCCAGCATTAAAATGTTGATGTGTCACTTCATTTACTACTGATTGAGTTTGTGGGAAGTAGTGTTGGTGTGCATAGAACTCATGGTTTACAGTAGTTGTGTGTTGTGGGTGAATATGAGGTACCACATAATTTTGACATGTGTGATTAACACAGCATTTTGTAGGATGTACAATCGCTGGTAATACACAAGTTGGACACTTACAATTCATCGGATGCATAAGAGATCCTCCTTTCTCTTTGACTATCTTTACATTACTAGCCTATGTTGAAGGAGGATATCTTGTACTAATGAAAATACCTATTTATAGTGAAAATAGGCCAGAAACGACAAAATCGCACTTATATAGCGCTTTTACCTACATTTCCGCCTAACCTATTGTTTTTACTTATAACATTGTATAAAAACTATCTTTTAAACTTGTAAATAAAATGGCAGTCAAACATACAACAACAAAAAACAAGAACAAAATTGCCTTATACACTTTACCAGCTCCAAATAAGTTCTCCTATGGATTCATTCCATACAAGATAACATTTTACTCTGCACACCATTACGTTTCAATATGGAATGACTGGATTATTGATATGAATTTGTGAATATTTTGTTACAGAGCTTAGCACCTTGTTAGTTCCCATCTTTAGCCAGCTTAATTGTTAACCTTAGCATACGTTTGTCACTGTCATTTGCGTATTTCATTAATTTTTTTTTGTCTGTAATTTTTGAGCAGGACTGTTTTGCTCTCTCGCAATATGTGTAGGCCATTTCAATATTTTTGATCCGATGCTCATAGATTTTTGCTAATTCAATACATGCCTCAACTTGCAGTAAAAGAGGCCCATCTTCCGCTACCTTTTTCCAAAGCTCTTCTGCCTTCAGCCACTTACATTCCCGCTTATATTCAAAGGCTAAAGCGTTCATCGCTTGATAGTCCACATCATCTACTCCCGATAGGAGGTCACTGAAAGCCTGCTTCGCCTGAACCGATTGACCTAACGAAGCATACCAACGACCCACTTCATAAGTTTCCTTAGCCGTTTGCTGCCCGTCGAGTCGAAGTAACTGAAATGATAGATGAATGTACAGGGAAATTAACGAGAGAATATCCATCTCATTATGCTTTATCACACCCAATAAACCTTCGGGATTTTTCCGTTCGATAAAATCAAAATAAATAATAGGTGCTAAAAATCCAGGAATATCATCCTTTCTTTCAAAACCGAGCACTTCATTCTCAACCCTAGAAAGCTTAAGCTTATCGAGCTTGTGCTTCCACATTCGCCGTGCAGCGTGGTACAAATCGAAGTGACCAAATGCCGGAAGCTTCGGCACATGGTCACGGATTAGTGTATGTCGAGTTTTAACCTGTGGCCAGTCAAATGCCTTGCCATTATAGGTTACCAGCGTCTTATAATCCACGCTTTCCAAAAAGCTTTGATACAACGGAATCTCTGCTCCTGGATGCGGAAGAATATGTTGTTTAAGGGTAACATGAGTTTCACTAACACTTGCGTGACCAAGTAAGAAAATCGTATTTCCTGCCCCTCCACCTAAGCCAGTCGTCTCGGTGTCGAAGAAAAATAGCTCATTTGGATTGTGCCCTTCAGCAGATAATGGATGCTTAATATTTGTATTGTTCCACGCCTGTACTACTGTAAATAAATCTTTAAAGCAATACTTACCATGTTGATGAGTTAGCGGGTAGGTTACCTCCCGAATTAAGCAATAGCTATTGTCAAAATAATAGGGCCTTACATTAGCCTTTGTCCACTCTTCAATATACGGAATTTCTTGTTCTTTATTAGTTAATAAAGCCTTCTGGACCTCATTTTTCTTTTCAGAAACTACAAGGTGCGGCTTTAAGCGATTTAATTTGTTTTTTAATGACATTCCGCACCTTCCCCCCTAGGCATTTCCTACATCAATAAATAATTTCAATATTTTTAGGACATCCTTTTTTGCGTTTGGATTTAGTGTATCTGTCCCAATGCATGAAGGACACCCTTGCTCACATTGACAGTGCTCAATCATTGTTTTTGTCTCGGTTAAAACAAATTCAATACCACTGTAAATTTTTTCACTTAAGCCTATTCCACCTGGATACCGATCATAAAAGAAAATGGTCGGCTTTTCATTATGTGCTGCTTTCACCTGAGGAACAACGTGAATATCCTGTGGATCGCACATCACAAATAGTGGCACGATTGATTTTAGCGCATGGGCAGTGCCGATTAACCCCTGCTCAAGCCTGTCCTCACTAAATAGTTGCAATTCCTTTTGCAAAGAAATCCACGCTGAGCTTGTGTGGAGTTCCTCTTCAGGTAAGTGGATTGGACCGGAACCAATATTTTCATGGGTTTCGAACTTGATTTTTTTAAAAATAGTGGCCATTGCTCTTACGCTAACGTCCCCAAAGCCTAGCTCCCAAGTTGTGGTTGACCGTTGTTTATCTACGTCTAGAACCTTAAGTTCTACTGCGAGGTTTGCATCAGTAAAATAATCTACTTCCACCTCACGAACAAAAGCTTTCTTTTCTTCCCAGTCAAGTGTTTCCACTTGAAATTGAATTCCCTGATGCAGATAAATCGCTTCTTCATGCAGCAGTGTCATTGCTGAGAAACGATCCATTTCACCAATCACCCTTGCTCTACCCGTCTCAGACTGATCAATGATGACGATATTTTCCTGTGAAGCGGAGCGAAGACTTATGTTATGAGCAGGAAAGGAATCATTCATCCAATACCATTTATCACCATTTTGATAGAGAATTCTTTCTTCTGTTAGATATTCCAGTAATTCCTCTGTCTCAACATTACCAAACTGATCCCCCTGTTTAAAAGGAAGTTCATATGCAGCGCATTTCATATGATCTATGAGAATAATTAAATTATCAGGATTGATGCGAGCAGTTTCTGGACTTCTTTTAAAGAAATAATCTGGATGCTGGATCACATATTGATCAAGCGGACTCGAGCTTGCAACTAATATAACAAGCGACTCATCATGGCGTCGTCCTGCTCTTCCCGCCTGCTGCCAAGCGCTTGCAATCGAGCCCGGATAACCGGTCATAATGCAAACCTGAAGCTGACCAATGTCAACACCAAGTTCAAGGGCATTTGTGCTGACCACGCCATAAATTTCACCTGCTCGCAGTCCTTTTTCTATTTCACGACGTTCCGTTGGTAAATATCCACCTCGATAGCCTCGAATTGATTTTGGCCCCAATTGATATTTGACCAACTCCTTTAAGTAGGTTAATAAAATTTCGACTCTGACTCTACTCCGGGCAAAGACGATGGTTTGGATTTTATTTTTCAAAAGCACACCAGCAAGGCGTCTAGCTTCGAGTGTAGCGCTTCTACGTATATTTAACGGCTTGTTAATGATAGGTGGATTATAAAAAAGAAAATGCTTTCTACCGCTTGGTGCGCCATTGTTATCAATTAATGTCATATTTGTTTCGGTTAACCGTTCTGCTAATTCCAATGGGTTGGCGATAGTAGCGGACGTACAAATAAACACAGGATTGCTGCCGTAGTATTGGCAAATCCTTTTTAGACGGCGAATCACATTAGCTACATGGCTTCCGAATACGCCACGATATATATGGAGTTCATCAATGACGACATATTTTAGGTTTTCAAACAGCGCCACCCATTTCGTATGATGCGGCAAGATTGCTGAATGGAGCATATCAGGATTGGTTATGACGATATGACCAGCCCTGCGAACCTTTTGGCGAATATTCGCGGCCGTATCGCCATCATATGTATAACAATTCAAGTCAAGCTCTCCCCCTTGAATCAGTTCATTTAACTCGCTTTTTTGATCTTGTGCTAACGCTTTCGTCGGAAACATATAAAGCGCTCGTGCACTTGAATCATTCAATAGTGTTTGCAAGACAGGAAGGTTGTAACAAAGCGTTTTTCCGGAAGCGGTTGGTGTAACCGCAACAATGCTTTTCTTAGCTGAAACAGCCTCATACGCTGATCCTTGATGGGTATATAATTGTCCAATCCCACGCTGTTTTAATGCTGTAGCTAACTTGGAATGAAGCATTTTTGGTAATGGAACTGTGACCGCTTCTTTTTCTTCAATTGTATGCCAATATTCGATGCACTGCTTCGTTTTCTGATCCTCATTAAACAGACCAATAATCTCTTGTAGACTTTTTCTAACCTTCAACGTACTCACCTCTATTCTTACATTTTACCGAATCTACGTTCGCAAAAAAAGACTGAATGTAAAATTTTCGTTTTCTGGTATTCATTCATCTCTACCAAATTAGTCCACATTAAATTTTCCCAGAATAATTTTATTGGAATTTGAATGACTTCTACTGATTATTTGTTACAATAAGGAAAGTAAAGGCTATCATTTGTAGAGGTGCTAACATGAAAAAAGAACAAATCAAGAAAGTATTATCGCAATTCTCTTTATTTCGAGAATTGGATGAGCAAGAAATTTCAAAAATAGTAGAAATTTCAATTGCTAGAGAATTAAAGAAAAACAACCATGTTTTCCTACAGGGTGATCCGATATCCAATGTTTATTTTATTGTAGAGGGAAAAGTAAAAATATACAAAAGTGATTCGAGCGGTCGTGAACAAATCGTTAATATCGTTAAGGCTGGCGATATGTTCCCTCACGTAGGTTTTTTCCGAAAGGGTGAATACCCTGCATTTGCAGAAATCATTGAACACGCTAAGCTTGTAGTAGTTCCCATCGACCAATTCGAAAAGGTCCTCATTGATAATCCCTATTTGTGTATTAAGGTTTTTAATGTTCTTGCCGAAAAAATTATTGACCTTCAAGATCGCCTGGAAGAACAAATTTTAAATAACACTTACGAGCAAATTATTAAATTATTAGTGCGACTTTCCGAAAAGCATGGCTCAACTTTAGACGATGGAAAGGTGTTACTTAAATCAGAATTTACGAACAAGGACTTGGCCAATATGATTGGTACCACAAGAGAGACAGTAAGCCGTACGCTAACGAAAATGAAAAAAGAAGGCTTAATCGAAGTAAATAGCTCAGGAGATATGGTCTTTGACCCAGAAGTTATGTTAGACGAGATATTTTAAAGACAAAAAAGAACCAACCGCAGAGAGGTAAAAAGGCGGTTGGTTTTTTGATTTTTTATGAATTAAGCATTGCTTCCATGTCTTCTTGCGCGTTTCCAATTAACTTAAGGTTAAATGTTTCTTGGAGTACGTTTAAGACACCTTCTGAAATAAATTCAGGCGGCTTTGGCCCAATGCGAATATCTTGAATCCCTAAGCTGAATAAACCTAAAAGGATTGCTACAGCTTTTTGTTCAAACCAAGAAAGTACGATACTTACTGGTAGCTCATTTACACTGCAGCCAAATGCGTCTGCTAAGGCAAGGGCAATTTTCACTGTTGATCCTGAGTTGTTACATTGTCCTAAGTCGATGTAACGAGGAATTTCTGTACCCGGCACTACTCCGTAATCAACATCGTTGAAACGGAACTTACCACAGGAAGTTGTTAAAATAACTGTTTCAGGAGGTAGTGAAGTTGCTAATTCACGGTAATATTCTCCGCCTTTTCCAGGTGCATCACAGCCAGCGATAACAAAGAAACGCTTGATTTTCCCTTCTTTAACAGCAGCGATAACTTCTGGAGCTAAACCAAGAACTGTCTCGTGGTGGAAACCAGTTAATAATGTTTCGTCAGAATCGATATTAGCTTCAGGTAATTCTAAAGCGCGATTAATTAGTGGTGAGAAATCATCGTTAACAATTTTTTGAACGTTTTCTAAACCTGCTACTTCATAAGAGAACATACGGTCAGCATATGAGCCCTTGATTGGCATTACGCAGTTAGTAGTCGCCAAAATAGCTCCTGGGAATTTTTCAAATAAACGACGTTGATCATACCATGCTTTACCGATATTACCTTTTAAGTGAGAGTATTTTTTTAATGCTGGATAGCCATGAGCTGGTAGCATTTCTGAGTGAGTATAAATGTTGATGCCTTTACCTTCTGTTTGTTTCAACAATTCTTCAAGAGCAAATAAATTGTGTCCAGATACTACAATCGCTTTGCCTTCAATTTTGTTTTGTGAAACACGGATTGGTTGTGGAATACCAAGGCGTTTTGTGTGAGCCTCATCCAACACTTCCATGATACGAACGGCTGCCTGTCCAACCTGCATCGCCATGTTGATGTGTTCTTGAACGTTAAAGTTAGAGTTTGTTAGCGTCATATATAGTGCTTCTTGTGTTGTTCTATCTACGAAGTCGTCTGTAAATCCTAGTTGATTAGCGTGGGTTCTGTAAGCTGCAATTCCTTTTAAGCCAAAAATGATTGTGTCCTGTAGGCTTGCAATCGTTTCATCTTTGCCGCACACGCCTACGACTGTACAGCCTCCAGTTGGAGTTTGTTCACATTGGTAACAAAACATTTCTATTCCTCACCTTCATACATTTTCTACTGTTAAAGCATAACAGTTGTAGTTCACCCAAAAACGTGATGCACATCACACCCTATTCAACAGTCATAAAATGTTCAAATTTTGGTAACCATTGGAAATGAACCCCCAAATAAAAAAATGCATAGAATAAACACAAAAACAACTATTTTTTCTCATGGAAAGGAGCTACGGAGTTATGTCTAGCAAACTACCATTTGACCCAAAGAAGCACGAGCCATTTGGCGATATTTTTAAGCAAATGAATGAGTTTTTACATGATAATCGTCCAATTAGAGGAATCCTTCAAACGATTGATGATTTTTTCCGCACACCTTTTCCACACATGTCATTCCCAGTTGAGGTAACAGAAACAGACTACCATCATATTATTTTAGCTGAACTTGCCGGCGTGCAGAAAGATCAAATCCATATTGATGTTTTAGGGAATTCCGTCACTATTACCGTAAAAAATGATGAGGAGTTGTCCGAGGAAGACGATACAAAACAGCGGTATCGAAAAAGAAAAACGATGTCTCGCACGAGTAGAACAATCACCCTGCCTTTTCTTATCAATGAAAAGACCGTCAAAGCTTCATATAAAAACGGCTTATTAGAAATTGCTATTCCAAAAAACAAAGGTAAAAAAGTCATTATTGACTATAATGAATAATAAAAGAGGCGACTAATGTCCGCCTCTTTCCATTTGTTTCCTATTTGTTTTCATTATACTACTAAAAACTTTTCGACAATTCGACTTTGAAACTTTATTTCACAAAACTTTTCGACGAATTTCATATTCTTCATAGCCACAATTTCCTATACCTTTAACATCCCACCAATTCCTTGTACCATCGATTTCACTTGAGAAAGAGCATTAATCATTTGTCCTGCAGTGTTGACCATCTTATTAATATCCATTGATCCATCCTGTGATTTGAACGAGTTCATGATATTAGACATCCCCCCCGATTGTTTCGGCATCATTGCAGGATTAGGGTATTGATTAATAGTTGCTGGACCCGCCTGCATTTGCTGCTGATAATACGGTGGATAGGGTTCATCAGGCACTTGTAACGGATTTTGTAACACCGTTTGTGAAAAACCTTGATTCATCAAATATGGATGTCCTGCATATGAATTAGTACTAGTCATATTATTTTGATAGGAATTTGGATACTGATTCATTTGCATCGGATAAGGGTATGGGGTGTTGCTCCAATTAGTGGCACCATATTGAGCTTGGAATGGTGTTGGATAGGGTGATGTAGCTTGCTGCCCCTGCTGCCGTAATGGAAAATCCTGATAAACATATGGCTCTATATATCTACTTGATTGGTTTCCCCCAGGCGGATAAAAAAAATAGGATTGTATTTTTTTTCGACCAAACATGGGCGAACATCCTCCTCAACTTTCATTACGACATTTTATGAAGATACGTTTAAAAAGGTGTAAATTGAAAGTGCTTTCAAATAGAGAAAATTAGGATTTTTCCGATATTAACGCTTTTTGTCAAACAGTGAAGAAAATTGTCTGAAGTCTCAATTTTCACAAAATGGCGAAAATGGCGTTTTCCATGTTAGGATAGTAAAAAAGACGAAGGAGGAATTTATATGCAAGTTCACGAACTCAAAAGAAAATTTATTCAATTTCGAGAGTATGAACCAGAAACCGTAAATGCACTATTAGATTTCGCCAAAAGAGTTTATATCTATAATGAAATTTCAATTAGTGATTATCGGAACCTTGTTCGTGAGCTCGAGTCTCTAGGGGCAGCTATCCCTTGTGACAATATAGATCAATCCCTCATCGAGAATTCATTTTAGTTTGGGGAGATTACCAGATCACCGAAGAATAAATGAATGCGTTAATATGTATAGTAATTTAGGAAATAAAAACAAATCTTTACCAACATAAAAGAGGGTGCCTAAAAAAGGCACCCTCTTAAAATTTTATTCACGGTTTAAAGTTAAACCAAATTCAGACTAATACTTGCTGAGCTTTTACATTGATGAGTAATAATTGGTTTATGTTGAGTATTATCTACAACTTGTTGATCGATTGTATTTTCTAATGTTGTCATTCTACTTAAGCAATGATCAACCCGATCCTCTTGTAGATGATGTACATATTCCTGATGCTCAATGAAGGAGGAGTGAATTACGTCTTCTAATTTTTCCAATTGACAATAAATCTCGTTTAATCTTGTTAAAAGTTCCGGCTTATAAATCAATGGTTCATTCATTTTAGAATCCTCCTTTTAATTGAAATCCTACAAACTAATCAACCGACGTCTTTTAGTTAGTCTCGATAGTATAATTCTAATTCGCTATTTTCTTGCTGCTTCCTTCACCAAAGACAAAACTAGTAATGATTCGGCAAAGAAAGTTATATTTTATGTTTTGCTCATCTTTTTTTCGACAGTTATCATCTAATTGGAATGGAAGCATCTATTCTGGAACAAAATAAACTCGGAGGTGTTTCCATATGAATAACAATAAAAAACAGAACAAGGTCCAGCCAAAGCAGTTAAAGGAGCAAAAAACAGGGTATGGTGATAAAAAACTTGAAGGACCAGACAGACCGTCAACGTAATATTAAAGGAAAAAAGCAGGTATTGACCTGCTTTTTTCTATTTAAACATTTCTTCTATTCCTATTAATGTACGCATTTGTTTTTGTTTTTCAATGTACCAATCAGTCAGAAAAATCGGTCGTTTATGATGAATTGGTTTATACCATGCTTTTTTTATTTTTCTAAATTCACTCCAGTCTTGATGCTCATGGATATGATGAGAAATAACTGGGTAGGTTGTACGCAGAAAAGGTGTATCACGAAGATGCTTTTGTTTCAAGTAACGCTCATAATCAACTCTCGAACCCGTATGCTCGGTTTGCTTTGCAAATTGATAAAAACGGTGATATAGCTCAGGTGAAAGTAAAATATCCGCTAATCGCTTACCAAGATCAATTCGATTCGATAGCTTAGTAAAGCCACTAACACTAGCACCATATAAATCCCCATCAAGCGTAGGAAAAATGACCGAACTGAAATGAAACCAGTCCTGAAAATTATAAGGAAAAGAATGGAATACTTTTTTCTTAAACACCGGTTGCTCGATGACAGGGTGTTGAATCACATTTTGCTCATTTATAATCAACGAGGTCATTAACCTCTTGCCATCCCGTTTCCTCCAATAATTATTCCACTCTGCTTCCATAAAACCGGAAACATAAAAAAAACGCAAAAGGTGAAACATTGGTTGTCCCATTTTCGTCGAATAATGGTAAAGTAGCAATTGAGGAAAAGCATCTTGAAAAATTAACCAGTTAGCACGTTCAAATGTCAAAAACATTAAAGTCCGAAGCTTTTTTGGCAAAGCTCGTGGGAACCATTTCCCTTCCAAATCACACATATTCCAGCCGCCGTTTCGGGAAACCATACTCGCCAGAAAAGCCCAGTTAATATCAGGATGAGTTTCAAAAAAAACAAAATAAGCTCTCGTTCTGGAAATATTGTCAACATTCTTTTTTTCAGTAGCCTCTTTGATTTTGCGAAGACAAAACTCTTCCTCATATGAGAGTTTATAGCTTGATAGCGGTATATTGTTTAGTCTCAATGTCATCATCCTTATTTTTAGCCTATAGGTTTAGCTTTAGACAAATAGTTCTTTTTATTCAGCCATTACGTATAGATATTTGGTATGATAGTAGGGAGTTTGAGAGGTGCATTTTAAATGAATTTTCATTATCCTAACGGTAAACGCTATGTACAGCCTAAGAAACAACCATCAGCCGTTGCTAAAGTGGAAAAAAAGCAGACCTACAGTAATCGTGGCATGACTCTAGAGGATGATTTAAATGAAACGAACCGCTTTTATTTAGAAAACAACATCGCTGTTATTCATAAAAAGCCGACTCCGGTTCAAATTGTCAATGTTGATTATCCGAAACGAAGTGCCGCAGTTATACGGGAGGCGTATTTTAAACAGGCATCAACAACTGATTATAATGGAATATACCGAGGAAAGTATCTGGATTTTGAAGCGAAGGAAACGAAATTTTCAACGTCCTTTCCCTTAAAAAATTTCCATGAACATCAAATCAACCATATGAGGGCAGTAATAGAGCACGGTGGAATTTGTTTCGTTATTTTACGATTTTCAAGCAATGAATCCTTGTATTTTCTTCCGGCAGAGCATCTATTAACCTATTGGAACCGAATGAAGGACGGTGGAAGAAAGTCAATTACGATGGAGGAAATTAACCTACATGGCCACCCTCTTCCACTTGGGTACAGGCCAAGAATTGACTATATTAAAATAATAGATTATCTTTATACCTTCTAAATGAATTTATTCATGTTTGCTTGAAAAGAAAGGAAGCGTTGAATTATGTCAGAGAAATATCAAACGAGAGAGGAGCGCAAAAAGCAACAACAGACCGGGAAGAATACTCCGAAAGCGAAAAAGAAGAAATCAAAAAAAGGTACTCTAAATAAAATTTTCCTTATTTTAGTCGCCCTTGGAATTATTGGGATACTAACCGGTGTTGCCACTTTCGCTTATATGGTAAAAGATGCGCCAAAGCTCGAGGAATCTGCCTTAAAAGATCCGATTCCATCTGAAATATATGATAAAGACGGAAATCCGATTGCCGAAGTTGGCACAGTTAATCGTGACTATGTAGAATATGAAGAAATACCTAAACTCGTCGAAGATGCCGTATTAGCAACAGAAGATGTTCGATTTTACAAGCATAATGGTGTGGATCTCATTCGATTAGGTGGAGCTGTCATTGCCAATGTCACAAGAGGCTTTGGCTCTGAAGGAGCAAGTACGATTACACAACAGGTAGTCAAAAACTCGTTCTTAACGCCAGAAAAAACAATTTCGCGTAAGGTTCAGGAAGCTTGGCTTTCCTATCAGCTGGAGCGAAAATATACAAAGCATGAAATCTTCGAAATGTATGTAAATAAAGTATGGATGTCTGAAGGAGCACACGGCATTAAAACCGCCGCAAAAATTTACTATAACAAATCACTAGATCAGCTTGAGCTTCATGAGGCTGCATTGCTCGCTGGTATGCCGCAAAGTCCAGAAAACTATAATCCATTTAATTATCCTGACCGCGCAGAGAAACGAAGAAATATCGTTCTATCACTGATGAATCAGCACGGCTTCATTTCAAAGGAAGAAATGGAACAAGCCCAAGCTATTCCGGTTGAGTCAACATTGTTACCTGTGGAGCAGCGTGCTAAAAAGGAACAGCCATTTGACTCCTTTGTTGACCGTGTGATTGATGAAGTTGAAAAGAAATATGGTAAAGATTTAAACGTCTTTACAGATGGATTAAAAATCTATACAACGCTTGATCCGAATGCCCAAACATATGTTGAAACGATGCTAAATACAAACGACATCGTCGCATTTCCTGATGATCAATTTCAAGCTGGTATTGTCTTATTAGACACAAAAACTGGGGAAATTAGAGCAATTGGAGGAGGTAGAAACCAAAAGGTTAAACGTGGTTTTAACTATGCTACTGATATTAAGCGCCAACCTGGTTCGACGATTAAGCCAGTTCTTGACTACGGCCCAGCAATTGAATATTTAAAATGGGGTACTTATCAGCCGCTTGATGATGCACCGATGAAATACTCTGATGGTACACCTGTAAATAACTGGGATAATAAACATCTTGGAACTATGACTATGCGTGTCGCACTCGGTATGTCTAGAAACATACCAGCGATTAAAGCCTTGCAAGAGGTGGGATTAGATCGCGCTAAAGACTTTGCTGAAGGATTAGGAATCCATCTATCTGAGATATATGAATCTTATGCAATTGGCGGAATGGAAGATGGTGTATCGCCAATGCAAATGGCCGGTGCTTACAGTGCATTTGGTAATAACGGTATTTACACTGAACCATACTCAGTGAAGGAAATCGAATTGCGAGACGGTACAAAAATCAAAACGGCTCCTGAATCAACCGTTGCGATGAAGGATTACACAGCCTTTATGATTACTGACATGTTAAAGAGTGTCGTCAGAGAATCATACGGTACAGGAAGAACAGCAGCCGTTCCAGGACTACAAGTTGCAGGGAAAACCGGTACGACAAACTATGATGATGCAACAAGAAGAAAGAACAACATTCCTAGTAGCGCAGTTCCGGATGCATGGTTTGCAGGCTATACGTCAAACTATACAGCAGCTGTTTGGACTGGTTATGATAACCGCAATACTTATATTCCATCAGGTGACGGTCAAAGAATAGCCCAGAAACTGTTTAAAAATTTAATGGCTCATGTGTCAAAGGGCATAGATACGCCTGACTTCCCTGTTCCAAAAACGGTACAAAAGGTTTCAATTGAAAAGGGTACTACGAAGCTTGCCAGCCCACACACACCAAGTGATCAAGTAGTTACTGAATATGCAGTTAAAGGTAGCGCTCCAACTGAAGTATCAGATAAATATAATAAACTTGGAGCACCGAGTGGAGTTAATGCTAAATATGATCAGGCTGCAAATAACATCTTGTTAACGTGGGATTATCCAGCCGAGAACAGCGAAGGAATTCAATACGCAGTATCGGTTTCAATTAACGGTGGAGCCTCACAACAGCTGCAAACGACCGCAGAAAAGGGGATAAACGTTGTAAAACCGACTCCAGGCGCTACCTATTCCTTTAGTGTTACCGCCATCCGTGGCGAACAGAGAAGTGATCCAGCTGGAGTCACAATCGTAATACCAGCTAAAAATAACAATCAAAATGATGATGATCATGATGATGATACTGACAATCAAGATAACCAAAATAATGATGGCAATAACGATAATCAAAACAATAATGATAACAATGGTGGTACCCAACCTGGGACACAGCCTGGGACACAACCACCAACACAACCTGGTACCAACCAAAATCAAACCTCAAGTAATATGAGCTCGCGCCTACCTGATGGAAGGAGCAATACGTTTACCAGAAACTAGCTTAATAATTTTTACAGCATAGGAAGAGGATGATTCATTAGAATCATCCTCTTTTCTTGTTATTGCCAATTACTTTCGTTTTGCCTCTTGAATAGCAAGAAATTTAGAGTATTGCTTTTCCTGCTCAGAAAACAATTCACATAATTGTATGAATGAAGGATACAAGTTGGGACGTTGCATGAGGAACTGAACTCGTTCAATGAAGTTGACCGGCTTAATCGATAAGCTGTCATCATCTATCTCTCCTAGCTTTCCCACAGGTAGTCCATTCGACCAAAACACAAAGGTTAACAGCAATTCAATTCCTTTCTTCATCGGGATTAATGCTTCTTTATTTTTCCGAACAGCATATAACTCTTTAATTTCTATTTCTAGTCCATTCCATTCTTGAAGTAACTGAGGAATATGATTAGCTGCCTCAAGCCATGGCTCAGTTTGCTCCATTCTTCACCACATCCTTTTTTTTCATCCGCTTTTGACCTTCTCGGCAAACATCAAGTAATGGACAGCTTGGACACTGTGGATTTTGGGCTTTACAATGGTATCTTCCAAAAAAAATCAACCTATGATGTGTCACAGACCATTCCTCTTTTGGGATTTTCTTCATCAGTGTATTTTCAACTTCAAGAACAGTATCCTTCCATCGACAAAAACCCAGCCGTTTACTTACCCGCTCCACATGAGTATCAACCGCTATCGCCGGTACCCCAAAAGCAACAGAAACAACAACATTAGCGGTTTTCCTCCCAACACCTGGCAGCTTCATTAATTCATCTCGATCATTTGGTACTATACCGCCATATTCTTCTAACAACATACTGCATAGTTTTTGAATGTTTTTCGCCTTATTACGATAAAGACCAATCGAACGAATATCCCCTTGCAATTCTTCCAATGAAACACCCAAATAATCCTCGGGTGTTTTATATTTTTGGAACAGATTTTTGGTCACTTTATTAACCAGTACATCGGTGCATTGAGCGGATAAGGCAACGGCGATAACCAGTTCAAATGGATTCGAGTGAACTAATTCGCAATGGGCCTCGGGAAACATCTCACCCATTTGATCTAAGCATAATCGAATCTGTTGTTTTGTTAGCATGAATCTCCCCTCCACTTTTACAAACAAATAGCGAGAGAATTGGATTCTCTCGCAACTTTATTCTATTGCTCAAGCCAATTGTAAAATGGTACGTTACTAGGCTTTTCCTGTGCGTCATCCCTTTGCCGATTTGGTAGCTGGTGCTGACGGAATTTCCGGGCATAATTTTTAGCCTGTTCTATCGTTTTAACCCCATTTTTCTTCCATTCAAATAGTATCCGATCTATATATCGAAAGTTTAATTTTCCGGAAATCACAGCCTCTCGAAGAGCAGCTTTTATGATCACAGAATCATGCTGGTCGTCGTCTAACCACATTGCCAAAGATTCGCATTCAAACGGCGATAATGGACGACCAAACTCAGTTTCAAAGCAGCTATATAAATCCGTTTCCTGTTTTTGCTGCTGTTCATTTTCTTGAAATGATTGCTGAAGCTTAAACTGATTAATGAGCTTTTCCCACAATGGATCTAAAGAGTACATCTCATATCGAATACCATCTTCAGAAAATCCTTCTTTAATATCGATATAACCCTTTTGAATCAACCTTCTTAAAATCATGGAGCAATCGCCCGTCATTCGCTCGGCCAATTGAACAGGTGTAGGAAAGAAGTTTCCCTTTTCTATAAAGGACAGTAAGTGCAGGATTAAGACAACTTCCTGGTCATCAAGATTAATCTTTTTATAATGAGTAAGTAGTGCGGTAGGAACCGATAGATTACCGCTTTTTATCCATGTCAACATGGTTGAATTGTTCATTTGTAGCACACCTCTTCACTAGTATAGCATGAACATCTTTGCCAAGTAAGACTCGCTAAAATAATCCCAAAAACTGCAATGGTTGGATTTATCAGAAAAAACAGGCTGTCGCTTCGACAACCTGTTTTTAATAAAATTATTAAGGATATAGTCGATTTAACAGACGTGGGAATGGAATCGTCTCACGAACATGCTCGACACCACTTATCCATGCAACAGTTCGTTCTAGACCAAGCCCGAAGCCTGAATGTGGGACAGATCCAAATTGCCGTAGCTCAAGATACCATTTGTAAGCATCAGGACTAAGCTCATGTTCCTTTAATCGTTTTTCTAGAAGTGAGAAATCGTGAATCCGCTCAGAGCCCCCGATAATCTCTCCGTAGCCCTCAGGAGCGATTAAATCTGCACACAGGACTACATCTTCACGTTCAGGATGCGGCTGCATATAGAACGGTTTGAGCGTTGTAGGATAGTGTGTGATAAATACAGGTTTATCATAGCTTTCTGCAATTGCAGTTTCATGTGGAGCTCCAAAGTCGTCACCCCACTCGATATCATCAAAGCCCTTTTCCTGCAAAAATTTCACTGCATCATCATAGGTGATTCTCGGGAAAGGTGCAGTAATTTGTTCTAGTTTTGACGTGTCACGACCTAGCGTTTTTAATTCCACGACACAATTTTTCAGAACTGATTGAACTATATATGAAACATACTGCTCTTGAACTTGTAGATTTTCTTCGAATTCAACAAATGCCATTTCTGGTTCAATCATCCAAAATTCAATTAAGTGACGGCGTGTTTTTGATTTTTCAGCACGGAAGGTTGGACCAAACGAGAACACTCGTCCTAAAGCCATTGCAGCTGCTTCCATATAGAGCTGACCGCTTTGTGAAAGATAGGCATCTTCATCAAAATATTTCGTAGCAAATAACTCTGTTGTTCCTTCTGGAGCACTTCCAGTCAATATAGGCGGATCTACTTTCGTAAATCCTTGGGTATTAAAAAATTCATATGTAGCCCGAATGATTTCGTTACGAATCTTCATAACTGCATGCTGACGACGTGAACGGAGCCATAAATGTCGATTATCCATCAAAAACTCCGTACCATGCTCTTTCGGCGTGATTGGGTAATCGACAGCCGCATGTAATACTTCTATTCCAGTAACCTGTAATTCAAATCCAATCGGAGAGCGTTCGTCTTTTGTTACTTTTCCCGTAACATACATGGATGTTTCCTGGGTGATTGCTTTTGCTTGCTGAAACATCTCTTCCGGAACTTCGCTTTTTACAACGACTCCTTGAATAAAGCCTGTACCATCGCGAAGCTGTAGGAAGGCAATTTTCCCACTTGAGCGCTTGTTAGCTAGCCAAGCACCGATTTTTACTTCCTGATCAACGTATTTATGGACCTCTGAAATGGTTGTTTTTATCATTATTATGTCCCTCCAAAACAATACGAAACTCGAAATATGTACCAAAGTTCATTATACCGTTTACTGCCTTTTATAATCAATATCCGAAACAAGAAGAAAATATGCAAAAACGAGACAGATTTCTCTGCCTCGTTTTAAGAAAAGATGTCTATTGCATTTTACTTTCAACAAATTTATGGATGCGGTCTACTGCTGCTTCCAATAGCTCTAATGAGGTCGCATAAGATAGGCGAAGATTGTCTGGTGCTCCAAAGCCTGAGCCTGGGACAACTGCTACTAATGCTTCTTCAAGCAGCGCTGTCGAGAAATCATCCACATTTGCATATCCTGTTAACTCAACTGCCTTTTTGACATTTGGGAATAAATAGAAAGCACCTTGTGGCTTAATACAAGTAAAGCCTGGGATTTCAATCAATTTTAAATAAATTGTATTTAAACGGCTTTCAAATGCTTTTCTCATTTCCTCAACTGGTTCCTGAGAACCTGCGTATGCGGCAATGGCACCGTATTGTGCTGTTGTAGTCGGATTTGATGTACTATGACTAGCTAAATTTGTCATTGCTCCAATTAATTCTTTATTCCCGGCAGCATATCCGATTCGCCAGCCTGTCATAGAATGAGACTTTGATACACCGTTGATAATAATCGTTTGTTCTTTAAGTTCTGGTGAAAGCTCGGCGATTGAAATATGTTTATTTTCGTCATATACGAGCTTTTCGTAAATTTCATCAGACACAATTAAGATGTCGTTTTGCAAACACACTTCACCTAGCGCTAATAGTTCAGCCTCAGTGTACAACATTCCTGTTGGATTACTTGGTGAGTTGATAATGACTGCTTTTGTTTTGTCAGTAATTGCTTGTTTCAATTGGTCTGGAGTGATTTTATATTCATTCTTCTCTAAGCCCTCAACATAGACAGGTACTCCATCTGCAAGTTTTACTTGTTCAGGGTAACTTACCCAGTAAGGTGTAGGGATGATGACTTCATCTCCCTCGTTTAGTAACGCTTGAAACAATGTATACAAAACATGTTTTGCACCACTACCAACAATAATTTGGTTTGCTAAGTAATCAATTCCTTGATCTTGTTTAAATTTTTTTATGATTTCATTTTTTAAAGCCGGTAAGCCTGCGGCTGGTGTGTACTTTGTTTGACCTTCATTCATTGATAATACTGCGGCATCAATGATATGTTGCGGGGTATTAAAATCAGGTTCCCCCGCGCCTAATCCAATCACATCTAACCCCTGTGATTTAAGTTCCTTAGCCTTTGCTGTAATAGCAAGAGTCGTTGATGGTGTTAACGTTTTGACCCTATTAGCTAATTGAATTCCCATTCTCCTAGCACTCCTTTTTTCTTTTTACATATTCTCGATTTTTCTCAGCCATTCACCTGTTTCAAAATCAACGTAATAATAATTTATCAGATTATTACGAGAAATGTAATATATTTCCCAACATTGTCGTTTTTTTATCATTGCTAATTTGACTGAAATAATTTCCTTCGGATCTTTTTCTTGCAATAATTTATTAACGGCTTGTTGTTGAGTTATTCCTTCTTTTGCTTTACGCACAATTACTTGATTATTTTTTTCTGATACCCAGACAATTACATCTTGTTTCTTATTGTCTTTTCCACGGAGTATATAATACGTTTCATTTCCGTTGAAAATTTGGACATCGTCAATTTTATTTAGCTTAACTTCCTTTTTTGCAGCAGCAATGGCTTTTTCTTCAGCATTTCCCAATGGTTTTACAGAGTGTAAATATACATATGAGAAAAACGCAATGACCAACACGATTATTCCAATCCCACTTAAAATCCATTTTTTCATCTTTTATCACTTCTTTATGTACGATATATATTTTTTGGCAATGATAGAATGAGTCATTTTGGGTAACATAACGATAAGATACTAACCTATTATAGCAGTCAGTGACTATTGAAGGATATTTTTCAGTTAATTTTACAATAAAATTTTTCTAGCCTACACACACATTTGGCTGCGCAATTAGTGCGCAGCTATTTTTTTTCATTGGATATCTTCAGTATTTCGTAATTTTTTTCGGTGAATTTGACCGTTATAGCTCCTATATCATGATTATGGTAAACACGAACCCAAGAATGTTGTAGCTGTTCCAATAAATCGTCGTTTATCTCTTGACGATTTTCAGGAAAAAAGAAAGCGATTTGCGGATCCAGTTCCTTCATTACTTCCTCGGAAACAAATTCCTTTGTTAACCGCCCTGGAAGCTTTACAATCGTTGTACCGACAGTTTCGTTATCCGGGAGATAAAGCTTTGGATCATGCTTAGGCTGATTCAACCATAAGATCCGCTTCTTGAGAAAGTTAATCTCAAGATCGATGCCATTATCGTCATGAATGGCTTCCACGATTACCCCTGGGAGAGGCTCGGCTTGTTCCCCTGCGCTAAACGTCTGTATATTAACATTCCCGCGCAAACTTTCAAGCCTCTGTAATTGCTCGGTGGCACTAACACCACTCATTAAATTTCGGACCGAATATTGATTAATAACCCACTCTAAATTATGCATACAACAGCTTTTATTACTAGTTAACAACACCGTATCAATCTGCTTGACATGATATAGTGCCAATAAATTTTTTAATTCCTGCTTCGTATTTTGACCACCAGAATTAATCAATACATTTTTTCCATTTGGATGCTGAATTAATGCTGCTTCACCATCCGTTAACGAGAAGAACGTCATCGCTAATTCTGTTTTCTTTAAATGTAAATCTATTGCTTCTATTTCAACCGGGTTAGCTGGAGATTCCAACGGGACGTAGTACCAATGCGAAAAAAGTATAAACGGCACCATTATCCACTTCATCTATATTCCTCCAATACAAACATTAGCTATATCGTGTGTTCATTTAAGGAATTTTATTACAAAGCAATGCAAATATTTTACAACCAGCCCTCAATCGCCTCCACCATATCCTCAAGTGAATATTTTTTTAAGGTGACGGTTGGGATCGACTGCAAAAATGCCCTTCCATATCTTGTGGTAATAATACGACGATCAAATACAATAATTACACCCTTGTCGGTAGACGTTCGAATCAATCTTCCAAAACCCTGTTTAAAACGGATTACCGCTTCAGGTAAACTGTAGTCAGAAAAAGGATTACCACCCTGATTTTTAATTATGTCACTTTTCGCTTCAGTTATTGGCTCATCTGGTGGTGAAAATGGGAGCCGCACGATGATAAGGCAGGATAAATCCTCACCAGGGATATCAACTCCTTCCCAAAAACTGCTCGTCCCTAAGAGTATTGCTTTCTCAAAGCGTTGAAAATTTCTGGTTAATCGAGAACGGCTCCCGCTCGTTATTCCTTGGGCCATGATTGCAAAATCAGACAGAAAACCGCTCTCACGCAATAAATCATATGTTCTTTTAAGCATGTCATGGGCAGTAAATAGGATTAGCATTCGTCCTTTGGTTGCCTCTGCTATGGAAATGATGTGTTCGGTAATCGCAATAACGTAATCTTGCTGTGACACAGTATTGATTTCTGGTAAATCCTCTGGAATGATTAATTGAATTTGCTGTTCATAATCAAACGGAGATGGAATGACTCGATTTATCGTAGGCAATTGACTGATTCCAAGCTCACGTTCTATGTAGTCAAACTTATTCTTCACTGTTAATGTTGCAGAGGTCACGATGACTGATTTCTTTTTATTAAAAAAATGTTCTTGTAAATATTCACCGACACTTACAGGATAAGCATATATAGTCGTCGAATTTTGGACTGAACGCAAATCAAGTTCAATCCAGCGTACGTTTTGTTGAACTGGCATTAAAAATACTGTTTTTATAGCCTCGCGAAGCACATTTAGTTGCTCTAAAACAGCAACAGCCTCCTCGAGAATACCTTTTTGAATACTTGATAAGACAGCAGCTTTAGACTGAACTTCCTCGATAGCAGAAGAAAAATACTCTATGGCATCCTTCAATAAAAATGAAAACCGCTCTGCTTCGGTTATGAGCGCATTCCATTCCTTTCCGTCTTCATCACCTTTAATTCTCAATGAAACTCGATTATAGCTGGTCTGCATATTTCGCTGTTTGTGCTGCGAAAAAATCACAACAATTTTAAAGAATTCATCCATAACATATTGCAGTTCTCCGATAAGATTGTTTATTTCAAAGGAGTACTTTGTAGGAATCGATATATTCAAATCTCGTAAAAGGTGATTAAATCTAAAAAATAGTTGTTTCTGTTCAATTGACCCAATTTGACCAAATAATAATCGGCATGTCAAATAATCTATTGTCAAACCGAAATGCTTCCCTGCCGCCTTCTCAAAGTGATGGCCTTCATCGATTATACAATAATCATAAGGAGGAAGAACTGGTTTTTCAGCAACTAAATCTGACAGAAGGAGTGCATGGTTCGTTATGATTAGGTTTGCAACTTGTGCTTGTCGCTTAGCCTTTTGGTAAAAATCATAAGGGAGCCAATGCTTGGCGTTCATAAATAAGTCATGATCATGATTAATTTTATTCCAGAAAATATGACCGCCACTCGATAAATTCAGTTCGTCGACGTCACCCGTTTCTGTCTCTGTTAACCACACTAAAATTTGCATCTTTGTTAAAAGAGTATCGTAATTATCCTCTTCATCATGTAGGTTCTGCTCAAATTTAGCCAAATTTAGATAATGGTTCCTCCCCTTTAATAAACAGGAATTTACTGCTGTCGGGAACATTCTTTTTAAGAGGGGAATGTCCTTTGTCATGAGCTGATGTTGTAGCTGGGTTGAAAGCGTACTGACAATAACTTTACCATTTGTTTGCTTTGAAAAAATCGCAGCAGGGATTAAGTAAGCAAGAGATTTGCCTACTCCAGTTCCAGCTTCAATCACAGCATGCTTTTCGTTGGTCAAAGCTTCAAATACTGTATCCATCATCGCAAACTGCCCACCACGTCTTTCATAAGCAGAAAAAGCATTTTTTAGGAGTTCTTCTTTCGCTAACTCAGTAACAGGATATGAAAATTCAGTGGTCGTTTGTTCTGAAACATGGTCTTCCTCTGATCTTTTTAGGGCTAAGCCACGATAGATTTCAAGCTGTGAAGGTAAATACTCAACCTTTTGTTGCTTCGTAATCGTGATATCTTCAAGAAACATTTGAATATCACTTTTTAAACCACCAGACAGTTTTGCCAATTGGGTTATTGTTACACGCGGAAAAGCCTCTATACGTGTTAGCAGCTTAAGAAAAAGCTCTGCCGTTACATAGGCATCGCTATCAGCTTGATGTGGTCGATCATGCTGTAGGCCTTCCTGTAGGGCTAAATCGTTTAATTTATAGCTATCGGCTGTAGGGTACAAAATTCGAGCAAGTTCAACTGTATCGAGAACAGGTCCGAAGAAACCTTTACACCCTGCTTCAAGTAATTCTTCCTGTAAAAAAGACAAATCAAATAACACATTATGAGCCACAAAGTATCCATTTTCTAAGATGTCAGACACCTTTTGCGCTATTTTACAGAATTCAGGGGCATCTGATACCATTTCATCATTAAGTCCCGTAAGTTCTTCAATAAATGTTGGGATTTTTTGTTGAGGATTGATCAGAGAAGAAAATTGCTCTGTAATTTTTCCATCTTCGATGACAACCGCTGCAAATTGAATAATTTTATCGCCACGTTTTGGTGAATTCCCAGTTGTTTCTAAATCCACCACAACATATTTATTTACCATGTAATACACCTCAAACCTTCATTCAAAACCAACGGTATCATACTTATGGAAAAATCAAAAGAACATCTATTATCTTTTTTCCACAAATCTAACACCCTTAAACTAACTTTCTCAGCTATTCGGCTATTGCATAAGAAAAACCCCCTAAAAAGTGGGGGTTATACGTTCATAACAGTAGCTTCAGGCTCTGCATTTATCATTTCAACAATTTGATTATACTCATTCATAATTGCAACCTTAGGCTTGTGATCTTTAACTTTCTCTTCTGAAACGAGTACATAAGAGATAATAATTACTACATCCCCTTCGTGAACAAGTCGAGCTGCAGCACCATTTAAACAAACAACTCCACTGCCTCTTTGACCTGGGATGATATAGGTTTCAAAACGCGCACCATTATTATTATTTACAATTGCCACTTTTTCGTTTGGAAGCATGCCAACAGCGTCTAAAATATCTTCGTCAATCGTAATGCTACCCACATAATTTAAATTTGCTTCAGTAACACGAGCACGATGGATTTTTCCGTTCATCATTGTGCGAAACATAATTTTCCCCCTATTTGGACCCTTTAGTCCTATAATTGAATAATAAGATTGTCGATTAAGCGGACTTTGCTAAAGCGAACTGCTACCGCTATAATGATCTTTCCATTTACTTGTTCAATCACCTTTAGTTCTGGATAGGAATAGATTTCAATGTAATCGACAATTCCATCTGTATTTTCATTAATATGTGATTCAACGATTTTAACAAGTGAATCCGGATCCTTTTCCCCCGTATCAATCGCTCGTTCTGCTATTTTTAACGCTTGATAGATGGCCGGTGCCTGTTTTCTTTCTTCAGGTAATAAGTTCACATTACGCGAGCTTTTAGCTAATCCATCTTCCTCACGTACTGTTGGAACAGGAACGATTTCTATCGGAAAGTTATAGTCATTTACTAAACCATCGACTACTGCCACCTGTTGAGCATCCTTCAAACCAAAATAAACGCGATTAGGTAACACAATATTAAAAAGCTTTGTCAATACTGTAGCCACTCCGTCAAAATGCCCAGGTCTTGATGTTCCACATAACACATCGGTTCGATCTTTAACGACTGCAATAACCGATGGCTTAGTTGGATACATTTCCTCTGCAGCTGGGTGGAATATATAATCAACCCCGTGATTGACTGCCACTTGCTTGTCTCGCTCAAAATCACGCGGATAAGAGGCGAAATCTTCTTTCGGACCGAATTGAAGCGGGTTGACAAATATGCTTAAAACAACCACATCGTTTTCTTTTCTAGCCTGATCCATTAATGATGCATGTCCCTCATGTAAATAGCCCATTGTTGGCACGAAACCAATCGTTTTTCCTGCTGCCTTTTCCTTGAAGAGATCCGTTCGCAAATCACTTATTTTAGTATAAACCTTCATCACTTGCCTCCATATAAGCCGACTAGTTCCTCTTGCTTCATTGTAAAGCTATGTTTCTCAGTAGGGAACAAGCCAATTTTAACCTCTGTAACATACGAATTGATTCCTAAAGTCATCAATTCGTTGCTATCAGCGTATTGTTTAACAAATTTAGGTGCACGATCCACTCCGAAATTAACAACATCATGAAAGACAAGAACTTGTCCATCACAGTCAATGCCAGCTCCAATTCCAATCGTTGGTATCGTTATACGTTGTTGAATCTCTTTTGCTAATTGCTTTGGTACACATTCCAGCACAACTGCAAATGCTCCCGCTTCTTCGCACTTAAGAGCGTCTTCAATGAGCTTTTGGGCCTGCTTAGCATCTTTACCCTGAACTTTATAACCACCAAGAACCCCTACTGACTGAGGTGTCAATCCTAAATGGGCAACAACTGGTACACCAGCGTTTGTAAGAGCTTGTATTCCTTCAAGAACGAAAGTATCTGCACCTTCAATTTTAACTGCATGAGCACCCGTTTCCTGTAGCAGTCTTGCTCCATTCACCAACGTGTCTTTCCTGGATAAATGATAACTCATAAAAGGCATGTCCACTACAATAAAAGTGTCCCCCGCGCCTCTTTTTACTGCTTTTGTATGATGAATCATATCCTCCATAGTTACAGGAATCGTAGAATCATAGCCTAATACTACCATTCCTAATGAATCTCCTACAAGGATCATGTCAACGCCTGCTTTTTCGGCAATTTTTGCTTGTGGATAATCATAAGCAGTTAGCATGACAATCTTTTCATTAGTTGCTTTCATTTTCAAAAAATCTGTCGTTTGCTTCATCATCTTTCCTCCATTTCTTTGGAAAGAGGAGACAAAACAATAAAAAATCCTTCTTATGGCAGAAGGATTGTATAAGCGTGTTTTGTTTGTTTTATCCCTCTGTCCTGGTCCGTTATGGATCTAGGCAGATATCCATTATTAAAATATAATTGATAAATTGGTGCAGTTCTTTCGATACTACCCAAAAAGATTATATCAGAAGTATATTAAGTTTGGCTACAAATTTCTTAATTTTCTGAGAGATCAATGTCAGCTGAGTAAACATGATGTATTTTACCAGCCTCATCCTCAATTAGCAAGACACCATCTTCCGTAATACCTAAAGCTTTACCACGAATATTTTCATTAATCGTTCTAGCGATAATCGTTTTTCCTATGCTAATCGCGTAGCTTTCCCAAAGTAGCTTAATCGGAGTAAAGCCATCCTCCAAGTATAACAAATAAAGCTTCTCAAAATTGGAAAGGACACTTCGAATCATTTGTGCTCTTGATATTTTTTCTCCAGATTCAATCGCCAATGATGTGGCAATATCACGAAGTTCTTCAGGGTAATCCGTTAACTGTTGATTCACATTTATCCCCACTCCGATTATGATGGCAAAAATTTGGTCAGCTTCTGCTTGAAGTTCAGTCAGAATTCCAGTCACCTTTTTGCCGTGAAGTAATATATCATTTGGCCATTTAATTTCTGGAGATAGCTTTGTAACCTCTTCAATCGCTCTTACCACAGCTACGGCGGTAATCAAAGTAAGCTGCGGTGCCTTTTGGATAGGAATATTCGGTCGTAAGATCATACTCATCCATACACCTGTATATTTAGGTGAATGCCAAGCTCTGTTCATTCTCCCCCGACCTGTTAATTGCTCTTCCGCTATAACTACAGTACCTTCAGGTGCATTTTCATAAGAAAGTGTTTTAGCAATTTTTTGCGTTGAATCAACACTTTCCTGATAATGGATGTTTTGACCAAGAAATTTTGTCGTTAAACCTAACCGAACTTCATCGGCAGAAATTTGATCAGGCGTCTTTATGATGCGGTAACCTTTTCTTTGAATCGCTTCCAGTTCAAAACCATGTTTACGCAACTCTTCAATATGCTTCCAAACTGCAGTTCTGGAGCAGCCGATTAAATCAGCTAAATATTGACCTGAAAGATAATCACCGTTCGCTTCAGTAAAGGCATCAAGTAGCTTTTTTCTCACCTCAGATTGCATAAATTCACCCACTCCCTTATTTTTACTTGTTCATTTTCTAATCTACCCTCAAGAATTTCTTCCTCTATTTTCGTTAACGTTTCCTTAATCCAGGGACCTGGTGGCCTATTCAACAGCTTCATTAAATCTGTACCAGTTATGTTCAATTCCTGTTTTGATTTTATTGGCAAAGAATGATAGCGTTTTAGCAAGTTATTTATGTCTGCTTCTGTATTTTTACCTTGTAAAACGTTAAAAACTCTCTCTGAATTTATCATGTAAGATTTTCCGGCTGCGTACAATGCTTGATTGTCCCAGTTATTTTCTAATCGGAAACACAGCCAGTGTACTATCTGTCTGATATCACGGATTTTTTTACCTGGTAGTTTCCAGCTTCTTAAAAAAGATTCCAAACTGCTTGACTCTATTTCAATTAAATGTACTAACAAGGTCCACATTTCATCTATTGATAATTCATGATTATCAAATTGTGCAACACGATCTATTCTTTTATGATAAGTCTTTAACACCGGTAAATAGTAATCTAAATTCGTCATACACAAGAATTGAAGCGCTTCATTACGATTATTACCTACCAAAAGCTTCTCAAACTCAGCACATTTTCTTTCCACAGCAATATGGGTTAATAAATGACCCATATTTTCAAGTGCCTTAAAACACTCGTCATCTAAGCTAAATGAAAGCTGACTAACAAAGCGAATTGCCCGCATCATTCTTAAAGCATCTTCTGTAAACCGATCCTCGGCTCTGCCTACTGTAACTATTTTCCGTTCAGAAATGGCTTTTCTACCAAAGAATGGATCAATGATTGCACCGTCTTTATTCATCGCCATGGCATTCATCGTAAAATCACGACGCTTTAGATCCTCATTTAGCGAACGTATAAATTGTACTTCATCTGGTCTTCGAAAATCCTTATAGCTCGTTTCCGTGCGAAAGGTGGTAATTTCATAGCTGCAACCATGATAAAGGACTAGAACCGTACCATGTTCAATCCCTACATCTACAGTATGAGGAAATATTTGTTTAATTTCTGCTGGCGTTGCCGATGAGGCTATATCCACATCTGAAATTGGCCGATTGAGCAGGTGGTCTCTTACTGCGCCACCAACAAAATAAGCTTCATATCCGGCATCTTCAATTTTAGTTAGTATAGGAAGCGCGTTTCTAAATAAAGGATTCACATTATTCACCATGCTCTAACAAACTATAGTATATATCTTCATATTGAGACACTATTTGTTCTGCAGCAAATTTCGTCTTTGCTGTTTTCATAGCGTTTTCTGAAAACTGCTGATGGAGTTCATCATTACATAGAAGCTCTACCGCTTGTTTGGCACACATTTCTATATCACCTAATTCACATAGGAAACCATTTTCACCGGCGATTATCACTTCAGGAATCCCACCAACATTTGTCCCTATGCACGGAACACCACATGCCATCGCTTCTAGTGCTACTAGACCAAAGCTTTCTTTTTCAGACAACAACAGCATTAAATCACTGATAGAATATAGCTCTTCTAAATTTTCCTGTTTCCCCAAAAAACAAACCTTTTCGCGAATTCCCAATGAACAGACAAGCTTAGAGACTACTGACATTTCCGGACCGTCTCCTACTAACAGGAGCCGTGCTGGAATTTTATCAGCAATTTTAGAAAATGCCATCACAACATCTGGAACCCGTTTAACCGAACGAAAATTCGACACGTGTATGACGACTTTTTCTTCATCACGGATGTTAAATTCATCACGTAAATGCTGAGAATCCGTCTTTTGATAAACCCTTGTATCAATAAAATTATAAACCGGATGAATATATTGATTGGGATGCAATAATTCATTCGTTTGTGAAATCAATGCATTTGACACAGCCGTGACGTAATCTGATTTTTCAATTCCAAATTTTATCGCATTTGAAAGCGATGGGTCATGTCCTAAGACAGTAATATCCGTCCCATGCAACGTGGTCACAATCTTTAAATCTCGCTCACACATTTGCTTGGCAAGGATGCCACACACTGCGTGTGGAATAGCATAGTGTACATGTAAAAGATCAAGTTCCTCCATGTTAGCTACCTCTGCCATTTTACTCGCAAGCGCAATATCATATGGTGGATATTGGAACACAGAGTACTCATTTACATCCACCTGATGATACGATATATTGTGATACATTTTTTTTAAACGAAAGGGCATACTCGAGGAAATAAAATGGATCGTATGTCCTCGTTCAGCTAACATTTTCCCAAGTTCTGTGGCCACCACACCCGACCCTCCGATGGTCGGATAGCAGGTGATGCCAATCTTTAATTTTTTCATTGCTGTTCCCCTAACAAGTCATAATCAACTAGGAATGGTCGTTTAACCTTAAAACCTTCGGCATAGCGAATTCCAACCTCTTTACCAAAAAGCCTTTCCCTCGCTTCAACCGATTCAATATATCCGTTTACAAGCGGGGTATCGACGGTGTCAGTACTTCGTTCAAATTGACTTTGATAAGTTTCTAGGGAGGCGCGCTTTTTATCAAAAAACTCTGATATATTAATAACGAAATCCGGTTTATGAAAACCATTTATCATGTAAAAATAAAGATTATTTGGTTTATGAGCTGGATATTTGCATTCAAAATAGAAATTTCTTATTCCCGCAGAAAAAACCGCCTCTTCAATAAGGCGGGCACAATTTCCATGATCAGGATGACGATCATCAAAATATGGCGCAAAAACTAGCTTTGGTCGAAAATAACGAATCACTTCGACCACCTTTTTCATACTTTCATCATTAATATAAATGCCACGATCAGGAAGGTCTAACGTCTTTCTGATGTGCACGCCTAAGACATTTGCCGCTGCTTTCGCTTCAATCAGACGCCGTTCAACTGTTCCATTCGAAGAAAGCTCAGCTTTTGTCAGGTCACATATTCCAATTGTCTTTCCTTGTGCTGCATATTTCGCTATTGTTCCTGCCATTCCAATTTCAACATCATCTGCATGGGCACCAAATGCTAATATATCTAGATGAATATTTTGTTGGTTTATGATCGGCTTTCGTTGACTATTTTTCTCCATTCCATATCGCCCCGCTCTAATCCTTTAATTAGTACTTCTGCAGTCCCCATATTGGTAGCAAGTGGCACAGAGTATACATCACAAAGTCGAACAAGCGCCTTTACATCAGGTTCATGTGGCTGCGCAGTGAGCGGGTCTCTGAAAAAGAAGACCATATCCATTTTGTTCTTTGCAATTAACGCTCCTACCTCTTGATCTCCACCGAATGGACCAGATTGAAATCTTTCTACATCAAGGCCTGTCGCCTCCATCACTCTCAATCCTGTAGTTCCTGTTCCAAATAAGGTATGCTTCGCAAAAATGGCTTCATATGCTATTACAAATCTGACAAGATCATCTTTTTTCTTATCGTGTGCGATTAAGGCAATATTCATTACCGGATTCCCCATTCTTTATTTATTGGCCGATAAAGAAGACATGTTGATTTCCACTGCAATCAACCATATTCTTTAGCTCAAAAAAATTATTCAATTATGTTTTCTAAACCATAAACCAGTGTTTCAAGGTTCATGACTGTGTCAACTGCAAGTTTTACTCCTGACATAAATGAAGCGCGATTGTAGGAATCATGACGAATCGTCAACGTTTGTCCCTCTGAACCGAATAATACCTGTTGATGGGCAATTAGACCTGGTAAGCGCACGGAATGAATATGCATCCCGTCAAAATTAGCTCCTCTAGCACCTTGAATCGTTTCCTTTTCATTATGATGACCCTGCTGCTTTTCTTCTCTTACTTCGCTAATCATTTGTGCAGTTTTTACTGCAGTACCTGATGGGGCATCTAATTTTTGATCATGATGAAGTTCAATAATTTCAACATCTTGGAAGTATTTTGCCGCTAGCTTCGAAAACTTCATCATTAACACTGCACCGACCGCGAAGTTTGGTGCGATAATGCAGCCTAGTTCTTTTTCCTTACAAAGATCATCTAATTCTGCTAAATCATCCACTGAAAAACCAGTTGTCCCGACTACAGGCCGTACTCCATATTGAAGTGCTGTTTTTGTATGGTACATTCCAACCTCGGGTGTGGTTAGGTCAATTAAAACATCTGGTTTGTGCTCTTGGAAACATTGCTCGATATTATCGTAAATGGGTGTTTCAAGTCCAGTAAATCCATCAAGTTCAGCTAATGTTTTTCCACTGTGCTTATGGTCAATAACAGCTACTAATTGATAATTCTCAGTGCGAGCAACAAGCTGCACTGCTTCTCTTCCCATTCGTCCACGCGGACCTGCAACAACAATCTTAATATTACTCATTACCTTTGTTCTCCTCTTCCTTATGTATGGTTGTCCAACGATTTTTATCGCGGGTTTTAAACTTATTCATAACTATGTTATGTGCTTGTTCTAAATCAATATTTAGAGAATTAGCAAAACAAATTAATACAAAGAGCATGTCCCCTAATTCTTCTTCAATTTCTTTTTCTTCTTCCGTAACTTTTTTAGGTTTTTCTCCATAGTAATGATTGACCTCTCTGGCTAGCTCTCCAAGCTCTTCCGATAGTCTAGCAAGCATCGCGAGCGGGCTGAAATAACCTTCTTTAAACTGAGTTATATAGGCATCGACCTCTGCCTGAAGCTCTCTCACTGTTTTGTCGTTTTGCATGCGTATAAATCCCCCTATATAAACAGAAAATTCTCATACCATTCTTAATGTTAGCTAAAACTTATTCTATTTACAAATCTTATTTTCTCATAAAAAGTGAGGTTTATAAAATGAAATGGTAGTATAACTGTTAGAAGTTATATTTTTATAATGAAAATGCTTTTCTAAGATAAAAATAATAAGCGTGGAGGAATGAAGATGTTTTTAGGACCTAAGTTAAGAAATATTATTTTTATTATGCTTGGCGCTGCTATATATTCTTTCGGGATCGTTCATTTTAATATGCAAAACAATCTTGCTGAAGGCGGGTTTACCGGTATTACTTTAATGCTATACTTCATGCTGAAGTGGGATCCATCCTACACTAATTTAATCTTGAATATCCCGTTATTTTTCGTCGGCTGGAAACTGCTTGGTCGCTCAACGTTATTGTATACGATTATCGGAACGCTAGCTGTTTCTTTATTTTTATGGATTTTTCAACGCTATCAAATTCAAATGCCATTAAAGGATGATTTAACATTGGCTTCTCTTTTTGCTGGGGTATCAATTGGGGCAGGCTTAGGGATTATTTTCCGCTATGGAGGAACAACTGGCGGAGTTGATATTATCGCTCGACTTGTTTATAAATTTGTTGGCTGGAGTATGGGAAAAACAATGTTTCTCTTTGATGCTTGCGTCATTATCCTATCGCTGATTACATACTTAAATTATAAAGAAGCGATGTACACTTTAGTTGTCGTATTTGTCGGAGCAAAGGTCATTGATTTTATGCAAGAGGGTGCTTATTCAGCTAGAGGAGCAATGATTATTTCAGAATTAAACAGCCAAATTGCCGACAAAATCATGGCCGAAATGGAGCGTGGTGTCACAGTCCTACACGGTCACGGATCTTTTACCAAAAGTGAACGCGAGGTCCTTTATTGCGTTGTTGGAAAGAACGAAATCGTTCGCTTAAAAAACTTAATTACCGCAATTGATCCACATGCCTTCGTTTCAGTAGGTATTGTCCACGACGTATTAGGAGAGGGCTTCACATTAGATGAAAACAAAATGCCAATAGAACACTAATCCAAGTAAAATCATACTATTTACAAAAAAACCTGCACGATACCACGTTCGGTAACTGAGCAGGTTTTTTTTGTACTTTAATCATTCATTCTTTAAGCTTTGTTGGTCGATTTTTCTCTTGCTCCCGGTCCCCTTGATATTTTCTCCATCCAACATAAGACAATGTAAGAATGATGATACTCCCCGTTGAAATAATCACCCACCACAGACTCGGATCGGCTTCATCTTCTTGTCTATTATCAAAAATCGATTGCAAATCACTACCAACCTCATCTAATTCTTGCTGGTTATCTGAATGCGAAAGGACTTTTGGACGATAATGGTCTATATAACTAACCTTCGCATCCAAGCTTTGGATTTGCTGCTTAGGAATATCAATTTTTAGACTAGGATAAATCATATTATATAAGGTCAAAAACGAATTGAAGCTTTCATGAAAATTTTCATTGTCACCGCTATGCGCAGCTTCTTTTGCATTTTTAAAAACCGACATAATTGGCTCTTCCATTTCAGTCCATAACGGTTGTTGTCCGGAAGAAATAGCGTCAATGACTAGTCGAAATGTCGTTACCCGATTCATCTTTTCGGCATGTGGAATATCGTTATTTCTAGTGGCTTCAAGCGCATCCTGAAAGGCGACGGTAATAATTCGTAGGTCATCTTTGGAAAATAGAGCTTCCTTTTCTATATTTGCTAAATATTGGTGAGAAAAATATTGCAGTAACTTTTCAGCATCCTCGTAGCGGTGTAATTTTACCATTTCGAGTGCTTCATCTGAAATATTATCTAATGGCGCAATTGTCGAGGGTGGCTCTGCATTTGCTGTAATAGTACTCATTAGAAATACGGCTATATACACTATCAGTAATTTTACTTTCATTATTGTCCCTCCTCAACTACTAATATAATGTATGTGAGGATGGACAAGGATAGACCACTTTTTATTTGGTGATGTCTAATTTAAAATGCCCTTTTCTTAAACATAAATAATAGGTGATTCCTAAAGAGAAAATACTTAACCAAAATGTGAAATATCCTATTTCAGCCATGTAATTGTCCAAGGTATGATATCGAGGCATCATTTTAAATACATAATCAATTATCTCATTGTGAACGACCCAAACTCCTGTGACAACTAAATGCCATGGTTTTAATCGGTAAAAAGGAGCGTACAGCACACCTTGGATTGCCATAGCAAAATGTGAAAGCATTAGCATATATCCAACCGCATCTAATTGTCCGTTGATGATACCAACCAATAAATTCATTACTACTGCCCATACACCGTACTTTACTAAAGTAACAATGGCAAGTGCCTCAAATATAGGCCAATTTTTCTTAAGTAGTAATGCGATTAAAACAAATACAAAGAAAAGGCTTGCAGTTGGACTGTCTGGGACAAATGGCAAGAAGATTGTCGGTGTGTCCGCAAGCTGCCAGCCATACCATATGTATCCATAAATCGTACCAATGATATTAATAATTAAAAGTAACCAAAGTATTTTCCTATTTGCCAATAACGCATAGATGTAACCCATCTTACACCACCTTTCTTTCTACAATAATACCGTTTTTTTTATGCAAAAAAAAGCTGACGAATAACCGTCAGCTTTTTTACTTATTTGCTTTTTAATTCAGAGATAAACTCTGAAAGCTGTTTAAGTTCTTCGTCAGTACCTTTGAACATACCAGCAGGCATAGTAGCTTGTCCATTTTTAGCGATATCTGCGATTTTTTCTGGATCTAAACCGGAATCAACCAGCGCTGGTGCTGCTGCACCACCTTGTAGGTTATCTCCGTGACAGTTAACACAGCCTTGATCCTGATAAACTTTATAGCCATCAGATTCTTTGTCAAACTCAGCTTCAGCAACGATTTGCCCTTGAGCTTTCGCAGCTTCCCAGTCATGATTAACAACTGATTCCCAAGTAAGATAGAAAATTGATGAAATTGCTAGCAACATAAACGCTGTTGCTAATGGACGTTTTGATGGGCGGCGTTGTGGACCGCGGTCAATAAATGGAGCCAATAATAGGCCTCCGAATGCTAATCCAGGAATAACCATTGCACCAATAATGGTGTACGGACCTGATGCATAAGTGTATTTTAATAATTGATACAAGAATAAGAAATACCAGTCTGGTAATGGAATATAACCTGTATCTGTTGGATCTGCAATCCGTTCAAGCGGTGAAGGATGAGCAATGGTTAAGCATAAATATCCAACTAAGAAAACAGCACCTACCATCCATTCCTTTAATAGAAAGTTTGGCCAAAACGCTTCCGTTTTACCAGGGTATTCCGAATAATCCTTCGGAACATTAGGTTTACGTTCTGTAGAGACACGAGAGTCACCTACGAACTTCATACCTTTTCCACGATGCATTGTGCAATCCCCCTCCTTTAACCATATGATTAAAGCCGTATAAATAACTAATTATTTTTTATAGTGGACCTGAGATACCTTGCTTACGAATCATCATAAAGTGAGCAGCCATTAAACCAAATAGGGCAGCTGGTAAGAAGAATACGTGAATCGCAAAGAAACGAGTTAATGTTTGAGCACCAACGATATCAGGGTGACCTGACATTAATGTTTTAATATAAGGCCCGATCAATGGAATTGAATCCATGATTTGAAGTGTTACTTTTGTCGCAAACAGCGCTTTCATATCCCATGGTAATAGGTATCCTGTTAAGCCTAGTCCAAGCATAACAAAGAAAATTAAAACCCCTACAACCCAGTTTAATTCACGCGGTTTTTTATAAGCTCCTTGGAAGAACACACGAAGAGTATGTAAGAACATCATGACAATAACTAAGCTGGCGCCCCAGTGATGCATTCCACGGACGATTTGTCCAAAAGCAACCTCGTTTTGTAAATAATAAACTGATTCCCATGCATTTTTTATATCTGGAACATAATACATGGTTAAAAACATACCTGACAGAATTTGAATAACAGTGATAAAGAACGTTAGACCACCGAAGCAGTAAACAAAGGCAGAAAAATGATGTGCCGGATTTACGTGTTCTGGAACTTCATGGTCAGCAATATCGCGCCATAAAGGCGTAATGTCTAAACGTTCATCTACCCAATCGTAAATTTTGTTTAACAATGGTTACGCCTCCTTTTAGGCTCTTGGTTTGGCTTTACCTAGTTGTAGGTAGCCGTCTTTTTCTTTATATGGGTATACATCAAGCGGTGCCATTGGCGGAGTTCCCGGTATGTTCGTACCGTCCTTCTCATAGCGTCCGTTGTGACATGGACAGAAGAACTCATCCGGTCTTGCTTTGTCGCCTGCCCAACCAACTGTACAGCCTAAATGCTTACAAACTGGTGAAAGTGCAACAATTTCCCCTTTGTCATCCTTATACACCCAAGCGGTATTTGTTACTTCAGATACGTACCATGCATCCTTTTGTTCAAAACTAAAGTCAACACGGACTGGTTCTGATGTGATTTCAGAAACTTTTTGCTTTGTTGCAATAAAATCTCCTCCAGCGTTTGCTGCTAATACAGGATCAACGGCAAAGCGAACCATTGGCATTAACATCCCCGCTGCCATAAATCCTCCTACTCCTGTAAGAGTGTAGTTCAAGAATTGACGTCTTGAAACTCGATTCTTGCTCATGCTTATCCCCCCCCCTTGTAACAATGTAAGTTCACGAGACAAATAAACCAAAAATATAAAACTAGGACATAACCATATTATATCAATCTTGTGACAAAATCAACAACAAGCTTGGCGGAATCTGTCTAACTTTCAAAATATTTATTCATTTTTGTTCCACTTCTCAGTAAACATCATAAGCAACTGTTTTACCTGACTTTCAACAACCGACACCTTTTGCGCTTCTTGCATCGTTTCCATCGGGATGGCTGGCAACCAAATCACCGAACCGCTCAAACGAGATTCCACCGATTTCCATAAATAATCTGAAGTTAAGTAAAAAACATGACTGAATCCGTTTTCTAATAGTTTAGATTCCCATTTTAACAAATCCTCAAGCAACTTCTCCTCTACCTCTTCCTTTAAATAAGCATGGCCAGGAAATAAAAAAATCCTCCCTTTAAATTGCCTTTCCAACTGACCAGAAAGCAAAGTGATAAATTCGCTCATACCTGCTGCTTGTCCCATCTCTCCACTGTTAAACGTTACTGGTAATAGCGGAATAACTGCCGTATCAACATATTCCTTCGCTTTCTGAAAGATTTCGACATCTTCTGGGTTCCATTTCACAAATACCCCTCCTGTTCCTTTACTAAAAAAACTTTTTGAATAAAAAACACACAACATAAATTAACCATACCTTAATTGGCATGATTTCATATACCATTTATACGGTAAACAAAACAGCTTGCTTTTGCAAGCAAGCTGTTCCCATTAACTCTTATTTAAATTCTTTAATTCTTCTGTTAAGACAAGAAACGCTCCTGAATCATGGTGATCTAAAGCAGAATCAATTTGCTTGAGAAGCTTTTCTTCCCGAAAACGTTTGATGCTTTCCTCCAAAAAACGCTCAGCAAGAAGACGGTCTGTCTCACTAATCTGGGTATTCTTTGGCATAAACGGATTATCTTCTTGCACAGCTGCATATTGATGTACTTGGTTGGATGCATGAAAATTTAATTGAATATAGATTTCTTCTTCCCGATTTAAGCGAATGTCATGAAAAGACTTTTCTGCGTCAGTAGTCATGACGTTTTCTTTGTAAAATCGGAAAGGGACCTCGTCAACACAATGTGTTGACATAATGAGCCCTCTTGGACAAAACTGTGCTTGATCAACAAAATGGACTTTTTCCATTAATTGATCATGGCTCATTAAATAATTCAATATCCACACACATTCTCTTCTTTTAAGCTGGTAATGGTTTAAAAACCAACGAATAAAATCCTTTTTCTCGTTGACAGATACAGGGGTCGTCATGGTTGCTTCCCTCCTCTGTTAATACACCATATTTTTTACTGCTAATAACTTATTAGTCCGTAAAACGCTCAACTAGCTCAAGGTACTCTGTATTTGTTGGATCATATTTAAGTAATTGATTAAAAATTTCGACAGCGTCAGCACTTTTTCCTTCTTCTATCAAAAAATAACCAAAATCCTTCAAAAATTCTTCGTGATCCTTAAAATAAGTATATGCAAGTTGATATTTGTTTAATGCTTCAGAATACAGCTCCAAGTGCTGGTAAGAAACTGCAGTATCCCAAAGGAGCTGCGGCTCCACCTCGTGATTTAATTCAACCTGACTAGCTAGCTCTATGACTTCCTCATAACGCTCTTGTAACAGAAGAAGCTTGTTCAAGGTTAGCACAGCTTCTGTAAAGCCTGGATCTAGGGCAATTGCTTCACGAATAAGATTTTCTGCCTCTTCCTCATTCCCAAGCTTCAGTGCGAGTTTACCCCCATAATAAAATAAATCCTTATTATACTCGTCCATTCTGATTCCATTCTTAATTGTCTCAAAGCTCTTATTCAGTTCCTCTTCTCGTTCGTACGCTTTTGCTAGCATTAAATACAACGAATGATACTCTGGGTCGAGTTCCTTTAACTGTTCAAATTTCTCAATCGCCGTTTTATTTGCATCTGCTTGATAAGCTGTTAAAGCATAACCAAACAAAGTATTTATTTCGAGCTTTTCGTTCAATGCCCGTTCATAATGTGGCAGGGCTTCCTCAAATAAACCACTTGCACTAAGCATTTCAGCCAAACGCTGATGCATTTGTACTCCAGCAATCTCCTTCGTCCCATTGGCGAGGACACGTTCGTAACTATCAATTGCTTCAGAAAACTTCCCGAGTTCCCCGTATAATTCCGCTAATGCAAAATCAATTACTTCTTCATTTGGTAATAAATTTTTAGCTATTATTAATTTTTGCTCACTTACCTCAAATAATCCGTTCATTTGATATAAATCTGCTAACAATAACAGAGATTGAGGATACGCCTCATCATCAACATCAATCTTTTCCAGGAGGAGCATTGCCTCTTCTTCTTGTCCAATTTCCATGTGAATCTCTGCCAGTTGAATCATTAATTCTCCTTCATCTGGAAAACTTTCTAGTAAATCCTGATAAAGCTCCGCTGCTTCTTCTAAAAAGCCTAACCGATTTAACTCTTCAGCAAGGTCAAACTTTTCCTCTGGAGTTCCATTTTCCAGTAGTCTTTTGAAATGTTGAATAGCTTCATTTTGATGACCGTTTTCTAATAGAGAGACGATTTTATTAACTGTATCCATGAAATAATCCTTTCAAACTAAAATGAATAAAACGACGGCTTGGTGACTTTTACTTGCTCTCCAAAACCAGAGCGAAAGTGAGTTTTGTCGGCAGCACGTATAATACTACCCTTATGCACCGTTATTACCAATCTATGACTATGATAATGAAACATATCCAATTCTTCAACCTGTACGCTTTCTGGCTCCATCATATACATATTATAGCTCAATTCCGCACCATGAAGCAGGTTTGCTTTCACTGGGAAAATACCGATTTTCGCCAAATCAGTTCTAGGAATTGGCTGTCGAGCTTTTATTTCATCAGAAAATGAGGGGAGCTTCTCACTCACAGTGATTTTTTTCCAAGCTTCACTTACAGCTAATCGTTCTTTTTGTTCGACTTCAAAAACCGGTATTATGGGACAATTGTAAGGAAATAAGGCCTCACGAATCCAGCCCCAGGGAATCGTTCCTAGCTCCTCGCGATTTTTGATTCTCACGAAGATTGCCGGAATCTTCTCTTTTTTACATATTCGTATAAACGATGGGGTTAATAATCGCACCGGAATTTTTACTGCGACAAAAAAGTCAATTGGACTAGTGTTTAAATGTGCAAGCTTCCGCTTCATTTGCTGATAAAAATCTGATTCATATTCAATTGAAGCAGTTGTTAAAATGGTCGTACAGCCCTTCAAGATGAACCGATTAAGAAAATACTGTTTTACTTCCTGAAATGGTTTATTTTCCGGAAGCTGCTGATCAAAAAAAACATACGTGGGTGTCATGATAAATGAACTTGCATCCATTCTCATGTAGGTGAGCTTTTTAACCGAAGTAAGACGTGAGGCGATTTTATCCTGTTTAATTAAAAAAGCTGCCTTTGTAAACGTTTTATTATCCAACACATGGACATTTTCAATAATATAGGTCATAAAACCACCCTCTTTTAAAAACGGTCTTATGACAAGCTATGAACAAAAACAAAAAATATGTATTTATCTTTTCAAAAAGACTCTATTGGAAACCATTTTTAGCGGACATCCTAGCCGTTATTTGTGTCAAAAACAGGATTCTCAAGGTGGAAGCGGACACTGAGTCCTCTATTTGCCTAAATAACTGTTTAACTTTCACGATTTTGGCCAAATTAGGTATCTGGTGTCCGCAAAAGGTTGTATTCGATTGTTTTTTCTACAAATAAGGTCATCTGTGTCCGCTCGAAATTATTCCAAATCCTCCGCGGATCATAACCTAAAAGCTAAGAAGCAAAAAAGAGGTGCCCCTAAAGTTATAGTTTTGGGACACCCTTCGTGAAGATTACTTTAATAGCTTATTTAAGTCATCAAAAAACTGCGGATACGATACAGAAATGGCTTCTGCATCCTCTAGTGTTACTTCACCGTTGGATATTAGTGCTGCAACAGCTAACATCATTCCAATTCGATGATCTCCGTGACTTGAAACTTGGCCTGAGCCGAGTGGAGTTCCGCCATAAATAATCATTCCATCCTCAGTTGCTTCAATTGAAGCGCCAAGCTTAGTCAATTCTGCAACAACAGTATCAATCCGGTTCGTTTCTTTGACCTTCAGCTCGTGAGCATCTTTAATAACAGTTGTGCCCTTTGCTTGAGTTGCAAGTAATGCAAGGATTGGTATTTCATCAATAAGGCGTGGAATCATCTCGCCTTCAATCGTTGTTCCGACCAAGTCAGATGTCTTAATCGTTAAATCCCCGGTAGGTTCAAATTGCTCATTTTCATTCATTTGTATCGTTAAATCAGCACCCATTTGCTTCATCACGTCTACAATACCTGTCCGAGTCGGATTTAAACCAACATTTTTTAAAAGGATTTCACTATTTTGCACAATCGCTCCTGCCACCATAAAAAATGCTGCAGACGAAATATCTCCTGGTACATTCACATGGCTTGCCGTTAACTCCTGTCCTCCATTAATAGAAACAGTGAGACCATCATTTTCTACCTTCCCACCAAATTGGCGAATCATTCGTTCCGTATGATCTCTCGATTTAGCAGGCTCATGAATAACTGTAGTTCCAGTTGCCTGCATGCCTGCAAATAATATCGATGATTTAACTTGAGCGCTAGCCACTGGTAAAGTGTATTCAATACCAGTTAATTCACCACCACGAATGGAAATAGGAGTATACTCTCCTGCTTTTTTCCCATCAATCTTTGCGCCCATTAATGTTAGGGGCTTTACTACCCTTGTCATTGGACGTTTGCCAATTGAATGGTCACCAATTAAAACATTATGAAATGGACGACCAGAGAGAATGCCCATTAATAGTCGGATGGTTGTGCCAGAATTACCGACATCTAAAACCTCGGATGGTTCAATTAGGCCCTCAAGACCATTTCCATAAATCGTAACTTTATCCACTTCTTGTTCAATCGAAACGCCTAATTTACGAAAGCATGAAATTGTACTTAAGCAATCATCGCCCAACAAAAAGTTGGTCACTGTCGTTTTTCCCTTAGCAATTGATCCAAACATAACTGCACGGTGTGAAATGGACTTATCTCCAGGGATTTGGATTTCTCCTGATAAACCAGTTGCTTTAGTTTGTAATTGAATTTTTCCCATCTTATCACCCCTATATCAAGAAAGTTTTTCATTAAGGTCCTACAGAAGTATCAAAAATTGTATACTTTTTTATACAATCGTCTGCTCGCTCTCGATCTTCCTCAGTTTGAAAGCTGATTACTAAAATTCCATAAACCTCTTCGCGAGTCTCACGAATTCGAATATTAGTAATACTGATATTTTCCTTGGCCAAATAACCTGTAATTTCCGAAATAACCCCTGGATAATCAGGAATATCAACAAACAGATCGTAGAAGGCTGGGATTGCCCCCTTATCTTTAATTGGCATTTCATCTCGGAATTGTTTAGCACTTAAAAAATATTGATAGATAGCTTCGCCATTTTCACTTTCTAGCATTGTTGTAACTTTCTGCATTTCTTCAATCCAGTCATGAAAAATATCAATAAGGACAAGTTTATTATGTAAAAGGATATCTCGCCACATTTCAGGACTGCTAGAGGCGATTCTTGTAATATCACGAAAACCTCCGGCCGCAAGTCTAGTAACAAGCTGCTGCTCTTGGCTTGATCGCTCAGCCTGATGGACCAAAGATGCAGCAATGATATGTGGAAAATGACTAATGACACCTGTCATATAGTCGTGTTCCTCTGGTGATACGATTAAAAACTTAGCTTTTGTTCCTGACAACCAGGCTTTTAAAGTAGCAATCTCCCTTTGACCAACATCAGAATCTGGAGTTAACAAATAAAACGCGTTTTCAAAGAGAATTTCCTTCGCCGCAGTTACACCACTCTTATGTGACCCAGCCATTGGATGACCACCAATAAAGGTTATACCCTTCTCAGTCAAACACTTGGCCGCTTGGACCACTTTCGCTTTTGTACTTCCTGCATCAGTAATAATCACATTGTTTTTTAATGACATCTCTGCAAACGACTTAATAATATTTTCTGCTTCCTTTACAGGAGTCGCAATAACGATTAAATCAGCTTGCTCCGCTTCATGTCTGATATCCTCAGTCGTCTCATCGACAACCCCGAGCATTTTTGCTAATTTTTTTTGATGCTCACAAACATCAAATCCAATTATAGTTGATTCCCCATGTGTACGTTTAATAGAAAGAGCCAGGGATCCACCGATCAACCCCAGCCCAATAACAAATACACGGCCTCTCAAACAGACCACCGCCTTATAATCCCTTTTCCTTTTCCTATCTAACCTGTTGAGATTTTAGTTCCAACAGCTTTTTCATTTCTGCCATAACGCCCTCATTTTGCTCTTTAGAACCTACGGTTACCCTTACCGCTGTTGGAAATCCAAGTGCTTTACCAGAACGAACAATATAGCCATGTTCCATCAAGTACTGGAATACTTCATTTCCGTCTAAGTTAAAATCAATTAAAATAAAGTTTCCTTGTGAAGGAAAGTAATTTAAGCCTTGTTCTTGGCAAAATTGATAAAACTGCTCAAGGCCTGCTTGATTCTTCTGCTTACATTCTTCGATAAATTCTTGGTCTTCAATCGCACTAACAGCAGCAATCTGCGCTAAAGTATTAACGTTAAAAGGTTCCCTTACCGGTTCAAGCGCAGAAATCACCTCTGGATTTGCCACACCGTAGCCCACACGTAAAGATGCCAAGCCATATATTTTCGAGAAGGTTCTTAACACAATCAAATTCTTAAATTTATCCAATAACGTAATTGAATTAATATAATCATCTGCTGTCACATATTCAAAATAAGCCTCGTCTAATACAACTAACACATTTTCAGGAACTTGCTCAATAAAGCTCACTAAGCGATTCCCTGGAATATAGACACCAGATGGATTGTTTGGAGTACACACCCATACCACTTTTGTTTGAGAATCTATCGCTTTAAGCATATTGTCTAAATCGTGTTCTCCATTCACTAAAGGAATCTCACGGGATTCTGCACCTTCAATTACAGCATTATGCTTATACTGAGAGAATGAAGGAGTCGCCATTACAGTGTTCGTCCCTGGTGTTAATAGTGAGCGGGAAATGATTTGGATAATATTATCGGAGCCATTTCCAAAAATCAATTGATTTTCATTAACCCGCAAATGCTTTGCCATTGCTGCTCGTAAATATGTGGCATGGCCATCTGGATAAATTTCTAATGCTTGCACTGATTTTTGAAGGGCTTCTACCACTTTTTTTGAACAGCCATATGGATTTTCGTTTGAAGCTAGCTTGACAATATTATCTAAGCCATATTCTCGTTTTACTGCATCCGTTGATTTTCCTGGCTGATATGGCGGTAGGTCCAATATTTGTTCCTTCCATTGCATTTCTTTCACCCCAATTAATAATTCAAAATCATTCTTTTCAAATACCGTTGAATTCTAAGCTTGATTTGATGTACTCAAATCAGGACGCAATACTTCAGCGCCTTCTAAGTAAACATGCATAATATCTTCCTGAGCAGTATTTGTATTCACGTGCATCATAACCCGAATGCACTTCTTTAAGGAATCTGGCACAGGAATTTCTTGCATACACATAACCGGAACGTATCTCCAGCCTTCGATTAATCGAACCGCTTTGGCTGGAAATGCAGCTTTAAGGTCATTTGTAACAGTAAAGAGAATTGAAGCAACCTGGTCTGCCGTAATCTGGTTCTCTTCAATCATTTGTCTAATTAACTTTTCAGTAGCTGAGACTAACTCCGCTTCATTGTCCTCTTTAACCGTGATGGCCCCTCTCACCCCGCGGATCATCTAAATTTCCCCCTTTATTTCTAGAACTCAGATAAACTCTTTAATAATTGTTCATCTGAAATTTCGTGTAAACATGGTACCCCTAATTGTTCTAATAATACAAAACGAGCTTTTTGTCCGACTGATTTTTTATCTTGCTTCATTCTTGTTAGAAGTTTTTCTGGGATTAACCCTTCGGGCAAGGTCACTTGATATCCTATTCTCTCGAGCCATAACTTGAACTCTTCTTCATTGAACTTCAATCCAGTGAATTGTTTACTCAGCTTTAACGCAAAGACCATCCCGATTACAACCGCTTCACCATGACTCATTTCGCCGTATCCACATTCCGCTTCAATCGCGTGACCAAGTGTGTGACCAAAATTTAAAAAGGCCCTAACCCCTGTTTCCTTTTCGTCCTGTGATACGATGTCGCCTTTTATTTCAATTCCGCGAACAAGCGAATATTGAAGAATCTCGCCACTTATATGACTTAATTCACTTACATTGTCTCGCAGCCAGTCATAAAACTTAGCATCTTGGATTAATGCGTGCTTAATTACCTCTGCAAATCCCGAACGAATTTCACGATTAGGTAAACTTCCTAAATAGTCTAAATCATAAAACACAGCTTCCGGTTGGTGAAATGCACCTATCATATTTTTTCCCAATGGGTGATTGATGGCCACTTTTCCGCCAACCGCGCTATCATGAGCTAAAATCGTGGTAGGGACTTGGATAAAAGCTATGCCACGCATATAGCTAGCTGCCACAAATCCAGATAAATCACCCACTACCCCTCCCCCAAAGGAGACGATTAATGATTTACGATCTAACTTTTGTTCAAGTGCATAAGTTAAACAATCATAGAAATGATTAAAAGACTTAGCACTTTCACCACTTGGAACTATAAAGGAGGCCGTTTCAAAACTAGTGAGTTGGGATTTTAGCGAATTCAAATAAAGCTCCCCAACTGTTTGGTCCGAAATAATTAATATAGAAGAAAGCTTTGGAAAGCTTTCTTCAATAAAGGCTTTAAGACCAGAGATTACACCCGAACCAATGTAAACAGGATATTGTTTCGAGTTGGTTTGGATTATCACTGTTTCCATTAAAATTCCCTCGCATATTCTCGATACTCTCGAACCTGCTCAGCTAATTTATCAAAACGATCAGCGTAGAATTGTTCAATAATTGCGGATGCCAATTCCCAAGCAACAGCGCTCTCAGCTACTACTGCTGCGGCTGGTACTGCACAGCTGTCAGATCGTTCAATACTCGCAGAGAACGGTTCTTTTGTTTCTATATCAACACTTTGTAACGGCTTGTAAAGCGTTGGAATTGGCTTCATAACCCCACGAACAACGATCGGTTGTCCAGTTGTCATTCCGCCTTCAAAACCACCTAAGCGATTCGTTCTCCTAGAATATCCTTCTTCTTGATTCCAGATAATTTCGTCATGAACTTCACTGCCTGGTTTTCTCGCTGCTTCAAAACCGATACCGAATTCAACACCTTTAAATGCATTAATACTAACGATTGCTGAGGCAACCTTAGCATCCAATTTACGGTCATAATGGACATAGCTTCCTACACCTGAAGGCATTCCTTCAACAACAACTTCTACAATTCCACCAATGGAATCTCCATTTTGTTTTGCATCATCAATTGCTTGCATCATTTCTTTTTCAGCAACAGGATCAACGCAACGAACAGGTGATAGTTCGGTTTTCTCTTGAAGCTCGGCAATTGATTGATAGTTAATATTAGTTGCTTTTACTCCTCCAATTTCAATTACATGAGAAGCAATTTCAATCCCGAGTAGAGCAAGTAATTTTTTAGCAACAGCGCCTGCAGCAACACGAACCGTTGTTTCACGCGCTGAAGATCGTTCTAATACATTTCTCATATCCCGATGACCGTATTTTAATGCACCGTTTAAATCAGCATGTCCAGGTCTTGGTCTTGAGATTTGTCTTTTTACTTCTTGTTCATCTTCTGGTTCTAACGGTGCTTGTCCCATAATTTTCGTCCAATGCTTCCAATCATTATTTTCCACAACTAAAGCAATTGGTGAACCAAGCGTTGCACCGTGTCGAACACCAGACATAATTTCGACAGTATCCTTCTCAATTTGCATTCTGCGGCCACGACCGTGACCTTTTTGCCTACGTTGCAGTTCAACATTAATATCTTCTGCAACAAGTGGCATTCCGGCTGGAACACCCTCAATAATCGTGGTTAATTGGGGGCCATGTGACTCCCCGGCTGTTAAATATCTCATTACACTTTCCTCCTTCAACTCATTAAAGGATTATGTCTCAATATAACATACGACATAAAAAATAAAAATACAAAAATTTAAAAATTATGAAATTTGATTTTACAATAGTATTTATTGTAGCACGAACAAGTTCATCCTGTAAAAGAACAACATAACAATTCACATTTAGCTGTAAACGTATACAAAAAAAGCACTTGTATTGACTACAAGTGCTAAGATGCGGATTAATAAATCCAATCGTTCATTAGTTTACCGTACTCTACTAATTCAGCCTCATTAAAGAACAAGCCGATTTCACGTACTGCACTTTCAGGTGAATCAGAGCCATGAATAATATTTTTCCCAACCGTTACACCGAAATCACCGCGAATTGTTCCAGGTAGAGCATCTTTCGGATTTGTTGAACCCATCATTTGACGAGCTGTCGCAATGACATTTTCACCTTGCCAAACCATTGCAAAAACTGGTCCTGAAGTAATGAAATCTACTAGTTCGCCAAAGAACGGGCGCTCCTTATGCTCACCATAGTGCTCTTCAGCAAGCTCAACAGGTATACTCATTAGCTTTGCACCCGCTAATTGAAATCCTTTTTTTTCAAAACGTGAAACAATTTCACCAATTAAGTTACGTTGAACCCCATCAGGTTTAACCATTAAAAAAGTCTTTTCCATTAAATTCACTCCTAGACACTTATGTATAGTGGATTGCAGAACATCAAGCAATCCATGAAAATAGTAACATTGTTTGAAAAAATTCGCAATATTAGAATTTTCGCTTACCTATGTTCAAGGCAATTTCTCTTAAAACTTTTTTAGCTTTATTTCTAGGAAGTTCCTCTAAAATCATCAGTGCTTTATCCAAATATCGATCACTAAGAGCAAGTGAGCGGGAGATAGCATCTGAACTTTTTACCAATTCAATGATTCGTTCGATATCCTTCTGCTCAGTGTTTTCGTGTACTTTAATAATTTCTTGCCTTGTTTCCCAATTCTCCATTGCATAGAGAACAGGTAGGGTAATATTACCTTGATGAAGGTCCCCCCCAGCAGGCTTACCAAGTTCTTTTTCCGTAGAGGTAAAGTCAAGCACATCATCAATAATTTGAAATGACATTCCTACATAATAGCCAAATTGGAATAGCTTTTTATGGAGTTTTTCCTCTACATTTGCTGCTACTGCACCAAGTTGACAGCTTGCAGCAATTAGCAAGGCTGTTTTACGCTTAATTCTTCGTAAATAATCTCGCAAATTTTGCTCATAGCGGTATTTGTCTTTTATTTGCTCAATTTCACCAAGACAAAGCTCCACCATAGTGTTAGACAATATTTTATGGGCAACCGGGTTATTAATATCTGTCATTAACTCCAAGGCACGCGCAAAAATATAATCACCTGTGTACATAGCAATCCGATTGTCCCACTTAGCCTTAATCGTTTGCTTTCCACGGCGCAGCTCAGCATTATCGATGACATCATCGTGTACTAAGCTTGCGGTATGAATTAGTTCTAAGGTCACTGCAACATTTTTGATTACGTTAATGTCATAGTCACCAAACCTCCCGGCAAGTAAAACGAATACAGGTCTGATTCGTTTTCCTCCCGCTTTTAACAAATGCAGGGATGCTTGGCGCAATAAAGGTGCTTGAGCGTTAATTGTCTCCTCAAGCTCTTTTTCAATAACATTCAAATCCGAGCTCAAAAATGAATACATTAATTTATATTTCATCATTTTGTATTCACCAGCTTTGAATCTATCTATTTTAATATCGCTTTACTAAACATTATTTAAAAACACTAATGCCTATTTCTCGCCAATATGTACGGCCGCAACTCCACCGCTGTATGGCTTGAAACGAACATTTTTAAAGCCTGCATCCTCAAACATTTTTTTCAATTCAACCATACCAGGGAAATCTCGGGCTGATTCCTGTAGCCAGGAATACTCTTTATAGCTTTTTGCGAAGATTCTTCCAAATAACGGCATAATGAAGCGGAAATAGAAAAAGTATAGCTGTTTAAATCCAAACATAGTTGGTTGTGAGGTTTCTAAACAAACGGCAATTCCACCAGGTTTAAGCACACGACGCATTTCTTTCAACACCTGTAAGTAATCCGGAACATTTCTAAGCCCAAAGCCTATCGTAACGTAATCAAAGCGATTGTCTTCAAACGGAAGCTCCATCGCATTTCCATGAATAAGTGTAACATGAGTCAAATTGAGGTTTTTAACTTTCTCCTCGCCTATTTTTAGCATGTTTTTACTAAAATCTAGGCCGACAACTTCACCTGTCGATCCGACAGCGTCAGCCATCGCAATAGTCCAATCAGCAGTACCACAACAAACATCTAGTGCTGCTTTTCCTTTTTGGACATTCATTCGTTTCATTGTATCTTTACGCCAGCGTTTATGCTGCTGAAAGCTAATAACTGAATTCATCTTGTCGTAGTTTCCATAAATTTTTTCGAATACCTTATGGACACGTTCTTCCTTTGATTGCTGCATTTATTACCCTTCTTCCACAAAAGTTTTTACCACGGCTTGATGCTCGTCCTTCAACGCTTGAATCCGCATAAGAAGCAGTTTATTTATATTTGGTAGCTTCTTCGCGAGCTTATTCACCAACTCAATGCTTTGGCTAATAGACTGATCGAAAAACTGGACGATATTATTGTGCAATTCATCCGATAATTCTTTTCCACGTTGTTCTTGATACAGAAACGTTTTCTTTACTGCTTCTGAACTAACTGACGTTCCAGTTGTCAAAAATCGTTCTCTCTCAAGCAACAATCTCTTCGCCAATAAAAAGACCTCAGTAAATTCATTCCAATTGGAAATTTGGAAAAAGTCAGCAAGCTTCACATAGAGAGATCCTTCAATCTTCCTCAGGTTATCTAGAATTTGTTTAGTACTATTTTGGTAATTGTGTTCATGGAGAAATATTTTTTGTTCATTTATTTCTTTAATACTGTTAGACAATTCCCGGATTAACTGAATATTGTTTACGCTTGCAAGATGCTTATAATATAACCCGCTAAAATAATCCCCAGCCAATACAGTTAACTGTTGGCCTTTTAAGTCATCCTCAATAGAATCTATTTGAACTTGGTCATGAGTATCAAGGGCTAATTGGATTAACAAGGTTGCCGTTATGTATGTTTGTTTTTCATAATCAGGTAAATTTAGCTGATCAAACATTGAAAGGAGCAATAAGATTTTATCCTCATCAAAGAAAGGCGTCTGAATATTTTTTATTAAAAAAGGATGGAAGGCTCTTTGTCCGACAAGCTCTTTCATCTCAGCTAATCTTGATTGAATATCATGCAAAATAATCACCCTTGTTTCCCCAAAAGTATATAAATTAAACTCCTTAGCATAGGAGGTACAGTCAAAATAAATAGATAATTGCCTAAATGAATATCAATTCGTTATTATGAAACTCAAATCAAAGCAGTCACAATTATAACATAAAAGCAATACCGTTGGGCATACATATTATATAAAAAAACCTTCTCCACAGTACCCCTATTGAAAAAACTTCTTACTTTTTTGTTTCGCTTTCAACTTCACCATAACACGTCATTATTTTAGCATTCCCTCTAATTTTGATTGCTGAAGTATGCTCGGTAAATTGGGCAATTAATACTTCTCCACGATCCAGTTTTTCAGAATGATGAAATCTTGTATCTGTTCCACGAGTTAAACCAATCACATTAACTCCATCCTCATTTGCTTTTATCACGATATATTCCCCATTAAGCGAATTTTTTCTTTCCAATTCGCATCACCCCCTGCATATTGTCATGACGACCAAACACACAACCATACAAATCTTTATTTCATTTATCGACAAGATTGTAATTAGTTACATATTAGCATATCCATTTTATCACAAGCAAAGGCGACAAGTTTCGAGTTTTGCGCAATTTTTTATTACACTTTAGGCTTCTACGAAAAAAGACCGCGGGATTTCCAGCGGTCTTTCCAGCTTAAGCATTCGCTCAAGGCAAGTTTATGTAATTATTTAACTGCATCTTTAAGCGCTTTGCCTGGTTTGAAAGCAGGAACTTTACTTGCAGCGATTTCGATTTCATCCCCAGTTTGCGGGTTACGTCCTTTACGAGCAGCGCGTTCACGAACTTCAAAGTTTCCAAAACCGATTAATTGTACTTTATCACCGTTTTTTAGTGCTTCAAGAATAGTATCAAAAACAGCATCAACTGCTTTTGTTGCATCTTTCTTAGAAAGTTCACTAGCCTCAGCCACTGCACTGATTAGTTCTGTTTTGTTCATGCTTTTCACCTCCTCCCGAAAGTGGTTGATTCAGTAAAAATAGGATACTACCTACATTTCTAAACAATATTGCAGAATTTTATACGTCATGATGAATATTTATTTGTCTATGTTCTTTATATTAAGAAAATAGATAAAAAACAATAAAAAGCGTCAAGAACCCTTTACTGATAAGGTTTTACGCTACCATAACGCTAATTCTGTTAAAAGATTATCACAATCAATACCGCTAATCAAGCAGAATCCGCGAAATAATGGGAATCTTTTCATGTTCTGAAACATAATTGTAATAACTTTTTCTACTTTTTCCTATTTACAAGTCAATTTCGATGTTTTTTTGAAATAAAGGCTTAAAAAATCCTTAGTTGATTTTCACTCTTAGCAAAGCGGGCACGTAGAGATTGTCTACGTGCCCAAATCCGAGGTTGAAACACCAAATTGGGCACGTAGAGCTTGTCTACGCCCAAATCCGAGGTTGAAACACCAAATTGGGCACGTAGAGACTGTCTTCGTGTCCGAATCCGAGACCAAAACACAAATCCGGGCACGTAGAGACTGTCTTCGTGTCCGAATCCGAGACCAAAACACAAATCCGGGCACATAGAGACTGTCTTCGTGTCCGAATCCGAGACCAAAACACAAATCCGGGCACGTAGAGACTGTCTTCGTGTCCGAATCCGAGACCAAAACACAAATCCGGGCACATAGAGACTGTCTTCGTGCCCGAATCCGGGGTTGAAACACAAAATTGGGCACGTAAAACCTGTCTACGTGCCCGAATCCGAGGTTGAAAATCGAGTAGAGGGAAAATAAGTGATTATTTTCTCCCCTCTCTCTCACACCACCGTACGTACGGGTTCCGTATACGGCGGTTCAATTTATATTACAGTGTGTACTTTTAGATAATGGTCTAAAGCAGAAGGGAGCCACCTCTGCTTTGGTCTTTTGTTTGAGATTGCTCTTTGGACAACTTTTGATAATCCAATGTACCTTAGCCCTCTTCCACAAAAAGGTAATACTTTTGCTTCTTCCTCTAGAATACCTAGCTGAATTAACGATTTGATTTGATTTGTTCTTCGGTACCTTCCATTGCTTCCGTATGATGACTCTAATTCTAGAGCGAAGCTTCTTATCTATCTCATTCATTGCTGTTTTCATATTTGAGTTTCCAAAGTAGTTAACCCACCCAAATATGACTATGCCTGGCACACCCACAAAAAAGACTGACACGAAGTCAGTCTTTGTATATTTTCACTTATTTATAAAATAATCGCGATGAGCCCACCTGAGCCTTCGTTGATGATTCTTTCAAGCGTTTCCTTAAGCTTGTATCTTGCATTCTCTGGCATCAAGGATAATTTGGCTTGAATTCCCTCACGAACGATAGAACTTAAGCTTCTTCCGAAAATATCAGAATTCCAAATGGATAGCGGATCATCTTCGAAATCCTGCATTAAATAACGAACTAATTCTTCACTCTGTTTTTCTGTACCGATTATTGGGGCAAACTCCGATTCCACATCGACCTTAATCATATGAATCGATGGAGCGACAGCCTTAAGACGCACACCGAACCTTGAGCCTTGGCGAATAATTTCTGGTTCATCAAGACTCATATCAGCTAGCGACGGTGCTGCTATACCATAGCCCGTTTGCTTCACCATTTTTAACGCCTCGGAAACCTGATCATATTCCGTTTTCGCATGGGCAAAGTCCTGCATTAGTTCAAGTAGGTGGTCCTTTCCGCGTATTTCTACTCCGACAATTTCCTTTAAGACCTCATCATACAAATCATCTGGTGCATAAAGGTCAATTTCTGCTACCCCTTGCCCCATTTCGATTCCCGCTAGACCAGCTTTATCGATAAACTCAAAATCACTAAATTGGTTTACGACTCGATCAACATCTCTTAATCTCTTAATATCTTTTACCGTTTCCTTTACAGCTTCTTGATAGCTTTCGCGAAGCCAGTGGCTTTCCTTGAGGACCATTACCCAGCTCGGTAAATTCACATTCACCTCTAAAACAGGGAACTCATATAATGCTTCACGTAATACGTTTAACACATCTGATTCCCGCATGCTCTCTACACTCATAGCCAGCACTGGGATATCATATTTTTCAGCTAATTCCGCTCGCAATGCCTCTGTATTTGGATGATGTGGTTGTGCACTGTTCACCACAATAATAAATGGCTTTCCAACTTCCTTCAGCTCATCAATTACACGTTCTTCAGCTTCAATGTAATTAGCACGCGGTATTTCACCGATTGTTCCATCAGTTGTAATGACCACACCGATAGTGGAATGTTCCTGAATTACCTTTCTCGTCCCAATTTCCGCTGCTTCATGGAACGGAATAGGCTCTTCGTACCAAGGTGTCGTAATCATGCGTGGACCATTTTCATCCTCATATCCCTTTGCACCTGGTACAGTATATCCAACGCAATCAACGAGACGGATATTGACTTCAAGACCTTCGTCAACATGAACGGAGGAGGCTTGATTAGGGACAAATTTTGGTTCAGTTGTCATAATCGTTTTTCCGGCAGCACTTTGAGGGAGTTCGTCTTGGGTACGGGCACGTTCAGCTTCGCTTCTAATATTCGGCAGCACGACTAGTTCCATAAATTTTTTGATAAAGGTTGATTTTCCCGTACGCACAGCTCCTACTACGCCTAGGTAAATGTCGCCGCCAGTCCGCTCGGCGATATCTTTAAAAATATCTATCTTTTCCAAGTGATCCCCTCCTGAATCTTGAGTTAGTGGGATAAGACTATCCTGTTCGTTTCCTGTTAGGTATTATAAGACAATATATATTTATGATGTTGTCCTACCATCTTATGACTGTTTTGTTTATTTTTTTACCTCCTTGCCTTAAAACTTATCAATAGTAGTCATTTTTTACGTCTGTAATTTTTAAAGCACAGGATTTCAAAAATAAAAAACCCTTCTCCTACAATATATTTTGTAGAAAAAGGGTTATGACTATTTTATCTAGTTAAAGGCTTTTGCTTGTCCTATTTTTTTTCAAGGAAAATGGGATCTTTGGTTTTCTCATCAATGGTGTACGGTACCGAATAAGCTGGTACAAAATGAGAGTTCTTTACAAGCAAGTCCCTAATATCATCGCCCTGTTTGTATGAGTGCTCACTCTTTTGAAGGAGCTCGTACAAATCGGTCCGATAATCCACAAAAATTTCTGCGTTTCCATCCACAATTAACGGTAGATTTTTCTGAGTAAACGGACTAACTACGAATGGTTCTTCCTTATAACCAAGCTTTTTATAATCCATAGTAAACAGATTATCAGCTATTTTTTCCTTAAATGGCGGGTAGCCTTGTGATTGTATTCTAATTTTCACTTCACGAATTGTTTCCGCCATTCTAACATCCAAAAGTTTAACCGTTGGATCATTTTCAACATCCACTAGAACATATTGAAAAACTCCACCGCTTTCAAAGGCATTCCCAGGTGGTTCAGCGATATATTGTGGTGCAATTTTCTTAAAATCAATCGGATATTTTTGATAAATAGGCGTGTCCGCTTCTTTCGTTTTAATAGGTAAAATCCCATTATTCGCTTCACGGAATTGATTGATTGCCGATTGCACGGCTTTAATTTGATCCTCATACGGTATTTTATTTTGTGCCAGTTCTTCCTCAGGATACATACATGCAGATAATAGAATGCTAACAAACATGATAAGGAAAAAAGGGATGATCTTTTTCATTTTCTCATTCCTTACAAATATGTATTTTTTTATTCAGTTGGTCCACTTAATACAACAAACAAGATAATTAGTCCAGATAAAATCATTAATCCATAGGCAAGCACAGCTGTGATAAATTTAAAAGCCCCTTTAAGCTTAAAACGACTAAGATAAATAAACCCCAGTGACAAAAACATAAAACCCATTCCGGCTAACGAAATCCACATTTTTATTAACGACTGTGACATTTTCCACACTCCTTCATTCGAAATGTATTATATCACACGAATTTAATAAAAAAATAATATTTCGACTTTTTTTGATATTGAAATACACGTTTTCGATATTTCCCACCAATAAACCAAGCGAAAATAAGAGAAATTTAGTGATTATAGTCAAAAAAATACTGAAGTAAAGATGGGGCATTATCTTTACTTCAGTTTATTTGACTAAAACACCCAAACACCGGTTCAAATTACCAGTTGCTTCGTTGCATTGTATGCAAAGAAGGCTAATAAGTATCGTCGAAATGCCTATAAATCATTAATTAATTGTATCTGTTGTTCTTTCACCTAAAATATTGACCAGATCTTCCATTTCATTAGTTTTCATTCGACCCATTAAAGATTCAACCCCGGCTTTAGGATTAACGCCATTAAACAGTACATCATATAAAATATTCGTTATCGGCATACTTACATCATATTTTTTTGAAAGCTGATAAGCCGCTTTTGTCGTACGTACACCTTCGACCACCATGCCCATATTATCCAATACTTCTTCTAAGCTTTGGCCTTTACCCAGCATATTGCCGGCGCGCCAATTTCGTGAATGGACGCTTGTACAAGTTACAATTAAATCACCAATCCCAGCTAAACCAGAAAAAGTTAATGGATTGGCGCCCATTTTTGTACCGAGCCTAGCTATTTCTGCTAGCCCCCTTGTCATTAATGCCGCTTTTGCATTATCACCAAAACCAAGCCCATCAGAAATACCTGCAGCAAGAGCGATAATATTTTTTAACGCACCACCAATTTCAACACCAACAATGTCAGGATTAGTATAAACGCGAAAATTGTGATTGATAAACAAATCTTGGATGGCTTCGGCTGCAACCATATTTTTTGATGTTACAGCGACAGTTGTTGGGTGTCGTAAACTAACCTCTTCAGCATGACTTGGCCCGGATAATACCACAACATCCATTAAGAGTGATTCAGGCATTTCCTGTTCGATAATTTCTGAGATTCTTAACAGCGAATCAGGTTCAATTCCTTTACTTACATGAACAATCGTAAATGGTTCAGGATTACATGCAACCATTTTTCTAATTACTTCTCTGATCGCTTTTGTTGGAACAGCTAGAACGATAATTTCCAGACCCGTTAATGCTTCCGCAAGTGATGAGTATCCCTTAATCGCAACGGGAAGTTCGATGTCAGGAAGATATTTTTTATTGGAATGGGTTTGATTGATTTCGTCTATTTGGTCTGCGTTATGGCCCCAAAGACGTACCTCATGACCATTATCGGCGAGCACAATTGCCAGGGCCGTTCCCCAGCTTCCAGCCCCAATAACCGCAACCTTTTCTTGTTTTCGGTTCATTCATATCCCTCCGTTACTTTCTTTCTCTCGGATAGATTTTAATAGGTGTTCCTTCAAAACCAAACGCGTCGCGAATGCGGTTTTCAAGAAAACGCTCATATGAAAAATGCATTAATTCAGGTTCATTTACAAAAACCACAAAGGTTGGCGGCTTAACCGATACCTGTGTTGTGTAATATATTTTAAGTCGTCTTCCTTTGTCCGTCGGTGTAGGATTCATTGCTACGGCATCCATGATGACATCATTTAATACGGTAGTTGGTACACGCTTGGAGTGATTTTCACTTGCGACATCAATCATCGGAATAAGTGTATGAATTCGCTTTTTCGTTTTTGCGGAAAGGAAAACGATTGGTGCATAATCTAAAAATAGAAAATGCTCACGAATTTTTTGCTCAAATTCCTTCATCGTTTTCTCATCTTTTTCAACCGCATCCCACTTATTCACTACAATAACTACTGCACGACCCGCTTCATGAGCATATCCTGCAATCTTCTTATCTTGATCAATGATTCCTTCTTCTGCATTAATGACAACAAGAACTACATCTGAGCGTTCAATCGCACGCAATGCTCTAAGTACACTATATTTTTCTGTTGTCTCATACACTTTACCTTTTTTACGCATTCCTGCTGTGTCAATAATGATGTACCGTTGACCGTTAACAGTCACATCGGAGTCAATCGCGTCTCTTGTCGTTCCAGCAATGTCACTGACAATGACCCGCTCTTCACCTAACATCGCATTTACAAGTGAGGATTTCCCGACATTTGGACGACCAATTAAGCTAAACTTAATGACATCATCACCATATTCCTTGTCCTTTGTGTTTGGAAAATGCCTTGCTGCTTCATCGAGCAAATCGCCAAGACCTAAACCGTGTGAACCGGAAATCGGAATCGGCTCCCCGAAACCTAATGCATAGAAATCATAGATTTGGTCTCTCATTTCCGGGTTGTCCACTTTATTAACAGCGAGCACCACAGGTTTTTTTGACTTATAGAGGATTTTAGCAACCTCTTCATCAGCAGCAGTGACACCTTCTCTACCATTAGTGATAAAAATAATGACGTCAGCTTCATCAATCGCGATTTCAGCCTGCTGGCGAATTTGCTCAAGAAACGGCTCATCACCAAGATCAATTCCACCTGTATCAATAATATTAAAATCATGAGTTAACCATTCTGCTGAGCTATAAATACGGTCACGCGTAACACCTGGAATATCTTCAACAATTGAAATTCGTTCACCAACAATACGATTAAATATCGTTGATTTGCCAACATTCGGGCGCCCAACAATGGCTACAACTGGTTTTACCAAAAAAACCACCCTTTCTTTTCCTTGCCTAAAAACATTATGACAAATTATAAAATAGTTTCCAAATTTATTGTAGTTAAGATTAACTTCTCTAATAAGATAAGAAAAGAACCCTTCTACATGAGAAGGGTCTAACTATAATAGTTTATCAAAGGAAAAACTTCCTAGCAATCATAATCTTGGATTCACCGTTAATGTTTAACAATGATAATTAATTCCTCAGAGAGCGCATGAGCAATTCCATCTAGAATTGCCTCAAGATTTGCGCCGATATTCTCCATCTCTTCTTTCGTTTCACACTGAAATACATTCGTACCAATCGGAATTTTATTTATATTGGTTGTCACTACAGCTAATATGTATTTATCTATTGTCATGTTCCGAACCCCCTGGTGATTTCACCTTTTTCCTTTCAGTTGGCATTCGAATGGCATTCTCGAGTGTTGGCACTGCACCAATAATTTTTATAGCTTTATCGATATCCTTTTCCTGAGGCAGAACAAATACTCCGATTCTACCGTCATCCAGGTCTCTTTTAGCTAACGGAACTAATGCAGGAGTACCTGAGTCACGGTAAACTCCAAGAGCTGTTGAAACATCATGCAGGATGGCCTGTCGTTGACCTAAATTCGCAATCGTTGCTCGGGCATCAAAGGTTTTTGGTGTTAAAATAAAGCCCATTCCGTATCTTAATACTTCCTCCTGACGTTTCGGCAAGCCAATATTCATGATATAAATATTATCCACATACAATCCAGCACCATCAAACCTCGGTTTTTTGTATTCAATTTCGACGATGTCTCTGATTTTTCCACCTGACATTAATGAGCGAGATAGAAACAATGCGGCAATACCAGCTAGCAATCCAACCCATACATTCATAAACAAATAACCCATGGTTGAGACTAACGAAGTGAAAATCACAAGATAATTTCTACTTTCAAATGCAATCGCAATACCTTCAATATAGGTAGCACCACGCGGAACCATTTCATAACGGTCTAATTCTGTTAATGTATTGCGCTCCATATTACGAACTTCACGAAATTGACTTGCGGCAATTGTTAAGAAGGTAATTGCCGTAAACTCCTCTTCGAGAATAGATGGAATTGCAACAGTTCCTAGCCCCGCCGCAATAAACCCAAGCGCAACGTGAATTATTTTCCCATGTAAGTAAGTTGGATATTGTCGGTAATCCGTCCTCAGCATATAAATTCTAGTTAAGGTGCCAATCATAACACCAAAAGCTACCGGTAAGGTGTATTCATTCATGTTGATTTATGTTTCCCCCTTGTTTGCGAGTCTAAATACTGATCGAGATTCATCATAATCGCTTCAGCAAAACTCCAAATAAATAAAACCATGAAACATGCAGCTAACACATCAAAAAATCGTTCTGTACCGACTGAATAACCAATTCCAATATTTCGTAAAACTAACGAGTACATAAAGTCACCTTGAATCAAACCAATAACGAGTATGTAAACTCGGTTCCAATTTTTCTGGTGTAGCAGCACACACACATAGCTTAGGATTACTCCAAGTAACCAAGTCCGGTCCAGCAACACCCAAACTGGATCATATAGCTCAAATAATAAAAAACTGGCGTAAGACATCATGATGATATATGAACAAATAAGCGTGTATAATAACGATAATTTTTTTAGTTTTACGATATGTATGATGGCAAAAAAATACAGAAAAACAAGCGCTATACTTGCTTGAAATCCTAATACAGTCAATTTGTATGGCTCGAGTATAATCGTTACCAATATACAAAACGAAAGGCTTAAACGGTATTTTTCCGTTTTTTTTACGAAAAACGTTGTGAAAATCAAAAAAAAACCAAGCTACCCAATAAAAAAGCAATCCTTCGATTGACACTCCCTCCTAACATTTCCATTATTGGTCATGTTTATGTACTTCATTCACAAATGCATGAAACTTTTAAGATTGATTCATGTTAAGAGAAGGAGGTGGATTAAATGGGTAAGGACCGCCAAGAAAAAAAGATGAGGGCAAGAAACCGGTCGGGGCCAGATCGTGATCAAGCGCTTCATTATCCTGGGTCAACCAAGCTATCTAGCCCAGAAGAGGCTAGAAAATTGAATGATTCCAAATATAGTTTGGAAAATGAATGAAGGCGAAAAGCGGATGTGACTCGAGCTCTCCTAGCCACTTAGGCTAGACAAATTCTAAACACGAAAAAAAGCTCGTCGATATCTCGACGAGCTTTCTTCTTCATCAATAAATGTAAGGTCAGCCGACTCTTAACCGCGTTGGCTGTATTGCTTTGTGTCCATTCCACGTTCGGTAAGCCAATGATGAGTTTCACCACGCATCACAAGTGGTACTGCTTGCAGCTCCGCGACTGTTTTTGCACCAAGCGCAGTCATAATTACCGCAAGTTCCTGATGGAAATGGGTCACCTCATCAATTAATGGCTCAACTCCCTGTTCTAACAATATTTTGAGAAAACGCCCTGCTATACCTACCGCATTTGCTCCCAATGCAATCGCTTTAGCTACATCAAGACTCGTCCGTATACCTCCCGAGCCAATAATAGCCGTATTCTCCCGACCGCATTTTGCTTCAACAATGGACGCCGCAGTGGGAATTCCCCATTCATTAAAAAATGAAAGAGGTTGTTGATTGCGTCGTTCATTTTCGATTTTTGCAAAATTAGTCCCACCAAAACCTCCAACATCTACAGCAGATACACCGATTGATGCCAAGGCTTTCACGGTTTCACGACTCATGCCAAAGCCAACTTCTTTCACAATTACTGGGATGCCGATTGAATTTATTATTGCTTCGATTCTTGATAGTGCACCACTAAAATTCCTATCACCTTCAGGCATAGTTAATTCTTGAATAGCATTCACATGAATTTGCAGGGCATTAGCTTCAATTAAATCGACAGCTTGTTTCGCCTGCTCAACCGTAGCTTCCCAACCTAGGTTCCCAAAAATAATCCCTTTTGGATTAACTTTTCTAACCACGCGAAAGCTCTCCTGCTCCCGTTTATCCTTTAATGCTGCCATCTGTGAGCCAACCGCCATCGCTAGATTCATTTCATTTGCCACATGTGCTAAATGCTGATTGATATCGTAAGTTCGAGGACCCCCGCCACCCGTCATTGCATTTATAAAAATTGGTGAACTTAGCAAAAGTTCACCAATTTTTGTGGAAATATTAATTTGATCTAGACTTGTGTTAGGAAGACTACGATGAACAAAAGCGATATCCTCAAAACTATTTTGTCTTTTGTTAGCTGTTGTTAACGCCAAACGGATATGATCCCATTTTCGTTCAGATCTAGTCACGTATTATCACCATTAGTTTTTAAGATTCTTTAACTTATCGCCGATCATTTCGCCAAGCTGGAAGCCCTTTGATTCTTCAGGTAATTCATAATCAACAATTTCTTCAACTTCTTTTTCAAGTAACTCTTTAATACTTAAAGAAAGACGTTGATCTTGCTCATTAACTTCAAGAACCTTCACATTAACCTCTTGACCCTCTTTCAATACTTCATGCGGAGTGCCAATATGTTTATGAGCAATTTGCGAAATGTGAACTAAGCCTTCCACTCCTGGGAATACTTCAACAAATGCACCATAACTTACGAGTCTTTTGACGATACCTGTTAACGTACTACCTTTAGGCGCACGGCCAGCAATATCCGCCCATGGTCCAGGTAATGTGTCCTTAATCGATAATGAAATTCGATCATGGTCACGATCAACGCTTAATACTTTAACTTGGACCTTTTGTCCTTCTTCCACTACATCAGTTGGTTTATCTACATGTTGGTGTGATAATTGCGAAATATGCACCAATCCGTCTACGCCACCAATATCAACAAATGCACCGAAATCAGTGATTCTTTGTACAGTACCTTCTAGAATTTGACCAGCTTCAAGTGATTCCACTAAGCTTTGCTTTTGTTTTACCTTTTGCTCCTCAACAACTGCACGATGAGAAAGAATTAGGCGATTTTTTTCTTTATCAAGCTCAACGATTTTAAAGGATAAGGTTTTACCCTTGTAATCAGAAAAATCTTCTACGAAGAATGATTCTACTAATGATGCAGGAACAAAGCCGCGTACACCTAAGTCAACGACTAGTCCGCCCTTTACCACGTCTTTTATTTCAGCTTCGAACACTTCTCCGCTATTAAATTTTGCTTCTAATTCATCCCATGCTTTTTCAGCATCTACTTTACGTTTAGATAAAATTAAGGCGTCTTCTTCAACCTTAGTAACTACTAATTCTAATTCATCGCCTTCTGCCACAGCATCAGACGCTTTTTCTACATGGAGGCTGGAAAGTTCACTAATTGGAATGATTCCATCCAATTTACTGTTTTGGATATTTACAATAACCTGTTTTTCTTCCACTTTTGTTACTTGGCCTGTTACCTTGTCTCCAACTTCAAAATTTGAAACTTCGACTTGATTCATATCTTCTACCATATGTACTCCTCCTTAATCCAATGACTGCTTGAAAGTAGTATAGAATGTGACTAAAGTCATCACCATAAATACAGGCTAAAATTATCTGAAAAAAAGCCCTTTTATCTAACTTCTTATAAATAGGTTTATTTGTCAAGCAAAGAAGCCTACTTATAGGTAATAATCAAGTTTTGAATTGCCTTCATAATAAGCTCAGTTGTTTCATCTGCCGAAATTTTATTTCTTCGTGCTTGTGATAAATCAAGCGGATCACCAAACACCACTTTAATCCTTTTAAATGGCTTATAAGGACCAATAATAGCGCATGGAACAACAACTGCACTTGTCCTTAATGCAAAAAAGCCAGCACCTGCCAAGCCCTTACCAAGCTCTCCAGTTTTACTGCGGGTTCCTTCTGGAAAGAGGCCTAATACATGGCCTTCTTTTAGGATAGAAAGCCCTTTACGTAATGCCTCTCGATCGCTTAATCCACGTTTAACTGGAAACGCATAAACCTTCCTTACAATTTTTCCAAGTATCGGAACAGAAAACAATTCTTCCTTTGCCATATAATGAACAGGACGCGGAGCATTTATTCCAACAATAATCGGATCAAAGGCATGAATATGATTAGCACATAACAATACCCCACCTTGTGTTGGAAAGTTCTCTCTGCCAATAACTTTGTATCGATAAATCGGCGCAAGTGCCAAATTACAGACAGATCGAGCAAATGCGTAAAAGGTCAAGTTTATCGTATCCTTTCATTGGCTAAAGCCAAAATCTCTTCCACTACCTGTTCAATTGACAAGGATGTTGTATCCAGTTCAAAAGCATCGTCCGCTTTTTTTAGCGGTGCGGCTTCCCGCTCAGAGTCGAGCTTATCTCTAAGTTGAATTTCATCCTTTAACTGATTCAAATCAGAAGGGAAACCTTTGGAAAGATTTTCGTTGTGGCGACGCAATGCTCTTTCTTCAACACTAGCTAATAAAAAAACTTTAACCTCTGCGTGAGGAAGCACATGAGTCCCAATATCTCTTCCATCCATTACCACTCCACCTTCAGTTGCAAACTGCTGTTGGCGAGCGACCATTTCTTTACGCACAAGCGGATGCTTGGCAACAATTGATACTGAATTGGTTACTTCTGAAGTTCGAATGTCAGACGTAACATCTTGATCATCCAGATAGACGAGTTGACCAGATTCGCCTGGCAACAAGTTTATATTCGTGTCCATTAAAATCGTCAATAAAGCATCTTCATTTTGAAGGTCTGCCTGTTCTTTAATCGATTTTAAGGTTAAGGCGCGATACATTGCACCTGTGTCAATATAGATATAAGAAAGTTTTTCTGCTACTATTTTTGCAACTGTGCTTTTACCCGCTGCTGCAGGTCCATCAATTGCAATTGAAATCTTTTTAGTCATAATGCCTCCATAAGCTGTACCATATTAAATATACACCTATATATTTTACCACAATTCATATTAAATCTAAGAAATAATTATTTTATTTTCAGAATGATTATGCAAAAAAAAACAGGGTTTCCCCGCTGTAAAACGAGAAGTTAACGCCCGTTAAACGTCTCGAGTATTTCTGAAAAATTATCTTCAGATACCCCTTCATAGCGCGCAAGCTGATGGAGCTCGGGCAAAACCTCAAATTTATGAAAAATAAATTGGCTTAATAGTAAAAATACAAATTGGATTACAATTAGCTTAATCAGAATTCTTTCAACTGTTTTCATATTCATCACCCATTTCGATTTATATGGCTATTACTATTGTTAATGGTTTGAACAATTTTATTCTGACATACGTAAAAAAAGGAAAAGCATAATCGCTTTTCCTTATACAACATCCTCATAGATTGGTTCTGCATTTTTTAACTTCTCGACCTTTTCTTCCATACCACTCTCGGAATTAATATAAATTCGGTAAGTATCCTCACCTAAAGTACCAAGAAATTCGTAGCATAATACTTCCTGTTTAACATCATTTAACACGATTGCTAAGCGATCTTCCATCACTTTTAAGTTTGGATTTATTTTATCTCTAGCGTCCTCTACTGTTAGCTTTGGCTTAGGAATTTCTCTGGTATGATGTGATTTTAAATAATCATTTGCTGAGAAACCTATCAACTGACCATTGTCCAATGCAACCTTGACTCTTATTGAATCAGGGTAAATTCGGACGTCATCTTGTTTACTTACAAAAGTAAAAGCTCCAATATTATCATATTGAGCACTTTCAAATAAATCCAAGTCCTCAAAACCATTTTGCTTTAAAAATTCGATTGCTTTATTGGTTGCATCATTTAAACTAATTTTTTGGGCATCAACATCTCTAGATGTAATAAACCAAATTGGGTATCCACCTTTTTTGGTTACATCCATATTAGCTTCTTGACGGCTCTTCTTATCTAAAAGAGATATGCTATAAAAACCATAATCTGAATCCTTTCCACTGCTTTCAACTTTCACCTGAACATCATTGGTAAAACCAGCATATTTCTTTGCTGTTGCAATTGCATCCTGTTTTGAAACTGTTTTTCCTTTCAAACGCTTAAAGTTTTCATCTTTTTTCTGCATGTTAATAAACGCTGGTCCAAAGTCTGTTTCGGAATAACCATCAACAGTGTTTTCAACTGTTTTAAATCCATCAATAATGGTGTTATCAGCACTTTCTTTACCGGTTGCAAGAGCCATTTCGACATCCATCCAACGCAAGTTGTTCTTTAAAACGAGGTGCTGGACCTCCCTCAACTCATCTTGAATTTCCGCTGATTGCTTATATAAACCTTGCAGGGCTGCATACTCTTTATCATTTAAAGGTTCTTTTTCTAAGTCTCTAATTGCAGTTTGATAGCTAAAATCTCCGATTTGAGCTAAAAATTCTTCTGTTTTATTAAAGGGCAAAAGCGTTAACGGTAGCTGCCCAACATCGCTATGCGCCTGTGAGGTAAGACGCCAAACCTCCGCTAGCGCAGGCGATAGAGATTGCCTTGAATTCATCGCTAACGTTGTACCGATTTTGTCATGCAATAAATCGACGTTATAGACCAGTTCATGGAAGGCTCTTTGGTAATTATTTTCTGCGTTTAACAAAATTGCATTTTTTTCGCGATGCTCCTGATATCCCCAATAAGCTGTTCCGGCAATTCCTAATGATAATACAGCAATAAATATTCCTCTAAGCAACTCGATTCACCTCACTATTTACAAAATATGTGTTTTCCAATTTTTTTAATTTGCGGTCGCGACCAAATCCATCCATTTGTTGCTGTATCTGGATTAAAATAATAAATCGCTTCACCAGTAGGGTCATAACCATTGATCGCATCCAATACCGCCTTTTTGGCCTGTTCATTTGGCGTTAACCAAATCTGTCCATCCGCTACTGCAGTAAAAGCACCTGGTTCAAAGATTACTCCTGAAACAGTGTTTGGGAAATTAGCACTATTAATTCGATTTAATATAACGGCAGCTACAGCAACCTGACCGACATATGGTTCCCCGCGAGATTCTCCGTAAACAGCATTGGCAAGAAGATTAATATCATTTTGCGAGAAGCCATTTGGCGTGTTTGCTGCAGTTGGTTTCGTCGGCTGTTGTTTTTGCTGCGCAGGTGCCTGCGCATTTTGCTGTGGTGTTGCCTGTGTTTTTGGCTGTGCTGGTGCAGCCTGCTTTTGCTGTGCTGGCGTTTGAGCCTTTGGTTGTGCTGGTGCAGCCTGCTTTTGCTGCGGTGTTGCCTGCTTTTGCTGCGGTGTTGCCTGTGTTCTTGGTTTTGTTGGTGCCTGTGTTTTTGGTTGCGCTGGTGCAGCTTGCTTTTGTTGTGCTGGTATCTGTGCATTTTGCTGCGGTGTTGCTTGTGTTCTCGGCTGAGTTGGTGCCTGTGTTTTTGGTTGCGCTGGTGCAGCTTGCTTTTGCTGCGCTGGCGCTTGAGCTTTTGGTTGTGCTTGTGGGGCTTGCTTTTGCTGTACTGGTGCTTGAGCCTTCGGTTGTGCTGGTGCTTGAGCCTTCGGTTGTGCTGGCGCTTGAGTCTTTGGTTTGGCTGGTGCAGATTGTTTGCTTAAATCCACCCCACCATAATGGCTAAATTTATTACCTTTATCGATATTGCTGTTAACAAACTTTTTATCATATTTTGTTTTACTAACAAGCTTTGCTTTCGTTTCTTTTCCTGCTAAACCGTCAATCGGTAAACCAAATTCATATTGGAAATTTCGTAATGCCCAGTATGTTTTCCAGTCAAATACCCCATCAATACGCCCATTATAAAAGCCGATATATTGCAATCTTGATTGTAGTTCAACAACATCCTCTCCTGTAGCACCTCGTTGAATGACCTGCTCAGTAAATGCCTTAACTTCATTGTCTTTCCCTTGAAAAAGAACAATTTGCAATAAAACCAGTGCAAAAATGAGTGATTTTATCAAAACCAAGTTTATTCTCATTGAAGTTACCCCCAGATGAAATCTTTTCTTAACCCTATTTTTCGTAGAGACTGGGTTTTTATGCAAAAAACTAAATAAGAAGTTATGAAACAACGACAACAAAAAAAGGATTAATCGTGGTGATCAATCCTTTGAAATATATTATTATTTGTTGAAAACTCGGTGTTAGTGATTTGAACTTCACTTTGATAGTGAATTGTGCTTAATAGATGAGCCTTTTTTACTTTTCTTAAGCCTAGCCACCATAAGAAAATCATAAATGGAACCATCACCATAAGCCACTTTTGCTGAATCAGTAGAATATAATCATAAATTCCGTGCAGAAGAAACGGAATAATTAATGACAATCCTAACCATTTACGCTTTGACTGTAACGTAAATTTCCCTTTGCCAATATAAAATCCCATAATAACCCCAAATAAAGCGTGACTTGATACCGGTAAAAACGCACGACCAAGTGCATGCTCTAAGCCATTAGCTAATAAGAAAACGATATTTTCTGCGGTTGCAAATCCCAGTGAAACAGATGCTCCATATACAATTCCATCATACGGCTCATCAAATGCTACATGCTGATACACAGTATAAATTAAGATAAACCATTTAAAAAATTCTTCTAAAAAACCTGTCAGCACAAACGCATTAATAAACTCTGATTGGCCGATATTTTCCGCGGCAAATATATATTGGATAAAGGCGAGAGGAAACACTAAAATTGCGCCAAACAAAAAAGTTTTTAGCACAACTGAAAAGGGCTCTGACCCATATTGATCTTTTAAATAAAAATAGCTTAATAACGCTGCACCAGGAGCGATTCCAGCAGATAGTATTCCAAGCATGAGGTGCCCTCATTTCTACCCATTTCCTCCATCGTAACATGGATGAATAAGAATGAAAAATACTTCTTTATGGAATTACGGACATTCTGTTTGTCGCAAATAATGATTTTACAAGAATCAGTCTTCATTTCGCTTTGCTAATATAGCATCAGCGATTTGTCCACCATGGAAGCGTCCATTTTCGATAAATATTTCATTTGCATTATTTCCAGCAGCAATTACACCAGCAATAAACACGCCGGGAACATTGGTTTCCATTGTTTCAGCATTAAAAGTTGGACGACCGGTTTCATGTTCAATGGTAATTCCGATTTTTTCCAAGAAATGATGATCTGGATGATAGCCTGTCATCGCAAAAACAAAATCATTGCTTACCGCTTTTTCTTCCCCAGCTTTTGTGTAAATGACTTTATCTTGTGTAATTTCTTTAATATGAGAATTGAATTCCATTGTAATTTTCCCATGTCTGATTAAAGAATCAAATTCGGGTAAAATCCACGGTTTTATGCTAGAAGAATACTCCCGCCCTCGATATATTACTGTAACTCTTGCTCCAGCTTTCACTAGCTCAATCGCAGCATCAACACTTGAGTTTTTCCCTCCAACCACAATAACATCCTTATCAAAGTATGGATGTGCTTCTTTAAAATAATGAAATACCTTAGGTAAGTCCTCTCCAGGTACATTCATATAATTTGGATGGTCATAATATCCAGTTGCAACTACAACATAAGATGCTAAATATTCCCGTTTATCGGTCACAACCACGAAATGATTTTCGTCTTTTGCAATCGTTTGAACCCTTTCATAAGCATTAATGCGCAATTGTTTACGGTTCACTACTTCACGATAATAGACGAGGGCCTGATTCCTTCTCGGTTTGTAGTCTTCTGTAATAAATGGTACATCTCCAACTTCTAGCTTTTCACTTGTGCTAAAGAAAGTTTGATGAGTAGGATAGTGATAAATTGAATTAACCACATTCCCTTTCTCAATGATAAGTGGATTCATTCCGATTTCCTTTAATGAAATTGCTGTGGCTAACCCACATGGTCCTGCCCCAATAATAATGACGTCTTCCTGTTGCATAACTGCAACTCACTCCCCTTAAAAAAAGAATCTCCTATTTTCGATAGGAGATTGCTTATTATTATTCAACGAGAACGATAAATGAATTTAACTTGTCCGGTTAAAAAGCATTCATCACTCGGAACTACCTAATAAACAGCAAGCAAATAAGCTAGATCCAGCCTCTGAACCTGCTTGCTTCAGCCATTTTTCTAACTCCTACCATGTAAGCTGCTAATCTCATATCAACACGCCGAGTTTGGGCGGTTTCGTAAATATTGTTAAAAGATTTCACCATAACCTTTTCGAGTTTTTCTCCTACTTCCTCTTCACTCCAGTAATAGCCCTGATTATTTTGAACCCATTCAAAATATGAAACCGTTACGCCTCCAGCAGATGCTAGTACATCGGGAACGAGTAAAATGTCGCGATCAGATAAGATTTGTGTTGCCTCAAGTGTCGTAGGTCCATTTGCTGCCTCAACGACAATCCTCGCTTTTATATTATGGGCATTTTCTTCAGTGATTTGATTTTCGATTGCTGCCGGAACTAGAATATCGCAATCTAGCTCAAGTAATTCTTTATTTGTAATCGTATTGCTGAATAATTTTGTCACCGTACCAAAACTGTCACGTCGATCCAGTAAGTAGTCGATATCTAAACCATCTGGGTCATGAAGTGCACCGTAAGCATCCGAAATACCAATTATCTTAGCTCCCGCATCATGCATAAATTTAGATAAGTAACTACCGGCATTACCAAAGCCTTGAACCACGACACGTGCCCCATCAAGATTAATACCTTTCCGTTTAGCAGCTTCACGAATACAAATCGTTACACCTTTTGCCGTCGCGGACTCTCTTCCGTGTGAACCACCTAAAACAAGCGGTTTACCGGTAATAAAGCCAGGTGAATTAAACCCATCAATTCGACTATATTCATCCATCATCCAAGCCATAATTTGTGAATTGGTAAACACATCTGGAGCAGGGATATCTTTTGTAGGTCCAACAATCTGACTAATCGCTCGAACATAGCCACGGCTTAACCGCTCAAGCTCACGGAAGGACATATCTCGTGGGTCACATACAATACCACCTTTTCCGCCTCCATATGGTAAATCGACAATTCCACACTTTAAGCTCATCCAAATAGACAATGCTTTTACTTCTCGCTCCGTAACGTGGGGGTGAAAGCGAATCCCCCCCTTTGTAGGTCCGACTGAGTCATTATGTTGTGCACGATATCCGGTAAATATTTTAACAGAACCATCATCCATACGAATTGGAATTTTAACCGTCATCATCCGCAATGGTTCCTTTAATAGCTCATAAACCTCACTTGGATAACCTAATTTCTCTAATGCTTTATGAATGACTGTTTGTGTAGATGTTAATACATCATGTTTCTCGCCTGTTTCTCTACTACCAGGACCTTTCTCGGCTACCATTAATAAACCTCCTAAATATCACTTTAGCGTAGGTATCCGCTCAATATACAAGAGTATACACCTAAAAATGATTTATGCAAGAATGAATCCTTTTAGTTTTTACCCTATGCACAACTGTTTTTTTAACGTTAATATTCTACTGAGAATTTATCATTTTCTTTATGTTTGCCCACAATCATAAACAAAAAAGAGGCAAACTGCCCCATAATTAGAAATAATCCACTATTGTTTCAATTGTCTTGTCTTGGATGATCAATTTACCATACTCAATTAATCGATGAATACTAAGGAGAGACGGGTCTCCATACTCCGCTAATACAGAAATAAGTCTATTTTTACTTTCTGCTTCAATTTCTTCAAACAAAAGGTAATATTTTTCATTCATTGAATAAAGGCTTCCGCCGAATATTTCCATCGTGGTGAATCGTTTCGATAATTGAATCACTTCTTCAATCGAAGTAAATTCAAATAGTACTTCATTACTGTCTTCAATTGTTACCTGCATTTCAATAAAAACATCCTCAAGCGATTCTTCATCCTGGTTAGATTCCTCCATTGTCAAAATCATAACCATTCCTTGTGCTTGAAGCGAATAGATTTCTACAGCAATCGTTCCTTGAAACTCCATCCCGAATTCCTCGTTTGCTTCTGCAAGCATATCATGGAATAGTTGATTCCATTTTAAGGAATCAATCCATATATCATCCTTCGATAAGCCTCGATCATACAAATCATCGGTAGTTAGAAAAAATTTTATTTTATTGTACGTTAATCTTTCCAAACGCATGACGCAGCCCCCTGCCGTGAACAAAAGCTCTTATGTTAATGTATGTAATATTTTATAGAAGGTGATTTGTTTTAGTGAGGCACTTAGATGTCTATTATTATTAATAATAAAGGGAAAATAGATGCGTTTGCGCCTTGGCGCCGAGTCTAAGCGGAAGAGCTGTCGTGCCATACCCGTTGCTGACAAAAAGCAGTGTTTTTCCGAATTTTTTCATTCCACCTTTTTCATATAGTCCAAAACCTAGAAATCTAATTTGTCCACCATGCGTATGACCAGATAAAACTAAATCAATCTGATGATCATCTCTAATGGACTCAATAATCTTAGGATTATGGCTAATCAAAAGGCGAATTCCCGAATTACCAGCCGTACTTACTGCACTTTCTAAATCCGGGCTTCCCTCGGCAAGATCGTCTATGCCAATTAAATGAATGCTTGCTCCATCCAAAGTCTTATACAACACTGATGTGTTATTTAATATCGTGACTCCAAACTCCGTTAACAATGTTTCAAGCTTACCAATATTTGCCTCGTAGTCATTGTTCCCCCTGACAAAATAAACTGGACCAAGACTCGAAAGCTTTTCAAGATTCCTTCGTATTCTTGAAAAGGGGACTTTTCCTTCGGTTAAATCACCTCCTATAATCACAATATCTGTATTTCCAGATAGTTCATCAATAATTTTTTCTGCAATCATTCTACGATGAATATCTGAAATAAAAAAAATACGTGTTTTTCGTGAATTTGCTGGTTTATCGAAATGTAAATGATGCTCTAGTATCCGATTCGAGAAAGCTTCTTTTACCATATATAAAAGGAAAAGAATTGCAACACCGAACAAACTGCAAACAATAATCATAAATCCTCCTACAGCGTCTTTTCCTTCCGAAAGTCAAATGAAATCATCCCATAAACAACTGAAAAACAAATAAGCGCTAGTGTCTGCCAAAACCCTTCTTTTAATAAAAATAAATAAATGAAAACTACGGAAACACTTAAGCATTGTTGGAAACTGGGTACATTTCTTCGTTTAAGCGCTTCAATAAATGTTGTCATAAGCCCCTTAATAATATTTCCATTCACAATTATTCCTAATATAAACATAATGCATGCTGCAAAAAATTCAAGCGGATTAAAAACAAATGAAACAAAAAGCTCAGATGCATCAATTGGAAAAGTTAACGGCAACCATTTAATCATGAGGAGTCCACAAAAATAACCAACCAAAAGTTGAAATATCATCTTCATTGAAAAAATCCCTCCTATAAATTATATGAAGGGATATAAATTATAACTATTCTTTTTTAATCCTCATGAATGGACAGGACCCTGAACCCTGAATCCTCAAGTTTCTTAATAAATTTATCCAGATTAGTTGTTTTTTCAATCTTCATGACAATTCTACGGACTAGTTGATCATTTTCATCAAAAGTAACCACAGAAATGATCCTTTCATGATACGCATGGGCAATTTCTGCTAAGCGGGCAAGCCTACCTTCTGATTCAGCTGATGTAAACGCTATTCGTATCCCTGGACGCCTCATCCCAAATGCACTTTGAAATTGGTCTAGGACATCCGCCCTTGTAACAATTCCCATAAAGCGCTTTTTATCATTGAGGACCACGATTAATGGGAAGTCTTTCAATTCCAATAGCGTAGATTCAAACCGCTCTGTTCCGGTTAAATATTTTTCCTGAAAAGACACTCTTTCACAAGCCTTCGTTTGTTGCAAATAGTTTTCTTTTTCAAGCTCAGAATTAAAAAACCCTTGGTAAATATTAAATCTGGTTACCACTCCGATATATTCGTCGCCTTTTAAAACAGGAATGCCATCTATTTGATGACTTTCCATCTTTTCTAATGTGCATTGTAAAGAATCATCGCTGTTAACAGTAATGCATTTATGCTTTGGAATCATAATACTTTTTACGAACATTCTAAACACCTTCCTTTATACAGTATCAGAAGTGCCAATTACTATTATAATTATCAAACCAGATTTTATCATCCAAGGATGTGTTAAAAATCATAATTGGACAAAAATGAATCAAATTATCCTGTTCATGATTAGCTATCTTGACGCATACAATTAATTGTCGCGATTACTACCATATTTTTTCAAACCTACTTTGCGAAACTACTTTTTCAAGGAGGTCTAGAAGATGTCTACACCAATGAAAAAATGGCACCCATATGTCAGTCCATTTGACCCTTGCCCTCCAATAAAAGTGAAATCATATTCTACACCACCCAATCTCTACATGGGATTTCAGCCACCCAATTTACCACAATTCTCGGCTATGGAGGCATTGAGAGCAGGAACACTTTGGAAAGCATTTTATGACCCATGGTACGGCCCATATGAACGACCAAAGGGGGTGCACCGCGATGAAACAGCTACCTCCTGAATATTACCAATTATTAGAGCAGCTTCAGGCAGTTGATTTCGTTCTTGTGGAATTAACTCTGTATTTAGACACTCATCCACAAGATGCAGAAGCGATTAATCAATTTAACCAATGCGCCAAGGAGCGAAAACGTTTAAAGAAGGTTTTTGAAGGACAGTTCGGTCCACTTCAACAATTCGGAAACAGCTTTTCTGGCTACCCATGGAACTGGAACGACCCACCATGGCCTTGGCAGGTTTAAAAGCGGAAGCGGCTCGCTCAGCCCCGACAAGCGCTGGAGGGCAAGCCGATGAAGTCGTCTTTTTGACTTCAACGGTTTGACCGAAGCGACTCGAGGGGCTAGCCGCTGCAGCTGGATAGGTTTAAAAGCGGAAGGCGCTCGGTTATCGGGCGACAGGCTTAAGACGAGCCGGCCTGAAGGTCGCATTTTACCTTCTGGACGGATTGGCTTAAGACCCCGAGCCGATGGCGCCTGCAGCTAGATAGGTTTAAAAGCGGAAGGCGCCCGGTTATCGGCGACAGGCTTAAGACGAGCCGGCCTGAAGGTCGCATTTTACCTTCTGGACGGATTGGCTTAAGACCCCGAGCCGATGGCGCCTGCAGCTAGATAGGTTTAAAAGCGGAAGCGGATCGGTCAGGGTAACAGGATTTTGAATGGGGAGGTAAGTGCGATGTGGATATATGAAAAAAAGCTGCAATATCCAGTTCGTGTTAGTACTTGTAATCCAAAGCTAGCCAAGTTTTTAATCGAACAGTATGGCGGTGCGGATGGAGAATTAGCGGCAGCACTACGTTATTTAAATCAGCGCTACACCATCCCAGATAAAGTAATCGGTCTATTAACTGACATAGGAACCGAAGAGTTCGCGCATTTGGAAATGATTGCCACGATGGTGTATAAGCTCACCAAGGATGCCACTCCAGCTCAGATGATTGCTGCAGGGTTAGACGGCCACTATGCTAATCATGACAAGGCATTGTTTTATCACAATGCAGCAGGGGTTCCATGGACTGCAACTTATATCCAAGCAAAAGGAGACCCAATAGCTGATTTATACGAAGATATCGCAGCCGAAGAAAAGGCTCGTGCAACCTATCAATGGATCATCAATATGAGCGATGATCCTGATTTAAATGATGGCTTACGATTCCTACGCGAAAGAGAAATCATTCACTCCCAAAGATTCCGTGAAGCTGTGGAAATACTTAAAGAAGAACAAGGTAAAAAGCAGTTCTTTTAAGCTGTATCGAGGCTGGAAAAAACAAACTATCCAGCCTCACTTTTTTTCATGAAATAAATTGATATCATAGTTTTTCTTCATCATTTCAAAAACTAGATGGCGGTTGCTCCATGCCTCTTCTTTTCTCCATAAATCCTTACTTTTATCAATAATTTCACATCTTAATGCGTGAAATTCCTTCTCTGCCTTGTCCCGTTTATTCCTAAATAAATTCATCAAGCCATATGAACCTACAGTCAAAATTAAGAACAGTAAATTTAACTTATGATCAACAAATGCGGAAAACATCCTTGCAAACGAATAGGAGTATGGACCTACAACGACATAGTATAAATATACCATATAACAAAAAAGCAAAAACAATGTGATTGACATAACGAACAGATGCTTTTGTTTTAATTGGTCATATTTTTGCTTCCGCTTAATTACATTCTGTAATATTTGTCTGGTTGCCGGATCTGTACGTTCATCCAGATTTAGAACTGACTCTCCCATTGCCATCCCTCCATCTTCCATACATTGTATGAACTTGTCCGGAAATTATGAGCAATATTATCAGCACATAGACTTTCTTAAAAATAAAAATACTCCAACAGGTTCTATCCTTGTTGGAGTATTTGATATGTTATTGAGGAATGATTAACTTTTGGCCTACACGAATATTTTCATTCGGGAGGTTATTAGCTTGTTTAATTTTTTGGATACCTGATTTAGCATTCGGAGCACCGTAGTATTTCTTCGCAATACTATAGAGTGTATCTTTTGCTTGTACCGTATGCTCACGTATTGTCTGCTCGACTGGTTGCTCAATTGGTTGTTCAACTGGTTGTTCAACTGGTTGTTCAACTTGCTGTTCTACTGGTTGATTTACTATAGGTTCACTTGGTGGTGTCTCCTCTTCTTTCTGTTCAGTCTCTGGCTGGTTTTCGACAATATTAGAATCTTGATCCTTTGAAGCTGCCTCGGCAGCCTTTTCCTTCGCCTTAGATTTCTTATTCTCATCATTATCGATCGATATCGTTTCATAACCACCTTTATCTTCAATGACCGTTGTTTTCGTTGTTTTAGGAAAAATATCTTCTCTATTTGTATAAATCACAAAAATGGCAATAGGCAATAATATAAAAAAGGCAACTTGTACTCGAATCCATGGAATATTAATCTTTTTTTTCTTTTTAGCCCGTCGTTCGCGATGTAATTCACTCCGAGGCGGTAAGTTCTCAGGTTTTACTTGCTCCTGAACGGTAGCGCGGCCAACTCTTCTTCTGGTGCTCTCTGTTTTTTGTCGGTATGGATCTTCTCTATTCATGAACATCTCTTCCTGTTCTCTCTAATTTATCATGTTTGATGCGAATCATTAATCCTAAAAGAAAATCAATAAGAAAATGCATTAAAATGGTTACTGATAAATTATTTGTTACTTCATAGATATAACCAATAAAAAAACTTAGGATGATAATATTTAACAATAGAAACCAATTAAATAAATAACGATAATGAATTGCGGCAAAAATAATACTTGAGAAAATTAGTCCAAAATGAGTTTGAATAACTCCTCGGAACAAAATTTCTTCACTAAAGGAGACAATTCCAGCAATAATTGCAATGTGGATGAACGAACGATTCTGGAATATTCGTTCATTTAACCCACCATCGAAATAAAGATGTTCCGGCAATACTTTAGTCAAAATCGTATCAATAACGACGACAATCACACCAGCGATACCACCGAGTAATAGAACATTAGCATCATTCCAATTGAATAGCTGGTAAAACTCTTGAAAATTATCAAATAAAATGGTGCCAAGAATAATAGCTACAACCAATAATAGCAATTGGGTTAAATATAAATGAAATAATAATTCTCGCTCAGAGAGCTCCTTTATCAAATCAGTATAACGATTTTTCATTATTTTGTCTCACTCATTTAACAAAAAATTTGACAAATATTGCTTCCAATCAAAACTTTCGATTGGTAAGTTTCGATTACCTTCAGAAAGTCCATCTTCAGTGCGGAAATCCTCAAGATTAAGCCCACAAATATCACAGCAATTCTTCCGTGTTCCAACCATGTGTGTATCTTCTTTAAAATAAGAAAGGATCTCGTTTCTTCGGCAGGTTTCTGAATGAATAAACCTTGTCATTGAAATAATATTTGCTCTTTTTACCATAATACGATTGTCAACATAGTCGCATAAAGCCTTAAATGGGGCATTGATATGATTTGTCGAAGCCATTTGTAGGAATTCAGCTATAATTCTCCATTGTGTTTCAGTGAATCCAGCGTAGGTTTTCCAGTTTTCACTATCTTGAAAAACCGACTCGATATGACCATTTGTAACAGAAGCTAAATAGTCAATTTGCTCCATTGAAGGTAACTCTGTCTCAGCTAAATTAAACGCCATCGCTTCATCACCCGGTGAATACAGCAAAATCGCAACACTTCTATCGCCATCACGTCCGGCTCGTCCTATTTCCTGTATATATGCTTCAAGCTGTAATGGCATATGATAATGAATAACAAAACGAATATTTTCCTTATTAACACCCATTCCAAACGCACTAGTCGCACAAATAACATCGAGTTGACCATGCAAAAATTGCTGCTGAATTAAAATCCGCTGCTCCTGTTCCATCCCACCATGATAGGCCATTACATTAACACCACTATTTGTATGTAAATATGACGCTACCTGTTCAGCTAGCCGTTTACTTGAAAAATAAATAATTCCCGGTCCCGTTAATCTCTCAACTAATTGTTGAACTCGCTCAAGTTTTTCAACCTGATCGCTTACCTTTTCAATTGATATTGAAATATTAGGTCGATCTACGGAATAAACAATTTCGTAACATTGATCGAGTTCTAGCGATTTCTTTATATCTTGTCTAACCTCGGCAGTTGCTGTAGCGGTTAGCGCCAAAGTTACAGGCTTTCCCAACCTTGACCTTATCTCGCCTAGTTTTAAATAGTCGGGACGAAAATCATAACCCCATTGTGAGATACAGTGGGCCTCATCAATAACAAATAGCGATATCTTTTGTTGGACTAAAACATACATAATTGGCTCATACCGCAGCATTTCTGGTGAAATAAACAAGTATTTATAATAACCGATATTTTTTAAGACTGTTTTCCGTTGCTGTGGAGATAAAAAGGAATTAATCGCAATCACCCTTTTTTCTCCCTTCATTTTCATTTGCTCGACTTGGTCCTGCATGAGTGACAGTAATGGCGAAACAACAAGGATTAGACCATCAAGTATATAGCCGGGCAATTGATAACATAATGACTTCCCGGTGCCAGTTGGTAGCATCGCAAGTGTATTTTGACCTGATAAGACCGAGGAAATTACTTCTTCCTGACCTACACGAAACGAATCATAGTGAAATTGTTTTTTTAATATATTGGTTAATATCATTTTGCATCACCAAATTTAGCCAAAACCAATCTAATTTCAAAATAATTAATACCATTTGTAAGTTCCCTTATTCGCTTTAACTGTTTTGAATTTGATTGTTCAGCCGCAAGCATGATCATTTTTTGTTTTTCAACTGGAACTATTTCAGTTATATCGAACATTTTATCAATGAGTGCAATTTCAACGATATGGTCTTCAATCGTACTCAACTTTAGATTTCTTGCTGAAGCAATTTCTCCGATAGTGTATCCCCTTTTTAGGAATGAGTATGTTTTACTAGTTGACAGTGTAAATGAAGCTGGCTGACTCAAATCCACCAAAATATTGTTTAATAAAGGAAATTCATCTGGGAACTCCTTAATCTTTTTAATCATAAAATGAAGCAAATTCAAAAATTGTATGTGATAATGAGTGTCCTCCATATGAAAAAAATCTGCTGCTTGCTTACTTGTGAGTCCATATGTTTGATAACCTGACAACCGAATGATGAATATCTCAGGTGATAGCTTGGAATCTTTTTCGAAACAGCGGCAGATTTCACCATATAGCTGTCTGGATAGTTCAAGCTTGCTAGCAGTTGATTGTTGGATTGTTTTTTTAAGCCAGGCTTGCGTTTCCGGCTTGCGTTGAACCGGTATATATTCTGTTTGGCAGTGGATTAAGTTTGAACATACTTGGACGAATAGGGATAGTCTTTCCCAAAAAACGGAGGTCAAAGAATGGTAGGTCCATCCATTTAAATAGGCTGGAAAAGGTTTTTCTTCCAATTCCTTTGCTAATACCCATTCTCCTTCATCTGTCAAAAGATAAACATGTTCATTAGTTTGCTGTACCAGTCCTGCTTTTTCAGCTGCTTTTAGTCTGTCAAGAAAATCATTGCGCGTTAATGAAGAAAAGGTTTGAAATAGCTTTGTTAATTGAAACAAATGTGCGTCTTGAATCGTTTGCGATGATTTTTTTCCGTTAAGCAGATGAAATACTGAAAATACAGTTCGATCCTTATTAATTTGTTTTAAGCAGTAAAATATAACCGTTTCAAGGTACGTGACGGACATTTCTTCTCCTTCCAATGGCAGCTTCATTACACAGGAACGAAATTAGTATTTTAATAAAACAAAAACGAGTTTTATTCTCTATTTATTTTAACATGAATAATCTCGCTCCGTTACAGCAATTTAATATCAAAGACGTTCTACGTTTTTTTCTTTACAGATTCAGAATTCAATTTTAATTTACTATTGAAAAGTTGCCTTCACACCTTTAAAATAAAGAAGGGAACGCTTTCCATTCTTGGAATGGAAAAAATATTAATTTTCGTTGAACTATTTGGGAGGTATTTTTCATGGCAAAATACACTATTGTTGACAAAGAAACTTGCATCGCCTGTGGTGCATGCGGTGCAGCTGCACCAGATATCTATGATTACGATGATGAAGGAATTGCATTCGTAACTCTTGACGATAACCAAGGTATCGTTGAAATTCCTGATGTACTAATCGATGATATGATGGATGCTTTCGAAGGCTGTCCAACAGATTCAATTAAAGTAGCTGACGAACCTTTTGACGGGAACCCTACAAAGTTCGAATAAGAAGCAATAACTCACTTACAAGAAAAACCTCTTCGCTAACAGAAGAGGTTTTTCTGTATTAAACCTCTATTTTATGCAAACAGAGCATTTCAAGAAACGCCTCTTTATCATCTCGACCTGCCTTCAATCGCTAAACAAAGTGATAACTCCAAACCTAACGTTTTATCACTTTACTGCATTAAAATTTTTTGCCGTTTTAAATTGACACCAAATCATTATTCTAGTAAAATAATCAGAAAATTGCTCATATATTAAATGGAAGGTAGTTGAAAAAAATGTACCAAATATTAGTAGCAGATTCTATTAATGAAGTAGGCCTACAACCACTATTGGAAATGACCGATGCAAACATCATCCAAAAGAAAGTAACCGAGCCTGATGTTCAACTGGATCAAATCGATGCATTATTAGTACGAAGTGCAACAAAGGTTACTGAAGATTTAATGGAAAAAATGCCAAACTTAAAAATCGTTGGTCGTGCGGGTGTTGGTGTCGACAAAATTGATATTCAAGCTGCAACAAGACGGGGGATTATGGTCATTAATGCCCCGGATGGAAATACAATTTCAACTGCTGAACATACATTTGCAATGATGGCATCTCTCATGAGAAAAATCCCACAAGCATATGAATCTGTTAAAAAAGCAGAGTGGCGCCGAAATGATTTTGTTGGTACTGAATTAAATGGAAAAACACTAGGAATTATTGGTATGGGGAGAATAGGAACAGAACTTGCAAAACGCGCTAGAGTTTTCGGTATGTCGGTTAATGTATTCGATCCATTTTTAACAAAAGAACGCGCTGGTCAGCTAGGGGTAACATCATGCACCTTGGAAGAGGTATTAGAAAGTGCAGATATCATCACTGTTCATACACCACTAACACCTGAAACAAAAGGGCTATTAAATGAAAAAACATTGGCTAAAACGAAAAAAGGCGTTTACCTACTTAATTGTGCCCGTGGTGGAATCATTGACGAGGAAGCATTGGCTATATATTTAGGTAACGGCCATGTGGCTGGCGCAGCTTTAGATGTTTTCGTAACAGAACCACCAGGTGAACATCCATTATTTAAATTCGACAATATCATTTTCACACCACATTTAGGTGCATCCACTAAGGAAGCTCAGTTAAATGTTGCTATTCAGGTTGCGAAGGAAGTCCGCCTCTTCCTTGAGGATAAACCAGTGGCTAACGCGATTAATCTTCCGTCAATGTCTAAGGATATTTTCCAAAAAATCCAACCATATCATCACTTGTGCAAACAGTTGGGTTCTACTGTTTCACAATGCGTAAAAGAAGGAGTAAATGAAATTTCTGTAACATTCGCAGGAACGGTAAATGAGCTTGAAACTTCGTACTTAACTAAAGCCATTCTTTCTGGCTTCTTTACAAATCGTGTCGACGTGGCTGTAAATGAAATTAACGCTTTATTGATTGCCAAGGAACGCGGAATTACAATTGGAGAAAAAATTGGTACAAATACATTTGGGTACGCAAATAGCATCACTGTTTCTGTAAAAGGAGACCATCAAGATTTTATCGTAAGAGGAACTTACATCGATCACTACGGTCCACGAATTGTTTTCTTAAATGGCTTTAATATTGACTTCTTACCAGAAGGCGATTTACTCATAGTCAAACATATGGACCGTCCTGGTGTTATTGGCCGCGTTGGAAAAATTCTTGGAGACCATGAGGTCAATATTGCAACTATGCAAGTCGGTCGTAAAGAAGCTGGCGGGGAAGCTATCATGGTGCTATCATCCGATAAACCTCTAACTGATGAATTGGTTAATAATCTTCTAGAAAGCGGAGACATCGTCAACGCTAGAAGAGTCATTTTATAAAAAAAACAGTCCTTATCTCTATTTTTGAGTATAAGGACTGTTTTTTGTTATCTTACTATTAGAACCTGTTTAGGTATTATTTTATCTGAGGCAAGGTGATTCCAGCTTTTTAATTCTGCGAGGGGTGTCCTAGTTCTATAGGCAATCGCAGATAATGTATCACCCTCCCTAACAACATAACGATTACTTTGGGCAGGTTTTATCGTTATTTTTTGATTAATAAATATCTTATGTTCATTCATTAAACCATTGATAGATAATAGGTTTCGCACTGATGTCCCATATCTTTGCGCGATAGTGGACAGAGTGTCGCCCTGCTTGACGATATGTACCATAGCCTGGGTTTGCGTCGGTACTGTACTTTGACTATTCTCTTGACCATTGTGTGCCTCGATTTGCGTTCTTCCTGATACCTCCACTACTCTGTTAGTATTGGCAAACACTTTAGCACCTACACCTATGTCTCCAAGTGCTAGAACAGGATTAATAGCATTATGTTTATCATAGGTCCACTCACTTTGATGAACCTCAAAATGCAAATGAACGCCTGAAGAATCTCCCGTATTGCCCATTCGTCCAATGATTTCTCCCTGTTTGACACTTTTACCTTCTGCCACTTCACGAGATTTCAAATGAGCATAGACCGTTTCAAAGTTATTATTGTGCTTAATAAACACAACATTTCCGTACGATTTTGAATAATAGGATTTACTTACAATCCCTTCGTCAACTGCATAAATAGGTGATCCAAAATCTGATGCAATATCAATACCTTTATGTACCCCTCTTCTCGTTCCGAATAAATCGGTAATGACTCCGCTTGATGGCCATATCCAATTTACGGTTTGATCCCGAATTGATGGACCCTGTGCTAATATCGATTTGGTATCGTAGCATATCAAGGCTATCAGTAGTCCTGCAATCCAAGGTATCAAAATCCACTGCTTATCATGTTGCATTTCGTGCCTCCTAACCATTTTCCCCATTGCCTAAAACCATAGTGTTTTGACTATAGTAATCTAGAACACCTTGTTATTATTTGGTGAAATTTCACTTTTTTATGCACCTATTTTTTTATAAAAAAATAGACTGGTCAATGTGACCAGTCTTGGAAATTCTTTAGTTTAGCACAAATTTATTTGGTGCAATTGGAACTTCAATGGGTTGGTTGGTCGGGAATTGCCCGATTGTAGACGTTTTATCATGCTTAAATTCTACAGTTGTATAACCGAATTCCTTTGCAGATAAGAGGATTGCTTCAACGGCAAAGTTAATTATCTCAGTTTGTGGAATCTCGGTTGGATTGCCTAGTTCAACCGTGACATGTTCTTTCATAATGGATACCTTTTCAATAACCAGTTCATTCGGAATAGAAGCCGTAAGACCCAGTTTTGGTTCGTCATCTTTCATAAGGGTTAAGGCATCATCGAACGTCGCAACGATCTCCTGTACTTGTACAAGCATTGGCTGAGATCTATTTTCCACATAGAGCAGCAAATAGGGCTTTCGAACTGCTCTTTTCTCGTTTACGTTAATTTGGTCTATGGTGTTGTTTCCTACCACGATTCCGGGCTTATTGTCGGTTGAAAATGTTATTGTATTCACATCGTCTCGTTGACGAAATGAGGTTATGATAGCATTTTGGAAAATTAACTCAGCAGTTAAGTCCTTTCCATATGAGTGATTGGGCAAAAGATTAATATGAACCTTTTTTTCGACACTATCAAAAGAGAGATTTCCATTTAAAGGATAATATTCACTTAATCCCCAGGCTTCCTCTGTTAATTTTGGCATATTGTCAACAAATTGTTCAAACCATCTATTTGAATCATCTTTATCCACAAGAATACTAATTGGAACAACATTTAATCCATGTCTATCTGGAATCCCGTATGTTAACAATTCTTTACCATTTAATTCTTCCTTATAAACAGATATTCTGGTCGGCTCTGTTTGCATCATTGTATCGAACTGTTCTTGAGAACTGTTTTCATCGACCAATTTATTATTTGCTTGTTCTTCAGTGTTCATATCTTCTCTTTTTGTCTCTTGAAATGAGTCTTGTTTCACCTGATCTTCATATTGGAAAAGATTTGGTATTAAAGAGATAAATAAAATAATTGCAGCTGCACTGGCGAGCGCTGGTATAAATTTACCCACTCGTTTCTTCTTATTTAGCTTCAGAGAAATAGCTTGATAAAGATCCTCGGGATTCTGATTATCGTTGATTTTTGGCATTTCTCGAAGCAAGTCTTCGAGCTGCTTGTCCTTCCAATCCATCTTACTCACGAACGAATCCCTCCTTTTCAGCTACATCAACCATATATTTCTTCAAGGCTTTTAGGGCTCGATGCTGGGTCGTTTTCACTTTACTTTCAGTCCACTGAAGGATCGCTGCTGTTTCAGCAATAGATAAATCTTGAAGGTAACGCATCACTAAAACCAGTCTTTGATCAATTGTGCAATGTTTTAGACACCGATACATTAGCTGAAGCTCTTCCCTATGTAAAGCTATTTCTTCAGGGAGTGGCTCATAATCCTTCACTTGGATGGCTGCACCATCAAAGGATGATAGAATCCATTGCTTCCAGCCTTTTTGTTTTCTGAAATGGTCAATTGCAACATTTTTAGCGATTGAAAACAACCATGTCTTTTCACTGCTCTTTCCTTCAAACCGATGGTAGGATCTTAATACTCTAATATAAACCTCTTGGACGAGGTCCTCTGCTTGCTCTCGATTTCTAACCATATAAAATAAAAATTGGAATACGTCGTGATGGTATTTTGAATATAAATTTTCGAAAACGGAGTCCAATCCATAATCCCCTCCCCGTTTAAATAATTAGTCGCCATAATAAGATAAAAAGTTACACCATTAACTATAGGTTGATTCAAAAAAAAAGGGAAGGTTTTTTGATACATTGTCACTTTTCAAAAACAAAGCGCAAGCGCCTTGCTCAGGGGCGACAGGCACAAGGCGAGCCCCTAGGCGCTGGAGATGGACAAATTTAACGTTGCAAGAGTTATCAACAACGCAAAATTGTATAATTACTTAAACATGAAAAAACCTATCCAAATATGAATAGGTTCTTCAAAAAGCTATAGATTGTTTCCCGTGTATCAAGAACAATCGGCATATTATCACATATTAATCGATATTTCGAGGCAGAAAAATCGAAAACATCGTTCCGTATCCATGTTTGCTTTGCACGGAAATTTGACCCTTATGAGCGCTAATAATATTCTTAGCAATCGCCAAACCTAAGCCCGTTCCAGAACGTCCTCTTGTTCTTGCTTTATCTGCTTTATAAAACCGCTCAAAAACAAATGGTAGGTCTTCGTCAGGTATTCCTGAACCAGTATCACGAACTTCAGCAAAGAAACCTCGCTCATCGCTTTTTTCGATTACCGTAACAGAGCCTCCACTAGGAGTATGTCGAATGGCATTGTCAATTAAATTGGTCAATACTTGTTCGAAACGATCTGCATCAATCTCAACTATTACATCTTCATTTTTCACTTCAACAGTAATGGCAACGTCTTTTTCTTTCGCCAGGCCTTGGAATTTCCGAATAATTCTATCAATATACGGTTTAAATTCAATCGGCTCTACATTGAGTTGTATATGACCGGCTTCCATTCGCGCTAAGTCTAACAATTCATTAACCAGACGCCCCATCCTTAAGGACTCATCATATATAACCTTTGCAAATTCCTTCTTTTCCTCGTCAGAACCCGCAATATCATCTACAATCGCTTCACTATAGCCCTGCATCATTGATATTGGCGTTCGAAGCTCATGTGATACATTGGCAATAAAGTCTTGACGAAGCTTATCGAGACGGCGCTCCTCGGTCATATCTCGAATGACTGCAACTGCACCGCGAATGAATTTATTATTATATAACGGACTGACGATAATTACCCATGATAAGTCTTGAACAGTAACCTCGCCAATTTGTTCTTTCTCCGTATTAACGGCGAGCTGGAACAACTCCATGACTTCTGAAGGTACAGCTTCGATGTTTGAATTTGATTCATTTTGATCATAATACCAATTTTGCAAAAACAGCTCTGCTGGCGGATTCGTGATAAGGATCGTTCCATCACGGTTAAATGTAATTACCCCATCAGCCATAGAGCTTAGAATGCTTGCTAACTGTTCCTTTTCCTGACTGAGGGCATTCATATTGAATTTTAATTGCCTTCCCATTTGGTTAAAGGCTGTTGCCAATTCACCAATTTCATCATGGGATAGGATTGGGATCTTTGTATCAAACTTGCCTCTAGCAACCTCAAAAGCTGCCTCCCGCATTTTTCGTAATTGTGCAGTAATACGTGTTGAAAGGAAAAAGGCAAAAATGGTTGTTAAAATGATTGCTACACCCGCAGCTAGTAGAATAAATTTAGTTGTAGTTTGGGTGGTATCCTGCATAACTTTTAACGGTTGATAAATGAATACGGCTCCATTTTCTCCAGATTGCGTTAAAAATGGTACACCTATTACGAGAATTTGCGATTCATCCTCGGTGCGATCTGGATTTTTTTGTTTTGCGGATATTTGTTTAACAACTTCTTCGTTTTGAAAAACCTTTGAGAAATCTTTATCAGTCATCAGAAAGGATACAGATAGCCGCTCATTCTTCTCCGTATTAGGAGAGAAGTAATAATGATTAGAGTCAAGAATCACCACTGCGCTTGACACCTTATCTACTAACTCCAATGCAATATCCAGTCCGACATCCTGATTAATTTCATCATGATTTTCTAAAATTCTTGCCATTTGTGTTGCGGTGTTCGTCAATCCTTTTTCAGTCTCATTTGTATGATAAAAATCAAAGTACTCAAGTAACATAACTGTTAGTATGAATAGTACAAAGGAAACAAGAAAAAGAATAGTAAACCAAAGTTTTCCTACGACACTACGCCAGAACATCATTCATTGATAACCTCGAATTTGTAGCCGACTCCCCATACTGTTACAATCATTCTTGCTGCCTGTTCAGATACTTTATTTAATTTTTCACGTAAACGCTTTACATGAGTATCAACAGTTCGTAGGTCACCGAAGAACTCATAGTGCCAAACTTCTTTAAGTAATTGTTCACGATCAAATACCTTATCAGGAGATTTTGCAAGGAAATACAGTAATTCATATTCTTTTGGAGTTAAGCTGACTTCCTTTCCATCCGCAGTTACACGATGGGCATCATTATCAATGGTTAAATGAGGAAAAACGATAACATCCTTCGTTGTTGTCTCAGTTTGTAAATAACTAGTCTGAGAAGAACGGCGCAATAACGCTTTTACACGTAATACGACTTCACGAGGGCTAAATGGTTTCACGATGTAATCATCGGTGCCAACTTCGAACCCTTGGACGCGGTTTACCTCTTCACCTTTTGCTGTCAACATAATAACTGGAGTAGATTTTTTGTCTCGTAATTCGCGACATACTTCAATTCCGTCCTTGCCAGGCATCATTAAATCAAGCAAAATGACATCATAGTCATTGGCGATTGCTTTTGCAAGGGCTTCATTTCCGTCCTCTGCTTCATCAATTATGTATTCTTCCCGCTCAAGATACATTTTTAATAAGCGGCGGATTCTTTCTTCATCATCTACTACTAAAATTTTAACGTCTTTGTCCATGTATTAAGTCCCCCTCGCAGATATTTTACAGAATAGGTGTTTAACTTTACTGTGAACTTTCTAACATTATTGTGAACACGGAAATTTCCAGAATATTTAGCATGTAGGTAACACACAATGAATAATATATTTTTTATTGTTTGTCATTCTGGTGAATATTAAACACATTGAAAAAGGTCAGAATCTGCGGACAATATCTCATGATGGACTATTCATTGTTGTCGATATTGTTTATATGCAGGATCTGACCTATAATATTATTCTTTTTTGCTTATTGTGCGTATGAATGTAAACCAGCAATAACAAGATTAACAACAACTAGATTGAACATGATAATGATAAAACCTACTACCGAAAGCCATGCAGATTTTTCACCATGCCACCCTTTTGATAATCGCAAATGTAAAAATGCTGCATAAAATAACCAAGTAATAAGCGCCCAAACCTCTTTAGGGTCCCAGCCCCAAAATCTTGTCCAGGCAATTTGCGCCCAAATCATTGCAAATATTAGCGCACCAAGTGTAAAGACTGGAAATCCGATTAGTACTGAACGGTAGCCAATTTCATCAACCAAATCTAAATTAATATTCTTTGTTAACGGCTGTAATACAGCGGAAATTCTTTTTCTTAAAATCACTCGTAGTACCCCGTATAATACCAGGCCAATTCCAAGTGACCAAATGATGGTGTTTAATTTTTTTGCATTAATAATCGCTGGCACTTCAACGATTGGTTCAAAAACGTCCTTAGTTACTAGTTCTCCTTGGTGAGGACCTATAATTGCTGGAACTCCATAGGTGATTTCAGCTGGATTATCACTTTTGTCAACATAAGTAAAGTTTGCTTCGTAATCCAGAGTAACAAAAGTTGAAGTTACAAGTACGAACGCAAGTGTACTTACCACACCAAACATTACCATTTCTAACCAAAATGTACTTTTACTACTTTTTGTCTGGTCAACTGCCTTGAGTAAATAAATAATCCCCGCGACGAAGCTTATCGCTAATATAGCTTGTCCCATAGCAGCAGTTGTAACATGGATATGAAGCCAATAGCTTTGTAATGAAGGAATTAACGGTGTAATTTCTCGATTAAACATTGCAGCATATGCAATCAATAAAACTGCTACAGGCATCGCGAATAATCCTAATACTGGCGTTTTATAAACAAAATAAATGACGATAAACGCTCCTACTAGTGACATACCAAAGAATGTCGTAAACTCGAATAAGTTACTGACAGGCGCATGTCCTGCTGCTATCCATCGTAAAATAAAATATCCTAGTTGAGCAATAAAACCGGCAATAGTAACAGCAATCCCAATTTTAGCCCAATTATTGATATTCCCTTCGTGGTTTAACCCCTTTTTTTGCTTAATTGAACCGCCAAAAAAAACAATGGCAATAATATAAAGAATAAATGCTGCAAACAGCAAATTTCCACTTGCATTTACCACTTTCGTTCCCCCTTATTCGTTGCTTCCCATCCTTATTTTGCTTGATCTTTTTCAGCCTGATCAAGCGGTTCACGAATTTCTGTATCTTTTATTACATGTTGGATATCTCGCTTTAATCCGAACCAATTTTTATTTGTATGGGCTGCAACCCAAACTTCTCCATTGTTTCGTCGGACCCAGATTCGACGATGTTGCCAATAGGCTCCTTGAGCAACACCTACCATAAAGATGATCCCACCTAAAATAATGATAGGTATAGTTAAATCCTTACGAACCGTTAATGCCGACACATTTTTAGTCTCTATCCCCAAAAATTGCATTTTATATTGATTCTCACCTAATGGTTCAATCGTTTGTCTTATTGCAACAAAACTCGTTTCTCCTTCTGGATTTTCAGGAGTTTTCATTGTAAAAACAAATGCTGGATTGTTTGGTATTCTAGATTTTGTTGATGGTTCACCATTTTCATCAAACTGAAAATCTGGGAAATAGCTAAGAATCTCAACAGAATATCCATTTCCAAGCTCATAGGCTTCCTTTGGATTGTATAAATCGATTGCAACAGTACCAAATTCCTCATTTGAGTCTTTTTTCGTTAGCTGAAAGGTCATTTTATTTAATTCATCTAACTTATAATCCACTTGATATAGAGCAAATGAATCAAACTTTAAAGGATGATTTACGCGAATCTCGTAATCTTTCACCTTTTTTAAGTTATGGCTTTCACCGGCGACACTATCGCCTTCCTTTTGGTAAAGAGTAACGTTTGATTGATAATTTTTTGCCATACCGCCGCCTGTCATATCAATCGCGTTATCAAAGACTTCCTTCTCTTTCCCCTTCTCGTATGTTTCTAATTTGAATTGATTATTTTTGATATAGTACTCACCATTCGTTTCTGGAATTACCTTTGTTTCTCCTTCACGAACCCATAGTACTTTATCAATATACATCCCAGGGACAAATCTCAGCATTCCACCTATTAAGAAAATGATTAGGCCAACATGATTTACATATGGACCCCATCTTGAAAAACGCCCCTTTTCAGCAAGGATATTTCCATTTTCCTCACGTACTTTATAGCGCTTCGCTTTTAGATTTTCCTTGACCTTATCGAGTGCTAAAGCTTCATTTTCAACGATGCTTGTACCAAAAAGACGCTGACGCTTAATAAAGCCCTCATTTCTAGTTACGCGCTGTGCCTTTAATGCACGATACAATGGCACGACACGGTCTAAGCTACAAATGACTAACGATACCCCAATTGAGGCGATTAATATTAAATACCACCACGAGCTATACAAATTATGAAAACCTAATAAATAATACCATTTACCAAGTGTGCCATATTGATCTTGATAATACTCTTCAGCAGGCATCACTGGAGGAATATACATTTCCTGTGGAAAAATAGTTCCTACACCTGAAGCAATCAAAGTGATGACAATAAGCCAAACCCCTACTTTAACTGATGAAAAAAAGTTCCAAATTTTATCAATTATCGTTTTATTATAGGTTTGTGACCGGCGCGCACTACCTTCATAGCGCATATCAACTAAACCTTGTATGTTCTCCTCTTCCACAAGTACCTTCCCACATGCTTCACATAGAACTGTACCGTGCGGATTGACGTGACCACATTCGCACTTTACATCAATCATGTTTCCATACTCCCCGCAATTTATGGCTTAATTTTTTCCATAAAGCTTTTAATCTTTGCCTCCGTTAATTCTCCCGTATACGAATCGATAACATTTCCATTCTTATCTATTAGAAATGTCACCGGCAGTGGATTAACACTATATGCTTGCATAACTTGACTATCTTTATCAATGACTATTGGAAATTCGAGCTTATGACGCTGTGCAAATTTTTGAACAGCTAAATCAGATTCACCAACATTAACAGCAATAACCTGAACACCTTGGTCCTTATATTGCATGAACTGATTATTGATAAACGGCATCTCCTTCTCACATGGCTTACACCAAGTACCCCAGAAATTCAAAAACACCCCTTGACCTTTATAATCGGAAAGTTGATGCTTTTCCCCATTTAAGTCAACAAGCGAAAAATCAGGTGCTTCTTTGCCTTTTTCCACTGTCTTATTTTCGTCTTTCGTAAAGTTTGCATATAATGTATAAGCAATCGCCGCTCCCAAGATGAGCAAGATTACTGTACGCATGACCAACCGCTGCTTTTTCATTCGTACTCCCCTCCATTGTACTAAATTAAAGCAATTTTCATTAAATTATAACACTTTCCAACATTAAGATATTGTTAACACAATGTTCAACTATGACACTTTTATGAACTTTTACTTGTCGCCATCACCCTAATTTGTTTTACTTCATGAGGTGTTAATTCCCTCATATCCCCAGCTGAAAGTCCAGCTAATGTTAAAAAGCCATAACGTTCACGTTTAAGCTTTATGACCGGGCATCCAATCGCCTCAAGCATCCTCCTGACTTGGCGATTTCTGCCTTCATGAATCGAAATTTCAATGACTGCTGTTTGTTTCCGTTTATCAAAAGAAAGCATCTTCACTTTTGCTGGTGCAGTTTTACCATCTTCTAGTTGAATTCCTCTCTGTAACGCCTTAATATTCTCACGCGTTGGAATTCCCTTGGTTTTGGCAACATAAACTTTGTCTATTTCATTACTTGGATGCATAAGCAAATTTGCAAATTCACCATCATTCGTAAGCAATAGCAGACCTGAAGTATCATAATCTAATCTTCCAACAGGGTAGACCCTTTGTTTAATGACTGGGAGAAAATCGGTAACCACCTTTCTGCCCTTTTCATCCTGGACACTCGAGATGACTCCCCGTGGTTTATAAAAAAGAAAGTAAACCGGCTCTTCGCGTTCAAGCGGTATCCCTTCAACTTCTACCCGATCTGAAGGAGATACTTTAATTCCAAGCTCTTTCACGACTTTTCCATTTACGGTCACTTTTCCATCTAGAATGATTTGTTCAGCCTTTCTTCGTGATGCAATTCCTGCATGGGCAATAACTTTTTGCAAGCGTTCCATAAAATGCCACCTCAAATTCTAAGTAAATCGAAGCATAAAAACTCCAATTCTATCCCTTGAATTATGACATAAAATCGTCAAATTTCAAAGTAACCTAGCTTTATTTGTAGAAGAAATACAAAAAAAGAATAATGCTGTCGAATTTTTAAAAGGAAACAAAAATAACCCAGCCTTCATCCAGCTGGGTCATACGATAGAATATTATTTTGTACCAAAAACAAAAGCAACAACGACAATGGAGATAATGATTCCCACTACATCTGCCAACAGTCCGACTTTTAGGGCATCTCCCATTTTCTTTATGCCGACCGCACCAAAGTAAACGGTCAATACATAAAACGTTGTGTCTGTACTTCCCTGCAGGACTGAGGCTAAGCGGCCAACAAACGAATCCGGACCATAGGTAGCTATTAAATCGCTCGTCATTCCTAGTGCTGCTGTACCTGATATCGGTCGTATGATGGATAAAGGAATGATTTCTGATGGTATTCCAAGTGCATTTACCCATGGTCCCATTAGTTTCATAAAATAATCAAGGGCACCTGATGCCCGAAAGACTGTAATAGCCACAAGCATTCCCACTAAATAAGGGATAATTGAAACAGCAATCTTAATTCCTTCCTTTCCACCCTCAACAAAGCTTTCATAGGTTGGAACTTTTTTAATTGTCCCATAAATTAGTATTGAGCCAATTAATATTGGTATTAGCCATAGCGAAATCATCGAAATCATTGCCATATTAGTCTCTTCCTTTACGACTTCTTCGAGAGTGAAAATATCGATCGATGATAATAGCGGCAATTGCCGATAATGTAGTAACAATCAACGTAGGTCCGACTATTTCAGTGGGTGAATCAGAATGGTAATTCATTCTAATCGCAATGACCGTCGTCGGAATAATCGTAATGCTGGCTGTATTAATTGCTAAAAAAGTAATCATCGAACGGCTGGCATAATCTTTATCGCCATTAAGTTTCTTCAACTGTTCCATTGCCTTTATACCTAACGGAGTTGCAGCATTTCCCAATCCAAACATATTCGCTATCATATTGGATAAAATATAGCCCATTGCCGGATGGTTTGCCGGCACTTCAGGAAACAGTCTAACGATTAACGGACGAAATAATCCTGTCAATTTTGCGAGAAGCCCTGAATCATCAGCTATTCGCATTATACCTAACCAAAATACTAGGATGCTGATTAACCCAATACATAACGTTACAGCTTCTTTTGCACCATTAAAAATAGCTTCATTCACTTCTTTTATCGTCCCGTTCACCATTGCAAAAACAAGTCCAATTATGGTCATTCCGACCCAAATATAATTAACCATCTGAGTTCACGCCTGTTATAAGCTGTAAAGCATTTTTGAAATAGTCCCAAACTGATGTTTTTTTCTTTTCAATATGCTTATAATATATCGATACTTGTTCAATTTTCTCATCACCAAAATATACAATGGCTTTCCCAACTACATTGGGGACTTTTTCTTGATCTTTCCAGTCCCGTTTAGGCTTGACCAGTTTATACTCAACCCTAAATTTGTCTTGCTCCTCACTCGTTACTGGATATACTACTCCGGATTTAATATAAATCCGCTTACGATAAAAATCATCCTTGACATCCTTAACGGAACCTGGAGTAATGACCTCAGCCAAATCATATTTATTAAACGCAGATTCATACATAAAAATGTGATCATTCCAATCATCACCGGCATTTAAAGTTACAGCAATTAAATCCAAATCACCTTTTGTAGCCGTCGTCACCAGTGTTCTTTTTGCTAATTTCGTATACCCCGTTTTCCCACCAGTGGTGTATTTATATTTTTCTGTTAGTAGTCTATTTTTGTTCTTCCAAACTCTGTCCCATTTTTCAGTCGGATTTGGCGCTCGGTGGACCTTTGTTCCAGCAATTTTTTGATATGTAGAATTCATCATTGCGTATTTTGTTAAAATCGCCATATCATAGGCTGTTGAATAATGTTCCTTTGAATCATCCAAACCATGCGGATTGGCAAAATGTGATTTTGTCATGCCAATTTCTTCTGCTTTTTGGTTCATTAAATAAACAAACCCTTCCAAGCTTCCGCCAACATGCTCAGCTATCGCCACTGCAGCGTCATTGCCTGAACGTAGCATTAGGCCGTAAACGAGATCCTCTAATTTTACTTTTTCTCCTAATTTCAAATAAATAGATGAACCTTCCGCTCGCACTGCTCGGTTACTTACAGTAACTGTTTCATCTAATTTTCCTGATTCAATGGCTAGTATCGCAGTCATAATTTTTGTAATGCTGGCAATTCTCCGCACTTCAAAGGCATTTTTTTGAAACAATATTCTACCTGAGTTCTGTTCAATTAAAACTGCATTTCTCGCGCTTATTGAACCTTTTGCATGTACAATAGGAGCAATATTTATGACAATGAAGGAAATGATGAAAATTAAGAGCAAAAGCTTAGAAATCTTTTTCATTTAATAAACCTCGTCTCCTTTTGGGGTTTGTACAAGTTTATGCGAGTAAAAAGCCATTATGACAAGAACTGGATGGATGTTACAGGTTGATTTTCGCTTGGAACGCATTAACAATAATAAAAAGAAAGAGGCTTGGACATAAGTATTCAGTTAAAAAAAATCGAACTATGATGCGAAATTCAAACTCTGAATTTCCCAATAGTTCGATTTTTTTATTTTAATTCCTTTTTACAAAAACTCTACCCTGAAATAACTGTGAATTACATTGATGTGCAAATTTTGGCATGTGGGTCTGTTAACCCGAATGTTTATTTCCTTGTGTTTGAAAATAAGCGGAAGAATTCCACTTATTTTAGGAGATGCCCATATTTCCTTAATAATAACAGGAGTTTTTCCGCTTATTTCATAAATATCACTGGATTTTGTCTTTTTGGGAGGTGTTAAGCGGAAATTATACTCTTATTTCACCACAATTAGCCCCCCTTACATACAATAACGGGATTTTCTCCGCTTATTTATTCATATACCTACATAAAAATCATTCGTTTTTAATAGCGGATAATTTAGTTCTGTCCCAGCTTCCGACCTCATGTTTAAAACGGTCGCCATTTTAGTTGACTAGCTTCGTCAAATCTTTTTTCGACATCCTTCCAATTCACTACAGACCACCAGTTTTTCACATATTCCGCGCGATCGTTCTTATACTGTGGATAATAGGCGTGTTCCCAAACATCGAGAACTAGGAGAGGAATCGTATCCCATTGAGTTAAATTATTATGTTTTTCTGTTTGTAGGATTTCAAGATGACGTGCTCGAGGAGACCAAACAAGAAGCGCCCAGCCACTTCCCTCTACTTCCTTTGCAGCCTCGCTAAAGTGCTTTTTAAACGCTTCAAAACTGCCAAAATAGGATTGTATCTTTGAGAGTAATCTCCCAGCTGGCTGTCCGCCACCTTTAGGCTTCATATTGTTCCAAAAAATCGTGTGCAAATAGTGACCTGAACCATGAAAAGAAAGTTCTCTAGACCAATGCTTCACTAAAGAATAATCATGTGATTCACGAGCCTTTTTTAACATTTTTTCAGCTTTGTTTAATCCATCTACGTAAGAGCGATGATGCTTATCATGATGAAGCTGCATGATTTCCTTAGAAATAAAAGGCTCCAATGCATCATAGGCATATGGAAGTGGAGGTAAGGTATGACCCCCAATAGCTACTTCCGGTTCCTTCATCCATACAGTTCCTATATTTTGCCTTTCCGTAAAATAACGTTCTAATTCATCATTTAATGCTTCAACCTGTGACTGGATTGTTGCTAATTGAAGCTGCGAAGGATCAGTCGATACTCCTTCTAGTACTTCACTAAAATGGTCTAGCTTTTTCCATATTTCCTCATTTTTATCAACCTGTTCAGATTCCAAAAATTGTAACAACTCCTGGTTCCATCCCATTACATCCCTCACATAGCCTTCAAAGTTTGCCATCCAAGTTCCTCCCATTTCCTTCGTATCATTTCTAGCCTATGAAAGACGGATGAAGAAATGACTAAGATTTGGAAGGATTCGCCTACCAAATTCGTTTTAAAAAAAATAAAGAGTGACCTGTTACGGCCACTCCCTTTTGTTTAATTTGATTGTATCATTTTTGTACGGTAATCTGTTTCATAGTATTGAAGCTCTTCCCTCACTCTTTGAAACTCACCCTCAAGGCCTGCAAGAAGCTTGGTGATATTCTCTGGAGCCTCTTGGCGAAGCTTGATCGAATTTTTTCCTGTATATGCAGAACGGCTATCCTCGAACCAAGCGTCATTTTTTGGCGAGAAAAATTCCTCGATACATTGGTGGTAGATTCTGTAAAGAGTTTTCTCAGCAGCCGCTTTTGGGAAAGCATCTGTATGTAAAATCACCTTACAAGAATCAAGACATTCATCACAATAAACAAGCAGCTTTCTAATATTTGCTAATAGAAGCTTATAATATTCTTGATTGCCAGGCTTTTTTTCCAAAAGATTTGACAATGTATTTTCATTTAAAAATTCCTCAAATTCAGCAATTGATTTAGCTAAAAAGTACCGAACATCTTCGATTTGGGCTTTGACTATCGTATTTCCCATTATTTTTCCCCCATTTGGTTAAGTTCTATTGAGGTTGAACAATAAATTCAGATAAAGATTGAAGTTCATACCCCTGATTACTGTTAAGTTTTTGGAAAATCTCAGGTAGTTTCGAAAAATCGATCCCTTCAAAATAAGAAGCGAACTCAGCTTGTTTATTTATGTAAATACGCTTCCGATCCCGTAAACCTGGGTTTTTGATTAAGCATACAAGAGCAACAATATCCTTAAACGTTACCTCTCCTGTACCATTCTGAAACACTATCTTATCTGTGTAAGGGGTAAATTCATTGATTTGATCATCAAAGTACCGAACATATAATACATGCAGCGTTTTTTCTTCTCCATTTTCCACATATACTACTTCACTACGATTAAAAAAATCCTCTGAAGTATTGGGCTTTTCTTTTTCTAACTCATAGCCTTTGCATAGTTTTACAAGCAAAACTATTCCCTCCTCCGGACAAATCCAAAACCGCCAATAAAAAAAATGCATAAAAAACCTTTGGTAAGTAAGTTAAAGACAATTTCATTTTACCATATCGCCCTGAAAATGTGTCAGAAAAGTTACGAATCAATCGCCTCTTGAAATTTATCAAAAAATAAATCTGCTTCCTCCTGAACAAATTCCTCATCGACTTTATCTGGTAAAGGTGGGAGCTCGTCTATACTTCGTAATCCGAAATAATCAAGAAACTCTTTTGTTGTACCGTAAAGGATTGCTCGTCCCGTTCCTTCAGCACGTCCTACCTCCTTAATTAACGCTTTCGCTGCGAGGGTATGTATCGGACGTTCTGTCTTCACTCCACGTATTTCCTCAATCTCCACCCGAGTAATAGGTTGCTTATAAGCTATGATTGCTAGTGTTTCAAGCGCTGCTTGCGAAAGATGAGTTGTTCCAGGTGCTTCGACCAGCTTTTTTAAATAATCGGCATTTGCTTTTTTTGTCGCCAATTGATATGTACCCGCTAACTGAACAACAGAAATACCTCTTGACTCATTTTGTGTATATTCTTGTTTCATTTCATTTAACAATTCTTGTGCTCTTTCTCCGGTAATTTCCAGAACCTCTGCCAATTGTTTAACAGTAAGTCCTTCATCACCAGCAGCAAACAGCAAGCTTTCTACTATACCTTTAAGTTGATTCTTTTCCAAACATGGTTCACTCCTTCACAGCGGACACAAAAATATCTGCAAAATTTTGCTCCTGTTCCACGTGAATTTCTTTTCGTTTCATTAATTCTAATATAGCCAAAAATGTTACGACAATATGCCCTCGCTCCGGATAAGGAAATAAATCAAAGAAATTTTTCCTACCAGTCACGGTTTTTAGCTCTACGAGAATTTCTTTCATCCGGGTTTGAATCGGTATTTCTTGCTTAGTAATTTTTGTTGGCAATGGCTTCTGAAGTTTCTTCCTTCTTAATAGCTTTTGAAACGCACCTAACATATCGTACAAAGTGACATTTAATTCGCTTGTATCTTGTTTAACACTTCCAGCTAAATCAGATAGATCACTTGGTGCTTTCGTATAAATCATACTCCGCTCTTCCTCTAACGATTTTAAGTCCTGTGCAGCTTCCTTGTATTTGCGATATTCAATTAGCCTTTCCACCAACTCATCACGTGGGTCCTGTTCTAATTCAATTTCAAAGCCCTCATCATCTAGTTCATCCTCATACTTAGGCAAAAGCATTTTACTCTTAATAGCTAACAATGTCGCAGCCATGACGAGAAATTCACTCGCTACATCCAATTGAAGTTCATTCATCGTATGAATGTACAATAAATATTGTTCCGTTATTTCTGAAACAGGGATATCATAAATATCAATTTCCAATGTATTAATAAGATGAAGGAGCAGATCAAGAGGGCCCTCAAAAGCGTCAATTTTTACACTATATTGCATGTCATTCACCAAAATTCTCTCATATAAGTTTTTCCATATTCATGAAAACACTATTTCTAGTATAGAGGATGCTGGAAATGAATCCAATATAATTTTAAACGTGTAGATTTTTGTTAACAAAATGATGACAAACGCCCAAACCTAAAACCAAATTCCACATATGATGCAATGTAATAAGTTACATCATGAAAGAGGAGGAATGGATATGTCAGGCGGACATAATTATGGCGGTGGCTTTGCATTAATCGTAGTCCTATTCATCTTATTAATCATTGTAGGTGCATCCTGGTTTTAAGAAAAGCGGAAGCGGCTGCCCAGGGGCGACAGGCATAAGACGAGCCGGCATGAAGGTTGTTCTTTAACCTTCTTGACGGATTGGCTTATGACCCCGAGCCCCTAGCCGCTGGAGCTGGACAATAAGAAAAGCGGAAGCGACCGGTTAGCGGCGTATGGACTGGAGCACGTCGACTGAGATAAAGGAAACACGAAGAGCGCAAGCGATTCGATGTTGACTAATCGTAGGGAGATGGGCGAAGTCCACTAGACGCTGGTCGCTGGAGCTGGACAATAAGAAAAGCGGAAGCGACCGGTTAATCAAACATCAATACTGACATAGCCTGGCTTGTGATAGCCGGGCTTTATCATTTTTAATCACCTATTGATTTGTGCTAAACTGATAGTAAAATTTCAGGGAGAACTACGATGTACCCAACAGCCTATATACAATACTTAGTTCACTTTCATGGTGATAGAGATTATTTTGAATGCCATGAAATATTAGAAGAATATTGGAAGGAACTAGAAGTCAAAGACAAACAGTCAATTTGGGTAGGCTTCATTTTGCTCGCTGTTTCAAATTACCATTTTCGCAGGCAAAATAAGAATGGTGCAGTACGAACGTTAGCAAAGGCGTTGACCATTTTTCGTGCTGGCGAAACATCACAGCACCAATTAGGGATAGATATGGCTAAATTATTATTGTTATTAGAACAACGCCTCATCGACATACAAAATGATATTCCTTACAAAAGCTTTAATCTACCTATTATCGACAAATCTCTGCTAAAGCTTTGCCTCGATGCTACGCAAGCTTCAGGCTTCATTTGGGGTCAAGATAGCAATCTCAACCAAGTTGATCTAATTGACCGTCATAAACTGCGGGATCGAAGTGATGTTAATCGAGAGCGTCAACTAGCCATTGCCAAAAGAAAGCAAAAAGAAGACAGGGATGCTGATTAGCCCCTGCCTTCTGTATTTTTACATTGATGACATTTGTCAATAAAAGGTGCAGTGACTTCATTCGGAACAAACCCCTTACCTGGGTACAAATCCCTCAGTGCTGCGACCATTTCTTTCCCAATACCATGATGGCGATGAGAAGGATTCACAGATATATGCTGAACCATTAAACAATCTGGCTCGTTCACAATCCCAATTAAACCGATGATATCTTCTTCTTTCCATAAGAAAAGTTGCCAATGTTCATCTAATTCATACTGTTTCATCGTTTGCTGTAACTTCTTCAAATCTTTTTCGGTTGGCATAAAAGACAACAAGCCCATTGCTATTTTCTCAAAAGTTTTCTTATAACGAATTAACATATCGTATCCCTCATTAATTATATAAACATGTCCAGACCACAGTATACACACTACGACAATTCATGCATTTATTTCACTACGTTGACATTATATGTAATAATTTTCATTTGTTGCAAACGAACATCATTGTTTTCATCATACATGCTTCAAAGATTTTCTTCAATGAAAATTTAATTAAAACTTATTCTACACTATTATTTACCAAAATGAAATGGTTCGAGTACATAACAGCACTTCTCTCTTATAACAACTGGGCAAAAATTAAGATTGATAGCTTGATATACTTTTTAAACTTATTATTAACTAAACAGTTGTTTTTAACTGCTTAACCGATATTATTATTTATTAACGATATGCTCCACTGAATTAATGTAAAAAGTCCACAGAGGCATAAAGCATACCCCTGTGGACATAGTTAAGCAATGTCGCACCAGTTGTCACCTTCCTCTCACGTAACGCTGACGAGGTTAGCTGTCGGATTCGGGCCATTGAGTAGCCCTACCAAGAAAAGCGAAAGCGCCTTGCTCAGGGGTGACAAGCATAAGACGAGCCGGCCTAAAGGTCGTTTTTTGACCTTTTGGACGGATTGACTTATGACCTCGAGCCCCTAGGCGCTGTGTCTAGACATATAAAAATCGTTAGCGTCTAGACACTGTAGCTAGACATCCAATTGCCTAGCGCTTTTATTGGATTCACCCCAAGTAAACTGTTAAGTTTACAAATTGGTTCCCCCGCTCCTATAAAGATTAAGCGATTTAAGAATTTGAAACTGATGATTATCATACCCCCGTACATTTGTTTTGTAAAGAGGAGTTTTCTTGAAAAAAGTAATAAAAAGGTTTATATTTTTACACTTGAGTTTAACGGTAAATCGAGTCTAACAAGATCTTGATAAGATTCCCGCTTAACAACTAAAGTTGCCTCTCCATTTTCGACAAACACAACCGGTGGACGTGGAATCCGATTATAGTTATTAGCCATGGAATACCCATATGCTCCTGTACAGAATACAGCCAATAAATCTTGGTTTGTTGTTTTAGGAAGCGGAAGATCCCAAATCAGCATATCCCCTGATTCACAACATTTACCCGCGATGCTCACAGTCTCTTCTGCTTGCTCCAACGGACGATTCGCCAAAACGGCTTCATATTTAGCCTGGTATAATGAAGGTCGAATATTGTCACTCATTCCGCCGTCAACAGCTAAATAATTTCGCACATTTGGAACTTCTTTTCGTGAACCTATTTTATATAGAGTCGTACCCGCATCACCAACTAGTGATCGGCCTGGTTCAATCCATATTTCTGGCATAGTCATTTTAAAAATATCCGCTTGAGTCTTTACTTCAGCAATGATTTTTTCCACGTATTGATGTGGTTCTAATGGTTCATCTTCATTTGTGTAGCGTATTCCGAAACCGCCGCCTAAGTTTAAAACCTGTGGGTTATACTGATGTTCATCGCGCCATTGAGCTAATTTTTCAAATATCTTTTGCGCCGCCAAAATAAAACCGGTCGTTTCAAATATTTGCGACCCGATATGACAATGGATACCAAGCACATTTAGCCATTCCGATTTCATTCCCTGCTTAAGCGCCGTTTCTGCTTGTCCATTTTGTAAATCAAAACCGAATTTAGAGTCCTCTTGGCCGGTTAAAATATAATCATGTGTGTGTGCTTCGATACCAGGTGTTACTCGGATTAATATATTTGCCTTCACTTTTTTCGCTGCACAAAGTTCTGCAAGCAAATCCAACTCATAAAAATTATCGACAACAAAACAACCAATATTCGCATCGAGCGCCATATTAATCTCCTCAACGCTTTTATTGTTGCCGTGAAAATGGATTTTTTCAGGAGGGAATTCAGCACAGAGCGCTGTGTATAACTCTCCTCCAGATACTACATCAAGGGATAATCCCTCTTCTTTTGCCAGCTGCACCATTGCAACGGTAGAAAAGGCTTTACTCGCATATGCTACTTGTGCTGGAACATTGAGTTTGTCGAATGTTTTTTTAAAACCGCGTGCCCGTTTACGGATTAACTCCACATCATAAACATATAATGGTGTCCCGAATTGTTGGGCTAAGTCAATCGTATCGATGCCGCCAATTTCCAAATGTCCTTTTTCGTTTATTTTCGTTGTTCCATGAAAGTACATCCTTTTCCCTCCAAAACAATCTATAAGCAAATAGACAGTTCTGCTAGAGATACTGTCTATTTTCCTCGAATTTAATTATACCAACTTTATCACAATTATCTGGCATCTGTAAATCTTTTTTCTAGGAGTTGGCTGGCTGCTTTTGACGATTTTTCGGATGGACAATGCTCGGTCGAATTTTGTCACCTGGCACGCTAGTTCGAATTAATATCTGCAAGGCCGCCCTTGGATTAAACGGCAAAAATGGCCATAAATATGGGGTTCTGAGTGAACGAATGCTTGTTAAAAATAGTAGATATACTGTTGTCCCAATAACAAAACCCGGTGCATGGAAAATTGCAACAGCAATTAATAAAAGAAGCCGACCTATCTTATTGGCAATACTCAATTCATAACTTGGTGTCGTAAATGTCCCAATTGTCGCAAGTGCAGCATACAGAATGACTTCTGGAACAAAAAGGCCAACATCAATTGCTATTTGACCGATTAATACCGCCGCTATTAAGCCCATTGCTGTTGAAAGTGGGGTCGGTGTATGGATCGCTGCTAGCCTTAAAAATTCTAGCCCGACATCAGCTAAGAAAAGCTGAACGACGATTGGGATATTCGTTTGTTCATTTGGACCAATAAAAGCTAGTTTATCTGGTAAAAGATGAGGTTCAAGAACAAATAGAAACCACAAAGGTAATAGAAACAAGGAAATAAATACTCCTAAAAATCGAACCCACCGAACAAATGTCCCGACAGCTGGAGATTGACGAAACTCTTCCGCATGCTGCATATGGTGAAAATATGTAGTCGGTGTAATCATCACACTTGGAGAGGTATCCACATATACAAGCACATGTCCTTCTAGTAAATGTGTAGCAGCTACGTCAGCCCGTTCTGTATATCTCACAAGCGGATAAGGGTTATATCCTTGTCTCAGTAAAAACTCCTCCACGGCTTTATCTGCCATCGTGAGTCCATCAATTTTAATGGCTTCGATTTCTTTTTTGATGATCGAGACAAGATCATCGTTTGCCACATCTTTAATATATGCGATGGCAATATCCGTTTTTGAGCGTTCGCCAACCTTAATGATTTCAAAGCGAAGTCGCTCGTCGCGGATTCTTCTTCTCGTTAATGCAGTGTTGACAACAATATTTTCAACGAATCCATCCCGTGACCCGCGGACCACTTTTTCAGTGTCAGGTTCCTGAGGAGTCCGACCTGGATAGCTTCGGACATCTACCACGAGCGCCTTTTGTTCACCTTCAACCGTAACGACCATAAGCCCGCTTAACACTTGGTCCACCAATTCATCTAAAGATTCAATCGGCTTAACCGATTGGTGCACGAGTTGATTCTCAATTGTTTCAAACAAATTGGACGACATCTTCTCGTGCTCATTAATTCGAATCAGTTGTTCCATCAACTCGATAATAAAACCTGTGTCACATAGCCCATTCACGTAGTATAAATGAACTTTCTTTCTGACAAGCTTTAACTTTCGAACACCTAGATCAAAGCTCGTTCCTAAACCAATTCTTTCTTTAAAAAAGCTTTCAAGTTCATCAAGTGATTCGGGAATTGGAATCTTTTGCTTCGATTCGGTTGCCATAAAACCCACTCCTTTCCAAAATAATCTCAACCGCTTTCTTTGTAATTGGTGAGCCTCTTTCAAAATGGTCGTGTTGCGCCATTTTCCCTATATCACCTATTCCGACAATCACAGGAACATCTAACTGATCCAAGCAATAAACGGTGTCACCATTTATTCGTCCCATTTCAAGCTCAGCAATCCCGTATTTATCAACACCATAAGGAGTTAAAACTCCTTCACGGTCAATACATACATCAACTTTAGTCCATTCTGTATCCCTCGTTTTAGCAGCAACGGCTACAACGCCTAACACTTGAATATCAGGATGTGTTGCCACATATTTTAAAGCTTCCTCTCCTGCCCCTTCACCAACGTAACCGCTATCATCGAACATAACAAAAACTGGATCATGAGGGGTTTTCTTAATCATCTTTATTATTTCTGGTCCTTTTATAGTAGACGGATTTCCATGCGACATTGAAATACATCTGCCTCCAATTTCTGCCGCCACCCCTTCTACCGACTTTCTCGCATAGTCATCCCCGTCCGTTATGATGATAACTCGTCGCCGCTGATTTTCCATATTCTAGCCCTTCCTTTTCTAGCTTCAATTAACAAAATATATCCAATGAAACAATGAACCAAAAATTTTCCCAAGAACAATCGCCATCATCAACAGCTCAATTCGATCTTCGATACCGATTCGCTTTGCTAAAATGGGAAATACGTTTAATACTTCCGTTAATCCAGCTGCAAGCATTCCTACAAAGATTCCACCGGCCAAACCAAGTGCAATGATAAACACTGGAGACAGAACAAAGACGGGATCTCTCAGACTGCCAAAAGTTCCAACAACAGCACCGATTACAATGGCCCATTCATAATAACGAATCATTTTCATGGTTTTGGAAAGCTGAGTCAAACGAGGTAAAATGCCTAGTACGGTTAAAAATGCAACGAAACCAGCTCCAACGGCTAAACCTCCAGCAAGACTTAAAAACACGACAAAGATAATTTTAATAATCATCGATATGTTTCATACTTTCCTTGTTTTCATGCATAATGACATATTGGTCTATATCCTGCTGATAATTAAACATTTCCACTTCTAGTGGACTTGGCTCCTCGTTGATTCGTTTTCTAAAGAAATGATTAAAGAATAGGATCATACCAAGCCCTAACCCAATTGAATATGGGATTTGAAACAGGAGCGGCTTGATTTCCTTTTTTCCCGTGACCATTGTGTAAAGCTTTTGTTGTACGATTTGCATGCTGACATCCTCATGGAAATTCATAATTGTTAGCGCTGCTCCAAAGAATAATAAAAACCAAATCAATAAAAAGGCTGGCAATGAAAATTTTTTCTTTTTAAAAATAACCTCAACAATGGTTTGTGATGGTCCAATCATTTGCACCTCACAGCCTGGGTAAACGTTTGTAATCCTTTTAATCACTTTCATACCATCAATAATGACAATGTTACGATCTTCATTTTTCACTTGATATATTTCAAGTGTTTTCAGCTTTTCCAATACTTCATCATCAGCGATAATTAGCGCTATATCCTTTAAATAGACTTTATCTTCCTTTCGAACCTGACTGCGGTTCCGCATGCGAATGTAGATTGTTTGGTCCATCCCATTCACTTCCCAAATTCAATGTTTTCTTAATAAGTAGTATTAGTTTGATAATTTTCTTTCATGAAGCCCAAATAATGGTGCATTTGTAAAAGCTGTGATTTCCGCTTTTTAGCACAAAAAAGACCGTACGGATTATTGATCCATACGGTCCTTCATTTGCTGCAGTATTTTTTTCTCAAGTCGCGAAACTTGGACCTGCGATATTCCAAGACGCACCGCAACTTCTGATTGCGTTTGATCCTTGTAATATCTTAGATACACAATTAATCTTTCCCGCTCATCTAAATCAAGGATGGCCTCTTTTAAGGCAATTTTATCGAACCATTTTTCCTCATTTCCATCATCGATTTGATCTAAAAGCGTAATCGGATCTCCATCATTCTCAAATACCGTTTCATGGATGGAAGTGGGTGTCCGACTAGCTTCTTGAGCCATGATGATATCCTCTGAAGATATCTCTAAAAATTCTGCCAGTTCACTTACTGTTGGAATTCTTCCTAAAATCTTCGATAATTCATCCTTGGCCTTACGAATTTTATTGCCTAACTCCTTCAATGATCTGCTGACCTTTACCGTGCCATCATCACGAATAAACCTTTGGATTTCTCCGATAATCATGGGGACAGCATATGTGGAGAATTTTACGTCATATGATAAATCAAATTTATCAACTGATTTCAATAATCCAATACACCCGATTTGAAACAGATCATCCGGTTCATAGCCGCGATTAAGGAAACGCTGGACGACAGACCATACGAGCCGCAGGTTCTTTTCAACTATTAAATCACGTGCTGCTTGATCTCCCGTTTGGCTTCGTTTTATTAATTCCTTTACTTCATGGTCCTTTAGGTAAATCTGCTTACTATTATTTTTTACCTCCACATCCATAGGCAAGACTCCTTAATTGCATAGCATTTTATTTTGGGATAAATGCTTCTTTAACTTAACAATCGTTCCATTGCCTCTGTGCGAAGAAACCTCTACTTCATCCATGAAGTTTTCCATAATGGTAAAACCCATACCGGACCTTTCAAATTCAGGTTTTGTTGTAAATAGAGGTTGCCTCGCTTCCTCCACATCAGCAATGCCGATTCCCTCATCTTTAATTTTCAATTCAACAAAACCATCGTCTAGTGTGACAGAAATATAAACAATTCCACTTGGATCATTGTTATAGCCATGAATAATCGCATTCGTTACTGCTTCAGAAACGACTGTTTTAATTTCAGTCAATTCATCCATCGTAGGGTCAAGCTGAGCTATGAAAGCTGCCACAGTGACGCGTGCGAATGATTCATTTTGACTTAACGCACTAAATTGAAGCTCCATTTTATTTTTCATATGTCAGGCTACCCCCAATCTTTGTAAAGCAAATTCTTCAGACTGCTCTAGCTTGATGATTTTAAATAAACCTGACATATCAAATAGTCTTTTTATCGCAGGAGAAATTGCGCATACTACCATTTCCCCATGGAGCTGCTTGATTTGTTTATATCTCCCTAAAATAACCCCTAGTCCTGAACTATCCATGAATGTCAGCTGTTCAAGGTTTAACACAATATGACGTATGTTCGATTCTTCAATTGCTTTGGATGCAAGTTGGCGAAGCTCTTCTGCGGTGTGGTGGTCTAACTCCCCATCTAACCGAATGCATAGTACATCATGCTTAATAACCATATCAATGTTTAGACTCACGATCCAATGCCTCCTTAATTGGTATAGTGAGTCAATTCGCTGCGGATAGAACGCTTTCCTTCTTTACGGACAAAACTAGTGAGAATTCGCTAAAACTAGAAGTCATCTATGAGGTTTCGACGTCATTCACTCATTTTTGAAAACATTCCAAAGGAACGTTTATACAATTCCCACCAGGTTGCAGTTTTAATTGTTTCATTGGCAACCAAAGGACTTTCAGTTAACACCTTTCCTTTTGAGACTAGTTGTAAAGTTCCAATTTGATCACCTTTTGCAACTGGGGCTTTGATGTCTTTATTAATAACGATTTGTTTCTTGACATCTTTGATATCTTCGCCTTTTTTAGTTAACACGGAGATTGGCTCGCTTGTCACAACCCCTAATGTCTTTTTATTCCCTTTACTTACCTTTGCCAAGGCAACAGCCATATTACGTTTGTAGATAGGATGTGTCTTATATTGGGCAAAGGCAAAATCTAGCATTTTGGAAACTTGGGCGTTACGGTCTTTTGAGGTCGGTGCTCCAAACACAACGGCTATGACGCGCATACCGTCCTTTTGTGCAGTCGCAGTGAGACAGTATTTTGCCTCCCCTGTGAATCCTGTTTTCAAGCCATCAACGCCCGGATAAAAACGAACGAGCTTATTGGTATTAACTAACCAGAATTTTTTATCGCTATCCTCACGTAAATAAGCTTCGTAAGTACCGGTGAATTTTGTGATGTCCTGATATTTCAGCAGTTCTTTTGCCATCATCGACATATCATGAGCTGTACTATAATGGTCCTCAGCTGGCAATCCAGTAGTATTTTTGAAGTGAGTATTTTTCAAGCCAAGTTCTTTCGCCTTTTCATTCATCATGTCAACAAAGCCTGATTCTGAACCAGCAATTCGTTCAGCCATCGCAACGCTAGCATCATTACCGGAACCAATTGCGATTCCTTTAAGCATTTGTTCTGTTGTCATTTCTTCGCCAGGCTCTAAGAAAATTTGCGAGCCTCCCATTGAAGCTGCATATTCACTAGTACGAATTTTCTCCTTCCAATCAAGCTTACCTTGGTCAATCGCTTCCATGATTAGCAGCATCGTCATGATTTTTGTCATGCTGGCTGGAGGCAATTTTTCGTTACCATTCTTTTCGTATAAAATTGTTCCTGTATCTCTTTCAATTAAAATGGCAGATCTTGCATTATCCACAAGTTCTGAGCTTTTCTGCTGTTGTTCTTGTGCAGAAACTGAAGGTATTACTACTGTTAAACTAAGTAATATCGCTATTACTATTGATAAGTTGCGTTTCATCATCATAAACCTCCCATTCTTGATAGATTTCATTTTTTACCAATATAGGAGTTTTTATACTAAAATTTACATTGTGTGGAAATATTTTCTTGCGGAATTTATTTGGAGATGGCTGAGTAGTATTTTTATAAAAAAAAAAAAACGCCAAGCATCTCGTTATGAAATACTTGGCGCATCTATGTATATCCATTAATCTTTTATTTGCTCATATATAAGTGCCGGGGCTTTGACTCCGTGTTCGGAAAGCTTAATGTTTTCGTAAAGCATTTCCTTTACCTTATCTACATTTTCGCTATTGCTGTATATCGTCACTAATGATTCGCCCTGCTCAACTTTGTCACCGATTTTCTTCCTCAGTACAAGTCCAACTGCTAAATCAATTACTGACTCCTTTGTTGCCCGACCAGCACCAAGAAGCATTGCTGCCGTACCAACTGCATCAGCCACGATTTCCTCTACATATCCTGATTCTTTAGCAGGCAATTCTATTTGATAAGCCGCCTGTGGGAGCTTAGTCGGATCGTCCACAACCGAACCGTCTCCACCTTGTGAATCAAGGAACTGCTTAAATTTAGCCAACGCCGAGCCATTCTGAATGACTTCGGTTAATTTTTCACGGGCCTCTTCAAGTGATCCTGCCTTTTCTGCAAGATAGACCATATAGCTACCCAGCGTTAAACAAAGCTCCGTTAAATCTTCAGGTCCCTCACCGCGAAGAGTATCAATTGCTTCCTTCACCTCAAGCGCATTGCCAATCGCAAAGCCTAATGGTTGACTCATGTCAGAAATAATTGCCATCGTTTTGCGACCAACATCATTTCCGATACCAACCATCGCATGTGCGAGCTTACGAGCATCATCAAGTGTCTTCATAAATGCCCCCGCTCCCGTTTTCACATCGAGAACAATTGCATCAGCACCTGCGGCAATTTTTTTACTCATGATTGAACTGGCGATAAGCGGGATGCTATTGACAGTTGCCGTCACATCACGAAGCGCATATAGCTTTTTATCAGCGGGGGTTAAGTTTCCGCTTTGGCCGATAACTGCCAATTGGTTTTTATTAACCAACTCAATAAATTTTTCATTGTCAATTTCGACATGGAAACCGCTAACCGCCTCCAGCTTATCAATCGTGCCACCCGTATGCCCTAAGCCTCTCCCGCTCATCTTCGCAACTGGAACTCCAACTGCCGCAACTAGCGGCCCAAGCACTAAAGTAGTCGTATCGCCCACACCGCCGGTTGAATGCTTATCAACCTTAATACCTTGTATAGCAGAAAGGTCAATTTGGTCACCGGATTGGACCATTGCCAACGTTAAATTAGCTCGCTCGGTATCTGACATGCCTTGAAAAAAAATCGCCATTGTCAATGCGCTCATTTGATAATCTGGAATCGCCCCATTCGTATATCCATCAATAATAAACTGAATTTCCTCATTTGTAAGTTCAAAGCCATCTCGTTTTTTTTCAATTAAGTCAACCATTCTCATTTATCGAACACCACGTTTCTCAATATTAACCTAGAGCTTCTCAATTAATAAGAAGCGATGATTGCTTTGATAAATTTGATAAAATTAGCCTTTACTTTTTCGGTTGTTTCGATGACTTCATCATGGGTAAGTGGCTGGTCTAAAATTCCGGCAGCCATATTAGATATGCAAGAAATGCCTAACACATTTAATCCAGCATGCCTGGCCACGATGACTTCTGGTACTGTGGACATGCCAACCGCATCTCCTCCTAAAATTCGAAGCATCCTAACTTCCGCAGGCGTTTCGTAGGAAGGGCCCGTATTGCCAACGTACACTCCTTCTTTGATTGATATATTCAACTGTTGAGCAATTTCCTTCGCTTTATCGCGCAATTGTCGACTGTACGATTCGGATAAATCAGGAAATCGCGGTCCAAGCTGTGCATCATTTTGGCCGATCAGTGGGTTAGAGCCCATATTATTTATATGATCGGAAATTAGCATTAAATCTCCAGGTTCAAAATTCTCATTAATACCACCAGCTGCATTGGTTACAATTAAACTTTCCACACCTAGGTGTTTCATCACTCGAACAGGAAAGGTAACCTTATCAAAGCTATAGCCTTCGTAATAATGAAAACGCCCCTGCATTGCCACAACCTCAACACCATTTAACTTTCCGAAGACAAGTTGGCCTGCATGCCCTTCAACTGTAGAAACTGGAAAATCAGGAATGGAATGGTATGGAATTTTAACAGCTGCTTCGATTTCATCCGCAAGTACACCTAATCCGGATCCCAATATTAAGCCAATTTTCGGCGCGTGTTGATATTTCTCTTGTAAAAATTGTGCCGCATTTTTGATTTGATCAAAATTCATCGTCGCCACCCTATCTTAAGTTAATTCATGCAAAAAGCTTTTTCCAAATTCAGGAGCTTTCACTTTAAAATTCTCCGCAACCGTTGCCCCAATATCAGCGAAAGTTTGACGAACTGGCAGCTCCTTGCCTTGTACCATTTGCTTTGAATAAACAATTAGCGGAACATATTCTCGCGTATGGTCTGTACCATGATGTACGGGATCATTTCCATGATCTGCGGTAATGATCAATAAATCGTCATCCTGCATTTTTGCAAATACCTCAGGAAGTCGAGCATCATACTCCTCTAACGCCTTCCCATAGCCAATTGGATCACGGCGATGACCGTACAATGCGTCAAAGTCCACTAAATTTACAAAACTCAAGCCAGTGAATTCCATATCAAAGGAGTGTAATAATTTATCCATTCCATCCATATTAGAGATGGTTCTTAATGAAGCCGTTACACCCTCGCCATCATAAATATCAGCGATTTTTCCGATGGCTATCACATCGAATCCGGAATCGGCTAACTCATTCATAACCGTTCGCCCGAAAGGCTTTAAGGCGTAATCATGACGATTTGTTGTTCTTTTAAAGCTGCCTGGTTGGCCAACGAAAGGACGCGCGATTACTCGCCCGACCATATATTTTTCATCTAATGTTAATTCACGAGCAATTTTACAAATACGATATTGCTCGTCGATTGGAATAATCTCCTCATGTGCTGCAATTTGTAAAACAGAATCTGCAGATGTATATACGATTAAAGCACCTGTTTTCATATGCTCTTCACCGAGCTCATCAAGAATTTCCGTTCCGCTTGCAGGCTTATTTCCAATAATCTTTCTTCCAGTTTTCGCTGTAAGTTCCTGCAGTAATTCATCTGGAAATCCATCAGGGAAAACCTTAAATGGCGTCTCGATATGAAGGCCCATAATTTCCCAATGACCTGTCATTGTATCTTTACCATTGGAAGCTTCCTGCATTTTTGTGAAATAACCAAGCGGTTTACTTGCTTTTTCAATTCCGTTAATTTCATCAATATTGCTTAGTCCAAGCTGACCCATATTAGGCATATGTAATCCATTCATTTTTTCTGCAATATGCCTTAATGTATGAGCTCCTTTATCGCCAAACTTTTCCGCATCAGGTGCTTCACCGATTCCGACTGAATCCATGACAATCAAAAAAATTCGCTTGTATGTGTTCATCTCAGCTTCATCCTCCTTCGGTTGAATCTGTACCAATTTAACAATAGATTTCCCTTTCTTTTTTCCGTAATACTTGCAATGATTCGTCAGATGTCTGACATCAATATTGTACTCTTTATATCGAAATAGAAACAAGAAAAAGCTGCGATTTTTCGACAGCTTTTACATTCCGTTCACAATATTGGCTTTGTACACAGATTGCTTAATTTTCCTATTAATCTCTTAAGCTCTCGGGTGGAATTGGCTGTAAACATCCTTTAATCTTGTTTTCGTTACATGGGTATAGATTTGCGTTGTTGAAATATCAGCATGTCCCAGCATTTCTTGAACCGCCCGCAAATCCGCACCATTTTCCAATAAATGAGTAGCAAATGAATGTCTTAATGTGTGTGGTGTTAGTTCTTTTGTAATTCCAGCTTCTTTAGTTAACTTTTTTAAAATCTTCCAAAAACCTTGACGTGTTAATCGTTTGCCAAGATGATTTAAAAACAGTGCATCATCTTTTTGTTTTTTTATAAAGTGAATTCGGCCATTGTCTAAATAATCTTGAAGTGCCAACGATGCTGTTTTTCCAATCGGGATAATTCGCTCCTTGCTACCCTTTCCGAAACAGCGCACAAAGCCCATCGTTAAATGAACATCTCCTAAGTTCAAACCGATTAACTCACTGACACGGATTCCTGTGGCATAAAGAAGCTCAATCATTGCCTTGTCACGTTTGCCAAAATGGTCGTTTGCTTTAGGCGATTCCAACAGTTTCTCGACCTCTTGGATGCTGAGTACCTTCGGCAAGGAGCGTTCCTTTTGCGGTGATTCAATATGTACTGTCGGGTCACGTTCAACTACCTTTTCTCTTAACAAGAACTGATGAAACGCCCGAATTGAGGCGATATGACGCGCAAGTGTTTTGGACGATTTTCCTTGGTCTTTTAATTGTGCTAGAAAACGTATGATTTGGAGACGTTGCACTTCGTTTAAATCTGTAAGTAATTCTACTGTCTTCAAATACTTAAGATAACTGCGAAGGTCCCGTTCATACGATACTAGTGTATTTTTGGCCAATCCCTTTTCAACCATTAAGAAATGTATAAAATCTCGAAGCTGATCTTCCATTTATCATTACTCCCCATTTAAATAAAACAAGAATAAGCGATCAAGCCATGGCAGACTTTCGCCTTCCACAGGTCCAGATACCTTTAGTGCCGATCCTTGTGGTTCATCATAGCGATGGTAATTTTGATATTCTTCATTTACCCACATGATGCCAAAATAAAAAAGGACGGTACATCCAGTAAATAACAAAAATACCTGAATTGATTTTATGAAAAGCTTAAACCATTCTTTCATTCTTTTTCCTCCAGCTCCTTCTACTAGTACAAGGTATGCCAAACATAGGCTGAAATATACCTAAAGCACCCATTTAAAGGAAGCTGGCCTACTAAAATAAAAAAGGATGACTCATTTTTCATCGTGCCTTTCGCTACGCAAGCTAGGGAACAAAAAAGAAGTCAACCTCTTTTCTTATTCAACACTTTGGTCTGTTTCTTTTTCCTGACAGCGATGACAAATTCCATGGAAGGTTAAACGATGGTCTTTAATTTTAAAATTCCACTTTTGTTCCACTTTGACCTCGACATCATCAAGGAGATCCTCTTGAATTTCATCAACTGCACCACATTCTATACATACTAAATGATGATGGAAATGTGCCGCGCCTTCTTGACGCAGATCATAGCGTGATACTCCATCACCGAAATTTATTTTATCAACAATTTTTAATTCAGTTAATAGCTCTAATGTTCGATATACAGTAGCTAGTCCGATTTCCGGAGATTTTTCTTTAACGAGGAGGTATACATCTTCTGCACTTAAATGATCCTCTTCATGTTCTAGCAGCACCCGAACCGTAGCCTCGCGCTGGGGTGTTAATTTGTAGCTCGATGAATGTAGCTGTTTTTTTATTCGTTCTATTCTTGTTTCCATTGTGACAGTCCCTCCCTCGCACTTTCCATTCTCATTATAACAGAAGGACGGGCAGTTTCAAAAACAATTATTCTAAACTAGAAAAAATATTTATTTTCAAATAATAATAATTTTAATCAGTTTATTCCCCCAATTACAGCTTTCATTAAAGCAGGCGATATATATGCTTCAATTGCCGCTGCACATGTTAAGACAATAACCGCTCCGACTAAGACAAGAAAATATCGTGAAAGCATCGGCATAAACGGACTGCTGATTTTTTTCATAAACTGTCTCTTTATCATTTGCAGAGAAAAGGTTATGGTCATCACAGACATGATAATAAATATCGGAATGATGATAAAATTTTGCGGAAGAACCGATACAAAGGAAAGTAAAAAGCCATCCCAGCCCATTTGGTTAACGAGGAAACCAACAGTAAAGCCGACGACCATTCCTTTAATAAATAACAGAATGAGAATCACTGGCAAACCAATAATTGATACTCCGAGTAGCCACATAAGACCGATGTATTTACTATTATGCAACAGACTCTGCATAAACAAATCCTTTGCAGAAGCTTCTTTTCCACCAGTAAGCTGTCCAAAAAACTGAGATAAATAATAGAACAAATCCTCTTTTTGTGAAAAGCTCAAACTATTTACGACAACGGCCCCAAAAATCACACCCATCAAAAATAGCACAATCACGAAAATGTAAACTGAGGAATATTCACGAAAATGTTCGACTGCGAAGTTCTGGTATAATCTCTTCTTCATTGGTCTTCCTCCTAAAATTGATTACTACATTCTATGCCGTTCTATTAATTCTATGACAGTGAATCTAGTAATTTTTAGGAGATACAAAATAAGGGCTACACGCTCTGTGCAACCCTTATGATGGAGGATTTTATTTGCCAAATTTGATGGTTTATTTGCCGATTCGAACGGCGTATTTGCCGAATTTCGATTTTATTTTCCAATTCGAACGGCTTATTTGCCGATGCCACAATTCCGTCACAACTAATCAGCTATCTTCCCGTATTTTCCTCCACCACCGGCAAAGAGATTTAATTCTCCATTACGCGCTTTGTATATTAATGTTGCGATTTTCTTCGGTACTACTTCCTCCAATGCTTGAAGCGGCACCTCGTGAAGAATTGCCATTTCAGTACCGAAATGGTCTAATAGTTTTCTTAACAGTTTTGGTCCCAATCCGGGAATAAAATCAAGCGGAACCTGATGTATATAAGGCGGTCGATCGTCAGGAGAACTCTCTGCAGTCTTTAATTCAAGAATTCGTTCAGCTACACCTTTTACCGTTTTTGTCGATAGACAATTTGGACAATTTGTCGCTTCCGAAGAATACGATGTTTGACAATTCGCACATACCGACTGATGATACTTTCCAAGCAAAGGGTCCAAACCATAGTTCGCGACAATCCCGCGACCGCCAACTTGATGGAGCGCTTTTTTAAATTCAGCAAATGATGGTTCCCGCATCGCGATCACTTGATATTCACGGGCAATTTTTGGCAAGGAATGGGCATCTGAATTAGTTACAAATGTATATCGATGCAATTCTCCCAAGCTATCTGCCATCGAAGTATCAGAGCTCAAGCCAAGTTCAATTCCGTCAATTTGCTCCGGGTCCAATACTTCGACTAGTGAGCGCTTTACCCCTTTACCATAAAGACTTTTAAATGGCGTAAATACATGCGCCGGAATAAACAGCCCACCATGCATCTTTACCTTACTTTGCAGTTCACGCCCGCTTGCATAAATTCGCTGCGAGCTAAGGTTTATATTTTTCAAATGACCTTTCAGCCATCCTGAAAATTCCTTCATCGCTTGAAGTGTAGGAAAATAACAAAGCAGATGGATTGGCCCTTGGCAATTCTCATCATATACCTCAAGCTCTGAGCCAGGAATGACTGTCATTCCGCGATAATTCAACCCACCATCACGATGTTCTGTTAATTCGCCTCGCTCCATTAAACCTTCAATCTCTAGAATGACTTCCGGTGAATGACAATCAATAATACCAATCATATTTAGCCCTTTTTCATGGCGGGCATGATCAATGATGTTAGAGAAGGATAATGTCTTCGCTCCAGTAATTTTGACGGCCTTACCAGTAAAGGTTCTGCCAATATGTATGTGCAAATCTACATAGTAGTGGTTCATTTACGATTTTAACGCCTCTTTCAGCTTTAAGTATTGAACAGCAAAGATTGTTTTCGCGTCATAGATTTTTTGCTGTTTAATATATTCTTCCGCTTCTTCTAGCGTTAATTCGAGTAAATTAATAAATTCATCTTCGTCTTGGGCAGCAGGATGTTCCACTTTTGCTAATCCGCGTGCTTCAAAGACATGGACAATTTCATCAGCAAAGCCTGGGGATGTATAGAAAGAATTGACCAATTCTATCATCTCGCATGAATAGCCAGTTTCCTCTTCTAACTCCCTCATGGCACACGTTTGTGGTTCTTCCCCTTGCTCTAGCTTTCCAGCCGGGATTTCTACTATTTTCCGTTCAAGCGCTTTCCGGAATTGCTCAACCATGATGATTTTATTTTCTGGAGTTACAGCAATCACCGCAACTGCACCTGGATGCTTGATAATCTCACGTTTTGCTATATTTCCATCCGGCAATTCAACATCTTCAACCTGCAGGCTGATGACTCTTCCTGTAAAAATATGTTCTGTTTTAATTGTTTTTTCTTCAAGGCGACGCATAATTTTTCTGTCACTCCTGTTCTATTCCGATATGGTAGACTCATACATTTTACCATACTTTACTTTTGGGGGAATTACGAATGAAAATCTATGTGCATGATAAAGGGTTCGTCCTTGTTGGAAAAGCATGGGAAATTAAGCGAAAAATCAAGGAATATCGTCGTAAATATGAATTGCTCCATGATTGGGTTGAAGATACATCCAGATAAATTGCTAGTATATAATTGTGCCCTTCTATTACTGCAAAAATCGTCCAATTTGGCTATCTCTACTTTCATTCGCTAAAATAATAGAGAAGCTAGTAGGATTGGAGTGAAGCAAATGGAAACACGGCAATTAGGCAAGTCTGACCTTCATGTCAGTACACTTGGTTTAGGGTGCATGTCGCTTGGAACAAACGAAAAGGCAGCTCAAGAAATCATTGAAGCCGCTTTAGATGAAGGTATTAATTATTTTGACACTGCTGATTTATACGATTTTGGAACCAATGAAAAAATAGTTGGACAAGTTCTAAAGTCTGTTCGGAGCCAGGTTGTAATAGCAACTAAGGTTGGAAACCGCTGGCGCGACAAGAAAGACGGCTGGAGCTGGGATCCCTCAAAAGCCTATATAAAAGAAGAAATAAAACAAAGCTTAAAGCGACTTGGTACGGATTACATCGATTTGTACCAGCTCCATGGCGGTACGCTTGATGACCCCATCGAGGAAACGATCGAAGCATTTGAGGAGCTTAAAGCTGATGGCTATATTAGATATTATGGAATTTCATCGATTCGGCCGAATGTTATCCGTGAATATATCGCCAAATCTAGTATTGTTTCGGTCATGATGCAATATAGCATGCTTGACCGCCGACCTGAGGAAGATGCAATGCCGCAATTATTGGAGAACAAAATAGGTGTCGTGACGCGCGGTCCCCTCGCCTCTGGTTTGTTGAGTAATCAATTGCTTGAGAAAGCGTCAAATCGGGTGCACGAAAGCGGCTATCTAGATTATTCATATGAGGAATTGTCAAAGCTACTACCTCTATTAAAAGAAAATTTAGCTACTGCTCGCTCGTTTACGGAAGTTGCCCTACAGTTTAATCTCGCTAACCCTAGTGTGACCTCGATTGTGGCTGGTGCGAGTTCCGTTAAACAGCTTCGCGAAAATGCCGCAGCAGTCCGGAGTCACCCCCTTACTTTAGATGAACTTCATCTGATTCAAAACCTAACTAAAGCCAATCGATACGAACAGCACAGATAGGTTAAAAAAAGATAACCAATTGCTAGATTTTAACAGCTAGCCTGGTTATCTTTTTGTTTTATTTAAAATCTTTCCAGCTTATCGAACTTTCATTTAGCAGCTCTTCAAAGGATTTATTTTTCTCGCGGCGTTTTCTTTCCTCTCTCAGTCGCTGTTCCTCAGCTTCTTGCTTACGCACTTCCTCAGCCTTTAACTCCTGCTGTTTATTTTTCAACTGATTGACTAAATCGCTGTTTAGCATATCTCCTAATGTAACAGGTGCGTCATCTTTTTTTGATTTTTGATTTTGATTCACTTTTGAACGTTGTTTTTTCTTCACGCCAATGACCTCCACAGCATATTTCCCCATTATTATATCATTTGTCAGCCCTTCCGGCATGCATAAGGTCACGCCCTTTCATCCATCTTATTAAGGAAAGGGGATGTTGATGATGAGTCAAAAGCGCCAAAAGGGATTTAGTCAAAAAGGAAAGCCCTCTAGCGATACGACAAGACCGATAATGGCCGCTGAGGACATGGAAAAGGCCATTCATCCAACGAAACGGCAAAACGCAAAACAGTGAATAGTTTGGATTCAGGGTGACTCCACCAGTTGGAGTCACCTCTTTTGTTTGTTTTATCATACTAATGATATGATAAAGTTATCATTTGTTCGGAGGGATTTCGCTTGAAAAAGAGGAAAGTAGCGGCTTCAATATTCGGTTCTGCCCTTTTGGCCGTAACGTCTTTTGGTGTTTATTTTTCAAATCTTCTTATGTTTAAGAAAAAGAAGGATGAAAACTTAGTGTTAACCCGAGAAACGACAGCTGGACGGTTTGACCCGGTTAAATACGAGGGCCTGCCGAAGCGGGAAATTTTGATTGATTCTCCACTTGGTTATCAGCTTAAGACAATCTTAGTAGAACCACATCAGACGAATCGTTATGTGATAATTTGTCATGGCGTAACAGAAAACAAGGTCAATTCTGTAAAATACATGAATATTTTTTTGGAACGGGGCTTTAACGGTGTGATTTATGACCACCGTCGTCATGGTGAATCTGGCGGCAAAACAACCAGCTATGGTCATTATGAGAAATTAGATTTAAAGGCTGTTATCGATTGGCTTAAACTTGATAAGGGACCGGACTTGGTGCTTGGTATTCATGGTGAATCAATGGGCGCAGCGACGATGCTGCTTTATGCCGGAATGGTTGAGGATGGTGCTGACTTTTATATTGCCGATTGTCCATTTTCCGATTTTGCGGAGCTATTAGAATATCAAATCAAAAAGGATATTAAGCTACCACCGCGGCTAGTGCTACATGTTGGCGATTTCTTTTTACGACTCCGCGATAAATACTCAGTAAAAGAAGTGTCACCAATTTCCGTCGTTGAAAACATTCACAAGCCAATCCTGTTCATCCATAGCAAGGATGATAAGTATATTTTGCCGTCGATGACTGAGGCTTTGTATGAACGGAAACAGGGGCATAAAAAGCTTTTTCTAGCGCTGAATGGCGCCCATGCGCAATCCTATAATGAGAATCGCGAGGAATATGAAACGGCTGTTGATGAATTTTTGGAAGAATGTGGTTTTTCAGAGTGAGGTTGAGGCATTTTTAATCAAAAAAAGGGCTACCTTTTCGCTAATTTTGCGGTTTGGTAGCTCTTTTCTAGTGTTATTTTGTTTTATCGACTAAGCTTAGGCGTGGATTTAAATATTCATTTGGGCTTTTCAGCTGAAAACAGTTCGCCTTTACCGAAAAATCTAGCGTCATTTTCTCTGCAAAAAACACTTGCTGGTCTTTTTCTATATAAATTGAGCGCTGATTCGCTGTTTCAACTTCCGCCTCATCCCCGACTAGTTCCTTTACTAACCACAATGCTGGTACACCATTTACTGCGCACCCGCAGCCTTCTATATCATAAACTAGCTTTAAATATCCGTCTTTTCCTGTTGTTCTTTCTGCCAGCTTTTGCTCTGCCCCTTCACTGATGTCAATCTGCATTTCTATATTCCCCTTTCTCGCTTTACGCCCTCCATTTTAGCATATTTCTATTGTTATTACCTCGGAAATAATATTCTAATAATTCAATTTATCAGACAAAAAATTCACGGTTAGCGTTCAACCGTGAATCCTAATCCGCTACACGAACATCGTAAATATCATTCAGTTTGATTTGATGAATCTCTTCGAACCGATCAACGATGTGTAGCCGCTGCCCTAGTCCATCCCAATAATGAATTTTGCCAATCACCAATTCGTACTGGTGACTATGATAATGAGTAATCGTTACCAATTGGTCAAATTCCATTGCGCTCGAGATGGTATCATTCATTTGCTCAAGCTGCTGCTCATCCAATTGCTTTCTGTATTCAAATGAATCCTCTTTAACCCAGTCTCGTAGCATTTTTACATGCTCGGGCAGCATCATCGACGTCCATTTAATTCGACCGCGATCACGAATCATCCCTAAATTAATACCTCCTAACGTTTATGGCCACCGACAAGCTTAACGCGATGTCTGGAGGTTCCCGCTTCTGTATAAGAAACCGCTCGCAATAAAGCACCTGAGCCAAACCGCTTGCGAATCCGGTCAACCGTGTAACCAAGCTCGTGCTTTTTCCAGCGATTTAATTCAAACAAGTTTAATTGCATTTGTTGATCATCCACCACATTACCTAATGAAATTGCAATTTGCCTGACTGTTTTCCCTTGATAGTTTTCATCGAAAAGCGCGAGGCAGACACGATAAAGCTCCATCGTAATATTCGTTGGTTCTGCAATTGTCCGCGAGCGGTGAAAACCTCCACCAAATTCGTCTTTGCTATAAGTAATGGTCAAGCTGACCGTCCGACCGGCTTTGCGACGATTCCGCGCTCTGCGGGCCACTTCCTCACACATTTCAAGAATGACACCCTTAATTTCGTGCTCCACTTTATAGTCGCGCATTAGGATTTGGCTTTTGCCGAAGCTAATTTGCCCCTCGATAATCGGTGCCCCCATTTCGGAAAGGTCCACGCCCCAAGCATGGTGATAAAGCTGATTACCCATAATACCAAACTTTTTCTCAAGCTTCTCCAAATCATAGCGTGCCAACTGACCAACCGTGAAAATCCCCATGCTGTTTAGCGTTTTTTCAACCTGTCGACCAATCCCCCACATTTCCCGAAGTGGCGAAACCTTCCACAGCTTCTTTTGCACATCATCGTATGTCCACTCAGCAATCCCTTTACTTTTTGCTTCCAAATCAAGACAGAGCTTTGACATGAGCATGTTCGGTCCGATTCCAATCGTACACGTCAGCTGAAATTCTCTCGCCATATCACTTCTAATTTTTTCTGCAATCGTCCAAACATCACCCCAAATATTTGTGGCCCCATCAACTTTAATAAAGCTTTCGTCAACGCTATAGACATGAATCGCTTCTTTTGGTACATAGCGATGAAACAGGCGCGTAATTTCAGTGGAAATCCGTAAATAAGTCCCCATCTTCGGTTCAACGAGATGAATTCGTGGGTCTTTTGGAATCTCGAACATACGCGATCCCGTTTTGATTCCGAATTCTTTTTTTAATCGCGGCGAAGCAGCTAGTACGACACTCCCTTGGCGATCCTGATTTCCGACTACCGCCAAATAGCATTCAAGCGGATCAAGTCCCATCATGACGGCAGAACAGCTTGCATAGAAACTCTTCATGTCGACACATAGTACGTGCTGATTAGGCATCAAGCTATAATCCACCACTGAAATCCCTTCTTCTTCTAAAAAAGTGCGAACATAGGTTCTTTTTATTATATTCTCAATCATAAGCGAATATACGTTCTGTTTCAATGGAAATTTTATGGAATGATTTTAGAAGCGGCGTGGTGGTCGATAGTGGGGACGGGCTTACTTCAGGAAGGAAGCTGAGCAAAAATGAGAAAAGCATAGCATATGTTATGGAAGTCGGGCATATCGGGGCGAGATAGCACATATCTGTTAAAAGTCGAGCATTGTTTTTTTGAGGTCGAGCATAAAATCGTGAAAGTCGAGCATATTTTTCGAAAAGCCGAGCATAAATTTGCGAAAGTCGAGCATATCTTTCCGAAAGCCATGCAAACAACAAAATAGGTAAATAAAAGAATCATTCAAAACTACATTGAAAGTGAAAAATTGAAGAAATTACAGCAAAACAGAGTCAAAATGAAGCCAAATCAGATTTAGAAAAACGCAAATCTGTAGAAATAGCTGTATTCCTAAAAAAGTTCACCACTTTGACACACATCTGTCCGAACCCACAATTCCTCTATTCCATCACATCACTCGCAAGTACAAAAAAACTACCAGCAGTTTCACACTTGAAACCACTGGCAGCACCATAAACTAATCAACTTGTTCCTCAATTTGTTTTGTTGCAAAATCATAGCGAATTGTCACCGGATTGGGATGTTCAATCGTCACTCCTGCTATCTTGGCTTGAAAATACGTATCCTTCACGATCGTTTCTTGGAAAACAACCGTGTTACTACTAAAATTGGTAGCAGCATATTCAACAACTGCTTTCACCGCTTCCTGAACTTGATCATGTTCCTTATCGGTCAATACGACAAGCTTTTTCATATCTGCTTGTGCCGGAAAGGATTCGCGAATAGGACCACTAAACCATGGTTCGACCTTCATACCAATCTCAAGGTCGGCAAAGTTCATTTTCTTGCCATTATCTGAAACGACTTCAACTTCATTGTCGGCAGAAAAAACAATATCATTTACGAGCACTGAATTCTCACTAATATGGGTGATGTAGCCAGTTTCAGCTTTTACTAAATTAGACAATCCAGCATCATTACACCCCGTTATAGCTACTAAAAAAAGAGAAACAAATATAACTCCAGTCATCAATTTAACCATTCGCACCCTCCTCGCCTCCTATTAAACAAGACGAAAAAAAGCAGACAAGGTTACAACTGTGGTTATTTCTGATTAAACGCACGCTTTCCAACGCGCTCAACAACCCTTGGAAACAAAGTATAAAGGATGCTTGCCGCATTCATCCAGCGAGGTAAATTGATTTCGCGTGTTTTGGTGAGCATCCGTTCAACGACCTGCCCGGCAACATATTCCGGCTTTAGCACCCAACGCTTGATATTTTGCAAATAAGTACCCTTTTCATCGGCAATATTAAAAAAGTTTGTGGCAATTGGTCCAGGGTTAACAGTTGTCACATACACACCAAGGTCAGCGAGTTCCATCCGTAAACTATTGGAATAACCCAGCACAGCATGCTTTGTTGCTGAATAGACGCTAGATTTAGGTGTCGCCATTTTCCCGGCTTGCGAAGCAATGTTAATAATGTGTCCAAAGCGACGCTCACGCATTTTGGGAAGAACCATGCTTGTTGCTGTTATTAAGCCGACAACGTTCACCTCAAACATGCCCTTGATTTCATCAATCGTCGATTCGTGAGCTGGACGGAATATGCCAAAGCCAGCATTATTAACAAGCACATCAACATGCCCTAACGCTTGCAAAACCTCTGAAAACACCGTTTCAATTGCATTCGTATCAGAAACATCTAGCTGATATATGAGGACTTCAACACCGTAGCGTGCTTCTATATTTTGCTTCAATTGTTCTAACTTATCTAAACTTCGGGCCATCAAAATTAATCGAGCACCGGACTCAGCGCATAAATAAGCCATTTCAGCGCCAATTCCACCCGAGGCTCCGGTAATTAATACATTTTTTCCAACAAGACGGTCATTTGCCATTTCTGACACCTCAATTTGCTTTATCCCGCCTTAACGGGCAGTAAGACCCCAACCTCAATATTCTGAGTTTACAATAAGAAAAGGTGGGGGGCAACTGCCCGTAAAGGTCCGATTGGTTCAACTGACCATCAGTGGGGAATTAAGCTCCCCCCACTGATGGAAATTTCACTTTATATCGATATCGATAAGGAAACTCCTTATTTATCATAGTAATTTCCTGTAACGATAGCAAATAGTCGATTTGGGCAGCAGTTTCTGACAAGGTTAAAATCAGCTCACGTTCATAAACATGTGGAAACAGACGCTGGCATACCTCGAATACAGTCATCTCCTCATTCTGGAGCCATTTTTTCACGAGCATAGCCCGCTCATGCTGACGATTTAGTCGCTTCTCAATTAACGGTTCTACCTCAGTAATCTCATCACCGTGCCCTGGAAAAACGGTTTGGATGTTGTAATGTGTCAATTTTTCCAAAGATGCATTTAACTCTAGCTGTGGCCTCGGACGACTAAACTCACGGGATAATGGCGGCTCTAAAATAGGATTGGGAGAAATATGCGGCAGCAACAAATCACCGCCTATAAAAGCCCCATCGCTTTCACGTAACAGACCAATATGACTAGAAGCATGTCCCGGGGTTTCAAGAACCTTCCAGCCTGACAATCCAGGTGCAGTATCACCCTCAACAAGATGACCTGTCAATACTCGATTGCAGAAATATTCTGTCGTCCGGCGAAATTCATGCTTCAACGTAAGAAATTCATGAGGGACACCAAATTCCTCAATAGTCCGTTCGAAAAACACTTCATTATCCTCAATGAAGGATTCAGTTGCCGTTAACCACGGTTGATTTAGTTGATGTCCGAACACATCAACACTTTCAGGAAAATAAGCTAGTAAACCAACGTGATCCGGATGATGGTGAGTGATGATTACTTGCTCAATATCATTTGGGGTTAAATGCAAATCATTGAGCTGCTTAACGAAAGCATTCCATGATTCATCATTATTTGTACCTGCATCAACTAGCGTCAGTCGTTCTCCTTTAACTAGAAAAACATTCACATCTCCGACAGGAAAAGGGGTCGGCAGAGTGATTTTCGCAATACCGTTCTTCCATTTTGTCATGCTACCAACTCCTTAATTATTATTTTGATAAAAGGATTTCAGTATAAATAGTCTAAACTCAAGCTGCTTTTTTATTGAAATTAACCATATTATACCGTAAAATTATCTAAATTGTTGTTATTTTCAAACAATTATTAAAAAAATTAAGTTTTTAGACTCATAGCTCTTGACAGATAAGCCATTTTTCTTGCATTGTTATTTCATTGAACAATTTACGGTATACATGACGCATTATCGGAAAAATCTTTGAACACGAAGGGGTACAAGGAAGTTATGAAAAAAATTGCATTTATCGGGGCCGGTTCGATGGCAGAAGCGATGATTTCAGGAATCGTCGAAAGCAAGCTACTCAAGGGGGAGCAAATTTGGGTAACGAATCGGAGCAATCAAGAAAAGTTGGACAATTTACACGAAAAATACGGAGTAAATGGCAGCTATAATCTTGAAGAACTATTAGATGGTGCTGATGCAGTCATTTTAGCAATGAAGCCAAAGGAAGCGGCTACTGGCATCGGCCAAATCAAAAGCTATTTAACTGAAAAAACGATGCTAGTCAGCGTTCTTGCAGGGGTATCGACTGAAAATATTGAACTGTTAGCCGAAAAAAAGCTACCAGTTGTTAGAGCGATGCCGAACACATCAGCAACAGTTGGCAAATCAGCAACAGGGCTTGCCATCAATGCACATGTGACGGACGTTCAAAAGAAAATCGTCCAAACAATATTTGAAACTGTCGGAATGACCGCTTTCGTTGATGAAAGCAAAATCGATGCGATTACCGGCCTATCAGGAAGTGGCCCTGCCTATATTTATTACTTAATTGAAGCAATGGAAAAAGGCGCTGCTGAAATTGGACTTGATCAACAAATGGCAAAGGAACTAATTGTTCAAACCTTGCTTGGCGCTGCCGACATGGTCGCAAAATCAGCTAAGCCAGCAAAGCAATTACGTGCTGAGGTGACAAGCCCAGGTGGAACGACAGAAGCCGGCTTGCGTGTATTGGCCTCCTACGATGTGCAAAACGCCTTTATTAACTGCATCAAAGAAGCAACAGCCCAATCAAAACGACTTGGAATTGCTTTAAGTGATGAGTTGTATCCTGTAAAATAAACTAGGTTTACGTCTCTTTCAATAACTTTGATAAATATATTAATTGGTGAAATTTTCAAATAAGAAAAGCCTCTGCTATACTAGTGAATGTGCTTAGATTCACGAAATATAAGGAGGCTTTTTTATTTTGACTTCGAAATTATTATCCTCTTATACGATTAAAGGACTCACGTTAAAAAATCGGATTGTAATGGCACCAATGTGCATGTATAGCTCAGAGCATGATGATGGCTTGCTTAACGATTTTCATATGATTCATTATGCTTCAAGGGCAATTGGTCAGGTAGGCTTAATTATAGTCGAAGCAACTGCCATCTCACCAGAAGGAAGGATTTCTCATCGGGATTTAGGAATATGGGATGATGCTCATGTGGAGGGATTTACAAAGTTAACTAATCTCGTCAAGGAGCACGGCTGCAAAATCGGTATTCAACTGGCACACGCAGGTAGAAAAGCAACCGTAACCGGGGATATACTAGCCCCATCGCCACTAGCGTTTGATGAAAACTCCAAAACCCCAAAGGAAATGACCAAAGATGATATCCTAGCGACGGTTGAGGCGTTTAAGCGAGGTGCAGAACGTGCAAGCCGTGCTGGCTTTGATGTCATCGAAATTCACGCTGCCCACGGATATTTAATCCATGAATTTTTATCACCAATTACCAATCAGCGCAGCGATGAATATGGTGGTTCTATCGAAAATCGTTATCGTTTGCTCCGCGACGTTATTGAAGCAATTAAAGAAGTTTGGGATGGACCGTTACTGGTAAGAGTTTCTGCGAGTGATTATCATGAGGAAGGCTTAACTCCTGATGATTTTGTGACAATGGGGAGATGGATGAAGGATAAAGGAGTTGACCTCATCGACGTAAGCTCCGGCGGCTTGATTCCGAAGGGAGTACGTAGTTATCCTGGCTACCAGGTTCCCTTTTCTGAAAAAATAAAGCATGGTGTTGACATCGCAACGGGTGCTGTTGGATTAATTACAACACCATTGCATGCTGAGGAGATTCTCCAAAATGAGCGGGCTGACCTGATTTTCCTCGGCCGCGAATTGCTACGCGACCCATATTGGCCAAGAACAGCCGCGAAAGAGCTCAGGGAGAAAATCGATGCACCAAAGCAATATGAGCGAGGTTGGTTGTAAGTTGCAAGGGCACAATCAAGATAAAAGCTTGATTTGTGCCCTTTTTTTATTTCGAAGACATTGCTATATGTATAAACTGCAAAAACGACTGCGTCTCCTCAGTTTTTACTTTGGTCACAACATAGGTGGCAGACTTCGGTGTTTTGATATTCAAACTTGGAATTTCAACAAGCTTGCCAAGCCGAATCTCCTCCTCTACCATCGTCATCGGCAAAAACGAAACCCCTAGTCCTGCCTCGATAAATTTTTTCGAGATTTCCACGCTCTTAACTGCCATCATCCGAACTGTCGGATAAGCATGTTGAATATCGATTAACAAATCATCCCAATAATCGGGATGATTGTGAGTAATAAGACGATAACGCTCAAGTGCTGTTTTCTCTGTAAGAAACTGTCCATCATACGGTCCCACAAAAATGACCGGCTCCTCGTGAATCCTTTCACTATAAATATTTTTCTGCGATGGCGCAAGCCGTGACAAACCAATATCCGCCCTTCCAGTGCTAATCTCACCACCAATATCGTAAGATTGCTGAATATTAATCATTACCTCAATATCTCTATTTTCTGCAATAAACGTTTGCAGTAGTGACGGCAATATCGACGAGGCAATCTGTGGAGCTGAAGCAATCGTTAGCTTGCGATTATAGCCCTGCTTCCAAGCTTCGAAATCCTCAAAGCTCTCGTCATATTTTGAGATAATCCCTTGTGCATATGGAAGAAACCTATGCCCTGCAGGAGTTAACACTACTGACTTTCCTTGCCGATGAAATAAATCTGTATTGAGTTCCTCCTCTAAACGCCGAATATGTTTAGTGATGGCAGGTTGTGTCAAAAACAGCTCTTCTGCTGTTTGGCGGAAATTTTCATATCGCGCCGCGACCACAAAGGTTTTCAACCAATTTATCTCCATGTCACACACCCTTATAACGATTAGTTATTAAAAAGTAGAAATTTAGTTATTTTTCATTATAAGACTTATACCATATAATTCAAATAACAAAAACAATTGTTAAAAATAGGGAGTGGGGAAAATGGCAATCATTCAAAATAAACAGGATCATTGGAATGCAAATTTATACGATGAGAAACACGCGTTTGTGTCTCAGTTCGGGCAAAGCGTCATCGAATTATTAACGCCAAAACAGGGAGAAAAGATTCTAGACCTTGGTTGTGGCACTGGTGATTTAGCCCAAATCATCAACGGTCTTGGAGCAACAGTTGTTGGCGTAGATAAATCGGAAAACATGGTTAAACAAGCCCAAGATAAGTATCCAGACATCAGATTCTTTGTTAAAGATGCTACTCAATTAGAATATCACGAAGAGTTTGATGCTGTTTTCTCCAACGCAACGCTTCATTGGGTTAAAGCTCCAAAACAAGCACTACAAAGCATATATAGCTCGTTAAAGCCAGGCGGAAGATTCGTTGCTGAATTAGGTGGAAAAGGAAATGTACAAAAAATAACTGATGAAGTAATCAGCCAATACGAAAAACATGGGCAAAAATTTGATATTGAGAAATTCCCTTGGTATTTTCCGAGTATCGGTGAATATACCGCACTAATGGAGGAGGTTGGTTTCACCGTTGCCTTTTGTGTATATTTTGATCGACCGACACCGTTAGAAGGTGAAAATGGCATCACTAATTGGATTGAGATGTTCGGTTCTAGCCTATTTGCTGGAATGGACGCAAAAATAAAACAGGAAATTATTACTAATTCTGAAAGCAACTTAAGAAATATTTTATATAAAAATGGTAAATGGGTTGCTGATTATAAAAGACTTAGAGTGATTGGCATAAAACATTGAACGCCAAATAAGTAAAAAAACTCTCCCTGTGTAATAATATCATTTCTTGCACACAATCAATAAATGAGTTATGCTCAAACCTATATATAGAAAAGAATGTGTAGGTGAGAAACATGATTGAAGTCAAGACATCAACACTCAGCGATGGGGAATTAAATCGTGGAGTATTTGCAACGAAAGACATAACTAAAGGTGAGCTCATTCACCAAGCGCCGGTGATTCCTTATCCAAATGAGGAACACGTTCATATCGAAAAAACATTGCTTGCTGATTACGCATTCGAGTATGGAAAAAATCATACAGCCTTACTTCTAGGCTATGGGATGCTGTTTAACCATTCCTATCAACCAAATGCGACTTATGAGATTAATTTTCCGAACCATACATTTGATTTCTTTGCCTATAAGGATATCAAGGCTGGCGAAGAAATTTTAATCAATTACAATGGCGACGTAGATGATAATGACCCACTTTGGTTTAATAAGGATAATGATCCAGAAAATCAAAAATAAAGAATTTAAAAGGATGACACCTCGGTGCCATCCTTTTTTACATATCTTGTTTTTGCATCGGTATTTCAAATTCTTTAAAATCCTCAGCAATATCCGTTTTTGGAAACAGCTCCTGCGCTTCAAGGAGTAGTTGTTTTGACGCTTCGCGATCGTAACGAGAACTTATATGTGTTAAACACAATTTCTTCACGCCCGCTTCGATCGCAATTTGGGCAGCTTGATGGGTAGTTGAATGGAAATAATCATGCGCTAAGGATTCTTCTTCTTTTGAAAAAGTAGCCTCGTGAACGAGTAAATCAGCTTGATGGGCTAATTTAGCAGCATTTTCACATTTTCTCGTATCACCGAGGATTGTGACAATTCTTCCTTTTTGCACAGGTCCTAAGTAATCCTTTGCGACAATGACCGTACCATCCTCAAGCACGGTATTCTCACCATTTTTTATTTTTTTATAAATGGGGCCTGGTTTAATTCCTGCTTGGGCAAGCTTATCTGCCTGCAAACTTCCTGGACGGTCCTTTTCGGTAATGCGGTAACCGAACGAAGGCACTCCATGCTCTAACGGGAGTGTTTCTACAACAAATTGTTCATCTTCAAAAATCGCTCCTGGTTCAATCTCCACGACTGATAAAGGATATTTTAAATAGGTTTGACTAACTGATAGGCTTATTTCAATAAAATCTCGTAAACCTTTAGGTCCATAAACCGTCACTTCGGTTTCCCCTCCCTGAAACGAGCGGCTCGAAAGCAGACCGGGTAAACCATAAATATGATCACCGTGAAGATGAGTAATAAAGATTTTTTCAATTCGACGTGGCTTAATTGAAGTATGTAAAATTTGATGCTGCGTTGCCTCTCCGCAATCAAACAGCCAAATACTGCCCCGCTCTTCTAACAGTTTTAACACAATCGATGTAACATTGCGAAGCTTTGCGGGAACCCCTGCTCCGGTTCCTAAAAAGAAAATCTCCACAAAAACAACTCCTTCCCGTTCCATTCCAACCTAAAATTAGCTTTCTATACACCATTATCATAAAGAAAACTATATCATAACTCATAAACAGTAGCCTAAATCATTTCATTCTCCCCTAAAAGTTTTAGGATATAGAATCATATTTAGAAGAAAACTAAACAATAATTATCACTAATATTTGCTAAATACAGGACTTAACGATACAATTTTATATTTGTAAAGAACATAAATGAATGGACTACATATTCTTTAGAATTTTAATAAAGAGAGGTACAGCATTGTGAACCAAAGTGAAAAACCAACCGCATTAATTATGATTTTTGGAGCAACTGGTGATTTGGCAAATCGAAAGCTCTTTCCCTCCCTCTATCGACTTTATCAAAAAGGGAAATTAGATCGTTTTGCAGTTGTCGGTGTAGCACGTCGTTCCATTACTAACGAACAATTTCAGCAAAACGTAAGGGATTCGATTCTTTCCGCAGATTCGAACGACACAAATATTGATGACTTCATCTCACGCTTTGTTTATCACTCTCATGATGTGACAGATTCAAATTCATACGCTACGCTTAATCAAATTTCAGACGAGCTGGACCAACGTTACCAGCTTGATGGGAATCGAATCTTCTATTTAGCGATGGCACCCGAATTTTTTGGCACGATTGCCGAGCATCTAAAAATGGACGGCTTAACGAATGTTGCCGGTTTTAAACGCTTGGTGATTGAAAAACCATTCGGACGCAGTTTAGAGTCAGCTCAAAAATTAAACGAACAAATTCGCACTGCTTTTGCCGAAAACGAGATTTATCGGATCGACCACTACTTAGGCAAAGAAATGGTCCAAAATATTGAAGTGATTCGTTTTGCGAACGCGATGTTCGAGCCGCTATGGAATAATCGCTATATTTCAAATATACAAATCACTTCAAGTGAAACGCTTGGTGTTGAAGAACGGGGTCGCTACTATGAGACAAGTGGAGCTCTCAGGGATATGGTGCAAAATCACATGCTTCAAATGGTTGCTCTACTGGCAATGGAGCCACCTATTCGCCTAACTACTGAGGAAATCCGTTCGGAAAAAGTGCGCGCTCTTCGTTCGTTGCGACAGATTAGCGGTGAAGAAATCAATCAATACTTTGTACGTGGTCAATACGGTGAAGGCAACCTTAATGGAGAGGAACTTGTGGCATACCGAAATGAAGATATGGTTGACCCGAAATCCAATACCGAAACTTTCGTCGCTGGAAAATTAATGATTGATAACTTCCGTTGGGCCGGAGTTCCATTTTACATTCGAACTGGAAAAAGAATGCTAACTAAGCAAACAAAGATTGTTGTCCAATTCAAGGACATTCCGATGAACCTGTATTATCAAACTGAACAGGAGCTGCAACCGAATTTGCTTGTTATTCATATTCAGCCTGAAGAAGGTATTACGCTTCACTTAAACGCTAAAAAGAGCGGACAGAGCCTTGCTGCAAAACCTGTGAAGCTAAGTTATGCTAATCGCGGTATCGACGGAATAAACACGCCGGAAGCCTATGAGAAGCTATTATATGACTGTATGCGTGGTGATGCTACCAACTTTACGCATTGGGATGAAGTAGCTTTATCTTGGAGTTTTGTCGATAATATTTCAAGGGTTTGGGAAAATACACCTGAAGTGAGCTTTCCAAATTATGAATCCAACACGATGGGTCCAAAAGCTGCCCACGATCTCCTAGAACGAGATGGTTTCCACTGGTGGCCAGTTACAATGCTTGATGTTGAGACTTGCAAATAAGAAAAGCTCCAACGCCTAGGCGCTGGAGCTGACCACTGCTCATGGTAAAAATTATAAAACCCGCATCTAAGTTCAATTCGAAGATGCGGGTTTTTTTAAAAAAATACGGCATGTAAGGTCTTTTCGTTGTGGGTTTTATTGAATTTTAGGAAAAAAGCGAGGTATTTTTGCTACAAATTAATGATTTCGGTAGGAAAATCCTCTATTTTTAAAAAAATTATAGGATTCTATTTAAAATAGCTAATTTTTTATATCATGCTAAAAATTATTTGCACGACTTTTCCGTGATATGCACACGAAATGGTGGATATACGATATTTGAAAAAATATATGATACAACTTTTCGGATATATGCACGACTTTTCAAATATATGCACAACTTTTAAGGATCACCGAGAAAATATGCACACAAAACTTCTATATGAACAGAATCCTCCATATATGCACATCCTTCTTCTGGTACTGTATCCTATCAAAAACTCCTTAAACCCCAACCATCCAAAAAAACAAAAAAAGACGACTCCACCAAAGGAAGTCGCCCTCTAAAACACAAATCTTATTTCTCCATCCACTCAGTATGGAAGGTACCTTCTTTGTCAATGCGTTGGTACGTATGCGCACCGAAGTAATCGCGTTGTGCTTGAAGGAGATTAGCAGGTAATGTCTCTAAGCGGTAGCTATCATAATAAGACAGTGCCGCTGAAAAACATGGTACTGGAATTCCATTTTGTACAGACGCACCGATTATTTCGCGAAGAGAATCTTGATAGCTTTCAACAATCTCTTTGAAATATGGGTCGAGCAATAAATTTTTCAAGCCTGGCTCACGGTCGTAAGCATCCTTGATTTTTTGTAAAAATTGAGCACGGATAATGCAACCACCGCGGAATATCATCGCAATATCACCGTATTGCAAATCCCAATTATACTCTTCAGACGCTGCACGCATTTGTGCAAATCCTTGTGCATAAGAACAAATTTTGCTCATGTATAAAGCTTTGCGAACCGCTTCGATAAATGCTTGTTTATCACCTGTAAACGGCTTAACAGAAGGACCCTTTAGCAGCTTGCTTGCGGCAACTCGCTCATCCTTCATCGCCGAAATAAACCGAGCGAAAACAGATTCAGTGATAATTGGCAGTGGCACACCTAAATCAAGCGCACTTTGACTCGTCCATTTTCCGGTTCCTTTTTGACCAGCTGTATCCATAATTAAATCAACTAAAGGTTTACCTGTTTCCTCATCAACCTTAGTGAAAATATCAGCTGTAATTTCAATTAAGTAGCTATCAAGTTCGCCCTTATTCCATTCGGAAAATACCTCATGAAATTCGGCTGCACTTAGGCCTAATGTATGCTTCAATAAAAAATAAGCCTCACAAATTAATTGCATATCACCATATTCAATCCCGTTGTGCACCATTTTCACGTAATGTCCGGCACCATCCGGACCAATGTATGTTGTGCAAGCCTCACCATTTACTTTTGCTGAAATGGCTTCAAAAATCGGCGCCACTAGTTCATGTGCTTCCTTTTGTCCCCCAGGCATTATCGATGGACCTCGCAGAGCACCTTCCTCGCCCCCGGAAACGCCTGTGCCAATAAAATGAATACCAAGCTCACTTAATTCCTTATTACGGCGCTGTGTATCAACAAAGAAGGTGTTACCACCATCGATGACGATGTCGCCTTTATCAAGTAATGGCTTTAACTGCTCAATTGTGGCATCCGTTGCTCCACCCGCTTTTACCATTAGGAGGATTTTGCGAGGTTTTTCTAATGAAGAAACAAATTCCTCAAGTGTATATGTACCGACAATATTTTTTCCTGTCGTTTCTTTTACCATTTCATCCGTTTTCTCACGTGAGCGGTTGTAAACAGAAACCGTATACCCCCGGCTTTCAATGTTCATTGCGAGATTTTTTCCCATGACGGCTAAACCAATTACGCCAATTTGTTGTAAACTCATGCTTTAACTTCCCTTCTTGCACTATATTCCTTCTACAAAATCACTCTTACTACTTTAGCAAGATTCACCACCAGATTCAACTTTTTACCTATACCCTATTATTTTGACAAAAGCACGAATAGAATAAACAAGTTATTCAAACTCTTTTTTAGGAAAATCCCGCAAGAAATCCTTATTAAAACTCGTATCAGTACCTATTGTTGATGTGGGTGGTTTGACAGGAGCGATATCTGCCGCTTTTTCAATAATATGTTTACCAAATTTCTGTCTCAGTGATTCCATTGTTTCGTATAAAGGCTCTTTTCGCGCATCTTTTTCAAAAGAAAAAATATCAAGCTGTTTAACAGCTTCATCTTGTTCAACAAGATCGGTTCCGGTTACTCCTAACAGTCTGACTGCCTCGCCATCCCAATTCTTTAAAAATAGCCCCTTAGCGGCGAGATTTATCTCTTCAGGGGTTTGGATAGGGTTAGTTAGCTTTCGACTGCGTGTAATCGTTTTACGGTCTTTATAACGGATTGTGACCCCAATCGTTTGCGCCATAACTTTTTTGTTTTTTAGTCGTCCGGAAACTTTAGCAACCAGTCCTTCTATGACAAGTAGAAGCTGATGCTGATTAGTTATATCCCTCGACAACGTGGTTGAATTACCAATGCTTTTAATATCATAAATAGATTCTGGATTAACCGCGCGATTATCTATGCCGTTTGCTCGATTTTTCAAACGGGGTCCGTTAATACCTAACAAGGCCTTTAATTGAATTTCATTGGCGTTTGCTAAATCTCCAATGGTTTTTATACCTAATGGTGCTAATTTTTCAGCGGTCTTTTTCCCCACGCCATGCATTTCACTTACTTCCATTGGCCAAAGTACAGTTTCAACATCCCGCTTCCGCAACACCGTTATTCCTAATGGTTTCTTCATATCAGAAGCCATTTTAGCTAGAAATTTATTCGGTGCTATGCCAATACTACATGGCAAATCGTGGATATGAAGTAGCTCAGTTTGAATTTGCTCGGCAATCTGGAGTGGCGAACCCATGAGAAAGCAATCGGTAATATCGACATACCCTTCATCAATTGAGACTGGCTCAACTAGTTCTGTGAAGCTTCGTAATAATTCGAACATTTTCATTGAAGCTGCTCGATATCGGTCAAAATTAGGCTTTCTTACAATCAATTGAGGACACAATTTCTTTGCTTCCCATAAAGGCATCGTTGTTTTAACTCCCATTTTACGAGCTTCGTAACTACAGGTGACAATAATTCCGCGCCTTTCCTCAGGATTTCCAGCAATGGCAAGTGGTTTCCCCTTCAATGATGGATCATGTGCCATTTCAACGGACGCATAGAAGCTATTCATGTCAACATGAAGTATTACTCTGCCGTTTTTCGGGTACATCTCCTTCATCAAAGTCACCTCCCATGTCCAGTTCATTACTCATAGTATAGCAAACAAAAGAGGACGAAATCTCGCCCCCTTCACAAGTGAAAAATTAATTTCCAGCTACCTCTTCGATAATCGCAACCGTCATTTCTGCTAATTTATAAAGCTCTTCAATTGGCATCCGTTCATTTGTAGTGTGGATATCCTCATAGCCTACAGCAAGATTCACAGTTGGAATCCCAAATCCAGCAATGACATTGGCATCACTTCCACCACCACTATGCTGTAATTCGCAGCTTCTGCCGATTTGTCCAGCAGCTTTCCGTGCCACCTCAACTACATGGTCTCCTGCACCAAATTTAAAGCCAGGATACATAACTTCAATTGTAACCTCTGCCGTTCCACCCATTTCCTTTGCAGCACTTTCAAAGGCTACTTTCATGCTATTGGCTTGCTTTTCCATTTTTTCAGGAATCAACGAACGTGCTTCTGCTAAAATATCGCAGCGATCAGCGACAATATTCGTTTGTTTTCCACCTTCAAAGCGACCGATGTTGGCTGTAGTTTCTTCGTCAATTCTTCCTAAGGACATTTTGGCAACAGCCTTGGCAGCAATCGTGATTGCTGAAATCCCTTTTTCAGGGGCTACACCAGCATGTGCGGTTTTCCCGTGAATTATGGCAGTAATTTTCGCTTGTGTTGGCGCAGCTACCACGATATTACCAACCTTACCATCACTATCTAAAGCGTAGCCATATTTCGCGGTGATGAGCTTTGGATCTAATGCTTTAGATCCGTGTAGTCCAGATTCTTCACCAACGGTAATCACAAATTGAATAGTGCCATGAGGAATATTTTGTTCTTTTAATACGCGAATCGTTTCTAGCATCACAGCTAGTCCCGCTTTATCATCTGCACCTAGAATCGTCGTTCCATCCGTTACGACATATCCATCTTTAATGCTCGGCTTTACACCTTTACCAGGTACCACTGTATCCATATGTGAAGTAAAGTAGATGGTGTCTACTCCTTCTTTCGTACCGTTTAGTGTACAAATTAGATTTCCAGCACCATGCCCGGTGATGGAGGTGGTATCGTCTTCAAATACGTCTAACCCCAATTGCGTAAACTTTTCTTTTAGCACTTTAGCAATTTCTGTTTCAAATTTTGTTTCCGAATCAATTTGGACGAGTTCTAAAAACTCATTTAATAAACGTTCTTGATTAATAACCATCTAGCTAACCTCCATACTGTAATAATCACTTATTAAGTATACAGTTTCATGATTAATTCTAGCAAATCAGAACAAATCTGGATGGATATCCCTACTTTTTTAAAAAATAAAAAAACGCACAACAGAGGCTGACTCTGCTGTACGTTTTTATCAATTGTTTAATAGAATTATAGAGGAATGTTACCGTGTTTTTTCTTCGGTCTTTTCTCTTCTTTATTGCGAAGCATTTCAAGCGCTTGGATAAGCTTGATTCTTGTTTCGCGTGGGTCGATAACATCATCAACCATACCGCGAGCAGCTGCAACGTAAGGGTTTGCAAATTTCACACGATATTCTTCGATTTTCGCTGCGCGAGTTGCTTCAGGATCTGGACTGTTAGCAATTTCTTTAGCAAAAATAATGTTTGCAGCACCTTGAGATCCCATTACGGCGATTTCTGCGTTCGGCCATGCAAATACTAAGTCAGCACCGATTGATTTACTGTTTAATGCAACATAAGCGCCGCCGTAAGCTTTTCTTGTAATAACTGTAAGCTTAGGAACAGTTGCTTCAGAGTATGCATAAAGGATTTTCGCACCGTGACGGATGATACCACCATGCTCCTGCTTAATGCCTGGGAAGAAGCCTGTAACGTCCTCAAATGTGATGATTGGAACGTTGAAAGAGTCACACAAGCGAATGAAACGTGCTGCTTTATCAGATGAGTCGATATCAAGACCACCAGCCATGAATTTTGGTTGGTTACATACTAAACCAACTGGCTCACCTTTAATTCTTGCAAAACCAACAACTACGTTTTTCGCGAAGTCTTTGTGTATTTCCATAAAAGAACCGGAATCCACAACCTGTTCTATAACAACATGTACGTCATAAGACTTCGTAGCTGTGATAGGAACAATCTCCGCTAATTCTGGGCGATAATCGTCTTCCTCAGTTGTTTCTAGACGAGGAGGCATTTCATTGCAGTTGTTCGGAAGGTAGCTTAATACATCACGAACAGCTTGAATGATTTCTTCCTCAGTTTCAGCACGATAATGACAGTTACCGCTAATCGTACTGTGAACTTTAGCTCCACCAAGGTTTTCAGAAGTGATTTTCTCTCCGGTAACGGTTTCAATAACCTTTGGACCAGTGATAAACATTTGGCTAGTTTTTTCAACCATGAAGACAAAGTCAGTGATAGCTGGTGAGTAAACTGCACCACCTGCACAAGGTCCAAGGATAACAGAAATTTGAGGAATTACCCCAGAATAAATAGAGTTACGGTAGAAGATTTGACCATAACCATCTAGAGAAACTACCCCCTCTTGAATACGTGCACCACCAGAGTCGTTTAATCCAATGAAAGGAGCACCATTTTTCGCAGCAAGGTCCATTACGTTAGCAATTTTCATTGCATGCATTTCACCAAGAGCTCCACCAAATACTGTAAAGTCTTGAGAGAATAAGTAGATTGGACGACCGTTTACTTTACCGTATCCAGTAACAACACCATCACCAGGTCCTTTTACATTCTCAAGACCGAAGTCACTGCTACGGTGCTCAATAAATGCGTTTAATTCAACAAATGTACCTGGGTCAACTAATAGCTCGATTCTTTCACGAGCTGTTAATTTACCTTTTTCATGTTGCTTCGCGATACGATCGTCACCGCCACCTAATTCAATTTCACGTTTTAAATCATAAAGCTCATAGATTTTTTCATACATATCAGGTTGTACAACTTCTTTATTTTTCACAGAACTCATATAATACCCCTCCAGTTGATTTTGGATGCAAGAATGCAACTTTAGTACCGTGTGCGCCTGGTCTTGGCTCGTCATCGATCATACGAATGCCTTTTTCTTTCATTTCCTCAATTCGCTCTTTTATTGAAGTTACCCCTAGAGCGACGTGATGGATTCCTTCCCCCCGCTTTTCAATAAATTTTGCAATAGGACTGTCATCAGATGTCGGTTCAAGTAGCTCTAATTTTGTTTCCCCTACATGTATAAACGCTACTTTAACTCTTTGGGTTGGTACTTCTTCAATACTTTCTAAATGCAAACCAAGAGTTTCTGTATAAAATGACAAGTGATCCTGTAAGGATTTGACAGCAATCCCAATGTGGTCGACTTTTTTCACCATTTTCCCCCACCATACCTTCTTCAGAATAATATAATAATATAAAATATTCTACTAATTTATCAAAAATCCTTCATAAAAAATTCAGTTGTTGAAATTTGTTTTTTTTTATACAATAGAGGTTGCTAACTTAGTCATTGTTTGAGGAGGATTTAAATGCGAAAAAGAAAAACAAGAAAAGTGATTGTAATGCTGATGCTAGTCTCCATGCTTGTTTCAACCCTCCTATTCGGGATTTCGACATTTATGTAAACCTAGCTCCGACCATAACGAAGCGGCTGACTTTTCATGAAGTCAGCCGCTTTTTATTTCTTTTTTTGGAAATTTTTACGCCCAATTCCAAAAAAAATTTTTTTTATTTCCTTAAACTACTAACTAATTTCGACTTCGGGAGCATGTTTTTTACGGCTGTTTTTGTTGTTTAATCCTTTAAAGCTGCTTTTAATAATTAAATATCGTTCCATTTCATTCACAAAATGCAGTAATGCTGATCGCGCCTCAAACTCTTCTCTCGTTTTCGGCATTTCCATATTTTGAAAATCTTGTTTCATTGCCATCAATTTTTCTAAGTATACATACGCGCTATTACCAGGGTTAATTCCACTAGCCAATTCATCTATAAAATCAGCAATGATATCCCTTTGCATTACCATATGCTGAATTTCAGTAATCGTCGGTAACACGCGTTCAATGATTTCAAATTGTTTCTCTCTAATTCTAAAATATTGATAGTAAATTTCCTCCATTTTTACAATTTGATTTTCGACTTGTTGAAATGCCAAAATCTTTGCTTCTTCGATTAATTTCGCCGCTTCTGTAATTTCCTTCCCATCCCAATCAAGCTCATTTGTCCGTAAATATCTAGCTATTTCTAAAAAGATGACTTTAAATTTCTCCTCGATTTGTTCCTGATATACATCCAATTTTGGTTTTATACTTGGCATGTAGAGATTCATTACCAAAGCTACACCAATTCCGATCGTAATGATGCCTAATTCATTTAAGATGACTTCAGTTGTGAATTTCCCGGCGGAAAAAATATGTAACAAAATAACCGAACTCGAAACAATTCCATCTTGTGCTTTAAAGAGAACTGCTGTGGGGATAAAAAAGAGTAAAAGAAACCCGATTACTAGAGGCTGGTAAGCAATATGCTCAAAAAAGACAAACGCAAATAGCATCGCTAAAATACAAGCTAAAAAACGATCCCAGGATGCTCGCAATGATTTTTTCCTCGTCACTTGAATGCACAAAATCGTCAGGATACCTGCCGATACATAGCTTTCAAGTCCGAGGGCTTGTGCCAGACTGATTGATAGAGCAGTGCCAACTGCCGTCTTAATTGTTCGATATCCAATTCTAAATTTTAACTTCATAAAAAACTCCTAATGCACCTATTTGGTAAAAACACACAATTCTTTTTTTAATTTTAACAAAATTCTGTTAGAAATTCATTGAAAAAGAAAAAAGATGGGAGTCCCATCTTTTAAACTTCTTCACAATGTTTTTCAAATGCATTCTGGAGCTTTTTAACAACATCCATCGGTCCAAATCCTTCAATATCATGACGCTCAATCATTTCGCAAATTTTTCCATCTTTTAAAAGCGCAAATGAAGGTGAGGATGGAGGAAAACCTGTAAAATAACCCCGCGCTTTCTCTGTTGCCTCTTTGTCCTGGCCAGCGAATACGGTTACTAAATGGTCTGGTCGCTTATCATAATGAAGTGCATGACCTGCAGCAGGCCGTGCGATACCACCAGCACACCCACAAACTGAATTAATCATCACTAAAGTGGTTCCTTTTTGTGAAAGGGCTTCATCAACCTCTTCAGCTGTCTTAAGCTCCTGGTATCCTGCACTAACAATCTCCTGTCGTGCTTGACGAACAACATCATTCATAAAAAGATTAAAATCGATACTCATATAATCGCTCCTTGAATTTTAATTAGAAAAGCGCAAGCGCCATATCACTATGATAACAATACCAACAAGTTGTTTTCAACATTTAAGGATTTATTGATTCATTGTAAAATGGGGTGATTCCTACGGAACCACCCCTCATTGCTAACCTAGATATGCTTTAAACAGACTTTCAACTGCAGATGTAACGGTACGATCTCCTGTTATTACCTCATTTTCAAGCTTTGGCAATAAAAATTTTACATCAGGATGATGGAAAAAGCTAGCTTGGAGTTGGTCGACAATCATTGAATACATCCATTCTTTCGTTTGGACTCGACGTCTTGCCTCGAAAACACCAGACTCTTTCGTTTTGGTTTCGAATTCATTAACGATTTTCCATACTCCGTCAATTCCTTCATAATACAAAGCTGAGCAGGTTGTAACTTGAGTTGGCCAGCCTTTTGTATAAGGCTGAAGGAAATGAACAATCCGTCGATACTCTTCTCGTGTTTTTTCAGCTAAAGGTTTATTTTCCCCATCCGCTTTATTCACGACAATAGCATCGGCAAGTTCCATTATTCCTTTTTTCATACCTTGCAGCTCATCACCAGCACCTGTTAATACTACAAGCATGAAAAAGTCAACCATGTTGCGGACTACTACTTCACTTTGTCCAACCCCTACCGTTTCGATAAGGATTACATCAAAGCCAGCTGCCTCACAAATAAGCATCGTCTCACGGGTTTTGCGATGGACGCCTCCTAGCTTTCCTTCAGATGGAGACGGACGGATGAACGCACGTGGATTATTAGCTAATTCCCCCATGCGCGTTTTATCGCCCAAAATACTTCCACCGCTTATACTAGAGCTTGGGTCAACAGCTAAAACGGCAACGCGATAACCTTGTTCGCACAAGTACGTCCCAAATGCCTCAATGAATGTACTTTTCCCAGCTCCAGGAACACCGGTAATACCGATGCGGATAGACTTCCCAGAATCGGGAAGGAGCTTTTGCAAAAGTTCCTGTCCCTTTTGAAAATGGTGCTCAGCATTGCTTTCAATCAGAGTAATCGCCCGCGCGAGTAATCCTCGGTCTCCGCTTTTAACACCTTTTGCCAGATCATCAACACTTAAGTCTTGGCCTTCTGACTTTTTTTTGAACCGTTTTTTCGGGACAAAAGCACTTGATTGTGCTCCGTCCAGAAGTTGCGGATCAAGCCTATCCGAACTTTTATTTTCGTCCATTATTTTACCACTTCCTCGTAGCCCAAACGTTGGTAAATCTTTTCGATTACCTTTTGAGCTGCAACTGGAATGACGGTTCCAGGACCGAAGATAGCAGCGGCACCATGCTCATATAAATACTCGTAATCCTGAGCTGGAATTACCCCACCAATAACAACTAGAATATCTTCCCGGCCAAGCTTTTTCAATTCCTCAACAAGCGCTGGAAGAAGTGTTTTATGACCAGCTGCTAAAGAACTAAATCCAACTACGTGTACGTCGTTTTCTACAGCTTGACGAGCTGTTTCTTCAGGTGTTTGGAATAAAGGACCGATATCAACATCGTAGCCTAAATCCGCGAAGGCAGTTGAAATAACCTTAGCCCCACGGTCATGGCCATCTTGTCCAAGTTTGGCAACTAGGATACGTGGTCTTCTTCCTTCATTTTCAAGGAATTCTTCACACATTTGTTTTACTGTTGCGATTTCTTCCTCGTTAGAGAAGGCAGTGCTATATACACCACTAATTGAACGGATTACTGCTTTATGACGACCTGATGCTACTTCAATTGCATCAGAGATTTCGCCAAGTGATGCACGCGCACGAGCTGCTTTAACTGCAAGGTCAAGTAGGTTACCTTCGCCAGTTTCAGCTGCAGCTGTGATGGCTGCTAGAGCTTCTTTGACTGCATTTTCATCACGAGTCGCTCTTAACTGAGCCAAACGTTCAATTTGCGATTTTCTAACTGCAGTATTGTCTACTTCTAAAATATCGATTTCTTCTTCTTGCTCTAAGCGATATTTGTTTACACCCACGATTGTTTCTTCGCCAGAATCGATTTTTGCTTGTCTGCGAGCAGCTGCTTCTTCGATTCTCATTTTTGGAAGACCAGTTTCGATTGCTTTTGCCATACCGCCAAGATTTTCAATTTCTTCAATATGTGCCCAAGCACGTTCAACTAACTGATTAGTTAGAGTTTCTACATAGTAGGAACCACCCCAAGGATCAATTACATTCGTTACACCCGCTTCTTCTTGAAGGAATAGCTGAGTATTACGTGCAATACGAGCCGAGAAATCAGTTGGAAGCGCAATTGCTTCATCCAATGCATTTGTATGAAGGGATTGCGTATGACCCATTGTTGCTGCATGAGCTTCAATAAGCGTACGAGTAACGTTATTGAATGGATCTTGCTCAGTTAAACTCCAACCAGAAGTTTGAGAGTGCGTACGTAGAGCTAAAGATTTTTCGCTTTGTGGCAAGAAGGTTTTAATCATTTTTGCCCAAATAATCCGTGCTGCGCGCATTTTAGCAACTTCCATGAAATAGTTCATACCAATTGCCCAGAAGAACGAAAGTCTCGGTGCAAACTTATCGATTGGAATACCTGCTTTTAAGCCCGTTCTAACATATTCAAGTCCATCAGCCAAAGTATAAGCTAATTCAATATCTGCTGGTGCACCTGCTTCTTGCATGTGGTAACCAGAGATACTGATGCTATTGAATTTTGGCATGTACTTGGATGTATATTCAAAAATGTCAGCAATAATTTTCATTGACATTTCTGGTGGATAAATATACGTATTACGCACCATGTATTCCTTTAAAATATCATTTTGAATTGTACCAGAAAGCTTTTCTTGGCTTACACCTTGTTCTTCAGCAGTAACGATGTAAAAAGCCATAACTGGTAAAACGGCACCATTCATTGTCATTGATACTGACATTTGATCAAGTGGAATACCATTAAACAATGTTTTCATATCTAAAATAGAATCAATTGCCACACCAGCTTTACCAACATCCCCAACTACACGAGGGTGGTCTGAATCATAACCGCGGTGGGTTGCAAGGTCAAATGCAACAGATAGCCCTTTTTGACCCATTGCAAGGTTACGACGGTAGAACGCATTACTTTCTTCCGCAGTTGAGAAACCAGCGTATTGACGAACAGTCCAAGGACGATTTACATACATTGTAGGATATGGTCCACGTGTGTATGGTGCTACCCCTGGTTTATCGTCAAGATGAGTCATGCCTTCTAAATCATCTTTCGAATAAAGCGGTTTAACTTTAATATATTCGTTTGTTTCAAACAAAAGATCATCGATTGATTTTGCAACCTCTGCTTCTGCTTTTTTTTGCCACTCTTGTTTTGTTGCTTCTTGATCTTTTAAAATATCAACATTTTTAAAATCTGGTTTTGTCATTGTTATTACACCTCCATTTCATCAAGCAGCTGTGCTAATGTTTGGTAGCAGTTGCTCTTCACAGTGATAAAATCTCTAATACCGGCAGTTTTCCACTCAGTTTCATTTTCAAGAGCACCGGCAATGTAGAATGTCGCAGCAGGATTTTGCTCCTTAAGCTTAGCAACTAGCTCTGCACCAAATTCATTGTATTGGTCATTGCTTCCGCAAATGCAATAATGACTAACTGGTGTACCACTTACAAAAGCAACAGCTGATTCGATGGAATCGACTGCATCACTTTTTACTGTCTTAATTCCTCCAGGAGCAACAAAGCCAGTAATAAAATCAGCGCGTGCTTTATGATTTTTTAATTCGCCTAAGCAAATTAAGCCAATAGTAGGTTCTGCTACTAATTTTTCAGCACGGCTACGTAATACTTCATAAGGCTGTGCTAAACGCTCTTGAGCAATGGTTTGGAAAGAACCATCTTGTTTAGCAGCGTTAGCTTCTTGTACTTGAAGTGGCTCTTCTGCAAGGTTAGCGTAAATATTTGTTCCGATAATACTTTGTTTGCGAGTGAAAATATCCTTTTGACGTTTTTCTTTAACTGCTTGAATTTGCTCTTGCAGCCAATTTGAACGTAACGCAGACACAAGTCCACCTTTTTCATCAATTTCAAGGAATAAGGCCCATGCTTTTTCTGCAAGCTCATTTGTTAATGATTCAATGTACCATGAGCCACCTGCTGGATCGACAACATTTTTCAAATGTGCTTCTTCCTTAAGAACCAATTGAATGTTACGAGCAATCCGGTCAGAGAATCCATTCACTTTTCCTTCTGGCTCATTGAATGGACTTACATGCAAGTACTGGATGCCACCAAGGATTGCTGCAAATGCCTCATTACCTGCTCTTAGTAGGTTTACATATGGGTCATATTTTGTTTTTGTATATGGAGATGTTTCTGCTGAAATCACCAATTTACGCAACTCTGGAGCCACTGCATATGCCTCCGTTAATTTGCTCCATAGGAGTCTTGCAGCACGTAGCTTAGCCATTTCCATGAAGAAATTTGAACCAATCGCAAACTTAAACACCATTTTTTCAAGAATGTGTTCGATGCTTAATCCTCGTTCAGATAGTTTCTCAATATGCTCAACACCTGTTGCTAAGCTGATAGCCAGTTCCTGAACTGCGTTTGCTCCACCATTATGATATGGAGTTGTGTCAACTAGAATTGTCTTTAGATTTGGTAATTTTTCAGCATTGTAGCTGATTGTTTTCGCCCATTGATCATAAGCTGTATCGATATCAGCACCAGTTTCTACTGCAACTGCAATCGGGTCTAAACCAATAAAACCGCAAACATCTTCAATTTTCCCTTTTTCCTCAGCTAATTGTTGAACTAGAGTTAATAGGTCAGCCTGATAATGCTTTGCATTTACGCTGAATGGATATGACGCAAAAACATCAGTTAGGATATTTGGGATTTCCAATAATACTTTTTCTGACAACTCAAATGAAATGGCAGTTTGCCCTTTCTGAAATGATGTAATTAACATCTCTTTCATTTCATCAACGTTTCCTGCTGGAATTGTCTGTGCTACCTTCCATTCATTTGTTGCATATCCAAGCGGATTAATACCGCGACGATAATCTTCAAAACCTGGAATTTCTGAAACGACTTTGTTTTCTAAGTCTTCTTTTGTATAAAGTGGTTTTAAGCGAATGTCTTCATATGTACTTCTGGATAGTGAATCGACAGACTTGCCTTTTAAGCTTTCTTCGGCTTTTTGTTTCCACTCATCTGTTGATACCGGTGGAAATACGACGCTTTTCATTTCATTCATACTCATAAGCCGGCTGTCTCTGGGACAACCATCCCCTCCCTCCAATATTTGCTGAAACTAAATTTTAATAAAATTCTAATTATTCGGGCATCCCTTATTATTTTAGTATATCCTGTCGAAACTGGCAATGTGAGAAACTCAGAAAGCAGAATTTTATTTTATTGTTTGTCAAATATTGGATAATAATGTAGACATATATTATATAGAAGAACTTCAATGACCGCTTTAATTATTGCAAAATTTTACCAGTAATACATTTGTGATTTTTACAAATTCTAAAACTGATATTCAAATTTTGAATATCTCATCCATCCTAACCACGAGGTGATAGTATGAGTTATAAAGATCATTTAGATCCACACTCTAAGCTTTTTCACCACACTTGGACACGGCCAAAACATTTAAATTCGCAGGTAAATGGTCAAACAAAGCGAACGCTAAATACGATTATTGCGAGAAGTAATGCGAAAGCCCACCATTGGTAGGATGCCCATGAATTGAATCAATTGGGGGAAAGCTGGCTTTTCCATAGGAAAAGTCAGCTTTTTTTAGTTAACGACAAAGAAAAGCTGTTGCGGACCAAATTCCGCAACAGCTTTAGTATTAATAAATGGATGTATTTTCCTTTGACATATTTTCAAGTATCCCTTTTAAATGTGCGAGGAATTTTCCACAAATCAGTCCATCAAGAACGCGATGGTCAAGCGATAAACAAAGATTCACCATGTCGCGAATGGCAATCATATGATCGTGAAAGACCACCGGACGTTTGATAATGGATTCGACTTGTAAAATCGCTGCCTGTGGGTAGTTAATGATTCCCATTGACTGTACCGATCCAAATGAACCTGTATTATTAACAGTGAAGGTTCCGCCGCTCATATCATCAGTCGTTAATTTTCCAGAGCGAGTTTTGTTGGCAAACTCCGAAATTTCTCGAGCGATTCCCTTGATTGATTTTTCATCAGCATGTTTAATCACTGGGACGAACAATGCATTATCGGTCGCTACTGCAATTGAAACATTGATTTCTTTTCTCTGGATAATTTTATCCCCTGCCCAGGTTGAATTTAGCTCAGGAAAAGCTTTGAGGGCTTGGGCAATAGCTTTAACAAAAAACGCAAAAAATGTGAGATTAAAACCTTCCTTTTGTTTGAATTCGTCCTTAAGTGAGTTACGATATGCCACTACATTCGAAACATCAGCTTCAATCATCATCCATGCATGCGGGATTTCCTGCTTGCTGCGGACCATATTAGACGCTATCGCTTTTCGGATACTAGAAACGGGTAATTCAATGTCTCCTGTTGAAAATGTAGTAGGTTTTATTTTTTGCAGACCTTGTTGCTCGCTATCATTAGGCTGAACTGCGATTACATTTTCTCGAGTTTTAGTAGCGATGTGTGCTTCGTTTGGGGTTGTTCCCGCTTCAATGAGTTTTAAAATATCTTTTCTGGTAATTCGACCTTCGGCACCTGTGCCTTTAACTTGGTTCAAATCGATTCCGTGCTCCTGGGATAGCTTTAAGACAGCCGGTGAGTAGCGGACTTTTAAATTTTGTGTAGCTGCAGAAGCATTTGCTGGAGCAACTGCTAGTCGGGCGGCGATTGTTTTTGCGGTTGTAGTGATTGAATCAGCCTTGGTATCATCGTTGCGCCTGTTGGAGGAAGAAGTTTCTGAAACTCCATCGACTTCAATCGTACAAATGATTTCCCCGACAGAAAAGGTATCACCTTCAGCAGCGATTAACTCTTTAATGACACCTGCAAAGGAGGATGGGATTTCCGCATTTACTTTATCTGTCATGACCTCTGCTAAAGGATCATACTTTTTGACATTGTCCCCCTCCTTGACCAGCCACCGACTAATCGTGCCTTCGGTGACACTTTCACCAAGCTTAGGCATTTTGATGTTTTCAATACTCAAGGATTGACTCCTCCTTTTACTAGCTCAAAATTGAGGTTTACTTGCCATTTTTTCGGATTACTTGCCAAAATGAAAGATTTACTTGCCATTTTCCTGAACTACTTGCCAAAATGAAAGATTTACTTGCCAAAATGAAAGATTTACTTGCCAAATGAGTGAATTCCATCAAAATTCCGCAAGCTCTCGCATCGCTTTTTCCACTTTTTCAGGGTTCACCATAAAGAATTTTTCCATTGTTGGAGCATATGGCATCGCGGGCACATCAGGTCCAGCAAGACGTTTGATTGGCGCATCCAAATCAAATAGGCAATGCTCGGCAATAATTGCCGCCACCTCACTCAACACACTACCTTCCTTGTTATCCTCGGTAATAAGAAGCACCTTCCCTGTTTTAGACGCCGCATCAATAATCGCTTCTTGGTCAAGCGGGTATACAGTGCGTAAATCTAAAATATGTGCTGATATTCCTTCACTGGCTAGACGTTCAGCTGCTTGGAGAGCAAAATGAACACATAGTCCATAAGTGATGACGGTAATGTCTTCACCCTCACGCTTCACATCTGCTTTACCAATTGGCAATGTATAATCATGAGTTGGGACTTCTCCCTTAATCATTCGATAGGCTCGTTTATGCTCGAAAAATAAAACCGGGTCATTGTCACGAATGGCTGCTTTTAGCAACCCTTTAACATCATATGGTGTAGACGGCATAACAATTTTTAAACCAGGTTGATTCGCAAAAACGGCTTCAACTGACTGTGAGTGGTAAAGGGCACCGTGAATCCCACCACCATAAGGTGCCCGGATTACAATCGGACAGTTCCAATCATTATTTGAGCGATAACGAATTCTTGCCGCTTCGGAGATAATTTGATTGACAGCCGGCATAATAAAATCGGCAAACTGCATTTCGGCTATTGGCCGCATCCCGTACATCGCAGCGCCGATCCCCACCCCTGCTATCGCTGATTCAGCTAAAGGGGTATCAATGACTCGAGCCTCACCAAACTGTTCATATAATCCTTGAGTGGCTTTGAATACACCACCTTTTAGACCAACATCCTCCCCAAGAACAAACACTTTAGAATCCCGCTCCATTTCCTCACGGATCGCCATTGTGACTGCATCTATATATGAAATAATCGCCATCTTCCTTCCCCCTTACTCCTTCTCATATACGTATTTCAAAGCATGCTCAGGTTCTGCATAAGGTGCGAGTTCTGCGTAATCCGTAGCCTTATCGACAACACTTATGATTTGGTCGTTGATCTCTCTTTCGAGAACATCATTGAGAACACCAACTGCTTTTAAATATGAACAGAAAGTTAAAAGTGGATCCTTTGTTTTCGCTTCGGCGACTTCGTCCTGAGCACGGTAAGCTCGGTCATCATCATCAGAGGAATGGGGAGTTAAGCGATAGGATACGGTTTCGATTAAGGTTGGTCCCTCGCCACGCCGTGCTCGATCTGCAGCGGCTTTTACGACACGATAAACTTCAAGTGGATCATTGCCATCAACAGTATAACCTGGCATCCCATAGCCAATCGCACGGTCCGACACCCTTTCACAAGCTAATTGCTTTGAGAGCGGGACAGAAATAGCGTATTTATTGTTTTCGCACATAAAAATAACCGGAAGCTTATGCACACCCGCAAAGTTTGCACCTTCGTGAAAGTCACCTTGATTAGAGGAGCCTTCACCGAAGGTCACAAAGGTAACAAGGTCTCGCTGCTCCATTTTTCCTGCGAGAGCCACCCCAACTGCATGAGGTACTTGAGTTGTAACAGGAGATGAACCCGTTATAATTCTGTTTTTCTTTTGCCCGAAATGTCCCGGCATTTGGCGACCACCTGAGTTAGGGTCCTCAAGTTTCGCAAATCCAGACAGCATGATTTCAGTTGCAGTCATACCAAAGGTTAAAACAACACCAAGATCGCGATAATATGGAAGGATATAATCTTTATTTTTATCAAGTGCAAAGGCCGCACCTACTTGCGCCGCTTCTTGACCTTGGCAGGAAATAACAAATGGGATTTTCCCTGCACGGTTTAATAGCCACATCCGTTCATCTATTCGTCGTGCCAACAGCATCGTTTTATACATCTCCAAAACTTGCGCATCAGTTAAACCAAGTTCTTGATGACGTTTTCCGACCATAATTTTACCTCCTAAAACTCATTTTTCAATTGCTTAAGAATGCAGTGATTTCCCATCAACAGCAAGGGCTGCCTCAAACAGAGCTTCCGATAATGTGGGATGAGGATGGATGGTTTTGGCTACTTCCCAAGGCGTTGCATCCAAAACAAGCGCAAGCCCTGCCTCACTAATTAAATCCGTTACATGTGGACCAATCATATGGACACCTAAAATATCATTGGTCGTTTGATCGGCAATAATTTTAACAAAGCCATCGTATTCTCCGAAGACGAGCGCTTTGCCGATTGCTCGAAACGAAAACTTGCCAGTCTTCACCTCATGGCCATTTTCTACACATTGAGCCTCGGTTAAGCCAACGCTCGCGACTTCGGGTTTGCTGTAAATACAGCGGGGTACAATTCTGTAATCCAGCGCCTCAGGTGTTAGACCTGCCATATGCTCCACGGCTATAATCCCTTCATTCGAGGCGACGTGGGCAAGTTGCAAACCTCCTATCACATCACCAATTGCATAAATATGTGATTCTTTCGTTTGAAAATGTGAATTTGTGGAGATGCAACCTTTTTCAATTTGGATTTCTGTATTTTCTAAACCAATCCCCTCGATATTCGCTTGCCTACCAACAGATACAAGTAGCTTTTCCGCCTGAAAGGACTTTGTTTCTTGATTTATTTCAGCTGATATTTCGACCCCTTCCTCTTTCTCCAATGTTTCTGGAAGAACTCTAGCGTTCGTGACTATTTTTACCCCTTTTTTCTTCATGAACCGCTGCATTTCCCTTGAGATTTCTATATCCTCCGTCGGAAGAATTCGATCGGCGTATTCAATTACAGTTACTCCAACACCAAAATCAGATAACATTGATGCCCATTCAATCCCTATTACTCCACCTCCGACAATAATCATTGATTGGGGTAAAGCCTCCAACATTAGCGCTTCATCGGAAGACAGAACATAATGGCCATCAATGATAAGCCCTGGTAAAGAGCGAGGTCGTGATCCAGTTGCAATTAATACATGCTTTGGAAGGAGCATTTCGTTTTCTCTTCCATTTTTCATTTCAACAGAAATTGTACCAGGCATCGGCGAAAAAATAGATGGACCTAAAATACGCCCGAATCCTTCATAAACATCAATTTTTCCTTTTTTCATTAAATGCTGGATTCCTTTATATAATTGCTGAATGACGGCATTTTTTCGGGATTGGACCTTAGAAAAATCCAAGCTAACGCTGCTAGTAACGACACCATATTCCTCACTACGTTTCATTGTGGAATAGACCTCCGCGCTTCGTAAAAGCGCTTTACTAGGGATGCACCCAGAATGGAGACAGGTCCCTCCAAGCTTCGCTTTTTCAACGATGGCAGTTTTTAAGCCAAGCTGCACGGCACGAATCGCGGCAACATAGCCGCCTGTACCTCCACCTAAAACAACTAAATCATATTCTTCTGCCAAAACGGTTCCTCCTTATCGCTCATGTACTGCTTTAAACGTTTCATCAGGATACTCTTTTGCTTCCTCTTCACCGCGCAATACTCGTAATGCACCTTGTGCAAGGGACTGTAGCTCATTTTCACCAGGTACAACGAATACATCTGCAATCCATTTAATTCTATTGATAATCTCAGAAACTAAGCTTTCACAGACCGTTAAACCTCCAGTCAAAATAATCCCATCTATTTTACCTGCTAAAACCGTGCTTGCAGCTCCGATTTCTTTCGCAATTTGGTAGGCCATTGCCGAAAAAATCAAGTTAGCTTGTTCATTACCATTTTTAATCAATTTTTCAACTTTTAATGCATCATTTGTCCCTAAATATCCTACCAATCCACTCTGGCTAACCATTTTTTGATAAACCTCGTCTATGGAAACCTTATCCTTCGCGCATATTGCAATGAAATCACCAACCGGAATGGTACCTGCCCGTTCTAAACTAAATGGTCCTTCACCATTGAGAGCATTATTTACATCAATCACACGTCCCTGCCTATGAACCCCTACGGAAATACCAACACCTAAATGGGCCACGATTAGATTTACATCCTTGTATTCTTTGTCCATTTGCTTAGCAACCTTTCGTGCTGAAGCTTTTTGGTTTAGGGCATGAAAAATACTTTTGCGTTCGATTAATGGGAAACCGGAAATGCGAGCGATTGGTTCAAGCTCATCAACAACAACTGGATCAACGATAAAAGCAGGAATATTTAATCTCGAAGCTATCTCATAGGCTAGAATTCCTCCCATATTAGAAGAATGCTGACCATTAAAGCCGTTGGATAAATCTTCGAGCATTCTCTTGTTCACGTTATAAGTGCCACCGTTAATCGGTTTTAACAGCCCACCCCGTCCGCAAACAGCATCGAGCTTTGATAAATTTATTTCTCCATTGTCTAGTACTTCTAAAATACAATTAGTTCTTAATGAGATTTGTTCGATGAAAGAGTGAATTGGTTCAAAATCATATGATTCGTGGATAATTTTTTGTTCAAATAAGGGAACTTCATTTTCATAAATGCCAATGTTCGAGAATGTTGGCCCCGGATTAATGACAAGAATCCGATAACAATATTCATGTTTCATCATATCCTCCTATAAAAGAGCCGCTGCTAAGTTTAACAAATATATTGCAATTTTTATGCCATCGTTAAAATTGAGCTTTTGAGGTATAAAAGGAAAAATTGCCTGCAATATTTTGCAAAGCATGAAAAATATTGCAGGCAATTTTATTCAAGGTTGTATTTTTTCAGCTTATAATATAGATTTCTTACGGAAACTTGTAAATGACTAGCAGCTAAAGTTTTGTTTCCATTACACTTTTCAATTGCATTCATAATAATGTACTTTTCATAGGCATCCAACATTTGAGTCAACGGCATTATCTCTTCTGTAGTTCTAGCTTGTCCGTTTTGAGTTTGGATTTGATTTCTATTATTCAGTTCTGGCAGGTGAAAAACATCAATGATCGTCTCATTTTTTTTCATAAAAATAATCGCACGACCGAGGATGTTTTCGAGCTCACGGACATTTCCAGGCCAATCGTATTGAAGGAGGCGCTCGATTGCTAGGTCAGATACCCCCTCAATGTTACGACCATAATCTTGATTCATTTTTTGAATAAGGAAATTACACAGTGACGGAATATCTTCTTTTCTTTTTCGTAATGGGGGAATCTGAATCGGCATTCGGTTTAAGCGATAATATAAATCCTCACGAAATCTTCCTTGAGAAATACTTTTTTCCAAATTCACATTCGTAGCGGTAATAATTCTAACATTGATTGAAATTGGCTTTGTACCACCGACTCGGACAATTTCCCGCTCTTGCAAGACACGTAAAAGCTTTGCTTGTATATTTAAAGTCAACTCTCCGATTTCATCTAAAAAAATGCTGCCATTGTTGGCCTCTTCAAAAAGTCCCTTTTTTCCCCCACGCTTTGCTCCTGAAAATGCCCCTTCCTCATATCCGAACAACTCACTTTCGAGCAATGACTCAGCAATGGCAGCACAGTTGACCCGAAGAAATTTGTTGAATTTTCGATCACTCGCGTTATGTATGGCATGTGCAAATAACTCCTTCCCTGTGCCAGATTCACCTCTTAGCAATACGGTAGCAGGGGTTTTCGCTCCTAATTTTGCCTGTTCGATCGCAATATTCATTTCATCAGATTGGGCGATAATATCCTCAAACGAATATTTTGCTTCAAGCGTACGGATTATTTGACGGGCTCTGTTGAGTTCATCGGTTAATTTGCGAATTTCCGAAACATCGTGAATGACGCCAACACTCCCTTTTAAGATGCCATTAACAATGATAGGGGCCACATTGACGATAACCTCTCGTTTATTTGGTCCGACACGCATGGAAACTCCACGAACTGGTCGACGTGTTTTGAGCACCTTTAAATGCATGCTTTCTCCTTCTGAGATATCAGCTGTAGCTGGCTTGCCAATCACCTTATCCTCCATGAGACCCGTGATTCTTGTATAGGCTGGATTGATTAGTAAACCAACTCCATGCTCATCAACAACAGAAATAGCTTCTTCACTGCATTGAATAATTGCTTCGAGCATTGTTTGAATTTCTGATTGCATGTCAGTACCATTCCCCTCTTGAAAAGTATTTCATGATTTTTTTAAAAATCGTGCAGAACGTTTCAAAATTTAGTTTTCATTATATAGAATGCGGAAGCCTTGACAAATATTCAAATTGAATTATGATTTTTGTTAAAGGCAAACTGTGAAGGGAACCGATTATGGATCGATTATTTGCACTTATTATCATGTTAATTCCCGGTTTTATCGCAGCATTAGGCATTAAATTAATGCGTGATATGGTATTTGGAATATTACAGCCACCTATTCCTTGGTTATGGCTGCAATTTATTCTAGGCGTACTGTTCTTTTTAGTAGGCTTAGGCTTTATAGCAGGTTTTATATTGCATAGGGACCGTAAGCGAAACAAGGTTCAAGGGAAATTTCAAAAAAAAGAAAGACCATAGGGGTCTTTCTTTTTTATTGGGCCATTTGCTTTATTTTCACCGCAGCCTTAGGATCATCTGTGATAATCGCGGTACAGTTCATTGCAAAAAGACGCTTTATCGCAGCCTCTTTATTCACAGTATAAGGTCGTACAGCAAACCCGTTTGCCAAGCTTTGTGCATAGATATCCTCCATACCACGATAATATTTCGGATGAATCCCCTTTGCACCGATTGCTTTTGCATAAATCCACGGCATATAAATGGACTCAGACAATAGTGGGGCTGTTTCGATATGTGGAGCTAACCGATAGAAATGGACAAGGCTGTAATGATTAAAAGAAGACACAATAATCCGTTTGGCCAATTGATATTTTTCAATTAACGCAATGACTTTTTCCTCCATCCCTTCGTATCGATAAACCCCGTTCTTTAATTCAATATTACATACGATTTGGTTTGTTTGCATCCATTTGAATACTTCTTCGAGAGTTGGTATGGGCGTCTTTTCAGGAAGATTTTTAAACTTGTAACCCGCATTGTATTGACGTAATTCTTTTAAGCTCAGGTTTTTAATTAAGCCAGTACCGTTTGTCGTTCTGTCGATTTTTTCATCATGGATAACAACTATTTCTCCGTCTATAGTCATTTGAACATCTAGTTCTAGACCATCAGCGCCAGCTTTCTCTGCTTCTTTAAATGCGAGCATAGTATTTTCAGGGTATAACGCTGAATAGCCGCGATGGGCAAATATTTGAGTCATGGAAGAAATCACTCCCTATCCCTGTTATATGAAACAAAGCTTAATCCACGGGCGACGATAAATTAAAAAATGAGCCGCTCCCGATAATCAGTCGAAAGGCACATTTACTATGTGTCTTCTAACTGATTATCGGGTATATGGCCCATTTATTTTCTTACATTATGATGCTTTATGCTCTAATCTTAGTTTATCAGCAACCATCGCAATAAATTCCGAATTTGTTGGTTTTGCTTTTGTCATGCTGACAGTGTAGCCGAATAATGATGAAATCGAGTCAATATTTCCACGGCTCCAAGCAACTTCAATCGCATGGCGGATAGCCCTCTCAACACGTGAAGCCGTTGTGTTATATTTCTTCGCAATATCTGGATATAATACCTTCGTAATTGAACCAAGTAATTCAATATCATTATAAACCATAGAAATCGCTTCTCTTAAGTACATATATCCTTTGATATGTGCTGGAACGCCAATCTCATGAATAATACTTGTAATGCTAGCGTCCAAATTCTTTGGCTTCTGTTCTTGTTGAACTGGACGATACGATGTTTGTGAACTTGACTTACGCAAAACAGAACTTCCATTTCCACTCACTTGGCGAATATGATTAGCTAAATTTTCCATATCAAATGGTTTTAGAATGAAATATGAAGCACCAAGTTCAACAGCTTTCTTAGTTACATCTTCCTGTCCAAAAGCAGTTAACATGATAACATTTGGGAAGCTTGTTCGGTTGGATTCACGAAGCTTTTCTAATACGGCAAGTCCGTCTAAATGAGGCATAATAATATCTAAAACAAGAACATCTGGTGTAGTATCCGCTAAAATATCCAGGCAATCCTGACCATTATGAGCGACCCCGACTACTTCCATATCCTCTTGCGAAGAAATATATTCCTCTAAAAGTCCAACTAATTCTCTATTGTCATCTACAACACACACTTTAATTTTTTTCACTAATTGTTTCCTCCTCAGCCCTTTGTAAGTCGATCCATCTAATTTATATTCTAATGGAGAAATTCGACAATGCAACAAAAATTCCTTTCGATTTTTTTGAAATTTTCTAAAAAATCTGCAATATCTAATTTTTTCTCGTTTTTTCTAATGGATTCGACTTGTTTCGGCAGTTGACAAATAGCAAAATCTTCGATTTGTCGAAAAATATTTAAGCGTCATTAAAAATATTCTACCATATTTATTCGATAAAAAATAGGCGAGTGATCGCCTATTTTGAAAATTACTATTCGGTGGATAATATTCAATCAACATTGACGATGTTATGATGCTTTACTTTTTCCTTTTTCATAAATATCAATGCCAGCCTCATTTAACATCCATTCGATATGAACACCATAGCCACTCGTCGGATCGTTTACAAAAACATGAGTTACAGCCCCGATTACTTTTCCGTTTTGAATAATTGGACTTCCACTCATCCCTTGTACAATTCCGCCCGTTTTCTCAAGGAGCTTTGGGTCTGTCACTTTAATGACCATTCCCTTTGTAGCAGGAAATTTCTGCGGAATAGTACTAACGATTTCAATATCGAAGAGGTCAACCTTATCATTATCCACAACTGTCAGTATCTGTGCAGGTCCTTCTTTAACCTGATGAGACAAAGCAATTGGCAGTGGTTTATCCATAACTCCATTCTGAATATCCTTATTTAATTCACCAAAAATCCCAAATGGACTGTTTCGATTAATATTTCCTATTACTTCGCGATCGGTGGAGAAGCGCGCTAACTTCTCGCCAGGATCTCCATTACTGCCTTTTTCAATCGAAGTAACAGTCGATCTGACAATTTGACCATCCTCCACAACAATTGGTTTCTTGGTGTCCATGTCGGAAATGACATGGCCTAAAGCACCATATTTATGTGTTCCAGGATGATAAAACGTCATTGTCCCTATTCCAGCTGCAGAATCGCGAATATATAAGCCAAGCTTATAGGTTTGTTCGTCCTTATCCCTCATGGGCTTAAGCTGAGTATTAATTTTTTCATTTTCACGATTAACGACAATATCTAATGGTAAACCCGATTTTCCTGAGTCTTGAACATACGGAGCGACATCCGTCATTTTCTCAATCGGCTTTCCATTAATTTGGGTAATAATATCACCAACTTTAATTCCTGCTAGTTCACCCGGAGACACTTTTCCTGTTTGTGTGTCAACCTGATGGTGCCCTACCACAAGAACACCAACAGTATTTAGTTTTACACCGATTGATTGCCCGCCAGGTATAACCCGAAAATTTTTCAATACATTGACATCAACCTTTTTTATCGGGATTCCTGCGAGATGCAGTACCATTTCATCGTTTCCTTGTTCATTGGCTTCTAATGTCAATGAATGATTTTGATGGTTTAATTCGACCGATGAATCGTTTGTGGCAATGGTTGCTGTTACAGGAGCAGATGTTGGTAGCGAATAATGCTCACCTTCAAAAAGAGTAAGTTGGTTTGGAATTGTAATATATTGTTGAAAAGGTTCATATAACCCAAGAGAAATTAATGAAACAAGGAGAATTCCACCAATTATTTTTCTAAGCTGATCAAAATCCATTTTTTCACTCTCCTCGCTTCTAGTCTACACACTTTTTAATTGGCTACACCTTTAATTTTGCCTCCAATAGAAGCATTTATAACTGCCAACAATATAAAAAAGCTACCCAGTTTGGATAGCTTTTCATGTTATGACTTTCATTTTCTCAGCAAGGTGTAGTAATTCCTCTGCATGTTGCTTCGTTAAATCAGTTAATTCAGCACCTGAAATCATTCTGCCAATTTCACTAATTTTTTCTTCTGCTGCAAGAGGTGTTAAAGTTGTAGTAGTTCTTCCATCTTTAATTTTTTTGGCAATGAATAAATGAGTATCAGCCATAGCAGCAACTTGTGGTAAATGGGAAATACATAGCACTTGTGAATTATTGGAAATTTTATGGATTTTTTCACCTATCGCTTGAGCAACTCGACCACTTACCCCAGTATCCACCTCATCAAAAATAATGGATGTAACACCTTGGTGAGCAGAAAAAATACTTTTTAGAGCAAGCATGATCCGTGACATTTCTCCGCCTGATGCAATTTTCGCAAGCGGCTTTACCGGTTCTCCCGGATTAGTTGATATGTAAAATTCAACAGCATCTTTGCCTGTTTTAGAAAACCCGTCTATGTCGGTAAAAATTATTTCAAAGACCGTTTTCTCCATATAAAGTTCCTTTAGTTCACGATGAATCAGTTTAGTTAAAAGTTTTGCGGATTTTTTCCGTAAATCACTTACCTGTTTCGCCTCTAGAGTTAGATCTTTTGTCAATGAAGATAACTCAATCTCTAATTGATGAATATGTGTTTCTTTATTTTGAATCGTTTCGATTTCTTCTTCAATTTTAGCCCCATACTCGAGGATTTCTTCAATTGTTTTTCCATATTTACGTTTTAATTGGTTGATTTCTGTCAATCTTTCCTCAATTTCATTCATTCGCCCTGGATCATATTCCATTTCATCTAGCTTATTGCGAATTGTACGAGCTGTATCTTCCAACACATAAAAACTATTCGATACTTGCTCAAGCATATCTCGATATTCGTCATCTAATTCGGCAACATCTTCGAGGTGACCCATGGCCATGCCAATCCAATCCAAGCCTGTCTGCTCGCTAGACAATGAAGAATAGCTCGATTTTAACGAAGAAAAAATTCGTTCAAAGTTAGATAGCTTTTGCTTTTCGTTTTGTAGCTCTTCATCCTCATTTAATTTTAACTCAGCGTTTTGAATTTCATCCAATTGAAACTGTAGTAAATCCAGACGATGTGCCATTTTTTGTTCATTTTCACTTAACGCCTTTAGTCGAAGCTTCGTTTCCTCGTACCTTTTAAAAACACGCTGATATTCAATATGGGCAACTACTAGCTCTTCTCCGCTAAATTGGTCCAATAAAGCCAAGTGTCTTGTTTCATTCATTAAATCCTGATGCTCATGCTGACCATGAATATCAATTAATGTGGAACCAAATTCTCGTAAAACAGCAATGGTCACTAATTTCCCGTTCACGCGGCACACACTTTTTCCGGTTCTCGTCATATCACGGCGAAGAACTACCATGCCATCCTCGTCTATTTCAATACCAAATTCCTTTGCTTTTTCGAAGACACGATGTCTAGTATCATCTACGATAAATAACCCTTCAAGCTCAGATTTTTCTTCCCCATGCCGAATAAACTCCGATGAGCCTCTACCACCTGCTAATAAATGAATTGCATCAATGATAATTGATTTACCTGCACCAGTTTCTCCCGTTAATACCGTTAAACCTTTTTCAAAAGATACCGTTAAAGCTTCGATAATTGCAAAATTACGAATAGATAATTCACTTAGCAAAAGTCCTCACCTCAAGCCTATAGCATTTCCAAGAAGCGTTTTGAAATAATCTCTGTATTTTCAGGTGAACGACAAATAATTAAAATGGTATCGTCACCACAAATGGTTCCCATAATTTCTTCCCAATCTAAATTATCAATTAATGCCCCAATCGCCATTGCGTTTCCTGGTAATGTTTTCATCACAATCAAATGACTTGCGGCATCAATCTTCACAAAAGCATCTAATAAAGTACGCTTTAATTTCTGCAATGGATTAAAGCGTTGATCAGCCGGTAAACTATATTTATATCTCCCATCCGGTAAAGGGACCTTAACTAAATGAAGCTCTTTGATATCCCTTGAAACGGTTGCCTGTGTAACGTTATAACCGTCACCTTTAAGTCGGTCAACTAATTCATCCTGTGTTTCGATATCATTATTAGCAATAATATCGCGAATTTTGATATGGCGTTGGCCTTTATTCATATTCAATAATCACCCCGAAATTTCTCAAATTACGCACTATATGTAGTATTTTATATTAATATGGTAGCCGATTTTCCTGCACATGTATACCCTTCTAACAAAAAGTGACAGAACTGTTGCATGATAATAGTGAAAAAGGAATAAGCACAAAGCTTATTCCTCTGTTTTTTTTGATTTTAAGTCAAGATGCGCTTCTGAAACGATTTGCTCCGGAGTTTTTGATAATAACATATCGCCGCTTTCGGTCTCATCATTACCACCCCAATGTAAATGGAGTAGAAATTCAATATTTCCATCTCCCCCAGTAATAGGTGAATACGATAAATCAGCGATGGTAAATCCTATTCCTTGTGCAAAGGTTATCATTTCCTCGAGAACACTAATGTGCACCTTCGCATCTCGAACAATGCCTTTTTTACCAACCTGTTCGCGCCCCGCTTCAAACTGCGGTTTCACGAGAGCGACAACGTCACTACCAGGAACCAACAAGGTTTTTAACACCGGTAATATAAGCTTTAAAGAAATAAATGAGACATCGATTGAGGCAAAGGTGGGCATTCCTTTTTCCAAATCAGCAGGTGTCATATACCGAAAATTAGTTCGCTCCATTACAACAACCCGTTCATCCTGTCTAAGCTTCCAGGCGAGCTGATTATAGCCAACATCTACGGCATAAGACATTTTAGCTCCATTTTGCAAGGCACAGTCAGTAAAGCCACCTGTGGATGAGCCAATATCAATTAGGATTTTATCTTTCACTTCAAGGTTAAATTCCCTCAATGCCTTCTCAAGCTTTAATCCGCCACGACTAACATATGGGAGCGCATTACCTTTAACCGTTATTTCAATATCTCCATTTACCTTCTCACCAGGCTTATCCAATCTCATTTCATTACTGTATACAAGTCCAGCCATAACGGCTCGTTTAGCTTTTTCTCTCGTTTCAAAAAAACCTCTTTCCACGAGCAAAACATCAATTCGTTCTTTTTTCATTTTCATGAGCAATGACCTTTACTTTTTTCTCCAACTAATAATTGGAGCTTTTGAATAACACTTTCGGTAGTGAATTCAATTTCTCTTAATAATTCGTCAACATCTCCATGTTCGATAAAGCGATCAGGTATACCGATACGGTCGATAACAGTAGAATAGTACTCATTATCATGAGCAAATTCAATTACTGCACTGCCAAATCCACCTTGAAGTATCGCCTCTTCAATCGTTAACACTGGAATATCTTCTGCGAAGATGTTTAAAAGCATTTTTTCATCAAATGGTTTAATAAATCGAGCATTAACAACCCTAATTGAAAGCCCTTCTTTTTCTAGGTAATTAGCTGCCGCTAATGCCATTGGAATCGTTGTTCCGAATGTTAAAATAACAGCATCCTTACCTTCTTTAAGTACTTCCCAAGTGCCGATTTCGATCGTTTTTAAGTCTTTATCCATCGGTACACCAAGACCATTTCCACGCGGGTAACGTAAAGCGATTGGTCCATCATCATATTGAACAGCAGTATTGACCATATGCTGGCCTTCATTTTCATCCTTTGGCATCATCAGCACCAAATTCGGTAAATGGCGGAGGAAGGCAATATCAAATACACCTTGATGGGTTTCTCCATCTGCACCAACTAAGCCCGCCCGATCAATTCCAATGAATACGTTTAAATTTTGCCGACAAATATCATGAACAACCTGATCATAGGCTCTTTGCAAAAAGGTTGAATAAATTGCAAGGAATGGCTTCATGTTTTGGGTCGCTAATCCTGCAGCAACTGTTGCGGCATGCTGTTCAGCAATCCCAACGTCAAACATGCGATCTGGAAACTCCTTAGCGAACCCTTCAAGTTTAGAGCCAACTGGCATTGCCGGAGTAATTGCCACAATACGAGAATCCTCTCTCGCTAACTTCCTTACGGTTTCACTCACTAATGAGCTCCATGCAGGCGGGGCATGATCTGGCTTAACGAAGTCGCCTGTATCAATTTTATAAGGACCGGTACCATGCCAAGTTCCTATTTTATCAGATTCAGCAGGATGATATCCTTTTCCTTTTTTAGTAATGACATGTAGAAGGACTGGTCCCTCTGTTTTTTTGGCGTAGGTGAAATTTTCAAAAAGCTCTTCAAAATTATGACCATCTACTGGACCTAAATACGTAAAGCCTAGTTCTTCAAAAAACATGCCAGATACAAATAAATATTTTAAACTATCTTTAATTCGTTCAGCTGTTGCAGCTAGTTTCCCACCAACAGCAGGTACCTTTTTTAGTAATAACTCCAACTCATCTTTTACCCAATTGTATTTGCCTGCAGTTCTTAAGCGTCCTAGGACACTATGCAAGGCACCAACATTAGGAGCAATTGACATTTCATTATCATTTAAAATCACAATAATGTTCTTCTTTTCATGACCAATATGGTTTAACGCTTCTAACGCCATTCCACCGGTTAATGCACCATCACCAATAACAGGGAGAATATGTGAATTCTCTTTTTTTAAGTCCCTAGCAATCGCCATTCCCATCGCTGCTGATAGAGAGGTCGAACTGTGACCAGTTTCCCATACATCATGCTCACTTTCGACCATCTTCGGGAAACCACTTAAACCGTGAAATTGTCGTAAGGTATGAAACTCTGAAGCACGACCAGTCAAAATTTTATGAACATAAGCTTGATGACCCACATCCCAAATGATTTTATCCTTTGGACTGTCAAAGCACTTATGAAGTGCGATGGTTAATTCGACTACGCCTAAATTAGGTCCGATATGCCCTCCAGTTTTTGATAATTTTTCAATCAAAAAATTACGGATTTCTCGGCTGAGTTTTTCCAATTCTTCATTGGATAGGTTTTTAAGAAATGAAGGGTCTTTAATCGATAATAGATCCATATACGGATCACTCACTTTCGTTTCTAAGTTCTGACGATAGATAGTGGTGTTACGAAAGGGACTAAATATAATGAATTCGAAATTTATTTTACTTTTATGCTGAAAAAAGAGCCGCTAACACATATGTGATAACGGCATCCGTATGTCCATCAACAGAACAAATAATGATTCCCAACTATCGCCTACAGTATATTACTTCGTATTAATACATGCATAAATACATACTTCGGCTAGATTATATCATAAATAGTCTGACCTCTCAAACCTCTTATAAATTGACATAATTTTAAGATTCTCTTAATACTACAAGGTCTGTTATTTCTTCGAGGATCAACGTGTCTAATCCAGTGGATTGAAGATGGTATTTAGCTGCTTCAAAGTGCTTCTGCATGGCCTCTTTTGCGCCAGCCATCGTTAACAAGACTGGATAAGTACTTTTTGAATTTTCTATGTCACTTCCAAGTGGCTTACCAATAAGTTCTTGATTTCCTTCGACATCAAGGATGTCATCGCGAATTTGAAAAGCCATGCCGAGATGCTGAGCAAATTTTTCTAATGCCTGCAGTTGTTCTCCACTTGCTTTAGCGATTATTGCCGCTGACATGACACTGCACACTAAGAGTTTGCCAGTTTTATGTAAGTGGATATACTCCAGCTCTTCTAGCGTTAACTGTTTGCCTTCTCCTTCAATGTCAGCAACCTGTCCGCCGACCATTCCCTCAGCGCCAGCAGCAGTTGCTAACAATGAAATAAGAGCAATTTTAGTTTTGGAATCGCTATGTTCTTCCGGCATGTTTGCTAACACCTGGAAACTGTATGTTAATAAACCATCTCCTGCTAAAATGGCGAGTGCCTCGCCAAACACTTTATGATTTGTCGGTTTTCCTCTCCGCAAATCATCATCATCCATGCTTGGAAGATCATCATGAATTAACGAATATGTATGAATCATTTCAATTGCGGTTGCTGGATATAAACCTTTTTTAGTATCTATTCCAAAGGCCTCCAGCGTTGCGAATAATAGCAATGGGCGAATTCGCTTGCCTCCTGCTTTTAACGAGTACAGCATCGATTCCTTTAAATGTATTGGAGCTTGCAATTCTTCTATAAAGGCTTCAAGTCGATTCTCCAATAGGAGCTTATGCTCCCCGGAAAAAGATGCTAAGGTTTGATTTGACACAATTATTCCTCCTCGTTTACGGCAAAGCTCTTAATCTGACCGTCATCAGTTAAAATTTGAGTAAGCTGTTCTTCCACTACTGTAAGCTTATCATGACACAGCTTAGATAACTCCATTCCTTCCTTATAAATGGAAATTGCCTCTTCAAGAGGAACATCCCCCTCTTCAAGTCGATCTACTAAGCTTTCTAGTTTTTCCATTGCTTCTTCAAAGGTTTGTGTTTGTTGTTCTGCCATTTATATACTCTCCTTTATGTCGACTACCTTACATTGCAGATTACCATCGGACAATCTCACCGAAATTTCCTGTTCAGGATGTACTTGGGACGTTTTACTAATTAAATTCTGCTCTTCTGAAAAAACAAGACTGTAACCGCGCTCCATTATTTTTAACGGGCTAAGTGCATCTAACTTTGAAAGCTGTTGGTGATATTCCGCTTTCTTTTTCGATAATATCACTTGCATTGCCCTGGTAAGGGATTTCTTTAAGCGCACCTGCATCGTTATTGCTTCTTGAATTTTCTTTTCAGGAGCGTTACGAATTAAACGATTATGTAAATGTTGATGCTCTAACCTTTTTAGTTCAACCATTTTATTCGTACTACGAACAAGCTGCTCTGTGCGTCGGTCTAATTGCTCTAGCTTTTGTTCATACAGTTTATGTGGGTAACGAAAAGCATAAGACCGATTTATCCTCGTTAAACGAAGCCTTTGAGCATTCATTTTTTCCTTCATTGCCCGTAACATTCTTGCTTTGCGATTTAAGATACGCTCTAGTAAATCATCAATATGAGGAACCGCCAGCTCTGCAGCTGCAGTTGGGGTAGGTGCACGTAAATCAGCAACAAAGTCTGCAATCGTAAAATCGGTTTCATGCCCAACAGCCGAAATAATCGGGATGTTTGAGGTAAAAATCGCTCTAGCAACGACCTCTTCATTAAATGCCCATAACTCCTCAATAGAGCCCCCGCCACGACCTACAATTAATACATCTATAGCACCAATTGTATTGGCCTTTTCAATTGCCTTAGCAACAGAAGGGGCTGCTTGCTCACCTTGAACTAATGCAGGTAATAACATGATATTAGCAATTGGATATCTTCGTTTTATTGTTGAAACAATATCGCGAATCGCAGCACCAGTAGGAGAAGTAATAACGCCCACTGTGTTCGGAAATTTCGGCAAAGTTTTTTTATTGCTTTGAGAAAATAAACCTTCTTTTGTGAGCTTTTCCTTTAATTGCTCGTATGCAAGATATAGTTCTCCAATTCCATCAGGTTTCATTTCTTTTATGTAAATTTGATATTGACCGCTCTGTTCATAAACTGATAAATCGCCACGAATTAATACTTGCATCCCATTTTCCGGTTGAAATTTTATGTGACGATTCTCTCTTGCAAACATTACTGCGAGGATCCGCGCTTTTTCATCCTTTAATGTTAAATACATATGTCCGCTTGAATGCTGCTTGAAATTAGAAATTTCTCCTTTAACATAACAATCTTGAAGATGGGGGTCCGCATCAAATTTTCGCTTTATGTATCGTGTTAAAGCTATAACCGTTAAGTAACGTTGCTCCATAAAGTACCCCTTTCAGTAAAATGCTTATGGTGATCATGTGAAAGCCCAACACACACTTATTAATAGATTTACAATTGCTACATATACAAAAACCCATCCCATCTATTATAAATTTAGAAGTACAATTCGTCACTTAAAGGGGACAAATTCATTTTCTAACATATAAGGATGGAACAGGCTTGTCATTTATGCGTTTTGCAATTTTGCTAGTGCTTTTTTGGCAGATTTTAAAGTATTATACATGAGCATTGTAATCGTCATCGGCCCAACTCCACCAGGAACTGGCGTAATATAGCTAGCTTTTTCTTTTACTTGATCAAAATCAACATCTCCGCAAAGCTTACCTTCACTATTACGGTTGATTCCAACGTCAATAACAACTGCACCTGGTTTGATGAAATCCTCTGTTACAAAGTATGGTCTACCTACTGCTGCTACTAAAATATCTGCTTGTTTTGTAATAGATTTAATATCCACTGTTTTCGAGTGAACGTAAGTTACAGTTGCATTTTCGTTCAAAAACAATTGTCCTTGCGGTTTGCCGACAATATTGCTTCGGCCAATCACAACGACATGCTTACCAGCAATTTCAATTCCCATTTCCTTCATCATAACCATTACCCCATATGGAGTACATGGTAAAAATGCATCTTGACCGGTCATCATTCGACCAACATTAATCGGGTGGAAGCCATCAACATCCTTTTCAGGAGAAATCGCCTCAATAATACTTGTTTCATTAATGTGTTCTGGCACGGGTAACTGCACAAGGATACCATGAATTTTTTCATCATGATTTAGTTCATCAATTTTATTAAGCAATTCTTGCTCAGTAGTCGTTTCTGGAAGCTCGATTAATACCGAATGCATGCCTAATTCCTTACAGGTTTTTTCCTTGCTTGTTACATAGGTTCTTGAAGCAGGATTATTTCCTACTAGAATTACTACTAAGCCTGGAGTTACTCCCGCTTGTTTTAGCGCTTCTACTTCAGCTGCAATTTCACTTTTCTTTTTATTTGCTATTTCTTTCCCACTAATGAGTGTAGCACTCATTGTTTTTCCCCCTTTGTTCAGAAAGCTAGTTACTGTTTAAGCAATTTGTTCTTTAACTTTTGATAAGACTCCGTTTACGAAACGGCTAGATTGGTCATCGCCATAGAGCTTGGCAATCTCGATTGCTTCGTCTAACACAACATTGGCCGGAACAGATTCCTTGCAGAATAATAATTCAAACACGGCAATTCTTAACAAATTACGATCAACGGGTGCAAGTCGTTCCAACGTCCAATTTTCTAGTTTACTTTTAATCATCTCGTCAATTTCCTGTTTATGTAAGACAACGCCTGTTACCAACTGGTTTAAGTAATCATCGTGTGGAAGGTCTTCCAAAACATGCTCAATCGCAGCATCTACCTCAGTTTGACTTAAATCAATCTGAAACAGGGCCTGTAGAGCCTTTTCTCTTGCTGTTCTTCTTTTCATAAAAATACTCCTTTAGCACTAAATATCCAATATCCAATTTCCTATATAGATAATAGCACAACTCTGAGTAAAAGAGAAAAAAACCAAAGACACAAATACTGTGCCTTTGGTTCTTTTTTTATATTTCTTGGTCGTATTCGTTTTCAGCTTTTTGCGTTTCGAATTGAATTCCGACAATATGAATATTGACTTCAACTGGTTCCAGTGCCGTCATATTCAGAAGTGCTTGGCGAATATTGTCTTGGATTTTTTGGGCAACAGTCGGAATTGAAATACCAAACTTCAGAATGCAATAAACATCAACTTTAATGCCTTCCTCCGTTAGTTCAACCTTAACCCCTTTACCATGATTTTTCTTACCTAATCGTTCTACAACGCCTGAAGCAAAATTTCCACGCATTTGTGATACGCCTTCCACTTCGCTAGCGGCAATTCCAGCAATGACTTCAATCACTTCAGGAGCAATTTCAACCTTCCCATGCCCATTGTTTTCTTGATTCATCTCCAAGATATTTTCACTCATCCAAAAAGCACCTCCGTATTAATCTTCCTTCATCACATCATGCAATTCTAAAAACTTAGTGTTGAATTGCCCTTCTACAAATGTTTCATTGTTAAGAAGCTTTAAGTGGAAAGGAATCGTTGTATGAACACCTTCAATAACGAATTCACTTAACGCACGTTTCATTTTTGCAATCGCTTCTTCACGAGTGTTTCCGTGAACAATTACTTTCGCAATCATGGAATCATAGAATGGTGGAATAGAATAACCAGGATAAGCAGCTGAATCCATACGCACACCATATCCACCTGGAGTTAAATACATATTGATTTTACCAGGTGAAGGCATAAAGTTTTTCGCAGGGTTCTCAGCATTGATCCGGCATTCAATAGACCAGCCATTAAATGTGATATCTTCTTGATCATATTGTAGATGTTCCCCGTTAGCAACTTTGATTTGCTCTTTAATTAAGTCGATTCCAGTTACCATTTCAGTAACAGGATGCTCAACTTGAATACGAGTATTCATTTCCATGAAATAGAATTTACGATTGCGATAATCATAAATAAATTCTATCGTACCTGCACCAGTATAATCAACTGCTTTTGCAGCTTTTACTGCTGCTTCACCCATTTCTTTACGAAGTTCTCCGTCAAGAGCTGGTGATGGAGACTCCTCAAGAAGTTTTTGCAAACGTCTTTGAATTGTACAATCACGCTCACCTAAGTGAAGTACTTTACCATGTTGATCTCCAAGAACTTGAATTTCAACGTGGCGGAAATCTTCAATATATTTTTCAATGTAAACGCCAGGGTTTCCGAATGCAGCCGCAGCTTCTTGTTGAGTCATATTAATACCTTTAATAAGCTCTTCTTCGTCACGTGCTACACGGATACCTTTACCACCACCACCGGCAGTAGCTTTAATAATAACTGGATAACCCATGTCATTTGCTAAAGCGATTGCTTCTTCTACATCCTTAATAATTCCTTTAGAACCAGGAACGATTGGTACTCCAGCAGCCTCCATCGTACGACGAGCCACGTCTTTTGTACCCATTTGGTTAATCGCTTCTGGAGATGGACCTACCCAGATAATGTTAACTTCGCGGCATAGTTCAGCGAAATCAGCATTTTCTGCTAAAAATCCATATCCAGGGTGAATAGCATCACAATTAGCTTTTTTAGCTACACTAATTATATTAGTTGTGTTTAGATAACTATCTTTTGATAGAGTTGGTCCAATACAATATGCTTCGTCTGCAATTTGAACATGAAGAGCATCTTTATCTGCTTCAGAGTATACTGCAACAGATTCGATTCCAAGCTCACGACATGCGCGAATTACACGAACTGCAATTTCTCCTCGGTTGGCAATAAGTAATTTTTTTATCATTTTAGAAACGCTCCTTATTCAGGCTTAACCAAGAATAAAGGTTGGCCATATTCTACAAGTTGTCCGTCTTTTACTAGGATTTCTACGATTTCACCTTTTACTTCTGCTTCAATTTCGTTGAAAAGTTTCATAGCTTCAACGATACATACGATACTTTCGTCTGAAACTTGTTGACCAACTTTTACATATGCATCAGCATCTGGTGATGGAGCTGCGTAGAAAGTTCCAACCATTGGTGATGTAATCTTATGTAGATTTTCTACATCAGCAGTAGCAACTGGTGCTGGGCTTGGCGCAGCTTGTGGTGCTGGTGCGCTAACTGCAGCTGTTTCAACAGCTTTTGGAGCAGCTGGTGCACTAGCTACAGGTGCAGGTGCAGCAGTAACTACTGGTGCTGCTTCAGCAACGATAACCTTTTCAGCATTTTTTTTCATTTTAATTTTGTAATCATCATGCTCGTAAACAAACTCATTGATGCTAGAATTGTCAACCAACTTAATTAATTCGCGAATTTCTTGTACTTTCAACATTTTTTGACACTCCTTGTCCCACTATTTATATTATTTTTATTATGACTAGCTACTACTATCATACGATATTTATCCAAAATATTTCAATATTGGAATCATCTCAGATTTTTTGTTGCTAATCAAATTACAATAATATAATAAACTTTTCTGAAAAGAAAGTGAATTTATTTTATTCCAAATTTATAAAAATTTTTTATTTTTTTTATTAAAAACCACTAAAACAGGGAAAACCAGCAGTGGTTTTCCCTGTTTTTTCATAATTATTCCAAATTTTCCCGGTGGATTAAATCACCAAAAATATTATCTATCGTTCAAGTTTGGTATCTTTTTATTTTGTCGGCTGGAAATCTACGACAACATTCTCCAATTCCCCGATTTCTGTCCGAACAAGTTGAATTATGTCATTTGCGGCTGAAGCCGAATGGTCTTTTGATTTTACAGTAATTCTGACCTTTTCGCCATCTGCACGAACTAGCGCATCATCATATCCCATTGTTTTAATTAATGTTTCTAAGACATTTTCCTTTTTAGCCAGCTCATCGAGGCTTTTCATTTGATCGTATGCCTCGCTTCTCTTTTCAGCAGAAAGGTCTGTTGATGCCATGATTTCGTTTAATTGTTCTTTCATTTCATTTCGTTGATCCTCTAATTCGAGACGTAAAGCTTCAAATACCTCATCACTGGCAACTCCGGAAATAACAGTTTTTCCATCATCAGAGGTTGTAGTATCAGCTGATTTTTTCTCTTTTGCTTTCTCCTCGACATTTGCCATATTCGTGGCTTTTTGTTCAGGTGATGTAATGTAGTACACAGATAAAACTACCACTAAACTTAACATCGTTAACAGCCAAACTGTTTGCTTTTTCAATAACATTATATTAGCCCCCTTAACTTTTTTTCGGCATAACCGCAACTCGATGACTTGGTACATCAAGTGCACGAGTTACCGCTTCAATAATCCACTTTTTCACCTGAATATTATCAGCACCTTTAGCCACTACTAGCACACCGCGTATTTCTGGCTTTTTTGTCTCTACAATGATAGGAACTTCCTTTTCTCCCTCGCGAATAATCACGAGATTTTGCTCTTGTTGCGAATCCTCAACCTTTCGCTTCCCACCTTCGCGATCAGTTTCATCAGTTGTTTGTGTTTGTGATTTGGAGTTTTTTTCCAACACTTGCTTTTCAGTTGAATCCACGTTGACAACAACTGTAACTTCTCCGACACCTTGTATTCCTTCTAACGCTTCTTTTAGCTGATTTTCATATGCCTCTTCATAGTTTTTTATAATGTCATTTTCCTTGGAACTTTTTTGACCAAAGGCTGGGACCTCTTCATTTTGCTGCTTTCCATTGTCACCATTAAACACTGGAACGTTTGAATTAGTGTTATGATCAATAAATAGATTGCTTAAGAGCATGATTGCTGCTCCAACCACCAATACTATTACTAAATATTGATATTTACCCGGTTTTTTGTTTGAGGAATCATCGTTTGAAAGGAGCCTTTTAATCCTTGCTATCGGGCCTTTATCTTTATCCATTGTGATCCGATTTCCCCCCTTCTACCATTTCTACCTCAATGGTGTGCTGTGCAATATCCCATTTTTTTGAGAGAAATGAAGCGATCTCCACCTGCTCGCTTTCGTTCTTTGTCTTCGATGGAAGAGGTTCATGAGTGCTTATTTCGACTGTTTTAACAACTTCTATTGCTTCCTCTCGTGATTTCGGCTCCTCAACCGTTACAATGACCTTTTCCAAATTTTCCGGGAAGTTTAGCATTTGCTCTTCATCTATCAATAACTTGATATTAGAAATTTTCAATCCGTGCTTTTCCATCAACTCCTCTTTCGCATCCTTTTCAAGTTGGACAGCCATTGTTTCTAAAATATATGCTTGTTGTGAGGTTTGTATTTCACTTTTCTTAGATTCTATTAAATTTTCCATCTTTTCTGTTTCATCGTTCTTCCAAAATGAAATCGTAGCAATTTGTTTTTCAAAATCGCTAGAGATTAACTTAAAAATTGGCGTTAATATAACGGCTATTAACAATAAGCCAGTGACCATTTTGGTATATTTTTGTAAATTTGTATTCGGTAAGAGCATGTCAATAACCGTTGCGAGCAAAACAAATAAAATAATATTGGTGATCCATTCTTTAAGAAATTCCAAGTATGCTCACCTACCTAACCATCATCGTCAAATTTCCAGCAGCAATGATGACGGTAATGCTTAAAAAAAACATTAATGAAACGATCGCCAATGCTGCAAAAACGTAAATTACATTCTTGGAAATGATATCCAAGCAAGATATAATGGGGCCTCCTCCTAAAGGCTGAAGGATTGCCGCGGCAAATTTGTATATAAACGCAATGATTAATATTTTCAATGCTGGAAAAGCCACAATTAGCAAAAGTATCCCTACTCCTGCTATCCCAACTGTGTTTTTTAAAATAACCGAAGCACTAATCACTGTATCGGTGGCATCTGTGAACATCCTTCCAATCACAGGGATAAAATTTCCCGTAATAAATTTAGCTGTTCGAATCGTAATACCATCTGTTACTGCTGTCGATGCTCCTTGAACAGAAATAACTCCTAGAAAAATGGTAATGAACAAGCCAAGAAGACCGATGCTCCAGTTCCTTAGAAGCTGAGCTAATTGAGTGACCTTATAATGCTCAGTCAGGATGCTGACAATGCTCAATAGCGTAGCAAGAAATAACATCGGCAGAATAACAGCTTGGATAAACAATCCGCTGACATTCATTAAAAATAAGATTACCGGGTGAAAAAATGCAGCCGATATTACTCCTCCAGAAGATGCAATTAACGCCAGCAACAATGGGATTAACGCTAGGATAAAGTCAATCATCGCACCTATAGCATCATTGGTATATTGCATGGCAATATGAAAGCTATTTAAAGCGATAATCATCAGTACCATAAAGACGATCGCGTAAGCTACTTTGCTTACAGTCCCTTTCTCAAATGCGTTTTGCAAGGATTGGAGAAACATACTAAACACTGTTAATAGAATCAATGAACCAAGCAGCTTTCCATTGGATATCAATTCGTGAAAGGCAAATTTCACCAAGCCAGAGGTCCATTCCTTTAGTGAGAAATCCTTACTTCCTTTGATAAAATCATATAAACTACCCTTTTGGCTCTCAGGTAAAAAGCCACCGTATTGATGAACAATATCATCCCAAAATTGTTTTAATTCATCGATTTCCAGTCCTTCCAATTGCGCATCGACAATCTTTTCTGTCGTAGTTTCTTCCTCATTTTCAACACTTTCGACAGCTTGTACATTGTGAGTGATACCAAAAATAAGACTGATTAATAGAATGATGATTGGAATTATCTGCAAATATTGCCTCATTTCTTGTTTCACCTCTAGCCTCGATTAATTAGGAATCAGCTTAATAATCGTTTCAATCATCACCGTTAATATGGGAATTGCCATTGCCAAAATAAGTATTTTCCCAGCAAGTTCAATCTTCGAGGCTATTGCTCCCTGCCCAGCATCTTTGGTGATTTGAGCTGCAAATTCAGCAATATAAGCAATTCCAATTATTTTTAAAATGGTCTCAACATAAATGAGGTTAACCTTGGCATTAATAGCAATTTTTTCAATCATTTGGATAATGCCGTAAATTTGATCGACCAGTATTAGAAAAATTGAACAACCAACAAATACAACTAGCAGGAAAGCAAAATTGGGCTTTTGCTCCTTTAAAATAAGGGCGAGGAAGGTGGAGACTAGGGCGATACCGATAATTTGAAGAATTTCAATCGCTCACTCCTCCTATCCTTGAAATAGAAAAACTGATTTAATTTTTTGAAAGAGATCATCTACAATCGAAGCCACCATAAACAAAATATAGATAAATCCAAACAAGGTGACCCATTGGGCGTATTCCTTTTTGCCAACCTGATCAAGAATGGTGTGCAAAAATGCGACGACGATACCAACTCCGGCAATTTTAAAAATAACATCTACTTCTAACCCCATTTATTTCTCCTCCTACGTTTCCGCTAGTCTGAAAATCATATATGATTATATGGTTGTTTCTACAGGAGCAGAATAATTAGCAATAGACCTGATAGAAAACCAAGACTTTTCACCATTTTTTCGTATTTTGCCTGTCTTTCATATGCATCTAGCTCTTCTCTTTCCAAGTGACTAAGTGCCAGCAGGATTTGTTTTTGCTGTGAAATCCGATCATGACGACCCAGTGTTTCACCAAACTGTTTCATAATTTCGAATTCTCCTTGCTTAAAAGCTGTCAATTTCCAAACTTCCTTTAAACTTTCTTCCCATGCCAGCTTTACCGTCGTGTCACCGCTCATTAGCTTTGTTGCGAAGCTTTCAAAAAACCATGACAGCGGTTTTGCCATTTGGGTTGATAGACGTTTTGAAGCTTCATGTAAAGGTGTATGACCATACATGATTTCAGCGTCTAAGGATTGAAGCGCAGATTTTAACATACGGAGTTGTCTTGGTCGTTCACTTAGGTGTCGCGATGCCTCAAAACCTGTCCATGTAGTGGCGACAATAATAAAAGCTGCCCCAATAATTTTCATCATATTAAGTCACTCTCGCTTTAAGGAGGTCATAGCCGGATTGATCTTTAATCCTCGTTATCGTCCCAGGTCCATTACTTCGACTTAGCTCAATAAAGCGCTGAAATTGTTCCGTTTCCAGTATAGGTTGAAGTGAAGGTCGTTTTTGGATTTCAGAAAGCGTACTACCATGAGTTGTCATGATTAGGTTAATCCCAGCATTGATTGCTTCTATTACCGCTTCAGCGTCCTCCTTGCGACCAATTTCATCGACAATGAGCACGTCAGGACTCATGGAGCGAATCATCATCATCATTCCTTCTGCCTTAGGACAAGCGTCTAATACATCTATTCGTGGACCAAAGCTGAGCTGTGGAATTCCGTTCATTGAGCCTGCTATTTCCGATCTTTCATCGACAATGCCAATTTTATTAGGCGGTCGACTTCTGTTTAAATCTCCGCTGGATATGATTCGAGCAATATCTCGAAGCAAGGTAGTTTTCCCAGTTTGAGGAGCACCAATGATGATTGTATTTAGCCATTTTTCTTTGTATAAATAAGGAATCAAAGGTTCGGCAATTCCGATTTTTTCTTTGGCTATTCTGATATTAAATGAGGAAATGTTTCGAATTGCCTTAACCTGTCCATTCTCTAAAATGACCTTACCTGCTAGTCCAATGCGATGGCCACCTTCAATCGTGACATATCCACGTTTTAGTTCCTCTTCCATCGCATAAATTGAAAACTGACTAATTTTATTTAATAAGGCAATGGCATCTTCAGCAGTTGCAATATAAGATAAAAAATTAGGTACTCCAGCGCATGTAACTTCAATAGGACGATTAATTCGCACCCTAATTTCCTCAATCTTGCTTTTCAGATTTGGAGGCATTGGCTGAATGTGTTCAGATATGGTTCTTGGTAAAAAGGCTAGAACGGTTTCCACATTTTTTCCCCCTTATGTGCACCTCTCATTATTTAAAATGTATGCCTGCTCGGACAATATATGACTAGAAAAGCGGAAGTGGCTTGGTCAGCCCCGACAAGCTTAAGACGAGCCGGCCGAAAGGTTGTTCTTTAACCTTTTGGACGGATTGGCTTAAGACCTCGAGGGGCTAGCCGCTGCAGCTAGACAATAAAAGCGGAAGAAGCTTGGTCAGGGGCGACAGGCACAAGACGAATCACGCAAGAGACGTTAGTCTCTGGAGGGATTTGGCTTGTGACCCCGAGCCCCTAGCCACTGCAGCTAGACAATAAAAGCGGAAGTGGCTTGGTCAGCCCCGACAAGCTTAAGACGAGCCGGTTGAAAGGTTGTTCTTTAACCTTTTGGGCGGATTGGCTTAAGATCTCGAGGGGCTAGCCACTGCAGCTAGACAATAAAAAAAACACAGCGCAAAGTGCACTGTGTCTTGAATATTATTCCTATTGATATTTAGCTGCTAAATCATATAGGTCGCCTTTAGAAATAGGTCCGGTATAATGCTCACGGATAACGCCTTCTTTATCGATAATAAAGGTTTCGGGTTGACCGACAACATTATATTCTTTAGACACCTTTCTGTTGAAATCAAATAGATAGGTGGAAGTTGTTTTATGCTCTTTAACAAACTTCTTGACCCGATCCTGTGTTTCACCAAGATCGATTATGAGCAATTTAAATTGATCTCCATACTCTTGTTCAAATGCTTCTAGCTCAGGTGCCTCATCGACACAAGGACCACACCAAGTTGCGAAATAGTTTAATATTACTACTTGTCCACTATAGTCAGATAGCTTTGTCTTTTTACCATCTATATCTTCTAATTCAAAAGCATAAGCTTTCTCACCAATACCTGTGTATTCACCTTTTGTTGCTAGAGAAATCCCAAAATAAACAAAAAGACCAATTACACCTGCTAAAATAAGAATTTTTATACCGCGTTTATTCATTCAAACTTCCCCCGGTTCTTTCATGTAGATTCCTAAATGGATGATAGGTTTGGGTACCAGGATAGGGCCTGCTATATTAACAGGCCCTACTAATCATTAATCTAATTGGTTTAAAAAATCAATTTCCTTTTGAAGCTTCTTTCGGCGTAAACTATGAAGAAGTACATAACCAATAATTGCAACACTTGATATTACATATCCTGCTACCATGTATTCCATATTACACCCTCCTTATCTAATCGATTCTCTGACCTGCTCTTTATATTGTTCAACCTTAATTTTTAGCTTCTCAAATGAAACTCCTCTAACAAGAAGGAATGAATAAAGGATAGTTGTAAATGCAATCATCGTAAGAAGCGCAACCAACATTTCAGGCTCTATTCCGCCACCTGACTGGTCTTTCCCCTCACCAAATACAACTGGATGGAATTTTGTATTCCACCATCTAATCGCCATAAATACAATTGGTACATCAGCAAAGCCAATAATGCCAAATACAGCTGCAAGTCTTGCTTTCTTTTCCCAAACTCCGTCCATTTGACGAATCATCACGTAGGCAACATAGATGAACCAAAGGATTAATGATGTAGTTAAGCGTGGTTCCCATGCCCACCATGTATTCCATGAAGATTTTGCCCAAATCATCCCAGTAAGTAGTACAAGGGTGATAAAAACAACTCCTATTTCAGCAGATACATAAGCGTAAGTATCATATATTCTTTTTCTTTTTACTAAATAAAGAATACTAAAGACAAATGTTACAAAAAAGGCACCGAAGCCGATCCAGGCGATTGGAACGTGAACGAAAAAGATTTTCTGAACAAGCCCCATCACTTTTTCAGTTGGAGCATAGAAAAATACTAAATATAAACCAACAATTAACGTTACGAGTGATGCCCACCCCAGAATCGTTTGTATTTTGGACGGTGGTTCAACTGTTGGAGGAACAGGCTTACTCGCCTTTTCCTTTTGTAGACTCATACTCATATTTATACCTCCAGAACATATTCAATTAATAAGAAACAAAGAACAAAGAAGATGACATCATAAGCAGCAATTAATTGAATCCATGCTATTGCATCTGGCAGCTTCTCAAGATTGGTAAGAATGATTCTTGTTGCTTGTACTGCACCGATTAAAATAGGAGCAGTTACCGGAAATAATAATAATGGCAGCAGCATTTCACTGCTTTTAGAATTTGCTGCAAGTGATGCTAAAAAGGTTCCGATACTTATAAAACCAAAGCTACCAATAAATAAGACAAAGATAAAATAAGGCAAACTACCAATGTATTTAAAATCAAACAAGAGGAATAAAAATGGAACAGCAACTAATTCCACAATAATCATCATTGAAAAATTCGCCAAAAACTTACCTAAATAAATACTAGTTGGATCCATTGGCGAAATAAGTAATCCTTGCATCGTGTCATTTTTTTGTTCCGAAAGGAAAGAGCGATTTAAGCCTAGTATTCCAGAAAAAACGATAATTACCCATATGACTCCCGGAATAACAGCTTTTGTAGTGTTATTTGATGGATCAAAGGCAAAGCTGAATACTAATATTGTCAACCCTGCAAAAATAATCATCGTAGCCAATACTTGCTTAGTTTTTAACTCTGAATACAAGTCCTTTTGCGCAATATAGAGGGCATTTTTTAGTAAACTCATCATTCACCCTCCGTATGTTCAAGATATTTTTCTAAAACAAATTCTATTTGGTTTTCAGAGATATTGAAGTCATCAACTATCTTTCCGTTTTTCACGATGATAATGCGATCACATATCTCTGCAGCCTGTTTGAAATCGTGGGTAACCATTAAGGTTGTAGCACCTTTTTGCTTCATAGACACAATTACATCGTTTAAGATTGAAATAGCCCCCTGATCTAAGCCAGTATGAGGCTCGTCCAACAGAAGGAGTTCTGGGTCATGAATGATGGCTCTAGCAATTGCAGTCCGCTGAATCATCCCTCTGGAAAAGTTTTTTACAGGCTCTTTTAAAAAGAAGGAAAGTCCAACATCTTTTACCAGTTTAATTGCTTTTTGTTCAACATCCTGCACACCATATAAATTACCGAAAAAAACAAGGTTTTCAAGTGGGGAATAGTGTTCATATAACAAGCTAGAATGGGGCAAATACCCCATTAGCTTTTTTATATCGTTTCCGTTTTTCTTTAAATCAAGCCCGCTGATTTTCACTTCACCACTTGTTGGCTTGATAAGTGTGGCAATTACCTTCAACAGTGTGCTTTTCCCCGCTCCGTTTGGACCTAAAATTGCAACCGTTTCACCTTTTTCAATCGATAGGTCAATGCCTCGTAAAATTAGTTTTGTATCTGCTTGCTTTATGAGTTTTTTTATTTGAATCACTTAGAGGCCCTCCCCATACCAGTTGTTACTCAACAAATTGATTTAGGCTCAACTTTACCTGGACTAGGTGTTGTTTGTAGGCCTCCAACTTGGCATGATAGTCACTTTCTGATATTTGCCCTTTTTCTAGTGTTTCTTCTAGTTCTAAAATTTTATCGAGGATGGTTTTTTGTTTTGCCATCAAAAGTTTAAAAGCTTGCTCATCTTTATCGTCAGCAGCATTTCTCGTTTTTACTCGGTGTTTCCATTGGAAGTAACTGAAATATCCAATACCAGCTATTAAAATAGCTCCCAATACAATCATCAAGATATGTGGGTCAAACCCCTTTAAAGCTGATTGCTCCCACATCCGTAAATGACCTGGGTTATGGAAATCAGGAGATGCCTTCGTTACATTTCCAGCAGCACTATTTTGAGTACTATCAGTAGCGTCTGTTTGCTGACCTTCAGGTTGTGTCCCTTCAGGTTGTGTCCCTTCAGTAGAACTCGGTTGAACATCCTTGTTATATGCAAGTGTTATAGTTTGTTTAGCTTCGATATTTTGAACAACGTATGTCCAATATTCCTTTTCGTCGATGCTTAAGAAGCCTTGACTTTGGGCATCAACATCTTTAAACTCGATGCTTCCCATGCCTTTAGGAACTAATACTTGATACATAGCCACAGGAAGATTAAAGTTCAATACAATATCCTGCCCTTTTGGCACTTGATAAGTAAATGGCAACGTAATGGAACCTTTAGGCTCGATTGGATCAGTCGAAACAAAGCCATTATCCGTTTTTTTGTAATTAATCGCTTCTTCTAACATTTTTAGGTTTTCGGCACCAGGAGGGAGAGTTACCGAAATAACCCCCTCCGATTGTCCTTCACCCTTATATTCCTCATCAGTCATGTTTTTATAACTAACCATGTCCATAATTTGTGTTGATCCATCCTGTAAAGGAGATACAACAATGTATTGCATTTGAACACTCAGCTTGTCCGCTTCTTTAGCAAATGCCGTGAAATACGGAATTAACAGTAACACTAGGAGAGGAATAATGATTTTTTTAATCATTTCTTCCCCTCCTTTTTTCCGCGCTTGCGTTTAAGTGCTGCTTCAATTTCACGCTCTACATCGGACATGACACTAGCATTCACATTCGTTTTAACATTTCTATCTTCAGATTTTAAGATTTTAGAAACTTCTGTTTCATACTGTTTCTTAAGATTTTTAAAATCAATTTCGGATAATTTACCCATCTTATATTCAAACTCTATTTCATTTAAGGTTGTTAATAATGCCTCTTTATCTGAAATTGTCTCTTGCTTACCCTCTGAAGTTGAAAGATAGGCATCCCATTTAAAAAATGGAGCTAATACTAGAAACAAGCAGCTTAGCACAAGAACGGCCGTTAAAACCATCGAGATGATCGAAATCTCCATATTGATCACATCCTACAAATACTTTTTTCTTTCCTCTTCAATGATGCTAGACAAAATCTCTTCTTCGACTTCATCACTCTCTTGGTGGTCATCCACCATTTCTGCGCGACCAGCATTTTTGTTTACCCATTTACGAATCATGAAGAATATTCCTGTTCCAGCACCGCCAATTGCTGCAAACGGCAGAACCCAAGCAGCCAAGCTAAAACCTTTTTTTTCTGGCGCTGTCAATATTTCTTCTCCAAGTGCCTTCACGTAATATTCGCGGATTTCATCTTTGTCCATGCCTTTTTCCATCATGTCAACCAGTTCTGCTTTGAACGCTTCAGTATTCTTACAGCCGGCCATATCACAGGCATAGTGGTCTTGCCCACATCCGCAAGTACACATAAATTGGGAAGCTACAGCCTTAAATTCTTTTGATTTAATGTTAATACCTTTATTATTGTCTGCACCTAGAACGGCGAAAGCTCCCTGGAAAATAAACAAAATCATGAGTAGGCCAATCGAAAGTTTTTTATTCAAGTTAAGCCACCTCTTTCATTACTCCGGTATATCTTGGTGTAATATTGCCATGCTTTCCGTTCCATACAGCAAATATTGAACCAATAACGATTAAGAATGATCCAGCCCACATCCAGTTCATCATTGGATTAACTTTTACGATGAATGTTGCACGACCATCATTTTCCCATGCGCTTAAAACAATATATAAATCTTCTAGTGCTGAGCTGTGAATTGCCACTTCAGTAGAAGGCTGTTCCCAGTTACCATAGAAAACTTTTTCAGGCTCGTAAGTGCCTAGCTTTTCACCATTTTTAAATACTGTTAAATCAGCATAAACGATATCATTAATCCCTTCACGGCGTTGATCAAGTTTTTCATAAACAAGCTTGTAATCTTTTATTTCAATTGAACCGCCGATTGGAACTGTTTTCATTGTTTCTAAATCATAGTTTTGTGAACCGATGATTCCCATTGTAATGAAGGCAATTCCAAAGTGAACCATATAGCCACCGTAGCGTCTGCGATTTTTGGTCATTAAGCGATATAAGGCAATTAGTGGATTCTCGCCTGTCATTTTTCTTCTCGCTTTTACTCCGCGATAGAACTCTAAATAGTGCGTTACGAATAGAAGAATGATAACGCCGTATCCAATTACCGCCCATGCCTTTTGAATTCCTAACACTACCATTAACACCATTCCAACAATTGCAATTGCAGCTGGAATTAAGAAGTTTTTCTTTAAATTTTTGATAGTGGACCTTTGCCATGCAAGCAATGGACAGACCGCCATCACAAACATCATTGATAAAAGAATAGGAGCTTGTACTTGGTTAAAGAATGGAATCCCAACTGTAACCTTAGTTCCACGAACAGCTTCAGAAACTAGCGGGAAAATCGTTCCCCAGAAAACAGCAAATGCTGAACCAACCAGTAACAAGTTATTGATTAAGAAACTGCTTTCCTTTGATACATAAGAAGTAAATTGTCCAGCACTCCGTTTAATTAAATTGTAGCGACTCATTAATACATACATTGCACCAATGACAGCTACACCCATAAAGATTAAGAAATAAAGTCCTAAATTCGAATCCGCAAATGCGTGAACAGATGTTAAAACTCCGCTTCGTACTAAGAATGTTCCAAATAAAGTTAATGCATATGACAGAACAATCAAGCTGATGTTCCATACTTTAAGCATGTTTTTACGTTCTTGAATCATTACTGAGTGTAGGAATGCTGTTGCTGTTAACCATGGCATAAACGATGCGTTTTCTACCGGATCCCATGCCCAGTATCCACCCCAGCCTAGCTCAACATAAGCCCATTGACCACCAAAGATATTTCCTAAGCTCAGGAACAACCATGCAATAATTGTCCATCTTCTTGTCATTTTGATCCAGAAATCATCAGTATTTTTCAAGATAAGTGCAGCCATCGCAAAAGCAAATGGTACTGCTAATCCAACGTATCCGAGGTACAGAGTTACTGGATGGATAATCATACCCGGATTTTGAAGCATAGGGTTCAGTCCTCGTCCCTCAACAGGGATTTGAGCTGTTACTTCAAATGGATTTGCCACAAATCCTAGAATAAAGAAGAAGAAAACTCCATTTGCTAGTAAAATCGACGCAATGTAAGGAACCATCGGATTCCCTTTCATCTTGCGTGAAAATGTAACCATTACTGTGTAAAGTACTAAGAAGAATGTCCATAGTAACAGTGAACCACCGTTTCCTGCCCACAACGCTGTTAATTTGTAGATAAGCGGAAGATCACTACTTGTATAATCAGCAACGTATTTATACTCGAATGCTGATGTTCCTAATAAATAAAACAGAGTAAGCATGGCTAGTGATGCTGTCACAAGAAGGGCGATAACTCCGCCCTTACCACTATTGATGAATTTTTGATTTTTCGTTGCAATCCCGTAAGTCATAATTAACAAAGCATAGATCGCTAGTGCAAACCCTAAATAAATCGTTGCGTTAGCAAATAAATACATTACGTCACCTTCTTTTCTTGGCCTATTATTCTTCGCTGGAAGGCTGATCTAATTTTTCTTTGTGTGTATCTGGGTCATAGTTTTCCATATCCTGACCTTCATATTTTGATGGACAGCGAGTTTTCACAGTTTCTGCAACAAATGTGTCCTTCTCAGTTGGCGCACCTTGTAAAATGGTGATAACCCCTTCAGAGAAGTTATCAGGTTTTACACCATTGTGAATAACATGCATCACATTGCCATCGTTGTCTTTTACATCAAATTTTAGTTCAATTTTGTCAGCGTCCCATTTGATAGAATCTTCTATTAGTAATCCCTCAACCGTTACAAAATAACCATCTTGGTATTTTTCCTGGTTCTTAAGAAGCTCGTCCATTTTAAGCTCAACTCCACTTGAACCAGGTGTTGCAGCCATAAGAAGGAAAATAATCGCACCAGCAATAATAAAGCCACCAATCATGACAATTGTATTTTTTTTCATTTTTCTTTTCCCCTTTACCCCAATTTTTCTATTTCTTTTTCGTACGTTTCTTCATCAATTTCCCCATTGATTAATTTTGCTCTTAGCTTCTTTTTATTTTCTGTTGCATCTTTTTTATTTACCTTTTGCGCAGGCTTTCCTACAGTTGGTTTTTTAATGTTGTTTTTACTTTTTGGTCCAGAAGATTTTGTGCTTCTGCTATTACCTTTTAGACCTAAAAATACAAATACACCGGCAATGATAACGGAAATACCAATAATGATTGCTCCACTTGTACCGATGATAGGCTGCTCAGATTTGTTATTATTCAATACTTGATCAGTTGCGGATTTACCGTCTACACCACTATGATTTTCATCATTAGGCGGAGTTTGTTCGCTAACCGTTTTCAAAGTTGAAGTATTGTCTTTTTTAACATACGTCGCAGCAATATTCACTGCTTCGCCTTGCTTCTTATTTTTGAATTGATAAATATGAAGCTTTTCGGCGTATTCACTATCTGATGTACTTGTCGCAGCTGGTTCAACTTTAAAGTCCTTTGACTTTAATGGGGCATAAACGATGATATCTAACACTTCTGTATCGGCCAGATTTTCATATTTAAAGTCAAACTTTTTTGTATCAGCTACTTGAATTGCACTTGTGTAGTATTCAACAACGAAGCTGTATGTTTTACCATTTTTAATTGGTTCTTGTGGCTTCCAGGTTACAACACCTTTTTCTTTGTTAATTTCAAACGGACGTTGTACTTCTGGATCTTTCTCATTTGGAAATTCTGCCACTAAATAAATTTCAAAATTTTTATCACTTACCGGTGCCGGAAATTCAATCTCCCCGTTGTAATCCGCACCTGTGTTATTTGTAAAGGTTCCATAATACCCTAGTAATAAAGACGCTTGATCCTCTGGCCATTTCTCAGGGTAATCAAACTCTGGCATAACCTGGATTTGCATTTCTTTATATGGGAATTTCTCAGTTGGAAACCCTTCCGCAGCACTTGCACTTGGGATGAAAGCCGTTAATAGTAATACAGTAATGACAAATGATGCTAATCTCTTAAGCATTTTACTCCTCCTCGTGAAAACAAATCTGTTTTTACTATAATCCCCTTAGAAAGACTATAATCTTTTCTTGATGTTTTGCGTCGATGCTCAGGTGAACATTTTGTTAAAAACATAAAACTTAAGGTTTTTGTCAAAAAAAAATCAAGAAATATTCACATTTACTATATTGATAACTTATTTTTCCATAAAACATTATCAAAAGTAAGATTTGTTCTAAGGACCACAAAAGGAATATTAATATAATAAATCACTGTAATCACGGGTGATTTTCGAATATTTTATAACAAATGATTTTAGAAAAAATAATTAATTCAAAGTGGTAAATTATCAACATCCTACTAAGCTTTATATAACAAACAAAAAAGCTAACGTAATGACGTCAGCTCTTTTTGTTTGTTATTTACTTGGAAGGGTTCTAATGTAACTAATAATATCACTTATTTCTTGTTCACTAAGCTGTCTGATTCCATCTGCACCTTCAAGCGATGCCGCCATTCTGGTGTCTTCGCGACCATATGCTGTACTTATCCACATCTGCTGATCAGTTGTATATTGTAATTTCTGCGGACTTATTAAAACAGTTCCCATCTTCTTCTTTCCAGCACCGTCAATCCCATGACAGGTTGCACAGAATAACTCGTAATGTTTCTTCCCATTTTCAGGGTCACCACTAATTTTAGCGGGAGCCTCGAGTTCAATTGATTTCTTTTGCCAATTTCTCATAAATGCAACTACATTGTTCAAATCTTCTTCACTTAGATTTGACCCATATGCTGGCATGACAGTACCTTCTCTTCCATATTTCACCTGATTGTATAGATCCTTGTCAGAATATGTATTCAGAAAGTGCTGATTGTTAATTGCAGTTCCTTCTTTTGCACCAGATCCTTTTCCGTTATCACCATGACAGGCAAAGCATTGCTGTTGATAAATCCGTTCCCCAGCCTCAATTGCCTTATGATCTTTTTTGGTTAATAAACTGCTATTGCTAATAATAATGATTATCCCAACCGTGACTAAAATATAAACGCCAATTAAGATTTTTTTCATATCATTCCCCTTACTTAGGTGTAGGAGTAGGTGTTGGTTCACCAAAATCTTCATATTTCTTAATAATATAGCTATTAATATCCTTTAAGCTTTTTCCATTCTTGTTCATCTCTACCGCCTCACGGGCGATGTCTACACAAACATCTCAAGCAATCCCCATTTGATCCCATTCAACAACTGCGCTGTTCTTATCGAGTTCATCAACAAAACAGTCTAGATTACTAACGTGACCATCAGTACCGTAACAGCCGCAATAACATGGAACAGATGCCAATACTTCCGGATAAGTTGCTGCCATGATATACGTTTCTTGAATTAACTCAGATGTATTTGTTACGTAGTTAGGTAATTCCTTGTGCTTCGAATCGAGTGTAAGCTTTTCATCCTTCCCACAGCCTACCAACACGAACATCGACACAATTCCAATTAACATTAAAAAAGTGAGTCGATTCACAGTTGTCCTCCTCAAGTAATATGATATCCGATGCAAATACAATGATATTTTAACAACACAAAACTTACTAAAATCATTTTAATTATTACTATTTAGTGAAGAAATATACCAAAGACACAAAAATTTTCTAATATAATTTAATCACAAACATAAACTTTTATTTTAAAAAAGTAATAATGAGCGGTATTACATAACACATCCTAAATTTAGATAAAAAAAACCTCCAATGGTTTTAAACCACTGAAGGATTTTAATTGAATAAATCAACTATGCGCGTGACACGTAGCTTCCATCTGTAGTATTGATAATCAAGCGATCACCTTGGTTAACAAAGAATGGAACCTGAACAATAAGACCCGTTTCAACAGTCGCAGGCTTTGTTCCACCTGAAGCTGTATCTCCTTTAATACCTGGCTCTGTTTCCGTTACTTCTAGTTCAACTGTATTCGGAAGTTCTACACCTAGAGTCTCACCATGATACATCATGATGGATACTTCCATATTTTCTTTTAAATACTTCAATTCATACTCAATTGTATTTCCTGGCAATTCGATTTGTTCGTATGACTCATTATCCATGAATACGTGTTGATCGCCGCTAGCGTAAAGATACTGCATTCTGCGGTTATCAATTTGTGCTTTTGCTACTTTTTCTCCCGCTCGAAATGTTTTTTCTTGGATAGCACCGTTTCTTAAATTCCGAAGCTTAGAACGAACAAACGCTGCTCCCTTACCAGGCTTTACGTGTTGGAAATCCATAACACGCCAAATGCTCCCATCAACCTCAATAGTTAAACCAGTACGAAAATCATTAACAGAAATCATGCGAAAAATCCTCCTAAATTCAATTAAAGAATCATTAGTTCTTTTGTAGAGTGCGTAAGCAGTTCATTATGATTATTTGTTATCACGATGTCATCTTCAATCCGTACCCCACCAAGTCCAGGAATATATATACCAGGTTCAACCGTAACCACCATACCTGGGACAAGCTTAAGGTCGGACCTAAAGGACAGTGCTGGTCCCTCATGAACCTCAAGTCCAATTCCATGTCCTGTCGAATGACCAAAATATTCACCGTAGCCCTTTTCGGTTATGTAATTCCGCGTTAAAGCATCTGCTTCTTTTCCAGTCATCCCCGGCTTGATTCCCTCAACCCCACGCATTTGAGCTTCATATACAATGTTATAAATCTCTTTTAATTTAGGATCAGGTTCACCACAAGAAATAGTTCGGGTGATATCAGATACATACCCTTTGTAATATGCACCATAATCAAGTGTAATCATATCTCCTTTTTCGATTACTTTATCGCTTGCGACACCATGTGGCAAAGCAGAACGATGTCCACTAGCGACAATCGTATCAAAAGAAGAAGAGGTTGCACCTGCTGCTCTCATAAAGAACTCTAATTCATTTGACACCTCAAGCTCTGTAAGACCTGGGCGAATGAAATCCAATATGTGTTTAAATGCTGCATCAGCAATATCGGCAGCTTCCTTTAATATCTTAATCTCTGATTCAGTCTTAATCAAGCGCAACTTTTCAATTATTCCTGAAATCGGAACCAAATCAGCCTTTATTGCTGCCTTATACTCGCTATATGTAGAAAACGAAACGTAATCTTGTTCAAATCCAAGCTTCTTTATTCCTAAACGCTCAGTTTGGCTTGCAATTTCCGCAATTAAAGATGGGCCGTGTTTAATTATCGTGAAGCCTTCGCATTGATTCGTTGCTTGTTCAATATAACGGAAATCTGTAATAAATAACGCAGCCTCCGCAGTTATCAAAACTACACCAGCAGTTCCGGTAAAATTGGACATATAACGGCGATTATAGGAACTTGTAATCAGTAGTGCATCAATCCCCAGATTTTCAAAATGCGAACGTAATTTGTTTAGTTTATCCAATGGACTTCCTCTCCCTTTCATGCAAATCTGAACGTAAATCTATTCTAACATATTCAATAAACTACGATGTGAATTTAGCTTTTCACTTCATTTTTCTGTCTTTCAACATTCCGAATTTCATTTTCCTCATAAGAAATGGAATAACCTACAAAAACTCCATATAAGATATATAAACAGACGGATGTAATGATTGTCATCCTGGACAATTCAGTAAATGGACTAATTCCTGGAAAAATAGGATTTAGCACAAGGAACACGAGCAAAAACAACAATATCCCGTAAATCAATCCCACAAACATGTTATTGAATTTTTTTAACGTCGAGTAATACAGGATTGCAGCTCCAATCGAAATAACACCATATAAAATGATCGAAATGACTGTTCCGAGCCACTGTTCCTTCCATGCCCCAATAGTCCATGGTTCAATTATCACATTCGGTCTAATCTCAGTAAAATTAAATAAGTATGCAAAGTAGGCGAGCGTGCTCCATATCAGCCCTCCGACAAAACCAATGGTCATCACCATGGCAAAAAAAGATAATGGCTTTTCACGTTGTGATTGCTCCAATTTTGCTTGATCTTCTGCCATTTTCAACACCTCCATTAACTATTATGTCCACATGGATTTAATCCATTGCAACAGAGAAAAAAATTAATAAATTAAGTTTCCAATAATTTTTAAAAAAGAATTTCTTCCACCGTAGAGGTTTTATCGGTTTTTTAGTAGAATAAAATAGAGTAGGAAATGTTTTTCCTTTTTACAGAAAAGATTTCGATTGTGATCCAATTAATGGGTGCCTTTTTTAAACCCCCAGCATAAATTAATTAATACCATTGTTTAAAATTATTCAATTTAATCCAGCATCATTTCTTTGGATGCATGACTGTCTGTTTATTCGTTTCAATTTTCTGACACTTACACGTGCAGATAAAGGCTGTTAGAGAGAGAATGCAACTTAAAAACACGAATGTTTCCGAAGAAATAAAATAAAGTATATGTCAACTTGGTTTAAAATTGGTAAATTATGCTTATTATGCTCTTAGGGAGGTGGCTTTCTTGAAAAATCAAACTTCATTTATTATTGTGTTAGGACTCGTCATTTTGGCAGCAATCGGTGTAGCAAGTAGTTACATTTCCAATCCAACCGGATTTATTAAAGGTATAGCTGTCATCCTAGTCGTGGGTGTTGTAGTTTATTTTATCGTTAAAAGGTTTTACCATTCTAACCCTGAGAAGCGGGAGCAGCGGGCGTTTGTTAAAGCTGCAAAGCAATCTAAAAAGAGATTAAACCATAAGGATGTAGGGATGAGTCCGCGCCGTACTTCATCTGCCATTACTACCATCAAAAAAAATATTCGACCAAAAAAACATTCGAATGCACATTTAACAGTAATCGATGGAAAAAAAGGGAAAAATAAAAAAAATCGAGCCTCTTTTTGACCTCGATTTTTTTTTTGCCTATTTATTAATAGCTCCACTTTTTTAAAAAGGTTGCTGCACTTTCTCGACCAAGCTCCATCAGTTTCTCCTTTTCTTTTTTCGAAAGTTCAAATTTTATTCCGGATATACCCTCAGTTGGTATAAATATAATATCTTTGACTATTTTTCTAGAAATATATCTTGCATCATGAGCCGTCATCATGGTTTCAAATAAGGCTTCAAGCAAATTTATTGGATTATTAACATTATTTTTTTGCAACTCACTAATGTTACTGGTTAATTTAATTCCGAGAACTGGTCTTCGCTTTGATACGTGTTCTTGGTCAAACAACCACATAGGAAAATTACTCAAAACTCCACCATCGACAATGACATTAACCCCATTGCTAGTCTTGAGTTTTACCGGCTCAAAAAAGTAAGGAATACCACAACTCATCCTAATTGCTCTAGCAATAGGAAAAGTATCTGGATTCACTCCATATTTCGGCAAATCATCAGGCAAAATAAGCATTTGACCATTTGTTAAATCTGAGGCAATGACCCGCAGAGTTTTGGGGGGCAAATCCGCGAAGGTTCTCAAGCCCTTTTGAGCAAGTACTTCAGTAAGCCACTTCTCTAATTGATTGCCTTTATATAATCCCATTCTCCAAAAGAAAAGGAACCACTTTAACAAACCGAAAGGAATCAGACTTTTTCCAGTATCCATAAACATTTTTAAATCCAATTCTTCAAAAAGTTTGTAAATCTGTTGACTAGAATACCCTGCAGCCACTAATGCAGCAATGATCGAACCAGCACTCGTTCCGGCTACTCGTTTGAAAACTAACCCCTGCTTCTCTACCTCTTCGAGTGCACCTACCAACGCAAATCCTTTGATTCCACCACCAGAAAAAACACCGTCTATGAACATAAAAGTCCCCCTATCGATGTACTTCCTTGTTACATCTTTAAGCGGCTTTTAATAAAAATAGTACGGTGTACATGTTAATTAAGTAAAATATTCAATTTTTGCATTAGGAAAAAATTTTAAGATATAACCACGGATACTTTGCTCTAAGTCCTGTGCCTCGTCCGTTGGATATACATATTTTCCAATTCCATATCTCCCCCATTTATATTTTCGCTTCTCTTCATCCATTTCAAGCTTCGTTTTTGGATATCTCTTTTCAATCACTTTTTTTGCTGGTTTTGTAAAGCGATGCTGTATGAGTTCAAAGGTTAAGTCCGGTATGTCGACACCTTCTAGGGCATGGTTAAGTCGTTCAAACAATTCAAAATAGCCCTCCTGCCACCCGTCATGCATGTAAATAGGCGCAACAATAAAACCGAGTGGATAGCCGGCATTTGCCACCTTTTTGGCTCCCTCGAGCCTTTCGTCAAAGGTAGAGGTTGCAGGTTCAAAATTATTAATGACATATCGTGAATTAACACTAAAGCGAAAACGGGTTTTGCCATTGTGTTTCGCATCCAATAGGTGGTCGACATGATGGAATTTTGTCACAAATCGCAATCGACCAAGCTCGGTTCCACCGATAAATTCAATCGTTTTTTTGAGCGAATGGGTTAAATGATCAAGTCCCACAATATCTGATGTACAAGCAGCCTCAAACCGGGTAATTTCCGGTTTCCTTTCATCAATATATTTTTGGGCTTGGGCAAAGATTTCATCCAAATTGACGTACGTACGGATGTATGGCTTACTACCTAAGGTTGTTTGCAAATAACAGTAATGGCAGTGACCCATGCAGCCTGTTGCTAATGGAATCGCGTATTCAGCTGAGGGCTTTGATGTATCAAATTTTAGTGTTCTTCTTATGCCAACGACAAGGGTAGATTTAGCGTTTCGGTATTGCTGAAGTTCATTGTCCCCAGGAATGCCCCTAACCTGGTTGTGGGATGTCGTTTCTCTGATTTCAATCCCCATGTCGGTGAACTTTTGTTTCAATTCTCTGCCGAGCGGGTATTCTAGTGCTTGGGGTTCGATAAATACGAGTTGTGGGATGAATGGTTCCATTGATGTATGCCCTCTTTTCGTTTGAGTTGCATTTTTTATGTTTGTAGTATGGGCAAAAGATGTGAAATTAGCTGTGGGGAAATTTTACCTTTTTGAAGTGATTCACGTAGGATGGAAGGTTATGGATATTTAGTTAGAGATAAATCTGAAATGATGAATTATTGAGTTATTCACACCACCTAGGCCGTTTTTTCGGCAGCTAGGTGGTGCGATTAGTGCTTATTCGATACATCTAGCCTGAATAATTCCACGCTAGATGGTGCGATTAGCTTCTAATCGTTACCCTAAATGGTTTTATTATTAACTAGATGGTACGATTATCTCGATTGAACCAGTAAACATAAACAAGACATTATAAAGAGGAGGAAACATTGTTCCCTCCCCTAGTTTAATCAAATTATAGACCGCATTTCAATTGAGCGCCACAGTTCGTACATGTGTTGCAACCGCCCATTTCTTCAACTGTTCCTTTACGACAAACCGGGCAAGTGTTGCCAACTTCCGAGCCAATTGTCACGTTTGTTTTACGGAGTTCAATTACCGTATCAACAAGGACAACATGTTGGTGTTTAGCTTTTGTTTTTAACATTTCTTTTGATTCTTCGAAACTGTTTTCTTCAGCTTTTAAAGTTAATACTTGGCTATCACGTGAACCATCTACATAAACGGTACCACCTTTAGCGCCACCTTTGTAAAGACGCTCATACACCTTTTCAACTTGCTCAACGCTATATCCTTTTGGTGCATTAACCGTTTTACTGATAGATGAGTCAATCCAGCGTTGAATGATACATTGCACATCAGCATGGGCTTCAGGTGCAAGTTCCATTGCTGTTACAAACCAATTTGGTAAGTTATCTGGGTCCGCTTCTGGATGTTTATCTAAATATTCTTGGACAATATCTGCTTTAACCTCAATAAATTTACCTAATCGACCGCTGCGGTAATAAGAAAAAGAAAAATATGGTTCCAATCCTGTTGATACCCCAACCATTGTCCCAGTGGATCCTGTAGGAGCAACAGTCAGTAAGTGTGAATTTCGAATTCCATGCTCTAAAATCGATTCACGAACATCTTCAGGCATTTTTTTCATGAATCCTGTGTTTATGAAGGCTTCACGAAGACGATTGGTGTCTTCATCTGTATTACCGACTAAATATGGGAAGCTTCCTTTCTCTTTTGCTAATTCTACAGAAGTTCGGTAAGCAGTTGTGGCGATTGTTTCGAACACTTTGTCAACAAGCTTGTTTCCGTCTTCTGAACCATATTCAGTTTCACAATAGATTAATAAGTCATGTAAGCCCATAACACCAAGGCCAACACGGCGTTCGCTTAAAGCTTGCGTCTTATTCTCATCAAGGAAGTATGGCGTCGCTTCAATAACGTTATCTTGCATACGAACACCAACTTCTACCGTGCGTTTTAATTTTTCGTAGTTAACAGTTTTTGTTTCTTTATCAGCCATCTCAGCAAGGTTAACTGCTGCAAGGTTGCAGACTGAATAAGGAGCAAGGGGTTGCTCACCACACGGATTTGTTGCAACAACCTTTTGACCGTATGCTTGAGCGTTGGTCATGTCGTTTGCATTATCAATAAAGAAAATTCCAGGCTCTGCTGAGTATGTTGCACAAATATTGATCAAATTCCAAAGTTCTTTGGCTTTAATCTTTTTGTAAGTGCGAACCTTGTAACCAAGTTTCTCCCACTCACGAACATCCCCAACTTTGTGCCACTCTTCGTTGTAGATTTTCATTCCTTCAGCATCATAACTTTCAACATCTGGGAAACGAAGCTCATAATCTCCGTCTTTTTCAACGGCTTCCATGAATTCTTTTGTTAAAGTAACAGAAATATTTGCTCCAGTTAAGAATTCAGAATTATGAACGCTGTACGTTCCACCTTCACTTAGCTTTTCCTCAGCATCAGCAATAATTTCTAAACTAAAGCCACCAAAGCCAGGGATGTTTTTATAATTGATGATGCTTTGGTACATTGCTTTTTCTTGCTCGGTTAATGGAGTGAATTTTAGCTTATCTTTTGCTATTTTTTTTATTGCTTCTTCATTTGTATTTTCAATCAAGAAACGCAAAATTCTTGGGTTTTGCATTTTCGAAATGATGAATTCAATGATATCAGGATGCCAGTCCGCTTGCATAATCATCTGTGCGCCACGTCTTGATCCACCCTGCTCAACAAGATGAGTCAATTTTGCAATGTCATCCAACCAGGACACTGATCCAGATGATTTGCCGTTTACGCCTTTTGCAAGTGTGTTGCGTGGGCGTAATGTAGAACCATTCGTTCCAACACCACCACCGCGGCTCATGATTTCCATGACCTGTTTGCGGTGTTCAGAGATTCCTTCACGAGAATCCGGTACAAACGGCATTACGTAGCAATTAAAGAAGGTTACTTCAGTTCCTGCACCTGCACCGTACAATACGCGACCAGCTGGAATGAAGTTTAGGTTTACGAGCTCTTGGTAAAACTTATCGAACCATTCTTGACGCTTTTCTTCCGTTGTTTCAACAGATGCAAGTCCAGTCGCATTACGCTTCGCAATTTGCTCATAGTAAATCTCAAGCGGCTTTTCGATTACATCAAGTGGACGTCTAATCACACCAGTAGAAGCTTCCTCCGGGTCATCGAGTACGCCACGGAATTCTTCATCTACTAAAACTTGAGCTGTTTTCTTTTCCCAATCAATATCTAGAATGAAACCAAGTCCGCGTGCCGGGAATTTTGGATCTTCCTTAATGGTGAGAACGACGAAGTCTCCTGCTGTGAGGGTAATTTTTTCTGTATCTTTAAACGTGTACCGATCAAGCATTACTAGCCTTGATACTCCCTTATGCGTTAAGTGCATATCCGGGGTAATAGGGTGAACTGCCGGAAATAATCGGATATCCTCGTTCAGTCTCTCAATGTTCATATTCATTTTTTTTGGTAGCACAACAGACATGATCACATCTCCTTCAAAAAATAGTTCTACTTAGTCTGCTATTAAAAAATATCTTAGATTTGTCTGGAAATCTAGCTGTTTTTTAATTCAAACTAAAGTTATCACAACTAACAAACGAATTCAATATATAGTGTTATTTTTATTTTCGACACCACTACATATTGTGTTTAATTCAAAAAACCATTATTTTGTCAAACCTAAAAAATTCTAGTTTTACGAGAATAAAAGAGATATGCACCGATTATCTGCAAAAAACATAAAATTTCAACAAAATTTCGGTGTTGCACAAATTGTTGTCAGAAAATTAACGTGCAAACAAAAAAAGCAGTATCCGCTTTTCTCTTACATCACCTCATATAATTCCATTCTTTGCTTTCATACCTTGTTTCCGCTAGTTTATGTACGTTTTCAAGCTGCTCCGGCGTTAATTCATATGGCTTAAGACTGATATTTAATCCTTCTGAAAAGCCTTTCTTAAATGCTGCCTTTGCCTCATCTAATGTAATCGGTCGTCGACTAATGTCGTTTATCGCCACAGCTTTATTTTTAAAAGCAAGCTGCATCCGCTCTTTAACTCTATCATTGGGATACTGGAAAAGAGAGAATAATTTGTCTTCATCGAGGTCTAATAAAATCGAACCATGTTGAAGGATAACATCCTTTTGCCGGGTTTGAGCACTTCCAGCTACCTTCCGCCCTCCAACAACTAATTCATACCAGCTCGGAGCATCAAAACAAACAGCTGAACGAGGATTTTTTAATGCTTCCTTTTCTAACTCACTGCGTGGAACAGCAAAATCAGCCTCTAAGCCTAGTAAATGAAATCCTCTTAATATGCCTTCTGAAATAAAGCGGTATGCTTCTGTTACGCTTTTTGGAATATTTGGATAGTCCTCCTTAACAATCACGCTATAAGTGAGCTCATGTTCATGAAGAACCCCCCGTCCACCGGTTGGGCGACGAACAAAACCAAGACCATATTGATTAACAGCTTCCATATTTATTTCACGTTCAACCTTTTGAAAATAGCCAATTGACAGACTAGCTGGATTCCAGCCGTAAAATCGGATGATGGGCGGAATTATTCCTTCACTATGCCAGGTTAGTAGCGCTTCATCCATTGCCATATTAAATGCTGGAGAACAATCTCCTGAATCAATGAAACCCCAGACTGTTTTTTCCATCTAAACATCACCTTTATATTAAATAACCACCGTTATATCAGTGTATCAAATTTATGTCCCTTCACAAAACTTTGCGAGATTGGACAATTTCCACTAAGTTTTTTAGCGATTTTCTTTACTACATTACACTCACAACTATATAATAATATATGGCTTATGAAAGCTTGAAAGGAGCAGAAGCATTGGATACACTTTATTTCCTATTGATTTTGATTGGAGCCTTCCTTATTTACTCTGTGATCACTTGGCTCTATCAACGAAAAATTGTTAAAGCACTAACTGAAGAAGACTTTCGTGCCGGATACAGAAAAGCACAATTAATCGATGTTCGCGAACCAAACGAGTTTGATGCAGGCCACATCCTTGGCGCACGAAATATTCCATTATCGCAGTTAAAAATGCGCCTAAAGGAAATTCGTCCGGATAAACCGGTCTATCTGTATTGCCAAAGTGGAACACGCAGTGGTCGTGCTGCACAATTATTATATAAAAAAGGTTACAAGGACCTTTCCCATCTACAAGGTGGCTTCAAGAAATGGTCTGGTAAAATTAAAGCAAAAGGCTGATTCGACAACGATCAGCCTTTTTTATTTGCAAAATTTCATTTTTTAAGGTAAATTATCAGTAAATTCTACAATATTCGATAATGTTTGATTTTTCGTAATATTTACGTTATTCAAAAAGTCAATTATTTTGCTATACTTTGCATATAGGGAGGTGATGAACAATGAAAAGAAAAGTACGTAAAAATTTTCAACAGCTCATTATTCAAAATCGACTTGAAATAAAAAACAATTCATATGAAATGGATCGTATTGAAAGAAAAATTGAAGATCGACATGTAAAAGACATGTTTGATAGCCAATCAAATTAACAAAACCGTTAAAAAGCATTTTCTAAAAAGTCATATTTGAAAGTGCTTTTTATAATTGGGAGAATTTATGATAAAACAATAGCAAAAAGCCAGTCGCGAATTTAATCTGCTAACTGGCTTTTTATTAAGCGCTCAATTTACTTTTGATACCTTAGCACTGGCTTTCGGGCTGCAAGCGCTTCGTCCAAACGACCTACCACTGTGGTGTACGGGGCCTCCTGAACAATTTCTGGACACTCCTCTGCTTCCTTAGCAATCTTTATCATTACTTCGATAAATGCATCAAGTGTTTCTTTTGATTCCGTCTCCGTTGGTTCAATCATGATGCATTCCTCAACATTCAACGGAAAATAAATAGTAGGCGGATGATAGCCAAAATCCAGCAAGCGTTTCGCAATATCCAAAGTCCTAACTCCAAGTTTTTTCTGTCTTCTTCCGCTTAAAACAAATTCATGCTTACAATGCTTATCAAAAGGTAAATCATAATGCTCCGAGAGACGTCTCATCATATAATTAGCATTTAGGACAGCGTATTCTGTCACGGATTTTAAACCAATGGCCCCCATTGATCGAATATAAGCGTAGGCTCGGACATTAATTCCAAAGTTTCCATAATACGGCTTAACCCGACCGATTGACTGTGGTCGATTGTAGTCCAAGATATATTCTTCTCCATTTTTTGCAATAACTGGCTTTGGTAAAAAAGGGATAAGCTCTGCTTTTACACCCACTGGACCAGATCCTGGTCCACCGCCACCGTGCGGACCAGTGAACGTCTTATGCAGATTCAAATGGACAACATCAAAGCCCATATCACCTGGACGAGCTTTCGAAAGTACAGCATTAAGGTTTGCTCCATCGTAATAAAGCTTACCTCCGGCTCCATGAACGATTTCAGCCATTTCTACTATGTTTTCCTCAAATAATCCAAGCGTATTCGGATTCGTCAGCATGAGCGCCGCTGTATCCCCACCAACAACTCGTTTTAAATCCGCCAAATCTACAAGTCCGCGATCATTAGATTTCACCGTGATGGTTTCAAAGCCTGCGACTGATGCTGAGGCTGGATTTGTACCATGTGCCGAATCTGGAACGATGACCTTCGTTCGCGCGGCATCGCCATTTGCCTCATGAAAGGCGCGGATTAGCATTAATCCAGTCCATTCTCCATGAGCTCCTGCTGCAGGCTGCAAGGTCACTTCATCCATTCCGGTAATTTCCTTTAGATGCTCCTGTAAATCATACATTAGTTCTAATGCACCTTGCACCGAGCTTTCATCCTGAAGCGGATGGAGGTGGGCAAATCCGTTTAATCGGGCAACTGATTCATTGATTTTTGGATTGTATTTCATCGTACAGGAGCCAAGCGGATAAAATCCAGAATCCAAGCCGTGATTGCGCTTTGATAACGCTGTATAATGACGAATGATATCAAGCTCTGAGACTTCTGGCAGTTCTGCGGGTTCTTCTCGTAAATAACCCTGTGGAATCAATTCATTCACATTCACTTCGGGGATATCCATTTCCGGCAAACTATAACCAATTCTACCTGGTTTACTACTTTCAAAAATGAGTGCTTGATCTTGTTTATGCACGGTAATCCCCCATTTCCTTTACAAACTCATCTATCTCGGTTTTTGTACGCAATTCTGTAATAGCAATTAACATATGCTGAGTAAGTTCAGGAAAGTCGCGACCGAGATCATAACCACCGATAACCCCTTTTGCTAGTAAGCTCTGATTGATATCCTTTATCGGATGATTCAGCTTAATAACGAATTCATTAAAGGCGGGGCCGTTAAAAATCAATTCAAAGCTTGCGTTAGCAAAGGCTTGCTTAGCGTAATGGGCTTTTTGGATGTTGGCAAGCGCCATTTCTTTAACCCCTTGTTTACCTAATGCAGTCATCGCAACAGAAGCTGCTAGGGCATTTAACGCTTGGTTTGAACAAATATTGGAAGTAGCCTTGTCGCGACGAATATGCTGCTCTCGAGCCTGCAGCGTCAGCACAAAGCCACGACGCCCCTTTTCATCAACAGTTTGCCCAACAAGCCGGCCCGGAACTTTACGCATCAACTTGTTTGTCACAGCAAAAAAGCCACAATGCGGACCTCCAAACGCTGTCGGAATACCAAAAGGCTGTGCATCACCCACTACGATATCAGCACCAAACTTACCAGGTGGTGTTAGTGCACCTAATGCAAGTGGGTTACTAGACACGACAAACATCGCTTTATGAGCGTGGACAATTGGTTCAATTTCCTTTAAGGGCTCGATGCTTCCGAAAAAATTAGGATACTGAACAATGACCGCTGCAACTTCATCATCAATTAATTCGTCAAGCTCAGTCATATCGGTTACACCATTGTGATAAGGTATTTCAACTATCTCGATATTCTGTCCCCTCGCATAGGTACGGAGCACATCCTTTGCTTCAGGGTGCACAGCCCTTGAAACCAGCACCTTTTTACGTCGGGTTTGACCAGCAGCTAACATTGCCGCCTCCGCCAATGCCGTTCCCCCGTCATACATTGAGGAATTGGCTACTTCCATCCCAGTTAATTCGCAAATCATTGTCTGAAATTCAAAGATTGCTTGCAGTTCACCTTGAGATATTTCTGGCTGATATGGTGTATATGCTGTATAAAACTCAGAGCGTGATATTACATGGTCGACAATGGTGGGAATGTAATGATCATACACGCCAGCTCCTAAAAAAGATGAATGTGTTTTTAGGTCGGCATTCCTTCCTGCCATTCGCGTCATTTCTTTTAATAATGACGATTCTGATAAGTGAGGTTTTAGCTGATAGTCTCCCTTAAAGCGGATTGATTCAGGAATATCACTGAACAACTCATCAATCGAATTAACGCCAATAGCTGCGAGCATTTCGGTTTGGTCTTGTTCTGTCATTGGTAAGTAGCGATGCTTCATCCCTTTTCCTCCTTAAAAAATCATTACTTCGATGCACTTTTATAAAAAGGTGTAGCCACAATTTTAGCCTTTAAGCGTTTTCCGCGAATTTCTATGTCTACTTCATTGTCCATGCCTGTATGCTCTACATTTAATAACGCCAATCCAATATTTCTTTTTAAAGTTGGAGATTGAGTTCCAGTCGTTATGAAGCCAATTTTCACATTATCCTTGTAAACAGGATACCCATGTCTAGGAATACCTCGGTCAATCATTTCGATCCCGACAAGTTTACGAGTTACTCCTTGTTCCCGCTGACTTTTCAGCACAGCTTTTCCGATGAAATCCTCTTCCTTATTCACCTTAACAGCGAAACCGATTCCTGCTTCGAGCGGCGAAATTTCCGGGGACAGCTCCTGACCATATAATGCGAGCATGGCTTCAAACCTTAAAGTGTCCCTTGCACCTAGCCCACAGGGGACGACCCCCTCCTCCTTGCCAGCTGCTAAAATATCATTCCATAGCTTAATAGCCTTCGCTGAATCACAGTATATTTCAAATCCATTTTCACCGGTATAGCCTGTTCTTGACACTAATGCTTTTACACCACTAAGCTGTACATCGCCTTGAAATCTATATGAGCCAATTTCAGCTAAGCTAAAATCAGGACATAGCTTTTGGAGAACTTGTTCAGCCATAGGACCTTGCAAAGCAAGCTGAGCGGTTTGTGCAGACAAATTAACCAGTTTTACGTCACCTTCTATATGGTCGTTCAACCATTTGAAGTCTTTATCGATATTTGAAGCGTTTACAACTAGCAAAAAATGCTTTTCTGCTAGTTTGTAAATCAGCAAATCATCAACTGTGCCACCATTTTCATAACACATCGCTGTATATTGTGCCGCACCATTAGTAACCTTTGAGACATCATTCGTCATCATCTTTTGCAAAAATTTTAGGCTGTCATGTCCTGTTACTTCAATTTCACCCATATGTGACACATCAAACAACCCAGCAGCTGTTCTCACAGCATGGTGTTCTTCTTTTATACTAGAAAATTGGACAGGTAGCTCCCAACCACCAAAATCAATTGTTTTTGCACCATATTGCTTATAAACCTCAAAAATAGGTGTCCGTTTCAACTGTGTCATTACGTTCCTCCTCAAGAAAGTTTTTTCGTCTTACCAACTTGATTATCTTTTGTTAAAGCCGGCCTTTTATGAGAAAACAAAAAAGGACAGACACCTCCCGTTGTTCAAACGGGTGGTCTCTGTCCTGGCACCTGAAAGTTTACCTAAAAAAACGGCTTTCCCCTTTGGTGGCTCAATAATTAGAGCACTCTCCAGAGCTGTGTCCTATATGAGTTCTTTTGCCTGAGAGATTCGCATTTTGCTTGCTCCTTCGGCGCTACATATGTAGTCTCTCCCCATATAATCATCCACATTAATTATTTTTTCGCATTTGGGTATCATAATACCCAAAAACATTTTGAAAAACCAATTTCTAGATTAATTAATATGTAAAAATGTAAAACTTTATTATATATTTTCATCCTACCATTTATTGGCTTAAATGAGCAATATATAGATTAAAAAAGGAGCTGTAAACAATGTCGGTGCAAATAAATTTTGATTCCTCCTGGAAGGATGAATTTTTACAAAGGATGGGAACTGATGGTCCATGGGCAAATTGGGAGTTATTTAAACTAGCTGTTGAAGTGGAAGCACACACCATCATTCCTGAATTCGAAGGGTTGCAGGCTCCAAAGCATCTGTCTGACTTAACACCATTACCACATCAGCTCGAAGTCGCAAAACAGGTAGTAGAAAATATGAACGGTAAAGCGATTTTGGCTGATGAAGTTGGACTTGGGAAAACAATTGAAGCTGGATTAATTTTAAAGGAATACATGATTCGTGGTTTAGTTAAGAAGGTATTAATTCTTGTACCAGCCTCATTGGTGACGCAATGGGTACAAGAGCTCAATTCTAAGTTCTATATCCCGGCTGTTTCGCAGCGAAAAAGCTATGTTTGGGAACAGTATGATGTGGTTGTATCATCCATTGATACCGCAAAACGAAGTCCGCATCGTGAAATTATTTTTGAACAGAATTACGATCTAGTTATTATTGATGAGGCACATAAGCTAAAAAATAATAAAACAAGAAACTATGAATTTGTTCAAAATTTGAAAAAGAAATTTTGTTTATTGCTAACTGCAACTCCGATTCAGAATCGAATTGAAGAAATCTTTAATTTAGTTTCCTTGTTAAAACCTGGACATTTAGGGAACGAATCGGCCTTTTATGAAAAGTATAAGCGAGACAGCCGCTCCGTCAACGATGATCAGCATTTAAAAGAACTTGTTAACAAGGTTATGATTCGCAATCGACGAGCTGATACCGGAATCGAGTGGACGAAGCGGCATGTTGAAACGATTCCAATTGACCTTACAGAAGCCGAACGGGATTTATACAACTCGATTTTAGAACTACGCACAGAAGGTGATTGGCTCACAAAAAGCCAGTTTTCCTTAATGACCCTGCAGCGTGAAGCCTGCAGCAGCCGTGAAGCCGTTTATCTGACGCTAAAAAACATGCTTGCTAAACAAGAGGAACCTTCATCGTATTTTTCTGAAACGATACAGAGACTGATTGAAAAAGTTAATGCAGTCCAAACCAATTCTAAAGCCCAAAAGGCGCTTGAACTAATTCAATCAATCAATGACAAAGTGATTATTTTTACTGAATATCGCGCCACGCAGTTATACCTCCAATGGTTTTTAAGGCAATATGGCATTACCTCTGTTCCATTTCGGGGCGGCTTTAAGCGTGGTAAGAAGGACTGGATGCGTGAGTTATTCCAAAAAAACGCGCAAGTACTAATCGCTACAGAAGCTGGTGGAGAAGGGATTAACCTTCAATTCTGCAATCATATTATCAACTTTGACCTTCCGTGGAATCCGATGAGGCTCGAGCAAAGGATTGGACGGATTCATCGGCTTGGACAGGAAAAGGATGTCATGATTTATAATTTTGCGACAAAGGATACTCTCGAAGAGCATATATTAAAACTCCTATATGAAAAAATCCACCTTTTCGAAAAGGTAATAGGAGAATTAGACGATATATTAACAAAATTAGAGTTTGGAAATTTCGAAGAGCATTTAGTCGATATTTTTGGCCACTCCTCCTCTGAAGGAGAAATGCGCATCAAAATGGAAAATTTGACTTCCATGATTCAATTTGCCCAACAGATGAAAGAAGGTGACATGAGTGCAGCAGCAGGAAATTCATAATTTTTTAGAAAAATATTTCCAATCCAACCAATGCGAAATACTTGAAAACAATCGTGGCTACATGGTGATTCAGCTGACGAAGGAGCTTGATAAAGCATTAATGAACCGTCCGTTTTATTGGCACTATCTTGAAAAAACGGGCGGAACACCGAATCCAATGAAGCTTACTTTCATTACCAATACTCAGTTAGCCCCAAAGGATTTGAAGGGAGAAAATATTCACTTCGGTTCACCGCGCCTTCATCAAATCTTTAAATCAACCAAAAGTTTAGCCGGTTACATCCGCTTATACGAGGATCACAACCTTTCGAGTGGACAAAATACCGCATTATATCCATGGCTTGGTTTAAATATTAAGATTTCCTATCAATGTGATCGAAAACGAGATATCTTCCAATCAATTGGTCTACAACTGATTAACGGTATGATGGTCACCGATTTCCATCAATTACTATTAAAATTGTCGTTAACGCCGAAGATTCCGGATTATTCGTTTACGCTATCACCGTTAGTCATGCCCAAAAGCGGAATTAATCGAATTGAACAGTATATAAGAAAAATGGTGGATTCTGACAATCACAATTGGGCAGATGAAGCAAGAACACGCTGGAAACAAGATTTAGACTTACTTGAGCATTTTTATGAGGATGTTGAAAATAAAGAAGCGTTTGAAACAGAGAAACAAGCTCTGCAAGAACAATACGAACCAAAAATCAATGTTTCAATTGTGAACGGAGGTTTATTTTATTTAACTGAAAAAGCAATTGGGCTAAAAAATTAATTAAAAAATACAACTAAAATTTCTTTCATGTTAATAAAATGGAGACCAGCCGAATGGCGAGTCTCCAAGGATAGCGGAAGCGCCTTGTTCAGGGGCTTGTGCCCCCGAGCCCCTATGCGCGATAGCTAGCGCTTCCGTTTGAACATGGTATATAGAGCGTAAGGAATTACCCCAAACCAGTGATATAGAAATGGTTCCTTTGTTCCCTTACGATCAGTCTTATGTTTTTTTCGAACATCCTTCGGTTGGTCGATATATTTTACAAAGGTTTGGGTAATATATTTAACATAATCATTTGTCTTCATAGGACATTCCTCCGTTATCTACTTCCGCTAACAGTATGTCCAATTTTCTCTACTCAAAACCGAGCAATGATTTCTTTTACGATGGTAGTTACATCCTTACTAGTTGTATCAACCTTTATATGACAACTTGCTTCATAAAGTGGAAGTCGCTCGTTATACAGATCATAAAGTGCTGTTCGCTTATCCTCTTTTAGCAATGGTCTTGACTGATCATTTTGCAATCTTTCAAGTATTTCATCAGGATTTGCATCTAAATAAACAACAAAACCATGTTCCTTCATCCACTCTTGATTCGCCTCATTTAAGATGATTCCACCACCAGTCGTAATAATGACGTTCTCTAGTGGAAGCTCTTTAATTAGCTTTGCCTCCAAGCTCCGAAAAAAAGACTCACCTTTCACAGCAAAAATATCATTGATGGTAGTTCCTTGCTGCTTCACAATTTCAGCATCCATATCGATGACCGAAATACCTAACTCAGCAGCCAATTCCTTACCAACTGTTGTTTTCCCTGCTCCCATTAATCCGATTAAATAAATCGCTTGCACTATTCTATCCCCTGTTCACTTCTTTTCCACCCATTTTACCATCTTTTTTGTATTTTTGTTATAGTATGCAATCCCGATTGCCTTTTCACCCGTGCTCAAAGTTAAGTTAAAGGTCATTTTGAGCGTTGCTCCCGTATCCTCTTTTACATAATTCACGACACCATCCTGTAGCAGAAACTCACCACCAGACATATTAGGCTCCTCAGTTTGGAGCTTGACCTCAAGCTTTCTTGCACAGTATAAAAAGTAATACTCCGTTTTTAACACTGTTTCGGCTTCCTTCAACATTCTTTTCTCCGCCAAATATTGCTCAGTGTAAATTAACAAAAAAGTCGAAGTCAACAACAGCATACAGAGTGACAGTGGATACATAAATCCATGTTGATTTAGCACTTTTAAAACACCACATCTCTTAGTATCAGGCGAATTTCCTCCCGATAATCATGACCGTAAGTATCAGTAACCTGAACTAACACACCGTTTAAAAGACGTTGGAATTGAAAAGCACGGACCTGCTGCAATATAATTTCGTGTCCTTTGTAATCCACACGTCTCCGAAGATTTGTGCCATACTTTTCATAAATAATAATCGAACCATCTTTTTCGAGCAGTAAGCTTTGATTGTTGATTGTCACTTTTTGACTCATCCTGATTTCCTTTTTTATTTGACTAATAAAAACCTCCCATTCCAGTCGCTGTACCCTTCTTTCAAGCGGCTGTTCTCGGCTTAATGTTGATATCAGCATAGGTAATAAACCGATTATGATACTAAAAATTGAAAATGCCACAAGCATTTCAACAAGTGTGAAGCCCTTATTATTGTTCCGGACTGCGACATTTTTGAAAAACAGTGGTGTTTTTATCTTCATATTTCACACACACCTCTAATAGTGGCGTCCCCTCTTTCCAAATAATTTCAAAATTTGTTCCATTCACCTGCACGGTTCTGCTTCCGGTTGTAACTCCCTCATCAATACCACGTTCTAATTCATCATAGAGCAGATGTGTGGCTACATTGTCTAAAGAAAGCTGAGACGCCTGATTCCATACAAAATATACAAAAGGAAGTAACGTACTAGTAATCACAAGCCAAGTTGATAATGACAAAAGCAATTCTGCAAAAAAATATCCTTCATTCCTTCTCAACATATACTCGTCCACTTCCAATCAAGAACACCATCCGATATTTGTCCGTGCCAATGGTAATGAAATATGTTCCAAAATAATTGAGATTTCCATTTGCTGATATTTCAAAATAAAGTGGCATTGATCCTGGAGTAACTTTGACATCCATTGGAAATTCCCTCTCGAGAACAAGCTGGCCATCAAATTTTTCACGAATGTAGTAATAATTTCTATCCGAAATAATATTGACCCTAATGACTGTTTGATGTGAGATGGCATATTGCTGTGCGTAAAATAAATCGGATTTGAATTGAGAAAAGAACAATTGCTTTGTGAAATAGGTGGACTGGGGCTTCAAATTTATGAGTGTAATGGAAGCAATGATTAGGAAGATAGAGAAAACAAATAAAGTTTCTGTTAATGTAAAACCTTTTTCATTCATGCTTTTATAGCTCAGGATCAGTAATGACCTCACCATTTGCTCCGATCGTAATCGTGACATCTGCTGAACAAGCTGTTTTATCTCCTTTTAAATATCCACCAGATTCTAACTCAGCAAGGTCCGTTGGATATTTGTTATTTTCCATTTTATAGGCCTGAACCTGGGCTTCGACCATCTTGATATAAGCCTCGCAGCCTTTTTTATCGATATTGGCACTGTGATTCGCGATATTAGGAATCGTAATGATCAACAACACAGAGATAATTAACAAGACAATCATCATTTCAATTAACGTAAAACCTTTTTCATTCTTCATTGTGACGCCTCCATTAAAAAATTTTTATAAACCTTTTAGCATATGAAACATTGGTAGCATGATCGCTAAATACAACGCGACAACAACCAAGCCAATTCCCACATATAAGCAGGGCTGGACAATTTTTAATACATTTTCCGTTTTTATTTCTAAGTATTTAATACAATGCTTGCTATAGAAAGCAAGCTCTTGTGGTAACTTTCCGCTTTCCTGCCCATGTTTTACAATCAAGGCCAATTCCGCTTCAAATACTGTGTGCTTAGCCAGAATGTCCTCAAGCCTATCTCCTTTTGATAAGTTACTCCGCAACTCTCTACAAACACTTGCATAAAATGGTTGCTGCTGATAATCCTCAAACATTCGTAACGCCTCTAATACAGATAATCCTCCCGATAACAAATAGCTCAATTGGACAGCAAAATATTGGGTAAACCAAAGTTTACAAAACGAACCTACGAACGGGAGCTTAACAATTTTACTCCTTCTTTCATAAACCGAAAACTTACGGAAGTGAACATAATAATATAAAAAAATAAGGAGTAATATAACTAACACTGCATAAAGGAAATAAGGAAATAAATTACTGAATTGAAGAATCAGTTTTGAGAAAATATTTGGCGGAAGATTCATTGACTCAAACATGGCGGTAAAACGCGGTAGTAACACACTTTCAACAAAAAAGAACAATAGCCCGGTGATTACCATTAGCACAACCGGATAATTTAACATTTTCAAAAATCGTTTTACATCCTGATTACGTTTAAACATAAAGCTACTTCCATCAAGAAGTGCTTGGGCTAAATCCCCATGCTGTTCAGCAAAATAAACGTAGCCGACTAAACTTCGATTAAACTTAAGATTCGTTAAGATTTGATGAAACGGATACCCCTCCTTTAATTGAAATATACAGTAATCAATTGCTGCCTTATTTTCATCTGGAAAATAATAAGCTAAGCTTTCGATGGCTTCAGAAAGTGAAAAGCCATGAGAAAGTAGTTCACCGGTTCGTTGCAAAAACAATGCCTGTTGCCCGTTACTCCATTTCTTATTCATCCTGATACACCCAACGATTGTACTCATTCTCCTTAATAAAACCCAATGCAATTCCCTTCACCATATAGTCCCTCAATGTCCGATAAGGGATATTTGGACATTTCTTTTTTCCACTTACATCCATCATTACAGCCCTCAAAGCCTTCCCACTCAAAAGCTCCATAATATTTGCACGCTTCCATCGCCCGGATGAAAAGCAATACGGGGAGCAATCATCCTGACAAAACGGACATTTTAGCTCCACCAATCTTTGGGCTGTTATAGCCACAAGAGTTTGTTCGATTTCTTGCCAACTAACCCCGAATTCCTGTAAACGATAGATTGCGCCCATTGCATTCCGTGTATGGAGTGTGCTTAATACGAGATGGCCTGTTAACGCGGCTCTTACCGCTATTTGCGCTGTTTCTTTATCCCGTATTTCCCCAACCATAATGATATCCGGATCATGCCTGAGAATAGCCTTTAAACCAGTGGTATAGGACACACCGGCTTTTTCATTCACTTGTACCTGGAGAACCTGGTCATATTGTTTTTCGATGGGATCTTCTAATGTAATAACATTGCGATGAAATAAATGAGAGGTTTCGTTCAGAAGTGAATAGAGTGTTGTTGTTTTACCTGAGCCGGTAGAGGACGGCACATAAAAACAACTAAACAAAACGAGGAATTATATAGCATTTCCGACTTGCTTGAGGATGTTTAAGATTAAAGGCGATAGCTGGATGAGAACATATCCTAATCCGCAATTCATCA
>NZ_LR656191.1 GCF_902168435.1 Bacillus marasmi
TAGCCTGTTGGTATTCCTTTTGCGAAAAATCTTGATTGGGATTGAGCTCTTTCCAAGCTTCGTATTCCAATTTCATCTGTTTTCCGTAGAAGTTGTCACCATTGAAGATGTCGTCTAGGCTTATTTCGGGTTTTTCTATTTCTAACGAATTGTATGTACCAGCCGTAATATGAACTGTTTCACTGAGCCCGAGCCGGTTTTTGGTCGTGTAGTTGGAGATCGACAAATCACGCATCTCCTCCACAAACGCATCGATATCCTTATAAAATCTTTCATCGATTGTCCGGTCAACGATATCGCCTACTTTTCCAGTAAATCGATGCAAGACTTGAAAGTCCTCATATAATGCCTGGTAATTTGATTTTTGGCTGGTGTGGTGAAACGGTATCACGCCATCGCTATCATATTTCGCGATTAACTGTTCGATATCCTCTAAATTATCACTTAGGTCCTTAAGGGAATCAATCATCCCTTTGCCCCAACGTCCTAGGCCGATTAAATCTCCAATTCCTTCACGCATCTTTTCCCAGTCTTTTGGAATATATTTTACATCCATTGATTATACCTCCAGCTTGGCGATGATTTGCTGGGCAATCTCGTTATCGGCCTTCATCATTGTATTGAGAATATCTATGACTAAACTAGACGCACGAATATACTGATCCTGAAGGTCCATTACTTTCTCATTTGCCTCACGATAAACCTTCATCACCTCCATCGCTTTTCCATCTATATAAAAATCTAAATGACTTAGTTTTTGAATGTTAGGTTCTGCATTGGTCTTTAATTCAGTAAGGATCTCCTGTAAATAGTTATATATTGTTGTAATCTCATCAGGATTGACGAGAATTTTGGCACCACCTGTACCTCCGTGTGCTTTATGCATTCGACTTTCCCTCCTTATATGGGAAATCCAGTGCATCAAAGAGAACCTTTAGAAACCAATATTGGCTTGCTTGGTAATATTTTTTATATACTGTATCTACCATGATTAATTTTTCACCTTTCACGAAAATCAGCCACTGTTGATAGTTATGTAAAAAATTAAGGCCTTTTGGATCCCCATTTGATCGAAAGATTTCGAGATTCATAAACATGGATTCGGGTTCAAAGTTTTCTGTTTCCATTCTTTCCTGATAAGATAATTCTTCCTTTAGAAACGTCTTTTCCCTATCAACTGGTTCTCTTCTTATCAGTGGAAAGTTTGCAGTTAACATTTGCAAAACGATTGCTTTTGAGATAACTCGTAGCTGATATTCTCTTTGTTCTTCTAATTCCACTAGTATAATAACTTCATCTTCTTCCAAACCTTGAAAGGCAAACATAAGGTTATTGATTCGAACGTATTTCCCACTCTGGTGGTATAGCTCGATAGCCCGAATGATGATTGCTCCACCCTTTGTTATTTTTCCATCAGATGAAAGAATCCCCTTCTCGATTAAGCGTTGGTGGGCATCCGCAAATACTTCTTCCCCCTGTATTTGATAGATTTGTTTTTCCGGCAGTCCAAACAGAACATTTCCATCAAAAGCTGCTGCCAACAGGTATAGTTCCGGTACAGTAAAAACATCAATCGATTCATTCATCATAGATTTCTCACTTCATTCACAGCATTATCCTGCAGGAAGTCATTCATATAGCCTTCGAGATTATTTAAGGCTTTCGTTTGCTTAGCAAGTGCATCTTGCATATCCTTATGGTATTTCTGAATGATTTCGAGATAAGACAAAAAGCTATCTCGTGCTTTGCCGCTCCACTTCGCAGAATGGATATAGGCAATTAACTGTTCACAGCTTTCATAAGAAACCTGAACTGACTGTTCTAACCCTTTTGCGGCTGCCTTCGCTTCATTCACCTTATCACCATAGATAATTACATTTCCCACAATTCACCGCTCTCCAATCTTTGATAATTTAATTGTTATTTACTTTTTGCCTTCTTTGCTTCTTCTGCTCTCTTAGCTTCTTCTGCTGCTTCCTTTATCGCTAGATTTTTGTAATAGATATATCTTTGATAGGCCTTGTCCGTTGCCGTAATAATATCTGTTCGTTTTTCAAGATCATATATAAAATAACTATTTAACTTTGCGGTTAATTCCTCTCGTTTCGTATCAAAGTCACCGGAAGGAATCTTCGAGTTTGATAGATTTGGAACTGAATTAATATAGGTACAATTAGCAGAATTTGCTTCTCTTACATGTTTATCATGCTCTAAAAGTGCATCCCCTAGCTTCTGATATAACTTGTAGTACTCGTCTCTTTTTCTTTCATACGTCGTTCTTCCAAAATTAAAAAACACAGTATTCACTTCCTTGTTACTTTTTCATAAAAAATATAAAGATTTATGGAGATTGCTAAAGGTTTTATTAGATTTATAGGCTTATAAGGATAATTTTACCATGTAAATATAAGGTATCTCCACATTCCTTTAGTACTTATTGGAGAGAAATGCGGAAACTTGTCTGTTGATGATAGAAAAATGGACGGATTTTCTGCCAAATCCGTTAGTTGGATATGACAGAAAACCGTCCAAATGCTTCGTATCTACTATTTTAAAAATCGTAAGACTTCATCTAGGTTAGAAGTGGTTATAAAAGGTTTTTTTATTGCCTTTTTAATATTGGCGTTCCCATTATCAGATATTACTAAAAAGGTAGGATCTTGAGTAATGGTTCCGACACCTTGTTTTTCGTTCCATTCAGCAAGATTATACACGTAGGTCGAAGTTACTTTCCCTGTCGCAAAAAGGGCATCCTCAATATTTGAAAATGCATCTTCATCTTCTTCTAGATCTTGAGAATTGCTCCATTTATTAGATACCGTTACTACTGCGTAATCCTTTTGATTGACCTTATAAGCATTCTTTTCTATATACTTGGTAAGCAACAAATTAATTCCCAGAGAGACTACTAATAATATCAAACTATCGACCGCATCTGAATACTTCCCAATAATTAAAAATGAAATAACACCGATTAAAAACATGATGACTGTTAGACCCACTATATTTCTGAATATCCTAATCACTCATTTTCATCCCCTTAGTACAATAAAACTATCACAAGAAAGGCTCACTCGAGATGTTTATATCATCTTATGATTACTAACATATTGCTGTAGGGTATCAAATATCTCAGCCTCTTCCTTCTTAGTTAAAACATGATAAGATGGAATATATACCGTTTTTTTATCCTTACATTTAAGAGCAAATCCATAAGATTTTAGTCCTAAAAAACCAGTTGGTACTTCCCCAAGCAATTCAACTTTAGCGATGTTTTTACGATTGATTTCTATATTCTTCACTATGATTTTATCAGCATCATAAGAGAACATGACTGGACTTTTAAATAATAAGTAATGCATAAGTAAAAAAACTCTTCCGAAAATGAAAAAACTCATCAGGAATGAAAAAAAATAAAAAACCCTCCTTGGAATGCCATCATCTGAGTACAAAGCTGCGAAAAACAGTAATATCCCTACCACGACAAAACCTAAAGCAAGAAAAAAACGGCCAAGCACAACGAATTTTCGATACTTTATTACCTTCATAATATGCCTCTCATGGCAGTCATTAAATTTGTGATCAGACTCTTCCAATTCGCTTCATTTATGGTTTTTATGAGTAAATTTGCGCTTTGGCTTTTATCCAGATTTGTATTATGAACAATCCAGGTCCTTTCATCACTTATTAACAGAAGATAAACCTCCGTAAATGCAGGCTTAGTAAAAGTATTTAACATTACCTCTGGTCTCTCATAGTAATTTTCTGCTAATAAAAATACACCTAATATATATTCTGAAACAGCCCCAAAATTTTGCGAAACAAGGATTACTATCAAGTATTGTATCTTCTGACTTCTATTAAAAACGGCTGGAACTGAGTAAATTAATGACAACACAATTAGGACAGCAGTAAACCAGAAATGATAGGTTACAATTTCTTTTGCATTTGGATAGGTAGTGTTATCCATAAAGTGGTATTCTAAGTACCAAAATAGAGCTTGTAAAAATATGGATAAGAACAAGGCAACCCCCATTAAAGTTGGACTCTGTCTTCCAGATTCGAAGGGGCCTCGAAGTACCGAAAAATCTTCTTCAGTTAATTTTCTAAACATCTCTTAAACTCCTATACATTTTCATTGTTCAGCTATTCTTCCGCAAAAAGTTTATGACATCAATAGTTACGACGATTGTCGCAAATATAAATACGGGCCATCCAAGCCAAGTTATGATATATATATGGCCCGTGTAGATTGTTTGCATCCAAATAGAGCCTGCTATTCCTCCATAAAAAATGAGTAATGAAAAGGCTAAGGATAGATTGTTTGTAATTACCATTTTCCGTCCCAATTTAGCGTTGTATTCTGCAATTTCTTGATCCTGTAATAATGGATTCTGTTTTTTATCAAAGTAACCATCTAATAAGCTTTTTTTCAGAACGCGGGGAATAATCACAAATAGAAAAAGAAACAGTGATAAAAACGGATTAAAATTAGCATCAAAATTATAAATAGCACTCAGAATATTTATTATTAAGCTCAATAGACAAATTAAAATAATGTATATAAATTTCATAGAATGCTTCTCCTATCTATTTGAAATAGGAATTTCGGTGTCAATTTCTCGTGCTCGTAAAGTTTGTATCCCGCTAATTAAATAAAGAATTCCCGCTACGAAGACAAGGGAAAGTGTTCCAATTATGATTAATAGCACTCCTTGAATGGTTGTAGCCTTTTGCGAAACATTCTTTCTACATACCACTCCAACAACTCCGAAAACGATAAATGCCACTATAAAGGAAATCCATAATGATAATGGCCCAGGGTATTTTGCAAATTCCCATAAGTAGGCATTGGTTTGATGACCATTTATCGTAATTTCAATCGGTGCTATCATCCCAATGATAAAAAAATAGGCTGCTAATAAAAAATATATTATTGCACCAATTAGTGTTAATTTTCTAGACAGTTTTGCGTGCTTATTCAATTAAGACCCTCATTTCCAAGTAAATGATAGCTATTTTCTCATTAAATGCAGGTATAGTTTTTCATGCGGTGCGCCAATAGCAATTTTTTTATGAGCCAACCGATTCACAACTCCGAACCCCTTAATGCTAATAATAAATGTAAGAGGAATCATGTAGACTATACAAAAAGAGATATACAACTTAATCAGCCTCTTAAGAAAGGCCTCCTCTAATTCCTTGTATCTTAATTCATTTGCCTTTTTAATAAATTGAAAGCAAATAATCCAATTGGAAATATACACCATTCCCATTATTGATAGAAAAATAGTTAAGCCAATCTGGAAGAACCTCTCACTATCCTCTTGAAACCAAATTAGCCCCACTGACATTAAAATGACGCACATTAATCCAAAAATGATTCCAATTAGCGCTGCCAACCAAAATGTTCGCCTTGGATAGACTTTCATTAATTTCCACAGTTTTTCCTCATTATTATTCATAGTCACCACTACTTATTTGTTTTTTAATAAAAAGGTAGATAGAAAGAAACCAAACTTCTAGAGCAGAAAAAAACGCCTAAAAGTTTGGATTCAAAATCACATATTTATAGTAGGAATTTCTTTACCTTTTTCTTGAGATAGTAATGCAAAAATTCCGCCAATGATGTAAAAGATTCCCCCTATTAAAAAGAGTGAGATCATACCTAGTATAATTAATGTGACTCCTTGAAAAGTGGTAGCCCCTCTCTTAATCTTTCTACTAATAAAAAGACCCACTATACCAAAAACAAAAAACATGATGATCAAGGTCGCAATCAGCTTAAATTGCTCAGGATAGTTTACTAATTCCCATAAATACACACTTCTTTCGACCCCATCAACGATCAAACGGACTGGTGAAATCATTCCATCAACAATAAGATAAACAGCCATTAGAAGGAAAATGATTGCACCAACCAATGTAACTACCCTTGATATTTTTGCTCGCTTTTGCATTTCTTTCCTCACCTTAAGTCATTTACTCGACTTTATCATATTTAAAGTTCTCAATTTTAATATCAATTTTGTCCTTCTGTATTTTATTTAATAAATCAAACTTCTCATTTGAAATTGGAATAATGACAGGCACTGTACTATTCGTCTGTAGAACACCAATAGTTGTCTCTGGTAAACTTACATTTAACTTTTCGTAAGCATATCCATCTTCCTCATTCCCCACAGAAAGATCGAAGTTAAGGTTTTTTACTGAGAAGGGAAATCGATTAATAGCCATGAAAAGTAAAACTTTATCTCCACTTTCATGTGTTAAATAGTTTCCTAAAAACATAGTAAAACTATCAGCATCACCAAGTTTAGGATTTTCCTCTACAACACCACTTAAATATTGATAAATTTGACTAGTTTCAATCGTAACTCCTGCTTCTTCGTCTTCTTTTATCAACTGTACCTTTAAATCTTCTTTTGCATCTGTTTGAGTATTCACTTCAGTCTTCTTCTCATCACTATTGTTGCTCTGTTCATCTTTAGTGCTTCCTGTTGAATTCGAACATGCAGTCAGCAGTAAAAGAAAGGAAATTGTCAGAAGTATAGTAAGTTTTTTCATTAATAACACTCCATGTATATAAAAATGGTGGAATTTTACTATAATAGCCACTTTATTTGGAATAATTTACTCGACAATTTCATATTTAAAATTATCAAGCTTAATTTCTTGATCTTCTTTTTTCAGTTCACTTAATGTAGTGAATTTTTCTTTTGATATTGGAATTATTATTGGTACTGCGCCATTCCGATGGATAGAACCAATATTTTTCTCCGGTAAAGTTACCTTTAACTTATTCCAGACGAAACCACCATGCTCATTACCCACTGTAAAATCAAAATTTACATTTTTCATAGATTCAGGAAATCTATTAATCGCCAGGAATAGTAAAACCTTTTCTCCTGCATCATTTGATAACGAATCCACCAAATACATAGTAAAAGTTTTTTCGTCACCTAGTTTAGGATTATCTTTAATCGCATCATTGGCTATTTGATAGATTTCACTATTTTCAATTGTTAACCCATCTTCTTCATCTTCTTTAAGTATTTGTAATGTTAAATCTTCCTTTTCTTCGTTTTCATTATTCACGACGGACTCTTTTTCATTATTTCTGATCTGTTCATCCTTATTACTACTTCCTGTTGTTTCTGAACAGGCTGAAAGTAATAAAAGAAGGGCAAATAAAAGAACTACTAACTTTCTATTCACATAAACCACTCCAAATAGCTGTTTTGGCTTTTCTAGGATTAATCTTTAATTTGCTATATTACCAGTTTTACTTAACTGCTAACGGCAAGAAATTCTGCTAAATACTTTTTTTACATTAGATGTAAAGGTAAATACTATCTATGTTCTTCTAAAAATTGAACTACATCTAACGGTTTTGAGGTAACAAGGAATGGGTTTGTCATAGTTTTAAACAATTTAGCATCTTTACTTCCTGTAACAACCAAAAAGGTTGGGTCCTGTTCTACTGGTTTTTCCTCAAGAAACATATCATTCCACTGTTTTAAATTATATTCATAAAAAAAGCCCACCTTTTCTGTATTAACAAAGAGCTCGGTCTCCTTTTCAAATGGATGAACAAAATTTTCAAACTCAGCTTCATCCATTTCCTCATAGCTTTCAATGATTTTATCAGAAACAATTACAACTCCATATTCCTTTTGATTAATACCGTAAGCCTTTTTCTCTATCAATTTTGTTAAAAAATATGATATTAACAAAGATAATAAAAAAATAGAGAATAATTCGCTCGCTACAATGTAATCCCTTTCCTCAAACAGTGTAATTCCTGTAGCGATTAACATCATAAAACCTATGAATTTTACCAATGTTTGAATAAACCCTAGCATTCACACATCTCCTATTGATTTCATTTTGAACCTAAAATAAAGAAAAAATATTATGACAACTTGACTATACTGCTCCAACGCTCATTTCAACATACATCCTCCCTGAAGGACTACTTTTATATTCCACGAACATGGGCGTTCTTTGTGTTATATTAGACTGTCTAAGATAATTAATCAGTTCCCAATACTTCACTTGAGATTTTTCATCAAAATCATCAGTAATTCTAGTCATAATCATATTATCAACACAAAAATAACTATGATAATTTACTTCTTCATCTTCATGTATTTTGAAATGTGATTCTTCAATAGGTAGAAATATTTCTGCTACCATGACTTCTTCTTGTGGATCACTTAATATCGAAAAAAATAGTTTTCCGTTAGGATGATAACCATTTTCGCTTAATATTTTGTCAAAATCATTGATAGCAAGTTCAATTTCTTCCGGAATAAACCTATAAAGCTTAGAGGCTACATTTCGATATGTAATCTGATAGTCCTCAACGATCATACTTATTCTCTCCATTCTTTTATTGGCACATATAAATCAATAATCATTTCACCGTACACATCTAGTAATACACAATAAAAGGTTTCAGCAATTTCAATACTGTGGGCGACTGCATATTCTTTCACTTTTTGATATGCAGCATAAAAGTCTAATTCTTGATCAGCTTGACGGAGACACAAAGCTTCTTCAATTCCTAATTTACTTTGGAAATAAAAATCTTGATTATCTTCCAATAGCACAGGAGCATTAATAGGTAGGAAATAGGTAAAATGTCCAAATTTCTCTTCATTTTCAACAGGGGCTACCGAGAAAAATACTGGGCCATTTTTATAAATCTCTTCGGCTAATATGAAATCTTCCATCATAAAATACGGCTCTTGCCAATCTGCTTTTAATTGACTTGTCTCATAAACTAGTAAATTATCAAAAATAAGTGATCGATTTTCAATTCCCATGCTTTAAATTCCCTTCTGCTCCCAAATCTTCTGGTAACAAATTACCATCCCTATCAAAATTAAAACTCTTAAAACGATATTTACAATAGAGAATGACTAATTGTTCTGGAAGGACAAACAGAATTGTGAAGAAAATTAATATAGGTAATACAACTAACATAATTAAATCCATATTTATTTCCTGAACATTTCTCACCAAGAATAGAATAATAAATACCAATCCAGTACTACCTATCATAATAGAAGGTAAATTTGACTTTATGCCAGCTTCAAGGTCTCCTCTAAATAAATCTCTTTTAGAACCTTTTTTAAATTCACCCTTGGTAAGTAAAAGATAGAATCTTACAAACGTAACAATAAAAATCAATGCCCCAAATAATAACGTTGCAGTAGTAAAAGTATTTAACATTACTTCTGGTCTCTCATAATAACTTTCTGCTAATGAAAATACACTTAATATATATGTTGAAACAGCCGCAACATTTTGCGTAACAAGGATAACTAATAAATATTGCACTTTCTGACTTCTATAAAAAACTGCAGGAACTGAATAAATCAAAGACAACACAACTAGGACAGCTGTAAACCAGAAATGATAGGTTACAATTTCTTTTGCATTTGGATAGGTAGTATTATCCAAAAAATCGAATTCTAAGTACCACAATAGACTTTGTATTAAAACAAACAAAAACAAGGTAGCACCCATATTACTTGGACTCTGTCTTCCAGATTCGAAAGGGCCTCTTAGTACCGCAAAATCTCCTTCAGATAGCTTTTTCAACGTTATCAATCCTCTCAATAAATTAATGATACCAACTTTTTAGCTTATCCATTACAGAGTCATTCTTTTCCTTACCAAATTTATCTTTACCGCGTTTACTTAATCTATAGTTTACCCATAACCCCACTCCGACTCCTATTGCTGTTCCAACACCAGGAATTGGAATTGCTACTGTAAAAGCAGCTACTATACCTGTCTGTACTGCACCGCTAACTGCTAAATCTACAGTTGTATCCATTGCAGTCCTCGCTACTAATTTACCTCCACTTACTCCCTCAGCCTTTGCCTCAGCAAAATTGGAATATCCACTTAATCCTGCCCCAATAGGAGCTAGCGCTTTCCCTGCACCTTTTAGGAAGCTACCACTTTTAGCAATCCCTTTAACATCAAAAACTTCTTTAATTGAATTACCTGCACCCTTAAGAGATGCTTTGCCCACTGTTTTAGCTTTCTGAGTTAAACCTGCCTTATCATTCAGATATTCTAGTGATGAATGTTTTTTTAGAGCTGCTTCCCCAGTTTTGGACCACCCCGATTTTCCAGGTTTTTTGCTTGCATATTTTAACATTGTTGTACTCTCTGAACCAGATGCCAGTTTTTTTGCTCTATTAAACGCACGTTGTGCTTCTGCGTCTGGCTCTATGCCTAGGTGTTTTAAAGCTTCTTCTGTCGCATGAAGACGATAGTATTTCTTACCATTTACAATAACCACTTCAGTTCGTAGGCCTGCGTTTTTACCCGCCTTATACATAGCTTTACTTGTAATGAATCCTTCATAAGCTGTTTTCGCTTTCCCATAATGCTCATTAATTTTCTTAATAGTCAATAATGCCCCAATTCCAGGGCTTGCATAAAAGGTTGTAAAACGATCGTCCCCTTTCAACTCTCCAACATGCTTAAATAAAGATGTAATTTCATTTAGTACATTATTTATCTTGGAATGATCATCCTTACCAACTAAAGTAAAATTGGTTAATTTCTCACCAGTTTTATTAATGTAATCAGTTGCCTCTGATTTATTATGAGAAATTATTGAGGTACTGGGCGGAGATATACTGCTAATATCAGATATTCTACTTATAGTTTCATTAATTTCTCCAGTGGTATCTATCATCTTATTAAAAAGATTTGTAATGTTCTTAATATGATCATTTAAATAATCACAGTCTATCAAAGCTGATTCACTAGAATCTACATCAGACTTAAATATTGCGATGTGACTTGATAACTGCTTATCTATTGATGTAAAAAGTTCATCAAAAGCTTTATTGATTGTACTATGAAAATCTTTAAAATACTTTTTAGCTGACTTTGCCGCCTTTCCACTAAAAGAATCCATTTGGTCGATGACTTGAATATTAGATTCAATCGTTTTAAACGCGCTTTGCAAATCTTTCACAACATCTCCAACGTTATCAGAGAATGTAATAACCTCACTTATATCCACCTTATTCCCCATGTTATCCCTCCTTACCAATGTGATGTTTATACTTCAGGATGTAATGTCAAAGCGATTTTTAGGTCATGCTCTCTTATCGATTCACCGGTTTGCTTAAGAGTCGTAATATCCGTTTCCAAGATTAGTTTATATTTTTCAAGCAATTCAACTGCTTTAATCATATTTTCTAAATCCTCTTTAAACGGGTTAATATTTGTTTTACTAAAAGTTGAAGCTTTTATATTATTTGTTTGTAGATCTGCTAGTGAACTACTAAGCTTTTCAACATTGGTTCGAAATAGATCAATATTAATCCCAACTACAGTAGACATATTAACCCTCCTTTCTAGCCTTTGTGATTTTTGTATTTAAAATATTAATTTGTGACGAAAGGTTTGAAAGACTACTCTCATAATAACCCTTACTACTTTGAGCCCGAGCAATCTCCTCTTCCACTTGTTCTTTTCTATTTTCTACTTTCGATATATACGTATTAACACTATCTTTAAGGGTTTCAAATTTTTCATCAAATTTGTTTTTCTTGGTGCCTTTCCATTTACCCTCATCGACAGTAATATTTCGCAAGTTATTTTTGTGACCTATTAAAGAGGAAATCTCATTTGATAGTTCATTCGAAGCTGTTTGTAATCTTTGGATTTTTGTATTTAATGCTGAAATTTGGCTTTCAACATTACCTATTTGATTAGTAATGTTAGATTTTTGTCTGATTAAATTATTTACTTTATCACTGCTCATCATCTCAAATCCTTTTTTTTATTTTGGAAGTTTTAGTTTCACATGTTGGTGATCTTGCACAATATAACACTCATCCTCATTAGGATATTTTTCATTTGAGATAAAACGTTGTTTAAATATGTCTTGATCACTGAGGCGCATGCTTAAAATCCCGTCACGGACATGGTCACGAACAAATCTAGGTATCTCCTCATAGCTTTGTCCCACATATGTGTAGCCTGAGCCGATGATAAAATATACCCCCGTTTTAGGACCAAGATTGATTAATAGTTCTATATCTCCAATGTTAGCCATTGATCTGGTACAAAAATCTTTCAAATCCGTGATAAATATTAGCCAATTCGGAGACTCAACTCCACTTTCTATCCGATTATTTATTTCTGCAATAAAATCATTTTTGACCTGTACTAAACCTTCATTTTCAGAAATATAGGCATTAACCACCGTTTTGTGATCTTTTAATAATTTCTCTCCGGTATCAACTATCATGGTTTGATACTGATTTTTAATAAGTGCCATACTCTTTGCAAGAGAAGCACTTACACTGTTTAACCGATCAGAACGGTCGCTTACAACAAGAATATTGCCTTTGACAGCAATATTAAATGCATACGGGACAACATTTTCAAATTCAAGTCCAATTGGTAATGAGCCTTGGTTTACTAATTCAGTCGTTAAACGATTTTGTTTGAATTGGTCTAAATATAATTCATCTGGCATCATCGGAATTGGATCAGGTCTTGCTCCAGTCCAATAAGAATCCATTTCTTTGGACTTTTGCTGAATACTAGCAACAATCTCTATAGCATCTTCTCCATACTCTGGCAAAGCTGTCTGGAAAAGAACTGGCTGTTCTAATTTCACCAAACCTCGACCCGCTACTTCCTCAATCTCAATATCGGTTCTTCCGACAATGGAACGCACTTCCAATTGGTCAATAAGGAAAAGTGATATTTGAGTTTTTATATTTGAAAGCATTGGCATTCTAAGTGCATTTTGTCGACCTGCACTAATCACGAGATGTAAACCTAAACTTCCACCTTCACGGGCAATTTGGGTAAATAATTTTTCAAATTCATCAACAAAATGGGCTTCGCGAACTGAATCATAATTGTCAATAACAATTACAATTTTTGCCATCTTGTTTCCACTTACTTTTTCATACATTTCTAGATTCGCAACACCAAATTTACTTAATTGCTGCTTCCGTTCCTTAACTTGCTTTGTTAAAATCCGAATAAATTTTGCGATTTTCTCAGATTCATCAATTAAAATGGTATCAGCTACATGCGGCAGTTGCTTTAACGGCAATAAACCATTTGTTCCAAAATCAAGCAAATACATGTGTAAGTTTTCCGGGCTATGCACATTTGCTAGACCTAAAACCACAGTTTGCAAGAAGGTTGACTTTCCGTATCCTGGACTTGAAAAAACAAGTAGATGACCATCTTTTGATAGATTAATTTTCAACGGTTTTTGCTCCTGCAGTTCCGGTAAATCAGCAAAACCAATTATTGGTTCTAGTACTTTACTATCATTACTCTCCCACTCAATTTGATATTTTACAGAATTTAAATGAGTTAGATAGATTCTCTCTTCAAGCGGTGGCAGCCACGGTCTTGGTAGTTCTTCAATATTGTTTTCCTTCGTGTAGGCCTGAATGTAATCTACAACAGCATCGAGTTCAGTTGGGACCTTTGAGATTGATTTTTTCTTAGAAAGGCCACTTAAGTCATCAGAGAGAATGTCATATTGCCCTAGTTCATTGATGGCATAAATCGTTGTATCCTGTAAATCTTCATCATTTTTATCTGGGATATAATCGGCTCCGCTCCATGCACTTTGAAATAGCTCATAAATTTCATTATTACCCACCTGTAAGTAGGAACGTCCTGGCAGGGTGATTTCCGCTGCATCAGGTGTTTTCAAAATTTCCATCGAATCGCTTGAGTTTTGAACCTTAAGGGCCAGCTTAAATTTCGAGTTCGACCAAATTTGGTCATCCACAACACCGCTTGGTTTTTGAGTCGCCAAGATGAGGTGAATCCCTAGTGAACGTCCAATCCGAGCTGTCGAAACTAGCTCTTTCATAAAATCAGGTTGTTCAGATTTAAGCTCTGCAAATTCGTCTGAGATTAAGAATAAATGCGGCATTGGCTCATTAGCCTCACCCGATTTATATAGTTTTTGATATTGATTGATATGATTAACATCATATTCGCCAAATAAGCGCTGTCGCTTTTGTAATTCGGCTTTAATCGAAGCAAGCGCCCGCATTGACTGAGCTCCATCTAAGTTCGTAATGGTTCCCAATAAATGTGGTAAATTTTTAAATAAGTTTGCCATCCCGCCGCCTTTGTAGTCGATTAACAAAAACGCTACTTCGTGCGGATGGAAATTAACTGCAAGCGAGATGATATAAGACTGAACGATTTCTGATTTACCGGAACCTGTTGTTCCAGCAACCAAGCCATGTGGCCCATGTGCTTTTTCATGTAAATTCAAGCTGACTAAATCATCTTTCCCTCGCAAGCCAAGCGGCACAGCCAAGCTTTTATAAGTTTCATTTTGGGCCCAACGCTGTTGTATGCCGAGTTCTTCTACCCGTTCAACTCCGTACATTTCAAGGAAGGTCACACTTTCCGGAATAGAATTCTTTAGATTTTGCAAATGTATAAGCGGTGCAAGTCCTCGCGATACGTCTTCCTTATTGAAATCCTCAGAAAAATGATCTGGTGTGAAAAGGCGATTAACAAGCTCACCCTCTTCAAGAAGGATATTGCCGTATGCTGCATCACGAATATCTATTACAGTTTTCACATGCTCTGGTAGTGACTGCATGACATCTTGAACAAACACAAGTGAAACACCAAGCTCACTCGGGTCTTCATTAAAGTACTCCATCACAGAATGATCCAATATCAATTTTTCATCGGTTATCAACACGACGAAATGAGGTGAAAAATAGAGCTTTTCGTTTTTATTCTTCTTTTCATCAACTGCAAGCTTGCGTTCTTTTAATATTTGATACAGAGAATTGAGCACTTGGTCACGCGAGCGTTCATGGTACACAAAACCGCGAACATTGATATCTCTTAGACTTGCATGTGGAAGCCAGCGCATCCAATCCCACGTTCTTTTTTCCGCTTCCGGAAAAATCGTCACGAATTGCAAATCGTGATAGCTATGGAATAATGACAACTGCATCACAAGCATTTGAAGCTGCTCTATCACAAGCTGACGCGGACCGATATAACCAACTGGACCTTTCATTAATGAAGTTGCGACAGGAACTTGGTCTAATGAGAGAAATTGAGAGCGCAACGTCCTTGCTTCCTCAACTAATTCGTCCTTATCCTGGGTAAACTCCTCAACATTGAATTCAATATCAAAGCTTGTATCAACCCGACCTAAACCAACACGATACATGAGGAAATCATGGTGAAACATCGTCTTCTCATAAATTCGCGAATGAACATTCATTGCCATTTCTCTGATTTGGTCTACATTTGGATAATGATACTGCAGCGAATGCCGTTGGTCCTCGCAAGCAAGGTATAATTCATTTGTCTTTTGTTTTAAATAATCATGATAACTGCGGTCTCTTTCCTTTAAATCAATACGATATTGCTTTAGATTTTTCAGATATGAAGTAATTGAAAAAATGACAGTTGTTACAGTCATCGCCAACATCGCAATCATAAAGATTGCATTCGTCCTCATAAAAGAAATCAAGATGGTTGCCACAATCATAACGATTGAAGGAACAATCGTCCGCGCAAGCTGTTCACTCGGTTTGTTAGGTTTATTAGAGGGTTTCGCAATTCTACGCTTTTCGTTTGGCTCCCGATAAATGATACGAGGAGAACGATGATATTCTGGATATTGACCTCCAAAGCCTCGTGCTACTCCGTATAAACGTACTAATTTTGAATCGGCAACCAATTCAGGTGAGAGAATTTCTATTGTATCTTTTCCAATCCGCATCATACACCCGTCAAAGAAAAGTAAATCCCCAGGTTCAACCCATATATCTCCTCTAGTCTCTAGGAAGTTATGAAAAATCTGTCCGTTATTCACAACCAATTTAAACGGTGCATCCAGTTGCTCACGCATCAAAACAAAATCAGCGTTGGTGTTTTTCACCGAAATATCGTCATATTCGTTTGAACCAACCGTAACACTAAAGCACTGCGTCATATCATACACATTCGCTTGAGTCTCCTCCATCAAGAAAAGTCTCATTGTGAAGTCATGGTGCTTCAGTGTTAGTTGTTTATTCAGCTGAAGTTGATTTTCGCCAATCATACAGGACACGCCGTTCCAAATAATGGACAATGAATATTTCAAATCGCTGAAGGTAATTGTATTGGACAAATCATTGCCAATTGACAGTTTCCTAGGTTCATTAACTTTTAAATGGCATTTATGTAATTGCTCTCCACAACTCAGCAGTAATAATCGTTGCGCCATCTTTCTCTCCCTCTCTAATCGGATAACACTTGCGTTCCGTTCTCAGAATTTCAAACTATTATTTAGGGTTAATCGTTTTTGAGTCTAGTCCATATTTTTCTTTGTAATCCTCATACTGATCCATGTAGCTTTCCATTTTCTCGTCACGCTCAGCGCCACTTAATTTCGGATCTTTTTTCACTTGTTCTATTTGCTCGATCAAACCATACATAATTAAATTTGGATCATCTAAATACTTGGCAAGATCAACGGATTGCTCCAAATCCCCTCTGCCATTGTAAATCCAATACAATAAGTAGTTTGAATTACTTTTCAGATGGACGTTTTTCAAAATAGACGCTTTTTGATCCTTTGAGAGCTTCTCTGATTGAATATAAGAGTAAGCTAGAATATACTTACTATCCTTCGTTAGCTTTTTTGGATCATGGCCCTCTAACTCTTTTATCACATTATCGTAATCTGCTGATAAAAAGGCATGATTGGCATTTAATAATTGACTTTGTTCAGGAATTTTAACAAACCCCAAATAGCCTAACGGCACAGCTAAAAGAACTGCGAGTGCAATCATCGAAAACGCTAACCCTTTATAAAGACGGAAGCGTTTTTTAGGAACAAACTGCATCGTTTTTTCATGCTCTGATATTTCTTTTATGTAACTTGTACGTAGATAGCTAAATAAAGAATCAAAGTCTTCAAGCTCTGCGATCTGTTTTTCAAATTCTGATTCCTTTACATTTTTTAACGAGCCGTAGTAAAGTTCCTCAAAGGTATATTTTTTTGAAAATAATGCAATAATCAAGGCTTTATATTGCTGTAAGAATTTCTCTTCATTCATCTCAAATGGGGGAACTAAATCCCGGATTCCGCGATATGCTAATGTCGGCATTAAATTATCATCAAATACCAAATTATCCGGATGTAAGAAGAAAGTAATTCGTGAGGTTAGGCATTTTTTGAAGCGAGCAATATTACACAATAAGCGAAGCTTATCACTTCGATTTAGTTTGCGTACGTCTTCCCATGTCTTGGCTCTTTGGTCTACTAAAAATGAAAAGACTACTAGATCCTCTTCCTCTTCAATGACTGCCGGTAAAAATAACTCAGAGGGTACATTCATCATGGCCAAATGTTGAATGTCATTCACGTGGGTTTGAGATTTCGGCAATTTCAACTGCCATAAATCTGGATATACTAAAAATTGGAAGGTTAATGACTCCATCTTAAGTGTTCTTTCCTTCATGTCCTTTTACTCCTTTTTTCATGTTACGCGTTTCTATTTGTGGAAATAGCCAGGAAAAGATGTCCTTCCCTATCTATAAAACTAGCAAAACATCACCATTGGCTACTGGATAATCAATAAGCCTATCATCATCTGTCAGCAATAACTCCTTTGCAGGAATTTTTATCGTAAACAAGGATTCCTTCTTTATATCGAGCTGCAGAGATTCCACTAGATTTACCAACAATTGCTTCACCGGCTGATGAACCGGAATGCGCAAATCATAGCTCCCTTTACTCCACTCACTAAAATCAACGGTTACGTTAATATGTGTATCCTTAGACATAATCCGCTCTCCTCATCTAAACCATTTTTTCAGCATAATATAAACACCAACACAGCCAACCATCATAACCCCAGCAAAAGCTGAATACAGCAAAATTTTTTTAATATTAAAACTGCTGTTATAGGATTCATGTGAAGGTTGTTGAAAAGTGTAGTCATCTGAAAATAACACTTTTTCTATTTCCTTGAATTCCGAATCAGAATTATTTGGCATCGGGAAAAGATTTTCCTTTACTGTTTTGACATCTTCCTTATCCTCAGCTTGTATTGCCTTGGTGTTCGCCTCAGTCTGTTGCTTAAACAAATCCGATGCGCCTTTTTCTAACTCAGATTCTTGATTATCCTGAAGCTCTTGCTTCTGTTTTGTTGCTTCATCTTGCTTCGTAAGCTCAGATGGCTTCTCCATTTTTCCACTAATATCAAAATTGCTTTCCGCAAAAGAATTATGCGGCAATATCGATAGGAGTCCAAAAAGAAGGAAAGCAATTGTACTAAATACTTTCACGAATAACTTCATTTTCATTCTCCTCGTAATAACTATAGAAGTTCAGCAAACGGGGTTAATCTTTTGTGCCAATTCAAAATCAATACCAAAAGCCACACAACATTGTCGCGTGGCTTATGATCCAGACTACTACAGACTCAATCCACCTTATATGCTTTTACCACAGCAATTTGCTAGGTTTAAACAAGACCAAAGTTACGGGATAGAGCTTCATCATGCTCTGCAACTGCATCAGCTGTTTTGTTCAACTGAGTATTAATCTCATGCATTAGTTGAGCAAAGTTTTGAACCTTTGGTGATAGCTGTTGGAACTGCTCGTCAAACTTTCTAAAAGCTTGACCTTCCCACTCGCCAGAAAGTTCCCTTTGTAAATTAGTTAGATCCTTTAAGATTTGCTCAATTTGTTGCGCGCTTTGTTCGTAGCGTGTTGCTTTTGCTTTTAACTCCTGTGGAGTCATGCGAATTTGTCCTGACACTCTCTCCAACCCCTTTAAAATTAGTTACCTATTAAAATAGGCATTTTTTATCATATTAATTTCAATGATAAATCTAAATTGTGAGGTTTATGTGAAAATTTATAATTTTTCACATTTTACCTCTTACTATATTTACCATCTACGACTTAGTTCGTCAAATTAGCACAAATTTATTATCGAAACTTGTCTAGGTCTTTATTACTATTGAATTGTTTTGAATTGAGAATTTTCGTAGGAATAATGGATTACTTAAATGTTTTTAATCTCCGAAATATTCAGTGATTTATCTGGATTTTTTCTATAATCACCGGAATAACACTTGTAAGGTTATAGGTCTTTATTACTATTTTTCTTAACAAAAATAAAAAACTACTTCCTGTGAATGAGGAAGTAGTTTTTGGGTTTTTATTAATTTTGGTAATGATTATATAAGTATTTTGGTCATAATATAGTCTACTTGTTCTTCCGCACCCATATAAAAAGAATGGGCTCCTGTTTGAACAAACCCCATCTTCTTATAAAAAGCGATAGCATTTTGATTTTTTTCCCATACACCTAGCCAAACCAGCTTTTTATTCCGTTCTTTCGCAATTTCCAGCGCTTCATTAAACAAAAACTTACCTAGGCCATGTTTTTGATAATTGTTTTTAATATAGATCCGTTCGATTTCAAGTGATTCATTCCCCATATCTTCAGATTGAGCATCGTTTAGATTGATTTTTAAATACCCAGCCATTTCTTGATTAAAATAAACAAAATAGAATTCCGAAGAGATATTGGATAATTCCTTTTCTAACTGCTTTGAATTAAATGCCTTTTCCAAATAAGCATCAATATTTTCAGGTGTATTATGTTCTCTAAATGTTTCATTAAATGTTTCATAACTAATTTCTTGAAGTACGCGTAAATCTTCAAGTGTGCATTTTTTTATTGTTAAAAACATATTAGATTTCCGCTCCCTTACAATAATCAATAATTTCTCTTGTTTTCCTTTTTTATATCTTGATTTTTGGTCTCATCTCAAGGATTGTTTCCCAAGAGAAATTTGCCACTATTTAAACCAATTAAAGAAACCACCATCTTTGTCATTTTTATCGGAACTTTCTTTCTCGGCTTGTTTAATTTTTTTTAATAATGCTTTTCTTGTATCGTCCCACTTATCCTCAATTTCACTTGACCAATTAGAAGTGTAGTGCAATGAATTTGCTTTTATGTAAGCTTCATCAAAATCTCCATTATCAATATCAATCATTATTTCTTCAACCGTTGCCTGGAGTTGTTTCTCTTCCTTTATGGATTTTTTCTCCTCAGAATTTGAAATCCCGAAAAGCAAAGCAAAAACAAAAACTAATGCCAATAAACCAATTACACTACTTTTTAGTTTTCTATTAGTTTCATTTTTTTTACGTTGTTCTTTTTTATTAAACTTATAGCGCTCCTGTTCATATTGTTTATCTCTCATTCGTTCTTGATGTTCCATTTTCTTTAGCTGAACTTTTGCGTTAATGGATGCTTCACTTATTTCGCTTAAGATCATTTTATATCCGCAATATTGACAAAAAAATGTATCTATCCCGTCTTCGATTTCTAGGGCAGCACCACAATTAATACATTTCAATGCATGTACTTTCATTGTTATCCTCCAAAATAAGTATAATTTTAATAGGAAGCTAGTACTTTTGTGGTAATGATACCATAAAACCCATTATGAAATTGAGGAATTAATCCATCTGATTGTGCAAAACCATTACATTGCATTGAATTTTAATAGTATAAGGGGTTAACTGCAAAGGTGAATGTAATAAGAGGAGTTTTTACGGCTATTTGCTGAGTGGAGCCTGATTCGGGAGTAAATAAGTGGAGTTTTTACGCTTATTTGCTGGTGGAGCCTGATTCGGGGGGAAATAAGCGGAGTTTTACGCTTATTTGCTGGTGGAGCCTGATTCGGGAGTAAATAAGCGGAGTTTTTACGCTTATTTGCTGAGTGGAGCCTGATTCGGGGGGAAATAAGTGGAGTTTTTACGCTTATTTGCTGCTGGAGCCTGATTCGGGAGTAAATAAGCGGAGTTTTTACGCTTATGGACAGGAATATCCCCCTATTTTACGATTTTTGATTCAATAAGAGGAAATTCTCCGCCTATATAAGCTATTTTTTCCGATTTTCAATAATTAAGCGGAATTTATCCGTCTATTTTTTGTAAGAAATTAAAGGAGGCCTCTTAAAAGTTTACTCGACTTATGAGAAGCCTCTTTAAATGTAAATTTTGTTAACAAATTACTTCAATACCCTAAGAGCCCTGGGAAAAACATGGGATCTAAGCTTAACTTACGGATGTTTATCAATTTAATAACCATAAACAAGATGCCAGGACATAGAGTAGAAACTCTTAGCCTAGCATCTTTTAATATATGACATTATTCTATTCTCATCATCAGTTCTTAACTGAAACACTCCACAAGTATGATTATTTCCCCGACTTCAACACATGAAAAATATTCTATATCAAACATACGGAAAAGGTATACCTACAACCACTCACGAAGTTGATAGTCCTTCACGCACCGCTAATTTCTTGAGCTTGAATGTAAATACTTAGGGAAACGGTAAGCAGCTACCCTTGAGACCCAAAAATGGCCAAATCCTGATAGTCCAATATAAACATATAGCCATTCCATTTTAATCTATTTTGAATAGTGCCTAAAGTATCTGCATGGTATTTTCCTGCAATCTGTTGATAAGCAATCAGGTCATACAGATCATCAAATCCAAAATCAATTGGGTATAAGCCGCTTATAGGGTCAACCCACCCACTGATAGGCGTCTTCAATTTACCGTTTGCATCATATATTTCATTTAAATAATCAGACTCTCTTAGTGAAATATCGATCATATATCTTGTATTATTTCTTTTACTAAATACTTCAACCTTGTAATTATCTTTGTAAGTAACATCATATTGATACGTTTGGTTAAACTCATCAGAATCAAACAACAAACGTGGTTCGGCATTAACAAAGGAATAAATATAGTTATTTGTCGTTCCTCCACTACCACCTGTAGGTATGGTAATTAAAATATCATTGATCCTGTCTCCGGTAAAATCCCCCAAAAACAGTATGGGGTCATATCCCATATTTTCCTTCAGAGGAATATGAACAGAAACCCCTGTCGCTCCATCCCGGATTCCGAGTGTCATATTTTGTATAATGGAAACATCTGATTCTCTGTAACCGGTCACGTATACAATATCAGGGATCATGTCACCATTTACATCGCCAGTTGCGGATGTAACCACACCAGAAATTCTCATATTAGGATAAAAATAATATCTATTCATATTAGGCTCCCTGCAAAAATTTAATTAATACAATAACCTATTCACTAAACAAATACATGTTCATACCTGCTAAACTCATACAGGCACTTTAAAACTCATTGGTTATACAATAGAGTGAAAGGAGTGTAGCTATGCCTTGGCAACAGAAAATTCCGTACTTAATCAATCAGCCTATTGGTGTCTCGTTCTTAGATGGAACAGGAGCTTCAGGGGTTTTATGCGGGGCCTCAAGTGGAAAGCTTCTTGTTATAAAATACCTATATCAAGCACAATTCGCTTTAATGCAATATGATATGTATACGATCCAGGATATACATGAATTTCCACCTTGTCCTGATCAACAACCATTGTATTAATAGAAACACAGGGACGATTCCTGCGTTCTCCCAATTAATACTAATTTACTATTCGCCCTTAAAACTAAGTTCAAATTGCGGATGTTTATCAATTTAATTGCAATAAAAATGAGGCCAGAACAAAGAGTAAAAACTCTTAGTCTGGCCTCATTTAATATGTGACATTAAACTAGTCTAATCTCTATCTAGATTATATCTTCCGTATTCCACACATCCTCAATTCGCAAACTGAAAGACTTCACAAGAATAATTTCCCTGTATCAACACATGGAAAATTATTCTTTATCAATCATATGGAAAATATAAACCTTCAAACACTCCATGAATGTAAGTATTTAGGGAAACAGCGGAATCGTCTCCGTGTTTCTCTGGCACACAAAAAAAGCAATCCATATGAATGGATTGCATAATATTTGCCCGGCAGCGTCCTACTCTCACAGGGGGAGAGCCCCCAACTACCATCGGCGCTGAGAAGCTTAACTTCCGTGTTCGGTATGGGAACGGGTGTGACCTTCTCGCTATCGCCACCAAGCCTACGGCATTGAATCTGC
>NZ_LR656170.1 GCF_902168435.1 Bacillus marasmi
CTAAATTTATAGTAATATTGATTTGGGTCATCATCATAACCTCCGTATTAGTTTTCTTGGTCGAAAACATTGTAACACGGGTCATGATGATGACCTTTCCTTTTTACACAATTATATGGACATAATCACGTAGCGCTTGTCTATGTGACCGTTTTTCAGGTTGAAGGCCTCGTTTGGGCACGTATAGCTTGTCTACGTGACCGTTTTTCAGGTTTGGGGCTTCTTTTGGGCACGTAGCGCCTGTCTATGTGACCTTTTTCCATTTTAGGGCTTTGTTTGGGCACATAAAGACTGCCTACGTGACCGTTTTTCGATTACAAAGCTTCGTTTGGGCACATAGAGCTATCCAATCGCTAAATATCAACCCACTCCGCTAACGAATCAATCACATAAGTTGGCTGCACACGATAGCCTCTTAAATGCTCCTTTGTGGTGACACCGGTATGAACTAACAAAGTATCTAGCCCAGCATTAATGCCGGCCATGATATCGGTATTATAATTATCGCCAACCATTAACGTTTCTTCCTTACTTGTTCCTAGCACCTGTAATGCCTGCTCCATAATGATCGATTCAGGTTTACCGATAAAAATCGGCTTGGTTTCGGTTGAAACTGATATTACTGACGTGATTGCGCCATTTCCAGGCATAAACCCTCTTTCCGTTGGCAGTGCAATATCACCGTTCGTCGACACGAATTTCGCACCATTACGAACTGCTAAGCAAGCAACGGTTAGCTTTTCATAATTAATGTCTCGGTCTATCCCAATCACCACATAATCAGCGTCCTCTTCGGCATGCTGAAATCCCTTCTCCTCTAAAGCAACACGAATTCCTTCTTCACCGATTATGTAGATGGATGCATCGTGCTTCTGCTCATAAATGTAGTTGGCGGTTGCTTGACTGGTAGTAAAGACCTGTTCATTTGTAACTGGAATATCGAAGGCTGCTAGCTTCTCTGCTACCTGCGCCGGTGTTCGCGATGAATTATTCGTGACAAACAGATAGGGCAGCCCTTTATCATGAAGTTTTTTAACAAAATCAACGGCCTCGATTATACGCTCAGTTCCGCGATACATCGTTCCATCTAAATCGATTAAATAGCCTCGGTATTTACTCATTGTACTCACTCCTAGTTGTAGCATATCCAATTTCGAAGGATTAGCATGATTTGAAACAAACTATTTCTTTATGTAAAAAACTAATGCTTCCAGTATAAGGAAGCATTAGTCTGTTTACATTAATTTTTAAAGGCAGATACTGGACCAAGCTCATTTTGCAGATAGCTGCGTACTAATGGAGCAAACTCTTTAAGTAACGTTAGGTTTTCTGTAAAATCTGCTTGCACTTGCTCGTGATTAATTTCTGTATAGTTTTGAACTAAAATTTTACGATAAGGAATCACTCTTTTTAGCGCTAAGCTCACTTCTTCAGTTACAACCTTTTCGTCCGTTAAAATATCAATGATATCTTCGTAGCTTCCTGGATCGCGCATAATAAAGCCATCGATGATATCATTGCCGACATCAAGGATCGCCTCAATCATAATATGAGGGATTCTTTCCAACGCAGCTTTTTCAATTGGAGTCGTCCATGACGTTGTTTGTTCAAATAGTTCAATTTGCTTTTCTAAATACGTTAAAATGATTTCAATTTTTTCTCTGTCCACAAAATACATCAGACCTCATCCTTCCAAGTTTGATTCTGAAATGCAATATAATTTAATTTTTCGTAAAATCTGATAAGATAAGCATATGTATGAAAAAATATTCTGCCGTAATTCCTAGGAGGTCAATATGACACAACGTTATTTTTTATATGATGAAAAAGAAGATACAAAAACTCGCTTCGTTAGCTTTGTAGGGGAAACGCAAAGATTTGACCTAGCGATTATTCAATCAAGCCGATTCTATGGCAAGCAATTGGTACTTAACCTGCAGGGCAGTCGCTTTGCAATCATTGGTCCAGATGACCTCGAAGAAGAAGGTTATCTAGAATATGCCTACCAGCTCTCAGAAGAAGAAGCAGCTGAACTTAGAGGCTTCTTACAAGAGACGCTTTAATACCAAAAAGTTAAGCTGAATCATTTTTGTAATTTCCTTAACAGTCAAAAAATAACGGGGTCAGATTTAGTATATCTGACCTTTTGTTATTTTTTAACTTTCTTCATGACAAAATACGCACAACCAAAATTACAGTATTCGTATAAATACTCTGTTAACGTGCTGATTTTTGTATCGAAGGTTGCTTTTTGGTTTTGATCATCAAAAAAACCTTTTAGCCTAAGCTGGCCATAGCCCCAGTCACCGACAATATAATCATATTTATTTAAAATATCGCTATACCTTCCTCGAAATGCTTCTTCGTTAAAACCTTCGCGTTCGTTCTCGATTACTTCATAACAAACATTGTTAATGCAAATCATTTATTGATCCACCTCTCTTTCATAGGAAATGATATCCCTTACAAAACAGCCTTATTTAAATTATAACTGATTCCCCATCAATTACTAAGTGAAAATAGCAGTTTCTTGGTCATTCTAATCATGAGGGGGTGGATTGAATGATAAAGAACCTTGCATTTGCTGGATTTTTTACACTTTTTGCCTTGACTGCCTGCGCCAATAATAATGCTAACGAGCTTGGGGCACGGGACATATACAAGGAAGATGGAAATACGATAAACGTTAACAATCAACGTGCTGAATTATATAACGAAGGAAATGGAAAAAAGAGCTTGCGTAGAAAGAGCGAGGATTTCGGCTATGTAAGACATCAGCGAAATCCAGTTATGGGGACAAATTCAGCCGGCGATCATTATGCTGCTGTCGACAGAGAACAATTGGCAAAAATCATCAGTCAGTTTGAAACCGATGTTCCAAATGTGAATGATGTTTCAACGCTTGTGACAGATGATGAAGTCATTGTTGTATATGAAACGGATTCAAAGGACCGTACCCTTACCGCTGATCAAGTTAAAAAAACGGCCGCTTCCGTCGTACCACGCTGGTTTGAGGTCTATGTGACCGATAATACGAAATTGAGGCAAGATGTCGAAAATTTTGCTACGCTCGATGCTGATAGTAAAAACATCAACACTTTATTGAGCGGTTTAATTGAGAGAGTAAAATCCTCAACTCAAGGGTACTCAAAAAGTATTGAAGCGACCGAGTAAGAAAAGCGGAAGGCGCCCGCTTATCGGCGACAAGCATAAGGCGAGCAGGCCGAAAGGTTGGTCTTTACCTTTTGGACTGATTGACTTATGACCTCGAGCCGATGGCGCCTGAAGCTAGACAGCAGAAAAGCGGAAGGCGCCCGCTTTTCGGCGACAAGCATAAGGCGAGCAGGCCGAAAGGTTGGTCTTTACCTTTTGGACTGATTGACTTATGACCTCGAGCCGATGGCGCCTGAAGCTAGACACTAAATTAATTTCAGTCCTAAAAGAGTTCAGCAAACCATAGCTGAACTCTTTTCATTAATTTGCTTCTTTTTCGTCTTTTGCGATATCCCCAAGTCGCTGTTTTTCTCTTGAGGCAGCACCGACTTGTTCGTCAGCATGATAGGAAGACCGGACTAGCGGACCCGCCTCACAATGGCTAAAGCCCTTCTCCAAGGCAACTTCCCTTAACTCTGCGAACTCCTCAGGGCTATAATATTTTTCAACATATAAATGCTTTTTAGAAGGCTGTAAATATTGGCCAATTGTTAAAATATCTACATCTTGGGCACGTAAATCATCCATCGCTTCAATTATTTCCTCGGTTGTTTCACCGACCCCAATCATGATGCTCGATTTTGTCGGAATATTCGGTTGCAGCTCCTTTGCTCGCTTTAAAAGCTCGAGCGAACGCTCATAGGTCGCTTTAGAACGGACTCTTGGGGTAAGGCGTCTGACCGTTTCAATGTTATGGTTCAGAATATCCGGTTTTGCCTCCATAATGATCTCTATATTTTCTCTCATTCCGCCCATATCAGATGGTAATACTTCAATTGTCGTAAATGGATTTTTGCGACGAATCGCGCGAATCGTTTCTGCGAACACGGCCGCACCGCCATCATTTAGGTCATCACGAGCAACTGCGGTCACTACAACATGCTTTAAGTTCATAAGCTGAACCGAATCAGCGACGCGCTCTGGCTCTTGCCAATCTAATTCTGTTGGAACACCTGTTTTAACTGCACAGAAACGACAAGCCCTAGTACAAATATCTCCAAGGATCATGAAGGTTGCTGTTCGGCGCACTGCCCAGCACTCATGAATATTTGGACATTTTGCCTCCTCACAAACAGTATGCAGGCTTTTTTGTCTCATCATTTTTTTCAACCCGATATAGCTTTCATTTGTATTAAGCTTTATTTTTAACCAATCCGGTTTACGTTTTATTTCTTCTCTGTTGCGCATGCCTTCACACCTTTCATGATGCTTACATTTGTCACTTTATCATATTGGAAAAAGGAGAACAAGCATCGCCACTCTCTATTACCATTTATTGATATAAATGATTTTTTCATCAAAATCACACAATATATATGTCAACAAGAAAAGCGGAAGCGACTTGTTTTGAGACACAGGCACTAGACAGGCAAATCAGATTTTGAAGAAAGGAGGATTCTTGTGCGGCTCAGTCTTATATTCATATTGCTCATCACCTGTTTAATTTTTCCAGAAAACATTACAAAGGCAGCCAATCAGCCAACTCCTGATCTTTATGCACGGAGAATGGAATTATATAAAAAAGTTGAAGCAGCCACGAATATTCCATGGTATTATCTTGCAGCAATCGATCAGTATGAACGAAATGTTCGGTTAGCACGCAGGGATATACCAAAAGCTGAAGGTGTCACCGGAATCTACTTCAAGCCGGAGATATGGGCAGGATTAACAAACCCAAATATGAATGACGATAACCCTACCTCTATCATTTTCTTTGATGGAATCGGCTATGACGGCAACGGTGACGGTAAGGCAAACATTTTAGATGATGAAGATGTTTTATTCGCATTTGCCAATTATTTATTATCCTATGGAATTGATCAAGAAAACTTAAAAATTGGCTTGTGGGAATATTATCATCGCGACAAATCTGTAAGCATCATTATGGGTAAAGCGCAGCTGTATCAGCATTTTAACCGACTTGCTTTAGAAGACCATGCCTTTCCGCTACCGCTTCGATCCAATTATAGCTATCGGAGCACTTGGGGAGATGCACGCGGTTGGGGCGGACGGAGAATTCACGAAGGAACAGATATTTTCGCCGGGTATGGCGTTCCGGTTCGGGCAACCTCGTACGGTATTATCGAAATGAAGGGTTGGAATAAATTTGGAGGCTGGCGCATTGGCATTCGTGACATTAACAACAACTATCATTATTTTGCCCATTTAAGCGGGTTTGCGAAGGACTTGAAGGTTGGTCAAATCGTCGAGCCGGGCATGGTTATTGGTGGAGTTGGTAGCTCTGGCTACGGGCCACCAGGTACGTCAGGTAAATTTCCTCCTCATCTTCATTATGGAATGTATAAAGATAACGGTATTACGGAATGGTCGTATGACCCTCATCCACATTTACGGTTATGGGAGCGTCAGGAACGCCAGAAAACTAGAAACAGGTAACAGGACTCCACCCGAGTTTGGAGTCCCGTTTTTTTGATTATTTTTTTGGCAATGAAAGTGCAGGTGATGAGCTTCCCCCATTGTTGTAATACTGTGGAACATTGCCTTTCATAATAAACATGCCGACTGGAATGTCCTCTGAAATGGTCGTAACCTTAGTGGCAAATGGAATAATAATTTGAACATTGACGGTTAGGTGGACATACACTTGAACATAAGCATTGTTAATTCCAAAATCCTTGATGCTGGTTTTCACATCAGACCGCACATCCCCAATCGCTGTAAAGCGAATCGGAATTTTCGGACCGAGATTTCCGAGCAAGGCATTGTTTGTGGCTTGACCAAGTGGTACGTAGTAGACAATGCCATCTACACCTTTATTCTTTTTTTCAAACTCCACATCGGTTAGTAATTCAAGTTCCGACAAATCCCCACTTTCAGCAACCTTCAAGTTTTTTTGGATGAGATGGGTCGTCTCTGCCTTGACCCGATTCACAATCTCGGCATTTAACTTTGTCATACCCTCTTGGTCTGGAACTGGTTCAATGATGTTTTCTATATCCATTTCATTAGCAATTTTTTTGTTGATGGCATTACTAATCACAAGGGTCGCAATTTTTCTAGTTTGTGATTCTGCATAGCTTATTAAGGTCGGCTTAAGACCTTCATTAACGAGCCATAACCCCATTGCGGTAGAAAAAGAAAAGAAGACAATCGTAAGTAAAAAGACATATCGCAAAGGCAGCGGACCTCTGCGCAGGAGCCGAGTGCGATATTTACGCAAAATAAATCCCTCCTTACAAGCTATATTTATGCAAGCAAGGAGGGATGTAGCGCAAAAAATAACGATTTTGTATGAAAATCCTAAGGATAAGCTTTTGTGTTTGATTAAACCATTTTTAACATTGCATCGCGGCCAATCATTCCTGGTGTAATCCCTAAGCTAGCAGCCTCATGTGTAACTGATTCGAGCGGAGCATTTAACAATTGATCTAATGTCTTCACACCAACTGCACGTCCGGCAATAATCTTCCTGTCTGCTAATTTTTCATTAAGCAAACCCACATCTAATGCCCCGCACATAATATATCCTTTATCACTGGAAACTACCAGCAACGTTGTCTTGGGAAGTTTTACTGAAACACCAACAAAGGTATGTCCCTCAATTTCAATCGGTAACAGCTCTATCAATTTTTCACACTCCTTCCTCCCATATCCTATGTATGTTGATGAAGGAGCGTGTATACATTTTTATTTTTATAAAAATCAATAAGATTTAAGCTTCCATTCAAGTAAATCACGTAAAAATTCTGGTAAAAAGTATTCTTTCGTTTTCGAACGGAAAATCTCCGGAAAGAAACGTCCGAACGTAAACATATCAGGAATTGCAACCTTATATTGCTTTGTTGAATTAATTTCCTCACCATTTATAAAAATTTCTACACTTTGCTGATCACGTTTGAATGTGATTCTACTGTATATAAATGTTCCCATGATTACTCCACGGAAACCTAAGCCCCTCACTTGCAAATGCGGCCATTGTTCATCCCTTGTATGGAGGAGGACTTCCTTCAATTCTTTTCCTTGAAGGAGTACCGTTGCCGGATTAATTGGATGTGGGCAAATATCTAACAAATCAAATCTGGTAATCGGCCCCTGTTTTAATCCATCGAGCAACAATCCAGCATTTAAAAAGGCACAATCCGCCTCACACCACTCCCTAAGGGCGTCACATAATAAGCTTGGTAGCGGTGATTCCTTAAAGTTATCGGCCTTAATTTCAGTTTGGAGCTCGACTACATTTTCCTGAAGCAGCAGCTTACCCTCATCGAAGTATTCAGCGACTAGCTTTTCTTCAGCATCTACGGCTGGTAAATCATTCGTATCATACAGGAGGGCCTTTTGTTTTTGGATTGTATGATTTTCTAACTCAAGGATAACATGGCCGACAAATTGTCCATATTTTCCGGCAGCACAGACGAGACTGTTATTTATCTCTTTACCTTCATGGAAAACGTGATGAGTGTGAGCACCTAATATCACGTCAATTTCCGGGAAATCCCTAGCAATCGCTTCATCATCATTAATCCCCATATGTGATAGCAATACGAGAATATCGGTCTGATTCTTCAGCTCATCTACCTGTTTTCTTAACTCTATGATTGGGTCGGTGAGCTTCCAGCCGAGCAATTGATAGAGGTGCTCGTAGAATACGGTAATGCCGATAAGGCCGACGCGGGTCCCTTTATTCGTTGTCACAATCGTATGCGGCTTAGCCCATTGTGGTCGTCTGCCATCCTCGTAATACAGATTCGCCGCTAGTACTGGGAATTGCGCTTCTGTGTACATATCGTCTAATGCTTCAAATGGAAACGTAATTCCTTCGTTATTTCCAATTGTAATCGCTGTATATTCAGCTTTGTTTAAAAGATCGACGTTCCCTTTACCCAACGTTCCGTCTGAATATGGGTGGAAACGGTCGACATGATCACCAATGTCGAGGAGCAGAACATTGTCGCCCGCCTCTGTATGCCATTTTTTCCGTTCTTGTAATAACGAATGGATGCGTGGCCAGTGATCAAAATGGCTATGTAAATCATTTGTATGGTAAATATGGATGACTTCCAAAACTAATCATTCCTTTGTTGTTAGCGTTTGTTTCTATATGTACTTCCAAGGGCTTGTTATGAGACACTTCCCCGATTTCCAAGCTGTGCTTTGGCACATAGAGACCTTCTATGCGACACTTCTTTGGCTTTTTTACTTCGTTTTGGCTCATAGAAACGTTCTATGCGACACTTCTTTGGCTTTTTTACATCGTTTTGGCTCATAGAGACCTTCTATGCGACACTTCTTTGGCTTTTTTTCTTCGTTTTGGCTCATAGAGACCTTCTATGAGACACTTCTTTAGCTTTTTTTACTTCGTTTTGGTTCATAGAGACCTTCTATGAGACACTCCTTTGGCTTTTTTTCTTCGTTTTGGCTCATAGAGACTTTCTATGCGACACTTCTTTGGCTTTTTTACTTCGTTTTGGTTCATAGAGTCACTTTTCAAATTTCAATTTAAAGATTATTTTATCAAGTTTGCCGAGATCTTTTTTATTAAAATAAATCCAATTGACGCGGTGCTAGGTCGTCGTATTCAATCCCCAGGAGGTCAATCATTTCCTTGGCGTTGTCTGCTGCGTCACCACCAGAATTATTATTAAATACCGCATAGACATTGTCACATTGCTTGTTCAGTTCCTTTAAATTCTCTGCCCATTGCTCAAGTTCCTGCTTATTATAGCGATAAAGATAGCGGACCTCGCGCCAATCCTGCCCCTTCACCTTATTCCAGCCATGCACATTGCGCCCATGGAAGCGGACTAGGACGTTCTCATTGTTCAGTGTATCTAAAATGGTCGGAATCGACGAAAGCCCTGCTTGAGGCTCATCACAGATGCTGTGAATCCATCCTTCTTTTTTCATAAAATCAAGCGTCTTCTGTGTCATTTCTGGAGTGAACCAGGACTGGTGGCGAAACTCTAGAGCACAAGGTGTTTCGCCCATTTGCTCTTTGCACCAGCGTAAATAGGTTACATTTTCCCGCTTGCAATCAAACCACGGTGGAAATTGGAACAAAACCATCGCTAGTTTATGTTCGTAGGGTTCTAGTGATTGAATGAAAGCTTGAAACATTTCTGTTTTATTTTTAAAAGGAATCGGCCCTCGCATGTGGCCAGTCATCCCCTGATAGGCTTTAACGATAAATTTAAATGTTTCCGGGGTATCATTGAACCATTTAGTCGCGTTTTGTTTTGGCTGGATTGCATAAAAGGAGGAATCGACCTCAACGGTAGGAAAATAGCCAGCATATTCACGCAGCTTCTCTCGTGCCGGCAAATTCGGCGTATATAAGCTGTCATGATCGCCCCAGCCCGTTAATCCGATTGAAATCATTTTATGCACCTCCTAATGTTCATGATAGCATACGGAGTTGATGGAACAACAATATTAAGTTTTTTAAGGGAAGTCGAGGAATCGGCTATTAAAGGGTCAGTTTTTATGATAACTTATTTGGCGATTTTCTGATTTATTTGCCGAATTCGAGATTTATTTGCCATTTTCACGATTTATTTGCCAAATTCGAGATTTACTTGCCATTTTCACGATTTATTTGCCAAATTCGAGATTTACTTGCCATTTTCACGATTTATTTGCCAAATTCGAGATTTACTTGCCATTTTCACGATTTACTTGCCAAATTCGAGATTTATTTGCCAAATTGAATTCTCAACACAAAAAATCCGCTCACCCATCTAGGTAAGCGGACTTCAAATAAATTTTAACCGATAGAACCTTCCATCTCGAACTTGATCAATCTATTCATCTCAACTGCGTATTCCATTGGAAGTTCTTTCGTGAATGGCTCGATGAAGCCCATTACGATCATTTCAGTTGCTTCCTGCTCGGAGATACCGCGGCTCATTAGATAGAATAATTGTTCTTCAGATACTTTTGAAACCTTTGCTTCATGCTCAAGTGAGATGTTGTCATTTAAGATTTCATTGTATGGAATCGTATCTGATGTTGATTGATTGTCCATAATCAATGTGTCACACTCGATATTTGCACGTGCGCCATCAGCTTTACGGCCGAAGTGAACGATACCACGGTACGTTACTTTACCGCCGTGCTTCGAGATTGATTTTGACACGATAGTTGAAGAAGTGTTTGGTGCTAAGTGAATCATTTTTGCACCTGCGTCTTGGTGCTGACCTTTACCAGCAATTGCGATGGAAAGTGTCATACCACGAGCGCCTTCTCCTTTTAAAATAACAGCTGGGTATTTCATCGTTAATTTAGAACCGATGTTACCATCAATCCATTCCATTGTTGCATTTTCTTCACAAACGGAACGCTTCGTAACAAGGTTAAAGACATTGTTTGCCCAGTTTTGGATTGTTGTATAGCGGCAATATGCACCTTTTTTAATGATGATTTCTACAACCGCACTATGAAGTGAGTTCGTTGTATAAACCGGTGCTGTACAGCCCTCAACGTAGTGAACATGCGCATCTTCATCAACGATGATTAATGTACGCTCGAATTGACCCATGTTTTCAGAGTTAATTCGGAAGTAAGCTTGTAACGGTGTGTCAACCTTAACGCCAGGTGGAACGTAAATGAATGAACCACCAGACCAAACTGCAGAGTTTAATGCTGCGAATTTGTTATCAGTTGGTGGGATGACCTTTGCCCAGTGCTCACGGAAAATATCTTCATTTTCGCGAAGTGCAGAATCTGTATCCTTAAATACGATTCCAAGTGCTTCAAGGTCTTCCTTCATATTGTGGTAAACAACCTCTGATTCGTACTGTGCCGATACACCGGCTAAGTATTTCTGCTCTGCTTCTGGAATACCAAGCTTATCAAAGGTTTGTTTAATTTCCTCAGGAACCTCATCCCAAGATTTTTCTGAACGCTCAGAAGGCTTAACATAATAAGTAATTTCGTCAAAATTTAACGAAGCTAGGTCACCGCCCCATTGCGGCATTGGCATATTATAAAAATGCTCTAATGACTTTAAACGGAAGTCAAGCATCCACTGAGGTTCGCCTTTCATTTTTGAAATTTCCTCAACAATTTCACGGGTTAAACCGCGTTTTGATCGGAAAATGGAAACGTCTTTATCAGCGAAGCCATATTTGTAATCGCCGATTTCAGGCATTTGTTTTGCCATGTCGAATTCCTCCATTTCTATTGCAGTCACCCTTGAGGGAATCATGCTTTTTGCTCGTAAAACGTTGATTTCCGCTCCAGGCACGAGCGGTCGCGGGCGGTGCAGGGAGCCTCCTCGGCACTTTGCGCCTACGGGGTCTACCTATGCCCTTTACTCCCGCAGGAGTCTTCGTGCCTTCCGCTCCATCAACTTGGTTACAGATAATTCATCTATTATTTATAAAGACAGTTATTCTTCTTTTTTATCGTCTTCGAGGCCTTTTTCCATTGCCTTCCATGCGAGAGTAGCACATTTAATTCGAGCTGGGAATTTGCATACACCTTGTAATGCTTCGATATCACCTAAGTCTAGGCTCTCATCATATTCTTTACCCTGCATAATGTTCGAGAACGCATGAGAAATCTCAATTGCGTCATTAATACTTTTCCCCTTAATCGCTTGGGTCATCATTGAAGCTGATGACATTGAAATCGAACAGCCTTCTCCCTCAAATTTCGCATCGACAACGATACCATTTTCTACCTTCATCGTTAAGCGAATGCGGTCACCACAGGTTGGGTTATTCATGTTTACCGTTAAACTTCCATCCTCTAAAACCCCTTTATTACGAGGGTTTTTGTAGTGATCCATGATAACTTGACGATAAAGGGTATCTAAATTATTAAAAGACATCGCTAAAATACTCCTTTGTTTTCATAAGCCCTGTTACAAGCTTATCAATTTCCTCTTCCGTATTATATAAGTAGAAGCTGGCACGAGCAGTCGCAGATGCCTTTAACCATTTCATTAAAGGTTGAGCACAATGATGTCCTGCCCGAACCGCAATTCCTTCAGCATCGAGAACTGTTGCGACATCATGCGGATGGACATCATCTAAATTGAAGGTAACCACACCTGCACGCTGTGATAAATCCTTCGGACCATAAATAGTCATTCCGTCTATGGTCGACATTCTTTCCATCGCATATGCTGTTAGTTTATGTTCATGCTCAAGTATTTGTTCAAGGCCTATTTCCTGAAGAAAGTCGATTGCTGCACCTAAACCAATTGCCCCAGCAATGATTGGTGTGCCGCCTTCAAATTTCCAAGGAAGCTCCTTCCAGGTTGAATCATAGAGATCAACAAAATCGATCATTTCCCCACCGAACTCGATTGGCTCCATTTTATCCAGCAATTCTTTCTTTCCGTATAAAACACCGATGCCTGTAGGACCGCACATTTTATGACCGGAGAATGCTAGGAAGTCACAGTCTAAATCTTGAACATCAACTTTCATATGTGGAATGCTTTGTGCACCATCGACTACCATAATTGCGCCATTTTCATGGGCAATTTTAGCAATTTCCTTAATTGGATTGATCGTACCAAGCACGTTAGAAACCTGCATAACTGAAACGATTTTCGTATTTGGAGTAATCGTAGCACGAACATCCTCCAATGAAAGCGTTCCGTCTTCCTGAAGCGGGAAATATTTTAATGTTGCACCAGTTTGCTTAGCGACCTGCTGCCAAGGGATGATATTGCTGTGGTGCTCCATCATTGTGATTACAATCTCATCGCCTTCTTTAAGGTTGGCACCACCATAGCTTCGCGCTACAGTGTTTAATGATGTCGTTGTTCCACGAGTAAAGATGATTTCCTGCATAGATTTTGCATTGATAAACTTACGAACCTTCTCACGAGCTCCTTCATATCCATCAGTAGCTCTTGTTCCTAATGTGTGAACGCCTCGATGAACATTGGAATTATATTCACGATAATATCGGTTGACTTCCTCAATTACACTAACAGGCTTTTGAGAGGTAGCCGCGCTGTCAAGGTAGACGAGCGGGCTGCCATTTACATCCTGATGTAAAATCGGAAACAATTTTCGGATCTCTTGAATGTTCATTATTTTACTTTCCTTTCAATCACTTCAACGAGCTGTTTCTTAACTCCTTCAATTGGTAGTTCGTTCACCACAGGTGCTAAGAAACCGTGAATGATTAGGCGTTCTGCCTCTTTTTTCGGAATTCCGCGGCTCATAATGTAATACAATTGAACTGGATCAACACGGCCAACAGATGCAGCGTGCCCAGCCATTACATCGTCTTCATCGATTAATAGAATTGGGTTAGCATCACCACGGGCCTTATCGCTTAACATCAACACGCGAGATTCTTGCTCAGCATTTGATTTAGACGCTCCATGTTCAATTTTACCAATACCATTAAAGATGGAAGAAGCGCCATCCTTCATAACACCGTGCTTTAGAATATGACCAGTTGTGTGTTTACCAAAGTGTACAATACTTGTTGTGAAGTTTTGTGTTTGTTCACCACGTCCAACGACAACCGTTTTTGATTCGCTATTTGAACCGTCACCAATTAGGTTAGTTGTATTTTCAGAAATTGTATTTCCATCGTTCATTAAACCTAATGCCCAGTCAATTTGTGCATCTTTTCCGGCTACGCCACGACGGTTTACGTATGTTGTAACACCTGCTGCAAGCGTGTCAACTGCACCGTATTGAACTTTCGCATTGCCACCAGCAATTACTTCAGTCACAAGATTGAAGATGCCTGCTGCTTGGTCAACTGTAGAGATGTAGTTCTCAACGTATGTTACAGCACTGTTCTCTTCCGCCACTACAAGTACATGGTTGAATAGATTTGTTTCAACATCATCGTGTAGGAATACCGCTTGGATTGGCTGAGATACTTCAACATTTTTCGGAACATAAAGGAAAATTCCGCCATTTAAGTATGCCGCATGAACAGCAGTTAAACGGTGTTCATCCACTTTCACTCCGTTTTTCATTAGGTAACGCTGAAGCAAATCACCGTGCTCACGTGCTGCAGTAAAGATATCTGTAAAAATAACGCCCGCATCCTGCAATTCCTTAGATAGAGAAAGGTATGCTGGACGGTTATTGCGTTGAATATATAAATTGTTTGTGCTTGAATCAAGTTCGATTAGTGCCTTTACATCTTCAGGTAAATCGTTTAATGAAGCAAAGTCATCGCTTTTAACGATATGCTTTGAAAAATCAGTAAAGTTCCACTTGTCAATTTTAGTTTTATCAGGTTTTGGCATTGGTAAAGCTTGCGCCTCAGTCAATGCTTGTAAACGAAACTCGGTTAACCAAGCTGGTTCGTTCATTTCTGTTGAAAAAGAACGAATGTAGTCCTGGTCAAAAGGTAATTTTATTTCAGTTGTCATGTTTATCCCCCCAACGCTTACGCTTCTTGCTCAACTGTTTCGTCTTCAATTCCTAGCTCTTGCTTGATCCAGTCGTATCCTTCTGCTTCTAAGCGTTGTGCTAATTCAGCCCCACCGGATTTCACGACACGGCCTTGCATCATCACGTGAACGAAGTCAGGAGTAATATAGTTTAACAGGCGTTGATAGTGAGTAATCACTAAACAGCCGAAGTTTTCACCGCGCATTTTGTTAATACCCTTTGATACAACCTTTAGAGCGTCAATATCTAATCCTGAATCGATTTCATCAAGGATTGCAATTTTCGGTTGAATCATCATTAATTGAAGAATCTCATTACGCTTTTTCTCACCGCCTGAGAAACCTTCATTTAAGTAACGCTGTGCCATGTTTGGATCCATTTCAAGGAATTCCATCTGTTTATCCATTTCGCGGATAAATTTCATTAGTGTAATTTCGTTACCTTCTTCACGACGAGCGTTAACTGCTGAACGTAAAAAGTCTGCATTTGTTACTCCGTTAATCTCACTTGGGTACTGCATAGCGAGAAAAAGACCAGCACGTGCACGTTCGTCAACTTCCATTTCTAGAACGTTTTGACCGTCTAATTCAATAGTACCTTGAGTTACTTCATATTTAGGGTGACCCATAATAGCTGAAGATAAAGTTGACTTCCCAGTACCGTTCGGACCCATGATAGCGTGGAATTCTCCGCCTTTAATCTCTAGATTTACACCTTTTAAAATTTCTTTCCCATCGATTGAAACATGAAGATCTTTAATTGTTAAAGTTGATCCTGCCATTTATAAATACCTCCATCACTGTATATCCTTCAGCTATAATAGCTGGATATTATTCATTCTCAATTTATTCTCATTACAATCTTATAACAAATTAAATTTGTAAGCAACATTTAAAGATTGATAATTCCTTCCTTTATAAAGAACAATGCAATCTACATTTCGATAATAATGAATATTTTTTCCTTATTACCTCTTTTCATGTATGAAGTCTTTATTAATAGGAATTCTTTTAGATTTTACTTAAATGCTTTTAATATATTTTTGTTGATTTCCGCTCCAAGTACTTCATGCGCATTGGTAAACAGAAAAAAAGCTGACCCTTTTGATGCAAGTCAAGCTGCGGGTTCTTCTATTATTATAAAAAATTCTAGGTATTGTTCCTTGTTTTAAATCAAGTTAGAAAAAAATATCGAAAAATGTCTTAAATGACTCCTTAATATTATACTATTCTTTTCACACAAAACAATACAGGCATCTCCAAGATGCCTGCATGTTTTATACAAAAAAGTAATTGGGGATTACTTCTTAGTTAATAGATTATTTTACAGATAATACTGCGCCCTCGTATTTATCTTGGATGAATTTTTGGATTTCTTCAGACTTTAGTACTTCGACAAGTGTTTTTAACTCTTCATTATTTTTATCAGCAGAGTTCACAACAACAAGGTTCGCTGGAACCACATCTTTACCTTCTTGGCCGATTAAAGTGTTTTTGATATCGATATCGCCTTCAAGTGCATAGTTTAAGTTGATGACAACCGCATCACCTTCACCAGCTTCAAATGATGAAGCTAATAGTTTTGCTTCGATTAATGTTGAGAAATCAAGTTTCTTCGGATTTTCAACGATATCCTCAACGCGAGCATTAGCACCCACGCCTTCTTTAAGCTTAATTAAACCTGCTTTTTCAAAAATCGGTAAGATACGACCGTGATCACTTAAAGAATTGCTCATAATGATTTTCGCGCCAGTTGGTAGCTCCTTTAAGCTCTTATATTCTTTAGAATAGATTCCAATTGGCTCTTGGTGGATTTCACCAATGCTGACAAAATCAAAATCAGGATTGTCTTCTAATTGAAGTTCTAGGTAACCAGGTGTTTGGAAGTAGTTCGCATCCAATTCTTTATCATGTAGTGCAACGTTTGGAAGAATATAGTCTTGGAACACTTCCACTTTAAGTTCAATTCCTTTTTCTTTTAACAATGGCTTTGCAGCATCAAGAACTTCAGCATGGGGAACTGCAGATGCACCGACAACAAGTGTTTTATCGTCATTCTTCGTCTCCTTTTCAGTTGACTTCTCGTCAGCACCGCCGCAAGCCGCAAGTACTAAAGCTAAAATTGCAATGGTAATAAAGCTTAATAATTTTTTCATTTTGTTCTCCTCCTGTTAGCGTTTGTCTGTTTTCTTTGTAAAATAATCTCCAATAAATTGGATGATAAAAACTAAAATCAATATCGCAACTGTTGCAACAAAGGTAACCTCGGTTCGGTTGCGCTGGAATCCTTCTAGATATGCGAAGTGCCCAAGCCCACCTGCTCCAATTACTCCAGCCATCGCCGTAAAGCTGACTAATGAAATGGCAGTTACGGTTATTCCGGAAATTAGCGCTGGAAAGCTTTCAGGAATTAACACTTTAAAAATAATTTGGCTGTGAGTCGCTCCCATTGATTGTGCGGCTTCAATGACACCTTTATCGATTTCACGTAAAGCAATCTCGACCATGCGAGCATAAAATGGTGCAGCTCCGATAATCAAGGCTGGAAGCGCAGCATTAGCACCCAGCATCGTTCCAACTAATACTTTCGTGAATGGAATCAGTAAAACAATTAATATAATGAAGGGAATAGATCGAAATACGTTTACAAACCCAGCAATAACAATATTGATCGCCCTGTTTTGCCATATATTACCTTTGTCAGTTAAGAATAATAGCAGACCTAATAATAGTCCTAGAATGAATGTTGCAAGTACAGAAATAGCGGTCATATATATGGTTTCCTGGGTAGCAATCCATAATTGATCCCACTTTACGGTTTCAAATAATCCCTGTTCAGCCATTTCTGATCACCTCCACACCAATTTGCTGGGAGTGTAGGAAATCAGTAGCCTTATCAATTTCTTGTTTGTCTCCGTCGAGGTGAAGAAATAATGTTCCATAGGCTCCTGTTTGTGTTTGCGAAATTTTCCCTTGCAAAATCGAAACAGTTACCTCAAATTTCCGAATGAGATCGGCAATAACTGGTTGCTCTGCAGCCTCACCAACAAAGGATAATTGCACAACTTGTCCATGTGGGTAACGAGCCAATATAGAATCAATTGTTTCCTTCGTTTCCTCCGGTTCAGTCACCTGTTGAACAAATCGTTTCGTAATTGGCTGCTCCGGCTTTTTAAATACATTTAGAACATTGCCAAGCTCAACAATTTTCCCATTTTCCATCACTGCCACCCGATGGCATATTTTCCTAATCACATGCATTTCATGGGTGATTAGAACAATCGTTAAGCCGAGTCGTTTATTGATATCTACTAATAGGTCAAGGATTGAATCGGTTGTTTGCGGATCCAAAGCCGAGGTTGCTTCGTCGCAAAGGAGAACCTTCGGGTTATTAGCAAGAGCCCTCGCAATTCCAACCCGCTGCTTTTGCCCACCGCTTAACTGGGATGGATAGCTGTCCTCTCTTCCCTCAAGACCAACTAGCTTCGTTAACTCATCCACTCGCTTTAACCGTACCGATTTTGGTACCCCGGCAATCTCAAGTGGAAAGGCGATGTTTTCTCGTACTGTTCTTGACCAAAGCAAGTTAAAGTGCTGGAAAATCATACTGATTTCCTGGCGAGCCTTGCGAAGCTCACCACCCTTAATTTTCGAGACTTCATTTCCGGCCACATTTATACTTCCATCTGAAGGAATTTCAAGTCCGTTCAGCATTCTAATTAAAGTACTTTTTCCAGCTCCGCTATAGCCAATGACACCAAAGATTTCTCCTTCTTTTACTTCCAAATTCACATCGTCAACAGCAGTGACAGGGCCGTTTTTTGAAGGATAGATCTTCTTTATACCTTTTATCGAAATCATTGGATCACCTCTTTTATTGTTCATAGCATTTGCTTTTTAGTTTTAAGAAATGCTGTGCATATAAAATTTAGCCAATCAACTATTATATTGAAATAAAAATACCTTTCTGCAAAATGAGCAGAAAGGTATAGTGGTAGTCTATCATCCTTCCTCTCATCTTCCAAAGCAAATGCTTTGTGTGAATTGGCACCTTTTCATTTGCAGCTGTTGCAAATGACGGTTGCCGGGTTTCATAGGGCACGTCCCTCCACCTCTCTTGATAAGAGCGTATATTTAATTCTAACAATCTTAATGTGTTTTCTTGGCTATGAAAGTGATTCTATCACGAAGTTAAAATATCTGTCAACTCAAAATTTTATATTAATATATTATATTGCGTTAATTTTGATTGAAGTCCTACGAAAATCAATCTTATCTTGAAGTTAAACCAGTAGCTTTTTCAATTGCTTGCTCTAGATCATCAATTAAATCTTCAGCATTCTCAATACCGATAGATAAACGGATTAAATCCTCAGACACACCTGCAGCAGCTAAACCTTCCTCATCAAGCTGTTGGTGAGTCGTGCTTGCTGGATGAATGACAAGGCTCTTCGCATCACCAACATTGGCAACATGCGTCCAAAGTTCAAGCTCATTAATAAACTTCGAGCCAGCTTCACGGCCACCCTCGATACCAAAAACAACAACTGAACTAGCGCCTTTTGGCAAGTACTTATCAGCAAGCTCCTTATCTGGGTGTCCATCTTTTCCAGGATAAAGAATCCATTTCACACCTGGATGGGCATCCAAATATTCGATAATCGTTTTTGTATTGGCGATATGTTCTTTCATACGTACATGTAAAGTTTCTAGTCCTAAAGCTAATTGGAACGCATTTTGCGGACTGATAGCAGGTCCCATGTCTCTTAATAATTGAACACGTGCTTTAATAATAAACGCAGCTGGACCAACTGCATCACTGTACACAATGCCGTTGTAGCTTGGGTCTGGTGTTGTAAATTGCGGGAATTTGCCATTTGTCCAATCAAATTTACCGCCATCGACAATAATTCCACCTAATGTTGTACCATTTCCGCCAATCCATTTTGTCGCAGAATGAATCACGATATCTGCACCGTATTCAATCGGTTTTAATAAGTATGGAGTTGCAAATGTGTTATCAACGATTAACGGAACTCCTGCTTCATGAGCAATATCTGCCACTTTTTCAATATCAAGGACGCGCAAGCTAGGGTTACCAATTGTTTCAGCAAAAACGGCTTTCGTTTTATCAGTAATCGCTGCACGGAAATTCTCTGGATCTTCCACATTAACAAATTTCACATTAATTCCGTAACGCGGAAGTGTATTCGCGAATAAATTGTAGGTACCGCCATAAAGTGCCGATGCCGCAACAATTTCGTCACCAGCTTGGGCAATATTTAGGATAGCAGTAGTAATCGCAGACATACCACTAGCAAGTGCTAGCGCACCAATTCCACCTTCTAAAAGAGTTACACGCTCTTCAAATACCGTTACGGTAGGGTTATGTATACGTGTATAAATATAGCCTGACTCAGCTAATGCAAATAAATTAGCAGCATGCTCAGTATTGTTAAACTGGTAAGCGTTGCTCATGTAGATTGGAACCGCCCGCGCTCCTGTCACAGGGTCTGGTGAAAGTCCACCATGCACGCTTAATGTTTCAAAACGATAATTCTTTTTCTTTTCAGTCATTGTCGTCTCTCCTTTGATCTTATAATTAATAAAAGCGCAAGCGCCTTGGCGCTGAAGCTAGTCACTAATCAAAAAGCCCTCTTCTTAATAAGAAGAGGGCTGATAAGCTAATTCATCTCTCCTTATCTATCAGAGCTCGATACTCTGCTGGAATTAGCACCGTGTATGTAAAACCGGTTGCCGGGCGTCGTAGGGCCAGTCCCTCTGCCTCTCTTGATAAGAAACTACTATTCACTTTTAATTAAAAGTAATAGTATCATAGGAAAATAATTCTCGTCAATAGAACGGATTTGTTTTTCTGATTATTATCTATATTATGCACATTGTTCATCCGGTTTTGCTAAGAAAAGGATTGCTTCTAGGAGTAGCGTCGCCCGGAGCGAACCAGAAATCGTCAGCAGCTGCTGGGTCTGGGCCTCACGCAATTTAATCTTTCCATATAGTAGCTCTAGTGCCGAGTTATAGGAGGTTGAAATAGTAACAGTGTCTGAACCCTCATTTATTGAATTTAATTGTTGTGGGGCATGAGCAACCTCATTTTCAATACTGAGAAAATACACCCCTTTTTCTGTATCAATACAAACCTGCAAAGGAGCATGGCGGACTAAACTGTGAAGATGACTCTTTTGATTAAAGCTCACGATAAACGGCTCAAATATACTCACCAGAACATACACCTCACCCTTTAACTTATCCGGAATTCATCACCTGATTAATTTTTTCATATAAAAATGGGACTGATTGAAACGCATATATTTTATGTTTTACAATGCCCTCCTTAAAAATCAGTAAGCAAGGAACACTTTCAATTAATAGTTCTTCTGCAAGAGCGCGATTGAAGTTTACATTCATTTTGACCAAATGGATATTTGGCATCAACTCTTCGATCACAGTTAGCATTTTCGAGGCCACTGCGCAAGTACCACACATTGGTGTATAAGCATAAACTAGTCCATTATATTGGTGCAAATCTAATAGGATTTCTACATGGGTTTCGTTATTCATTGGTGCGATTCAACTTCTTTCTAGATACTGAGTAAATACGTCGATATTCGCCTGCAGCAGAATGGTTGCTAAATGGTGCACTGGTGCAGTGGCAACCTCCCGATACGATTTATCAATATAGAGATGAAGGGCTTCAGGAAATTCGCGCTTAAACTGCTTGCGCAATTTCTCGCCGGCCTCATCTGCATCAACCAAAATATAAACATCTTTATCAAAGATGGAATCAATCAATTCCTCTAGGCGATGGTTTCCAATCGTGCCGTTTGTGCAAATAATTTCGATTGGCTCTTTGATAATTCCTTTGACTTTCTTTTTATCGGAAGTTCCTTCAACAATGATCACTTTATCGCTGAGTTCTCTCACATTTATCACCTGAAGTTGTATGGATTTATCTTAGATTATTCAATATTCAATAAGTTGGTGTTGTATTCCTTCTATCGCTTAAATATTATTATTTTTAGCAAAAATCAGGATAATATTTGACCGTTGAATGGGCTCAAGGCTCTCTAGGCTTTCTAAGCTCTCCAGGCGCTCTAGGCTTTCTAAGCTTTCTAAGCTCTCCAGGCGCTCTAGGCAACATAGTCCCTAAATGTACAAAAAAGCACCTTGTAAACAAGGCGCTCAAATTTAGTCTTCTTTTGTCATTTCTTCGTATTGTTCAGGGGTCATTAATTTGTCAACTTCACCTAAATCTGTTGGATTGACGACGATCATCCATGCTTTTTCGTATGGTGATTCATTGACAAATTCAGGGCTGTCGCTTAATTCCTCGTTGATTTCGACAACCGTGCCGCTTATTGGCGCATACAATTCCGACACAGTTTTCACAGATTCAACGCTACCAAATGGTTGACCTGCTTCGACTTTATCTCCTGGCTCTGGGAGTTCCACAAACACAATATCCCCTAACTCGGATTGTGCAAACTCGGTGATGCCAACCTTCACCTTGTCTCCTTCAACTTTAACCCACTCATGATCTTGTGAATAACGCAAATCCTTTGGAATACTCATTAGCTGTTACCTCCACTATTATTGTAGTTAACTCCAGGTTTGTGCAAATTCCTCTTCTTTAAAGCCCACAGTAACCTTCGAACCATCAGTAACAATTGGTCGTTTTATCAGCATGCCATCAGAAGCTAGTAATTCTAATAATTCAGCTTCGCTAGCTTGTCCAATTTTATCTTTGAGACCAAGTTCTCGGTATTTTTGACCGCTCGTGTTAAAGAATTTCTTTAGTTCTAAACCGCTTTGTTGATAATACTCTGCCAGTTGTTCTTTTGACGGAGGGTTTTCAACGATATGTATTTCTTCATAGGCGATATTGTGGTCATCGAACCACTTTTTCGCTTTTCTACATGTCCCGCATTTTGGGTACCAATAAAATTGCAATGCCATACTTTCACCTCCATGCTATTTTACCCATTCTTTATTGTAATACATGAAAAAGAAAAAAACCCAATTTGGATTTCTTTATTTTAAAACAATTCGACTTTGGTGGGGAAAATCCTTCAACTTTTTTGGGTTGCTCTGTTCTGTTTGGCGAGGTTTTTAGGATATGTTTCTGTTGGATTGTAAATATCCATTGCATTGTCTTTATTACGATTTTATACGGACACTTCGCTTTGTTTTTTCATCAAAACTGTCCGTATGACTGACTCATACGGACACTTCGCTTTGTTTTTTCACTAAAACTGTCCGTTAAAACAACTCACAAAGATTAGTTATTCATAATAAATCCTTAGAATTACACAAAGTATTTCTCGACCTCAATGAGCTTGTTTGCAGCCTCGCGTTTTTTGGCGATGACATTGATTGGTGTGTGACGGGTGAATTTACGCAATGCTGATAACAGCATCCGCAGGGAATCGCCTTCTTCAATCGCCAAAAGCGTTTCCTTCGCATCCTGCTCGATTTTATTAAAGGCTTCCTGACAGAAAATTTGCGTATATAAGAGCTTTTGCTGATTTTTCGCAATCCCACTTCGCTCAAGCGCTTTTTCCGTCCGCAACACGACTGATTCCATCGCATAAGCACTAGAAATGATATCAGCGATATTTGCTAAGATTTCTTGTTCGGATTCCAAGCCTTTGCCGAATTTTTGCGCTGCAAGCCCCACTGCAAGCAAGCCTATTTTCTTTGCATTTCCAGTCAAATATTTTTCTTGAGCAAGCACTTCATCATCAGGCTCGACCGGTAGCATCATCATGAGTTCCTCTTGAAGCGCCTGAGCTTTTTGGAATAATGGTAGCTCACCCTTTAATGCCTTGCGCACAAAAGTACCAGGTACCAATAAGCGATTAATTTCATTTGTTCCTTCAAAAATTCGATTGATTCTGGAATCGCGGTAAGCCCGTTCAATTTCGTATTCCTGCATAAAGCCATAGCCACCATGAATTTGCACGCCTTCATCAACAACGTAATCAAGCACTTCAGACGCAAAAAATTTATTTAGTGAGCACTCGATAGCGTACTCTGCAATCGCCCCAGCCACAATTTTTGGATCATTCAATTGCTCCTCTGTTAATTGCCCCATTCGTTCCTCATACAAACCAACTGTCCGATAAACAGAGCTTTCGGCTGCATAAAGCTTCGATGCCATTGTTGCCAGCTTTTCTTTCGTCAAATTAAATTGAGAAATTGGCGTATTAAATTGCTTGCGGACATTTGCATATTTTACAGCGACCTCAAAAGCACGCTTCGAACTGCCAACTACACCAACCCCGAGTTTATAGCGACCGATATTTAAAATATTAAAAGCGATCACATGACCACGGCCGGCATCACCAAGCAGGTTTTCCTTCGGAACAGGCACATCCTCTAAAATGAGCGTCCGTGTTGAAGAGCTTTTAATTCCCATCTTTTTTTCTTCAGTACCGGTCGAAACACCCGGATAATCACGTTCAACAATAAATGCCGAGAAATGGTTGCCATCAATTTTGGCGTATACGATAAATACGTCCGCAAAACCAGCATTGGTAATCCATTGCTTTTCCCCATTTAAGATAAAATGACTCCCAGCCTCGTTTAACTTGGCTGTTGTTTTCGCACCAAGCGCATCTGAGCCTGAACCAGGTTCCGTAAGCGCATACGCTGCGAGCAGCTCACCAGAAGCAAGCTTCGGCAAATACTTTTGCTTCTGTTGTTCATTGCCAAACAGCACAATTGGGAGCGAACCTATCCCGACGTGTGCACCATGTGACAATGAAAAACCGCCTGATCGGGCCATTTTTTCGGTAATCAATGCTGAACTAATTTTATCTAAACCAAGACCGCCATATTGCTCCGGTACATCGGCAGCTAGCAGCCCCAATTCCCCTGCTTCCTTCAGTAAACGGACCGTCCGATTGAATTCATGATTTTCCAAAAAATCAACCTGTGGAAGGACTTCGTTCACAACGAAATCCTCCGTTGTCTTAGCAATCATTATTTGCTCTTCAGAAAAATCCTCAGGTGTTGTGATTCGCTCATAGCTCATATCCTCGAGTAAAAAGCTTCCACCTTTAATCAACCGTTCAGTTTGTTTTGACAATATCCTTCCCCCTTTATCGAAAAACGTATTCGGCTTGTTCAGGGATTTATGCCCCCTAGCATCTGAAGCTAGATTGCCATCAACTCTTAATGTCAAAATCGGGATTTTATCGCCGAATTCCTAATTTAATCGCCAAAATCAAGATTTCATCGCCGAATTCCAGATTTCATCGCCAAAATCGAGATTTAATCGCCGAATTCCAGATTTAATCGCCAAAATCGAGATTTCATCGCCGATTTCCAGATTTAATCGCCAAAATTGAGATTTAATCGCCGAATTCCAGATTTAATCGCCAAAATTGAGATTTAATCGCGGAATTCCAGATTTAATCGCCAAAATCAGGATTTCATCGCCGAATTCCAGATTTAATCGCCAAAATCAAGATTTCATCGCCGAAGTCCTAATTTAATCGCCAAAATCAAGATTTCATCGCCGAATTCCTAATTTAATCGCCAAAATCAAGATTTCATCGCCGATTTCCAGATTTCATCCCCAAAATCAAGATTTCATCGCCGAATTCCTAATTTAATCGCCAAAATCGAGATTTCATCGCCGATTTCCAGATTTAATCGCCAAAATCGAGATTTCATCGCCGATTTCCAGATTTAATCGCCAAAATCAAGATTTCATCGCCGAATTCCTAATTTAATCGCCAAAATTGAGATTTAATCGCCGAATTCCAGATTTAATCGCCAAAATTGAGATTTAATCGCCGAATTCCAGATTTAATCGCCAAAATCAAGATTTACTTTCGAAATGACTTAAACCAATTCAAATACCCCCGCAGCTCCCATTCCGCCGCCAATGCACATCGTCACAATGCCAAATTGCACGTTGCGTCGTTTCATTTCGTGAATTAAAGATAGTGTGAGCTTTGTACCTGTGCAGCCAAGCGGATGTCCAAGCGCAATGGCACCGCCATTTACATTGACCTTATTTTCATCCAGACCTAGTTCTCTGATAATCGCCACTGATTGCGAGGCAAATGCCTCATTTAATTCAATGAGCCCTATATCCTCTAGTTCCAGTCCAGCCAGTTTTAGAGCCTTAGGAATCGCAACAATTGGACCGATTCCCATTATTTCAGGCGGCACTCCTCCTACCGCAAAAGCGCGAAACTTAGCCAGCGGCTTCAGGCCTAATTTATTTGCTTTTTCACGATCCATGACTAGAACGGCTGCTGCCCCATCGCTTGTTTGTGATGCATTTCCTGCTGTGACACTACCTTTAATCGAAAAAGCAGGGCGGAGCTTCGCCAACGTTTCCATATTCGTACCAGGTCGGACACCTTCGTCCTGACTGAAAACGATTGATTTTTCCTCCAATTGATGATTTGCATTAACCGTACGAATCAACACGTCAACAGGAACAATTTCATCAACAAACTTTCCTGCAGCTATCGCCTGTGCAGCCTTCTGATGACTTCTGACCGCAAAGGCATCCTGATCCTCACGACTAATGTGATATTTGTGAGCAACCTGCTCCGCGGTATGGCCCATGCTCATATAGTATTGTGGTGCTGTTTCAGCAAGTTTGGCATTCGGACGAACGACGTGTCCCATCATGGGCACTAGGCTCATTGACTCAACGCCACCTGCAATAATCGTATCGGCATTTCCAAGCATTATCCGCTCGGCCGCGAATGCAATCGACTGTAAACCCGATGAACAATAGCGATTAATCGTAATGGCTGGAACAGTGACAGGCAAACCTGCTAAAGCACCGATATTTCGCGCGACATTCATGCCCTGCTCTGCTTCAGGCATAGCACAGCCGATGATTAAATCATCGATATTTCCTTCATAATGACCCGCTCGCCGCAATGTTTCTTTTACGACGAGTGCACCTAAATCATCCGGCCGGGTATGGGCAAGCGTTCCTTTCTTTGCTCTGCCGACCGGAGTCCTTGCACCACTAACAATAACAGCCTCTCTCACAAACTCCCCTCGCTTTCTTTCCTTTTTTATAAAAATAAAGCTTGTTTCCTAATCTCTATTTTTCTAGTTGCGTAATGGTTTGCCTTTGATAAGCATGTGTTGCATCCGCGCTTGTGATTTTGGTTCAGTAATTAGGCTCATAAAGGCTTCTCTTTCAATATCTAATAGGTACTGTTCATCGACTTCCGTGCCGTATGGGACCTTTCCGCCACTAATACAGTAGGCCAGTTTCTTCGCGATTTTTAAGTCGTGTTCTGAAATGTAACCGGATTGGTACATCGATTGTGCCCCGAGTAACAGGGTTGCGTACCCGGTCTCACCGACAACAGGATTTTTTTTACGAACTGGAGGACGGTAGCCTTTTTGCGCTAACTCGAGCACCTTTTGCTTCGCATCGTAAAGTAAATGATCGCTATTAAAGCTAATTCCATCATGTTCAGATAAGAAAAAGTTCTCTCGTGCCTCCTCTGCAGATGTCGAGACCTTCGCTAGGGCGATTTTTTCAAAAACAAGATTGGCAACCTTTTGCAAATCAATTTCAACACCGTCAGGAAGCGCGTTTAAATGTTTGATATAGAGTTCTTTATTGCCTCCACCACCTGGAATCAGACCAACACCCGTTTCCACAAGGCCGATATACGTTTCCAATGAAGCTTGGAGCGCTGCTGCCGGCAAGCAAACCTCCGCACCACCGCCGAGGGTCATTCCAAATGGAGCTGCCACAACAGGTTTTTGGCAATATTTAATTTTCATCATGGCTGACTGAAAGTTTCGCACCATCCACTCTAATTCAAATAAGTTATCATCCTGTGCTTCCATTAAAATCATCGCGAGATTGGCACCAACGGAAAAATTCTTGCCTTGATTGCCAATGACAAGACCTTTATAGTTCACTTCAACTTCATCAATCGCGTGATTAATCATTTGGATAATATCCGGCCCAATCGCATTGTTTGGTGAATGGAATTCAAGCAGGGCTACCCCATCACCAAGATCCAAAAGATGTGCACCAGAATTTTTCTTAATAACTTTATCTGCTGTTTTTTTCAACGTGCTAAGCTTAATCTCTTTTGCACTCACCTGAGTCGGCTTATAATCTCCAAGATGATAATAGAATGGCTGTCCTTCCTCTTCTTTGTAAAATGAGAGCTGTCCACTGCTCACCATTTGGTTCACCCAGTCAGGAACAGCGATGTCTTCGGTTTTCATTTTTTCGATTGATGCTTCAACTCCGAGCGCATCCCACAGTTCAAATGGACCATACTCCCAGCCAAAGCCCCATTTCATCGCCTCATCAATGGCGATAATGTCATCAGCAATTTCACCAACCAGACTAGCGGAATATGCTAGAACTGGTGCAATACTGCTCCATAAAAAGCTCCCCGCGCGATCATTAGCATACACAAGCGCTTTCATTTTGTTTGTGAAGCCTTTTTCCTGCTTGCTCATTTCTAGCGAAGGTGCTGATAACTTTTTTGTCGGTTGATATTCCAATGTATTTGGATTCAGTTCAAGAATTTCTTTACCTTTTTTCAAGTAAAAGCCTTGACCCGTTTTACTACCATGCCAGCCCTTCTCAAGCATTTTCTTCATAAAGTTTGGAAGCTCAAAAACTTGCTTTTCCTTGCCGTCAACTTGGCTGTATATATTGGTCACGACATGGATATACGTATCCAATCCGACAACATCCAACGTTCGGAAGGTAGCACTTTTCGGTCGGCCAATTAGCTGACCGGTCACGGAATCCACCTCTCCTACACTGAAACCCGCTTTCAGCATTTCTTGTAAGGTAATTTGTAAGCCGTACGTACCAATCCTGTTAGCAATAAAATTGGGAGTATCCTTGGCGATGACGACTCCCTTGCCTAGAGCATCTTCGGCAAACTGTTTTACAAAGGCAAGAATGCTAGGATCGGTATACTTCGTTGGTATTACCTCTAGCAATTTCAAATATCGGGGAGGATTGAAGAAATGGGTGCCGAGAAAATGTGTTTTAAAGTCAGATGACCTCCCCTCAGCCATCGCTTCAATTGAGATTCCTGATGTATTGGAGCTTACGATGCTACCTGGTTTTCGATGTTGATCAACCACGGTGAAAATTTGTTTCTTAACTTCCAAATTCTCAACAACTACTTCGATAATCCAATCGACTTCTCTAAGGCGTTCTACGTCATCTTCTAAATTCCCAGCTTCAAGATAGTCGATTTTTTTCTTCGACGCTAACGGAGCAGGTTTTTGTTTGAGCAATTTTTCGATTGCCTGTGTGCTGTAGCGGTTCCGAACCACTCGGTCCTGTAGTGATAATCCCTTGGCCTGTTCTGCTTCCGTCAGTTGTTTCGGAACGATATCTAAAAGCAGTGTAGGAATCCCGATATTGGCCAAATGAGCGGCAATTCCCGAACCCATTACTCCAGAACCTAGAACAGCCGCTTTACTAATTCGTTGGGTCAACGCAATACCTCCTTTATAAGCAGTGGAATGAATGAGTATTCATTCACATTTTTATTTTACATAAAAGTATTCCATTCCCGGCTTTCGCTCATCGTAACGGAAGTAATACTTCAATTTGTCCTTATACCATATATATTTTGATGCTTCAGCCAATATTCCATGGATAAAATCACTCAATTGTTTGGCATTAATGGGGCATACTCATAATGGAGGTGAGCAAATCGTGGCAAAACACAAGAAAAATCCTTCTAAAGCTGCTGTAAGCGCCGCAAGTGTGAAAGGAAACGCCGGTCCTGGTGGAGAAAACACAGATATCGATAAAGTGAACAGCCAAAATAGCCAATTTAAGAGATAAGCTCAAAAGCGGAAGCGGCTTGACCAGGAGCGGCAGGCTTAAGACAAATCACGCAAGCGACGTTAGTCTCTGGAGGGATTTGGCTTAGACCATCGCTCCTAGCCACTTTCGCTAGACAAACTTGTGACCCCGAGCCCCTAGGCGCTGAAGCTAGACGGGTAAAACGTTGTAAAAAGTGTCAGACCCCTGTTTCACATTAACGCCGAAACATCCCTTTCATGACAAAAGCAACATTAGCAGGGCGTTCAGCGAGCCGACGCATGAAATAGCCATACCAATCGGCGCCAAACGGAACATAAACACGCATCGTGTAGCCCTCGTTAACAAGTTCCAACTGTTTCTCCGGACGAATACCGTACAGCATTTGAAATTCAAATTGATCATGGGGAATTTTGTGCGCTTGAACCATTCGTTTTGTATATTCAATGATTGCATCATCATGGGTGGCAATTGCCGTAAAATACCCATTTAATAGGTGCTGCTTAATTAGTTTTTTATAATTGATATCAACATCACTTTTGTTTGGAAAGGCTACCTCAGGTGGTTCCTTGTATGCTCCCTTCACCAACCGTAAATTTGATTGATAATGAATTAACTCTCCGACATCTCTTTCTGAACGATACAAATAGGCTTGAATAACTGTCCCTAACCCATTGAATTCCTTTCTTAATTCCTTATAAATATCCAATGTTTTTTGGCAGCGTTTGAAATCCTCCATATCAATTGTGACGAAGATATTGTTATGCTCAGCTACCAAAAGAATCATTCGTAAGTTCTCAAGGACTATTTCCTCAGAAATATCCAACCCCAATGAAGTTAATTTTAATGATACTTGCGAATTGAGGTTTGCATTAGCAATTGCCTCTATCGTTTCACAGATTTTTTTAGCTCTGAGATTTGCTTCCACTTCATTGTCCACAAACTCTCCCAAATAATCTAAAGTTACGACAAGGTCTTGATCATTTAACAGCTTTATCACGTCCATCGCAGCATTGATGGTCTCTCCGGCTACGAATCGCGAAGCCCCCATATTCAGTCCATATCTTTTGGCGAGCGTTGTTAAGGCTTTATTTTTCGATAAAAAAAGAAAAACATCACGAAGCACCTGCTTCATATTGACTCCTCCCCATTACCGTAAGGACATCCTCCCTATTAATTCATTTTATGGCTCCATTTACTAGGTCATTCATAACATTTCCTGAAATGGAAATAATACAAAAAAGGCATAGCATAAGGTGATGAATATGAAAAATTGGTTTACAAAAAAAACAAGTCTACGTAATGAATTGGAAAAAAATTTCGAGGCATCGAACGATTATAAAAAAGTGAAGTATGTAAATCAGAAAACGAAGCTTCCATTCCAGTTAACTTTTTTTTCCACTTTAGTAGATGTTAAAATCCTACAGACCAGTGTGCTGCCTTATTTATTGGAAAACGCACTAAATTCTCTTAGTGATTTGGATTCAATTTTACCAATTGGAATTGTGGAAATTTCCAAAGATATAAACGTAATCGAGGAAAAATTATTAACCGGTAATATCATGCTTACTTTAGATGGAAATGAAAAAGAATTTGCATTTATTTTTGCACCGAAGGAAATCGTCAGGAGCATCTCCACTCCTGAGGTAGAATTCAGTGTGTTAGGGCCTAAGGAATCGTTTGTGGAATCGCTGGGTCAAAATCTAAATTTAATTCGCAAACGCATCCCCATCAAAGAATTAATTATTGAACCACTAACCGTGGGGAAACTTTCAAAAACAAAAGTTGCTGTTATTTATATTGATGGAATTGCCAACAAAGAAAATGTTAATACCATCACTCAAAGAATAAAGGATTTAGAATTCGATTTAATCACTGATAGTTCCTATATCGTTCAATTAATTTCTGATAATGGAAATTCCCCCTTCCCGCAGTTGTTGGATACCGAGCGGCCGGACCGTGTTGCCGCAATCCTTGCAGAGGGGAAGATTGCGGTTGCTGTCGATGGTTCTCCCCAGGTGCTGATTGCGCCAACCACCTTGATTGAATTTTTCAGTTCCTTTGAGGATTACTTTCTAAATTGGATACTGGCATCGTTTTTTCGGTTAATCCGATTGTTTGCAGTCGCATTTTCAATCTTAATTACACCAATTTATGTAGCAACCTTGAATTATCATTATGAGTTAATCCCTAAAGACCTTTTGATTACACTCGTAACATCAAGGCGACTCATTCCATTGCCGCCAATTCTCGAGGCATTATTTTTAGAGCTTACAATTGAATTACTACGAGAGGCCGGAGCCCGCCTACCAACAAAGGTTGGCCAAACAATCGGTATCGTGGGCGGTATTGTAATAGGGACTGCATCTGTTGAAGCTGGATTAACGAGTAATGTTTTACTCATCATTGTCGCTTTAGCTGCACTCGCTTCCTTTACAACACCTGTGTATAAGATGGGCAATGCCATAAGGCTATTGCGCTTCCCATTTTTAATTTTTGCCGAGCTTTGGGGATTATTAGGAATCGTCTTTTGCTTCTGCCTTCTCTTAACCCATTTGCTAAGATTAACATCTCTAGGTCGGCCTTTTTTAGAACCAAGCTTTCCACCGAGAATCTCAGATATGCGAGATGCGTATGTTCGTTTACCCTTCAGCAAACTAGCGTTAAGACCAAGTTTTTTACAAACCAAGAATACAAAACGATTTAACAAGAAAAAAGCTTCTGAAAGAAAAGACATTGATGAATGAGTACATTTAAAGCTGTATTGAAAGAGGGGTTATCGCTTGGCGCAACCAATCGCTGAAAATTCTAAAATATCTCCTTTTCTCGTCTATTATTTAATCATTAGCATGCAAATAGGCATTGGTATACTAGGCTATCAACGGATGATTGCCAAGGATGCAGGCTATGACTCCTGGATTGCCGTGTTAGTCACAGGTTTGTTCATTCATATTATTCTGTGGATGATGTACAAAATTCTCGAAACAGTTGATGGTGATATGGTTAAAGTCCATCAGTATATTATGGGAGAAAAAATTGGGAAGCTTTTCAGCAGTATTTTCATTTTCTATTTTTGTCTATATTCAATTACCGTTTTAAGATCGTTTGTCGAGGTTATCCAAGTTTGGATGTTCCCTGATATAAGTGTATTTTGGTTTTCATTCGCATTTTATGGACTATGTATTTATATCATTTTTGGTGGCTTTCGAACCGTTACTGGAATTGCCTTTTTTGGAACAGTTTTACCTATCTATCTCATATTTATTTTCGGGTATGCCTTGCCTTATGCTGATATAAGCAATATCCAACCGATAATGGATCATTCAATCAAGGAACTATTGAAGGCCTGTTTTCACATGTCACTAACCTATACCGGATATGAAACATTGCTATTTGTATATCCATTTCTTAAAAATCCTCAAAAATCAAAAAAGTGGGCGCATTTTTCTGTTTTAACAACGACAATTATATATACGGGACTTGCTTTGATTACCTTTTCCTATTTTGCTGAAAAACAGCTCCAGGAGACGATATGGCCTACATTGAATATATGGAAAATTGTTGAAATGCCTTTTGTGGAGCGATTTGAATACATCGGAATTGCTAATTGGAATTTAATCGTATTGCCAAACGTTTGTATATCATTATGGATTGCCAGCCGTTTGATGAAGCAAATATTCAAGCTTAAACAGCGAAAAGGAATTATTATTGTCTCACTTGCCTGTTTGATAGGCTCAAGCATGATAACAACAAGGCTTGAAATTAACAATCTATCTAATATTTTTGGTTACTCGAGTTTTGCCATTAATATGTTCTATATCCCCTGCTTATTTATAGCGGTTATGATTGCTAAGAAGGTGAAGCAAAATGCCCAATAAATGGATATACCTTTGTATTCTTATCCTGACTTTAACTGGGTGTGTTGATAAGGAAATATTGGATGATGTAAGTCTCGAAAGCGGGATTGGCTTTGATTATCAGGGAGAAAGACAGATTTTAGGTACTTCGTTAGTACCAAGTTACCAGCCTGATAAATCAATCAAAAATGTAACACATCAAGCTGTTTCAGCAATGAATCGTGAGCTAATTATGGAAATACAGCGCCAGTCTGCTGATCCACTTGTTGCCGGTAGTATCGAAGTTGTATTGTTTGGTAAAACATTAGCTCAAAAGGGCATCATCGACCTTATTGATGCACTACAACGTGATTCAACCATCGGTGAGCGTATATACCTCGTCGTTGTCGATGGAAAAGCAAATGACTTGCTAAAACATGATTACGGTACGAGAGGAAATGCCACCTATATTTCCAATTTAATTATGCAAAATATTGAGGAGCGTGATTTACCAAAGAGTAATTTACATATGTTCATTTTTAATTTTTTTCAAGAAGGTAAGGATGGATTTTTACCGAGTGTAAGACGGATTGGCAAGGATAAGATGGAAATTAACGGTGTATGCCTTTTTAAAAATGACAAAGTAGTTGATTTTATTCCAGCTAGTAAAATGTTTTTTTTCAAGCTATTAACGGATGAATACAGTGAAGGTACATATAAGGTTGAATTAAATGGCGAGGAAGCGGCCGTGCGCAGCATTACATCAACACACCGCTTTGATCTAACCAAAAAAAAACCATGGGAAATAACGATTCATATCACTGTGAAAGGGCAAATTCGTGAATATTCCGGAGATAAGTTATCACCAAAAGCGATAAAACAAATTGAAAAAAATTTAGAGAAGAAGATTAATGCGGAATGCCTCAAATTAATACATCAATTTAAAAAGCAAGAAATTGATCCTATCGGACTTGGCAATTATGTAAAATCACAAACAAGGGGATTTGATACAAATAAATGGAAGCGTGAATATCAAAACCTTACAGTAAAATTTGAAACGAAAGTAGAAATTATAGATGCAGGAGTAATCGAGTAAAACTAAACTGAAGCGCCGTGCTCAGGGTCTGGGCATAAAAAAAGCATAAGTATTAAGCAAAAAAAATCGAACTACGCTGGGAGATTCTAACTTTGAATTTCCCAATAGTTCGATTTTTTTGTTCTTGAAAATAAGCGGAAGAATTCCGCTTATTTTGGGAAATGCCCATATTTCGTTAAGAATAAAGGGAGTTTTTCCGCTTATTTCATAAAAATCACTGGATATTGTCTTTTTGAGGGTAGTTAAGCGGAAATTCTCCTCTTATTTCAGCTCATTTAGCCCACCTTAGGTACAATAACGGGAAATTCTCCGCTTATTTATTCTCATACCTACATAAAAATCATTCAGTTTTAAGAGCGGACAATCTCTTTTTAATCGTTCGTTGAAAACATATATTTTTTGTAATGATAACGAATGGAGAAAATTAATCCTATCGCCAGCATATTACCCATCAGCGAGCTTCCGCCATAGCTGACAAACGGGAGCGGGATACCGGTGATTGGCAGTAAACCAATCGTCATGCCGATATTTTGAAAAACGTGAAAGGTAATCATGCTGATAACACCTACACAAATAAAAGTGTAAAAATCATTCTTTGTTTCCATACCGATTCTCGTAATATGATAAATCAGTAAAAAGAATAGACTCACTAGGACGCTTGCTCCAACAAAGCCAAACTGTTCACCAACAATACTGAAGATGAAGTCTGTTTGCCCCTCTGGCAAGTAAACTTCACCTCTACCGTAGCCTTTTCCAACCGTCTCACCGGAACCAATTGCTAATAACGATTGCGTTAATTGATATCCGTGCGAATCCTGAAAATTATATGGATCAAGCCAGGAGTAAATACGGTTAAATTGATATTGTTCAACTCCAAGCGTTTTTTCAAGTAATTCCGGTTTAGCCATCACGAGATAAATAACGCTTGAAACCAAGGCAATTCCAGAAGTAAAAATTGGTACTAAGAGTTTCCAGCTGATCCCGGAAATAAACAACATCCCAAGCATAATTGCGATAAATACAAGCGATGTCCCCAAGTCTTCTTTGATGACAAGAATTAACGGAGCAAATGTAACTAGTCCAATTTTGCACAGTAACCACAAATCCGTTTGAATCGTTTTATGTTGATTTTTTTGATGATGCTCGATAATTACTCTGGCCAATGCCAAAATTAGAAACACTTTTACGAATTCTGAAGGCTGTATCGTCCCTAAACCAAATGGTAGCTTATACCAGTTTTTTGATCCATTTATAACTGGAGCAATGCTAGTTGGCGCAACGATTAAAAAGCCCTGTACAACTAAGCCAAAACCGTATAAATACCATGATATTTTCTTAAGCTGATCGGAGTCGAGCGTAATTACCCCGGCAATAATGACGGAGCCGACTATATACCAAAATATTTGTTTAAATAAAAAATTCCCTTCATATTGACCTTGTGCACTATAAATCGCAACACAACTGGACAAAAATAATAAGAACAATATTAAAACAAGACCGTAATCAAGTCTTGGTGCATTTTTCGGATTGGAAGACATGTTTATACCCCTACTTTGATTAAACAATTTCTAAACCATTCTTTCATTATATTTTTTCTAAGCCAAAATCACAACACGGAAAATATTTTCTATATAATAGACGGGGAATGATAAGTTTCGTTTCACATAATTTATTTTAATTTCACTAAATAAAAACAAACAAAACTTAACGAAATTAAACAAAACTTAATGATTCGTGACAAAAATCATACAAATTAAGTTATTTAAGCTATATACTAAAAAATGTGGATGAGCTAGGAGGATTCAAGGTGAACGAGCAAACCTATACACCGGATGAAATCGCAACGATCTTTAAAATTTCCAAGCATACTGTCTATGAACTGATTAAGAGAGGTGAATTACGGGCATTTAAGGTTGGCAATAAAATGCGGATTGAACAAGAGGAAGTAAATCGCTTCAAGGAAAGCATGACAGCAATCCCGAAGCATGAAAAGGCAAATCCTCAACCTAGTCAAGCTCACCTGCAACATACCATCAAAATTACTGGTAGTCATGATTTTGTGATTGAACACTTGCTTAAAATTGTAAGAAAGAATCTGACTTCAATTTCATTACAACCAGCTTTTATCGGTAGTTTAGAAGGTTTGATGACACTTTACCATGGTGATTCAGATGTTGCGGCGATTCACTTATTAGATCCTGCATCACAAACCTATAATATCCCGTTTATTAAGCAGCTTTTTATTCATGAACCCATTACAGTTTTACGGTTGGCTGCAAGGGAACAGGGCTTTATCGTGAAAAAGGAGAACCCAAAACAAATCCGTGATTTTAAAGATTTGCTACGTAAAGACGTAACATTTATTAATCGTCAAAAAGGATCTGGAACAAGATTCATTTTCGACCATTATTTATCCCAACATGACATTACTCCGAGCGATGTTAACGGATATGACAAAGAAGAATGGACCCATCTTGCTGCTGCATCAGGTATTAGTCGTAGTGCAGGAGACGTAGCATTTGGAATCAGTACGGCCGCTAGCCAGCTCGGATTAGATTTTATTCCGGTCACAAAGGAACAATTTGACCTCGTTTTCCGTTGGAACGCTCAAAACAAAGATGCTCTTCAGGCATTAATTGCTCTCATCCAATCTCCTGATTTTATCGACAGCACAAAAGAGTTGGAAGGATATGATTTTAAAGAGCTTGGCACAATCATTTACGGCACACAATAACCATAACAGGAGGCTTTTACTACATGAAGTTAAGATTTTTACAATTAACTAGCATCGCATTTTTATTAATGTTTGTTCTTTTCGGTTGCGGAACAACAGACGACACTAAAAAAGAATCGAATGAAGGAATGAAAACAGAAGAAAAAGCAGAACCGAAAGATATGATTTTAGCAACAACAACAAGTACGCAGGATAGCGGTTTACTTGATGCATTACTTCCTGTATTTGAAGAAGATGCAAATGTAAATGTGAAAACAATCGCGGTTGGAACTGGTCAAGCTTTAGAAATGGGTACAAAGGGTGAAGCAGATGCCCTACTTACCCACGCCCCAAAATCAGAACAAGCTCTTGTTGATAGTGGCGATGCCATCAATTACAAACGCGTTATGTATAATGATTTTATCGTTGTAGGACCAAAGAATGATCCAGCTGGAGTTAAAGGCTTAGATACATTGGCTGCATTCAAGAAGATTTTCGACTCAAAAGCTATCTTCATCTCACGTGGTGACGATTCTGGTACACATAAAAAAGAATTAGAAATTTGGAAAGCTGCAGGTGTTGATCCAGCTGCACTTGATTCATATGTTTCAGCAGGACAAGGAATGGGACCAACTCTTCAAATCGGTGCTGAAAAAGGCGGATATGTACTTACAGACCGCGCAACCTTCCTAGCTCAACAGAAAAACCTTGGTGATACTGTTATAATAGTAGAAGGCGATAAAGATTTATTAAACATTTACCACGTAATGCAAGTTAACCCAGAAAAGCATGACAAAGTTAACAGCGATAGTGCTGAAGCTTTTGTAGAATTTATGGTAAGTGAAAAAGCACAAAAAATCATTGCAGAATTTGGTGTGAAAGAATACGGTGAGCCTCTATTCTTCAAATATACAGAGTAAGCTGTTCTCCCAGGTTTCGCAAAATTTTTTAATTAAAAGGATGCGGACGAACACATGGATTTACTAATAGATGGTTTTACGAAAGCAATTGAAATGATTATGACTGGTGATAGCGAGATTTTCGCTATCACCTTGTTAACATTACGGGTTTGTTTTACTGCAATATTTTGGAGCATGCTGATTGGCATTCCATTTGGTGTATTAGTTGGACTCACCAATTTCCCGGGTAAAAGGCTGTTATTGGTGTTAATAAATATCGGGATGGGGCTTCCACCTGTTGTTGCTGGATTAACGATTACGATGCTATTGTGGCGTTCCGGACCACTTAGTGATTTAACCTTGCTTTATTCACCAACAGCAATCGTGTTAGCGCAATTCCTTGTGTCATTGCCGATTATTACCGGGTTAACCTCCACTGCGTTCCAGCAAATAGACCCTAAACTACGCCTCCAAATTAAAGCTTTAGGTGCGACTAAAGCTCAAATGGTTTGGCTGCTGTTGAAGGAAACGAAAATCGCAATTTTTGCAGCGATTATGGCTGGACTTGGACGAGTATTAGCTGAGGTTGGTGCAGCGATGATGGTTGGAGGAAATATCCAAGGAGAAACTAGAATTTTGACAACATCGATTGTCATGGAAGTATCAAAAGGGAATTTTGATGTAGCCATCGCCCTATCCTTTATTTTAATGTCACTGGCATTCTTCATTACTTTTCTATTAACCTTCTTACAGCAAAGGACGAGATATTCATGAAGCCACTCCTCCACCTTCAAAACATAAAATATACTCGGAATGGGCAAACCATCCTCAATATTGATGACCTTAAGCTCATGCGCGGTCAAGTTGTCGGAATTATGGGGCCAAACGGGGCAGGCAAGAGCACCTTAGTCAAGTTGATGGCGTTATTGGAAACACCAAATTCAGGTTCAATCATCTATGATGGGGATGTGGTTTCTGTTCAATCGCTAACGCTAGCGCAAAGACGGAAATTTGCTGTTGCTTTTCAACAGTCTTTGCTGTTAAATACAACTGTTTTTCAAAATGTTGCGATTGGGTTGAAGCTCAGAAAAATGAAGAAAAGTATGATTGAGGAAAAGGTCAGCTACTGGCTTGAGAAATTTCATATTTCCCACCTAGCACATAAGCATGCGAAAAGCCTATCAGGTGGTGAAGCACAGCGTGTTAATTTAGCTAGAGCCTTTGTGTTGGAGCCAGAGGTATTATTTTTGGATGAGCCGTTCTCAGCGCTTGATTTTCCTACAAAAATAAAGCTATTAAAGGACCTTAAGCAAATATTGGAGACAACCAATACAACTACCGTATTTATCAGCCATGATATGCTAGAGGTAAAATATTTAACAACTGAACTGCTTATTATCATCAACGGACAGCTTGAACAAACGGGGTCAACAGAGGAAGTTACTTCTAACCCAAATCAAAATACTGCAGGTTTTTTAAATGAATGGACATTGCATGGTGTTGGCGGGGATTAGCTCCCCGCTATTTTACTAATCTCATCGGACAAATAAATGTTTACTCCTGAATTCCCAGATTGGGCCACCTTAAACATTGCCAAAGCTACTACACGTGCCTGAATTCCACGATATTTCCGGAACTCTCCTACCATAAATAAAGACAATATGGGCATCAGTACTGTCGCAAAAGCTTCACCAATCCGAAACTCACTTCGTTTACCTAATAACAGTGAGGGTCTAAATATTCCTAAGGTTTGAAAGCCAATCCCCTTTAAGGCAATTTCCATTAACCCTTTTATCCTCGAATAGAAAATACTAGATTTTGCATCAGCCCCCAATGAACTTATAACAAAATACTGCTTCGCACCAAGCGTCTTCCCTAAATTTGCAAGGGCAATTGGATAATCTACATCAATTCGCGTCATCGCCTCTTGCGTTTTCGCTTTTTTTATCGTCGTTCCTAAACAACAAAACACATCGTCGACAGTAGGCAAACCATTGGTTTCCGCTAATTCCTCAAAATCAACGATTCGCTCCTCAAGCTTAGTATTTGTAATGTTTAAGGGGCTTCTTACAACAGCAATAATGTGTTCATATTCCGATTTCTCTAATAATATTTTCAACAATTCACTGCCGACCAAGCCGCTAGCACCAGCAATCAATGCGGTCTTCCCCATCACAGATGCCTCCCTTCAAAAAACATTAACTAATTGTAGCATAACCTATTTTAAAATAATCGTTAAATTTAAATCGTGTCTTACATAACTAACTTTTTTGCTTGGCATACTATCCAAGAATCTTTAACAAAAGGAGTCAGACTGATGACAAAGAAATATAACAAAGGCAGTAAAAATCAAAACTCACCAAGACTGGGACAAACAGAATTTGCCAAGGAAATAACTAGCGGTGATAACAGCAAAGGTAATAAACGTAACAAAAGCCAAAATGATAAATCAGATTGACCGGTGAAAATTAGCCAATTCCCGAAATAAGCTTTGTAATATGAAAAAGGACTCATGAGCGCCATGAGTCCTTTGGTTTTTGAGTTATATTACATATGTAGTGAGTTATATTGGGTTATTTTTTTATCACATTCATCAACATTGGTAACATCAATGGCTGTTCCGAGCACTTGAACAATCTCATTATCCAGAAAAATCGGCTTCAGTTTAAAAATCACCCATTTATTTCTTACCGACAAACGAAAGCTGACAGGCGTTTCTTTTTCCCAGCAATGCTGATAATATGTATTGATTTTTTCAGCTTTGGCTGGAAAAATCTCATCCATTGTATATCCGATGACTTTATCCGGAGTGAACCCAAGCTCATCTAGTAATTCTCCATCGCAAGTTGTGTGCACAAAGCGATCGTCCTTTTTCGTAAAAGTAAAGAAAATCCCTTGATATTCATGGACAAGCTTCGCTACATCGATAGAATCTTTTTGATAAAGGTTACCCGATAAAGTCGCCTTTTCAATCGAAAAATAGAACCCTTTTAAAATAAAGAAGTAGCCCACCACTTTAAAAAGGTGTCCTGAGAAATTATCGATATCATACACACTTTGATAAATCGTAAAAATTAATTCTGATAAAAATAAAATTGTAAAGGCAAGCGCAAAATAAAGAAATTCCTGTTGCTTCCGTTCATTGTAGAACAAAAGCGCTACAATAATTGATACAATTCGTAAAAAACATACAATGTACTCCATTAAATTTTTAATAAAGGTCGTTCCTTCACCTTCAACAACTAATATTGGCAGACTTGTTTCGTATCGAAACACGATAAAGATGATAAACGTAATCACTGCGATACTTAGAGTCAACAACAGGTTTCGTGGATCCCGATTAAGAACTCGTTCTGGAAGTAAGAGCAGTAGAAGCATCGAAGCTGCCTCAATGGTTCTCGCAATTACCCAAAACCAGGTCGCTTTAGCAACAGAGCTTTCATTTATAAATACTGGCATTCCTTTAAACGTTAGCGTATGGACTAAATCAATCATTCCGATTGTAAAAAATACCAGTGAAATTAATAGTAATTTGCCCGACTTCGTTTGTTTATGCTTCTTCCAGCCGTACAGGAAAATAGAAAAGGAAATAGAAATCGCAAAAAACTCTAAAATCATATGGAAGCTTAAAAAATTTGCTGGATCATAAATAGAAGATATTTGAGGGCGAAAAACATAGATGGAAACTAGTATGAGAACGGAAAATACGATGTACAATAGAAATTTCCCTTCAGTTAGAGAAGGCTTCATTCATCCATCACCTACTTTTCTTCCTCTTTTTATTAGCTTAATTATAATCCCTTAATTTTCCTCTCCGTCCTGGTAAATTTAGCATATTTATGAATTTTAAGATTCGCTCAACCATTCTTTCATAATTAGGCATGTAAAGACACATAATATTCAAGAACTTCACGACTTGTTCATTACTCACCATTTCCTTTTTTTATATGATTATTGAGAGACAACTATATTTATTAAAGGATGGGTTGCTAACCATGGCAAGATTACTTTATATTACCGTTAATCCAAAAAAAGATATCGAAAAATCTAAAGGACGCCAAATCGGTGAGGTTTTTCTTCAATCATTCCGTGAAGCACAGCCAGATGTAGAAATCGTCAATTGGGATTTATACAGCATGGATTTACCAGTAATGGATGAAGATTTACTATATGCGCGCGCGAAGCTTTCTTTTATGGGATATAAAATGGAGGATTTATCTGAGAATGAGCGTTCACAGATTACAAAAATGTGGGCATTAGCAGATGAATTTATTACGTTCGACTATTATGTATTTGTTACTCCTATTTGGAATCTTGGGTCCCCAGCTATCTTAAAAGCATTCTTAGATTGCTTATTCGTAGCCGGCAAAACATTCACTTATACAAAAGAGGGCGCATTAGGTCTATTAACAGATAAAAAAGCACTCCACATCCAAACACGCGGTGGAATTTATTCTTCTGGCCGCATGGAAGCACTCGAGTTTGGTGATCGCGTCCTTACAGCAACACTTGGTTTCTTAGGAATGGACGTTCAGGAAACGGTTTATGCAGAAGGCTTGGATCACTTCCCGAAAGAGATTCCACAAATCATGGCTGCAGCAAAAGAAAAAGCAGCTGAAGCAGCACGTGCAATGGCAAAATTGCCTGTTAATAGCTAAAACTAATTATTTATGGCCACAAGCTCGAGTCTTGTGGCCATTTCTTTGACTTCTCCGATATCTTTTAGTCACTAGAGCTCGACTTGTGACCATTTCTTCGTCCTCTTCGATATGTTTTGGTCACTAGAGCTCGACTTGTGACCATTTCCTCGTCCTCTTCGATACGTTTTGGTCACAAGAACTCGACTTGTGACCATTTCCTCGTCCTTTGCGATACGTTTTGGTCACAAGAACTCGACTTGTGACCATTTCTTCGTCCTTTGCGATACGTTTTGGTCACAAGAACTCGACTTGTGACCATTTCTTCGTCCTTTGCGATATGTTTTGGTCACAAGAGCTCGACTTGTGACCATTTCCTCGTCCTCTTCGATACGTTTTGGTCACAAGAACTCGACTTGTGACCATTTCCTCGTCCTCTTCGATACGTTTTGGTCACAAGAACTCGACTTGTGACCATTTCCTCGACTTCCACGAAATATTTTGGTCACAAGAACTCGACTTGTGACCATTTCCTCGTCCTCTTCGATACGTTTTGGTCACAAGAACTCGACTTGTGACCATTTCTTCGTCCTCTTCGATACGTTTTGGTCACTAGAACTCGACTTGTGACCATTTCCTCGACTTCCACGAAATATTTTGGTCACAAAGGTAGATACAGAGGGTTAACTACTCGACTAATAACTGATGATTAAAGAGTCGTTACTGGATTTTCATCAGCAGGAAAAACGATGCCAATTTGTCTACGAGCTTCATCAAGTATTTCCATCACAATTAAAGAGTTTTCATGTGAGTTAATCTCTGACTCCATCTTTCCATTCTGAATTAACTCAATAAACTCTTTAGCTTCATAATACATTGTTTCACGTTCCTGTGGTTGAGTCAGATCCTCAGTATCCCCATTGCGAAATTGAATTTCGACTCGTTCAGGTGTATGTATTTTATCAATGATAATATTGCCATTTTCCCCTTGTATCTCGGCCGGCAAAGAAGAGTTACTTATTTTTGAAAACATTACGGTCGCATCCATATCTCGATATTTCAAGATGATGCTACCTTTCCCATCAACCCCAGAATCAAGCTTGAGACCTGTTGCATGAATCGATTCCGGCGCCCCAAACAGTACGACTAAAGGATATATACAGTAAATTCCTATATCCATCATTGCTCCGTTCGAGAACTCCGGCTTGAACGCATTCAATATATTCCCTTCCTTATAAGCATCGTAGCGTGAAGAATATTGGCAATAGCTTGCGAAGTAGCTCCGAATCGTACCGATTTTTCCAAGATTGGACTTAACGCTATGGAAATTCGGCGTAAATGTTGATTTTACAGCCTCCATTAATAAAACTTTATGTTGCTTTGCCACTGCTATCATTGCCTCAAGCTCAGCTTTATTTGACGCAATTGATTTTTCACAAAGCACATGCTTGCCATGCTGTAAAAGCTCAATCGCCTGGCGAGCATGAAATGCATTTGGGCTGGCAATATAAACCGCATCAAGTTTGTCACTCTTCGCCATTTCACGTATGTCAGAGAAGATCGTAATGTTAGACTTAAACTTTTCAGCAAAGCTTTGTGCGGTCTCCTCTGACCTTGAGTACACAGCAGTTAGCTCAAAGTCTGGATGTTTACTTCCTGCCTCAATAAAAGCTTCTGTTATCCAGTTTGTTCCGATAACCCCAAAACGAACCATAATGTTTCCTCCTAGTTGTTTTCAAATTGATTGTTACATTTTGGTTTCTTTGTTAATATAGCGATTTCCCCAATTTGTTTTGAAACGTTTAAATTTCCGATAACCTTTTCTTACGCTATCCAAGATGATAAAGGGAATTGGTGGATGTAATCGATAAAGCAGTGGTTTGTAAATCCAACGATATGCTTTTTTTAAGTCATCCCACTTACTGCAGTATCCTAATTTATAAAAATCAGAAATATCCACTACGTACCCTCTCCCCCCATACATCACGACATTTTTGCCATGAACATCATAAGGATTGAGCCCGACCGATTTTGCGTAGCGCAGTGCACCATCAATATCCCGGATGACTGATTCTGGAATTGGAATTCCTTTAATTACTGCATTAAATAATGTGATTCCACGTAGTCGTTTTAGTACAAGATAATTTTCTCCGTAAGCATAAAGCTTAGAAAAGGCTTCATGTTCGCCAATTTTATTGTATACCTCGATCTCCTGCTTTATTTCGTGAAGGTTTCTACCGTAAACTTTAACAACCCATTCTGGCTTACTTTTATGAAAAAATACAGCAGCGTAATTACCATTACCAAGTAATTTCCACGAATCGCTATCATTAATCACTTCAATCGGTTCAAATAAATCCTCCGCCTTTAAGGTAATATGCGGAAGTAGCTCTTCCTCGATCATCCTCATATAATCTTCCGTTTCCATCACTCCCTTTCATGGTAAAAAGCCTGTGCCTGTTACTGATGTTTTTTGTAATGAAATAGGGGAAAAAGACGATACTATACATTATCGACTTCATGCACCTTGTTAAATATGATTTATGCAAAAGGATTAGTACGTCACTTCTTGTCTAAGATTGTCGTTCGCGAAACTATTTTGGATTATGACAACTTTTTATTAAATGGTCAATTATTCTGCACTAATCCTACTTTTTTTCTCTAGACCTACACAGGCATCGTTTGTTAATGTTAAGTTGAAAAGTTCAAATCGGGGTGTCGAAAGATGGAAAGATCGCAAGAAATAAAGCAAGCTGAAACTGGTGCATGGCTCAGCATCATTGTTTACATATTACTATCCATTTTAAAACTAACAGTTGGCTATATTGGAAACTCAGAAGCATTGAGAGCTGATGGACTCAACAACTCTACTGATGTAATTGTCTCAATTGCGGTATTAATAGGTTTAAAAATATCTCGCAAGCCAGCTGATGAAAATCATCTTTATGGGCATTACCGAGCCGAATCCATCGCTACGTTAATTGCAGCCCTTATTATGACAGCTGTTGCTGTACAAATCATCATCAATGCAGTTAAATCATTTATTTCCTCCGAATACTCTCATCCAGACATGCTCACTTCCTGGACCGCACTCTTTGGTGCATTTGTGTTATTATTTGTTTATATTTACAATCGTAATTTGGCTAAAAGGCTAAATAGTTCATCGTTAATGGCCGCTGCTCAAGACAGTAAATCTGATGCGCTAGTGAGCATCGGGGCCTTTATTGGAATTATCGGAGCAAAAATGGGTGCACCTTGGCTAGACAGTTTAACTGCGTTAATTGTCGGTATCGTTATTATCAAAACTGCCTTATCAATTTTTCAAGAGGCATCGACTTTGCTTACAGATGGCTTTGATCAAAAACGACTAGCCTTATTCCGCCAGACGGTAGCGACCACCGAAGGCGTGATGGATGTAAAGGATATTAAAGCTCGAGAACACGGCAATAAAGTATATGTGGATACGACCATCCTGGTTAATCCTCACCTCAATGTCATCGAAAGTCATAAGATTACCGAGGATATTGAAAGAAAAATGATGCTTGAACATAAAAATACATACGTCCTGGTTCACATCGAACCATATGATATCAAGGAGCTGTCTTAATTATGTTATCTTTTGAAGAAAAATTAGCGATTATTGAATCATTCCCCGAGCTAACACGGAAAAATGTATCGCTCGGCCGGGTTAATTTTCAGTACGAAGAAAGTGTTACCGATAAGAAAAATGTTGTTTATCATCTCCATCCAAATGGAAACGGCTTTGTATATGCAGGCTGGGACAGCGATTACCCCACAGATGATAAAGGCTTAGTTAATATTCGTGATTTTTCTAAGGCCGAACTCCGTTCAATTATTCAGGAATCAATTCAATCATTAGCGCCAAGAACGGTTGCAGAAGAAGCCATTATTGGTGAAGCTTTTGAAGAACGTTGGATTGATGGGGATAATCATTCACTTATCCTCGTTGATGAAGACGGTATGTGGAATATATATGCTGGATTAAACCTCGATGAGTCCTTTGCTTCCTATCTCGAAGCGGAACAATATTTAATCGCTGAAGGATTCAAAAGACAATAATAGTTTTGAAATGATAAATAATTTTTGGAGGAACTGCTTTCTATTTATGAAGGCAGTTTTCTTATTTATTACCATTTTTTTCTATTTGTTTAATCTATTTCTTAGGAATTCTCCTAGTAATTCGATATAATAATAAATAGATATCATACATAATTTAATATAGTGGCACCAACGTCCAAATTGTAGGAGGGGTAAATATGAACAACCATGAAATTGATTACAAAATTTATGGCGATGACATGCAATTTGTTGAAGTGGAATTGGATCCTGAAGAAACGGTAATAGCAGAAGCAGGAAGCTTTATGATGATGGATGGCGACATTCAAATGGAAACCATTTTTGGCGATGGCTCTGGTAGAGATAGCGGCAGCGGCCTAATGGGCAAGCTGTTTAGTGCAGGTAAACGTCTCGTTACTGGTGAAAGCTTATTCATGACTGCGTTCACTAACAAAGGTTCTGGAAAAAAACATGTATCATTTGCCTCTCCATATCCAGGAAGTATTATTCCGATGGACTTGAGTGAGTTTAACGGGAAGATTGTCTGTCAAAAGGATGCCTTTTTAGCAGCAGCCAAAGGTGTTTCAGTCGGCATCGAGTTTCAAAAGAAAGTCGGTGTAGGCTTCTTCGGCGGTGAAGGTTTCATCATGCAAAAGCTCGAGGGCGATGGATTAGCCTTTGTTCATGCAGGTGGTACTATTCATAAGAAAGAGCTTGCTGCTGGTGAAATGCTCAAGGTTGATACTGGATGTTTAGTTGCTTTTACAAGCAATGTTAGTTATGATGTGGAATTTGTGAGCGGAATTAAAACGGCACTATTTGGCGGCGAAGGCCTATTCTTCGCTACATTAAGAGGTCCAGGTACTGTTTGGATTCAGTCACTTCCATTTAGCCGTCTTGCAAGCCGCGTCTTTGCAGCAGCCCCTCACAACGGCGGTTCAAAAGGCGAAGGCAGCATCGCCAAAGGCCTATTTGACGTATTTGGTGGGGATTGATCGAAAAGCGGAAGGCGCCCGCCTATCGGCGACAGGCACAAGACGAGCCGGCCGAAAGGTTGCTTTTTGACCTTTTGGACGGATTGGCTTGTGACCCCGAGCCGATGGCGCCTGGAGCTAGACAGATCGAAAAGCGGAAGCGGCCGTACAGCGTCCGTGTTATTACAGAAGGGTCAATCGATTTTTGATTGACCCTTTTTGCTTATTAAAATTGCGAAATTTTAGCACAAAAGTTTTAGAGCTCTATCCAATAACTCCTGGCCTAAAATTTTGGCCTCGCCCCCACCTTGCGCGAAGCTATCATTACCTCCACCCTTTCCATTAATTTGTGGAAGTAACTCTCCTATTAATTTTTTCATACTAATTGATACGTTGCCACCCCTTGCACAGACAAGCTGAAGCTTATCATCATTTTCAGAAACGAGGATTGCCACACAATTAGGTCCTTCCGCTGTGATGATGCGTCCGAGCTTTTGTAACTCTTGAATCGTACGATTCTGAAAAACGTTACTGATTACCGTTTGTTCATTTAACTGCGTTCCGCTTTGGAGTAACTCCATTGCCTCATATTTTAATAAAGCTTCTTTTGCTTCCTCTAATGCTTTGTCCTTTTCCTTTGCTGCTATTAAAAGCTTTTGGGTAGCGCTAACCATATCACCTTCTGGCGCATTAAGCAACGGACTCAAAGCCTTCAATACTTTTTGTTTTTGGCCGAGCTGTGTCAGAACGCGGTTCCCACAGACAAATTGGACACGAGTTTTCTTTTTCTGCCGCTCCCAGTCTAGTATTTTAAGACTACCTACTTGACTCGTTGTGCTAGGGTGCGTTCCACCGCAGCCGTTGTAATCATAATCAGGAATGATCACAAGGCGGATATCCTCTGTGACAGATAGCTGTTTACGGAGCGGGTAATTTGCTGCTTCTTCAGGCGATACCCAGGTTGGTTGAATCGGACGATTTTCCAAAATGATTTCATTGGCTCTTTCTTCCGCTTTACGTGCCTGTTCCTCTGTTAATTGCTCGGTTTCTAGGTCAATCGTCAGAACCTCGGTTCCAAGGTGAAAACTAATCGTTTGAAAATCAAGTAATTCCTCAAACGCAGCCGAGAGGATGTGTTGCCCGGCATGCTGCTGCATATGATCAAAGCGGCGCGACCAATCGATGACACCGCGTATTTCTGAATCCAGATTTTCAAATGGTGAATCTATGTAATGACGGATTTCTCCATCTATTTCTTCTACATTTGAAACATTGGTATCATTCAATGTTCCTGTATCATGTGGCTGACCGCCACCCGTTGGATAAAATGCTGTTTGGTCTAGAGTAACAAACCATTGGCCAGTTTCATCCTGAGCTTGTTTCGTTATTTTTGCCGAAAAAGACTTCATATAAGAATCTTCGTAATAGAGTTTATGTGTCATAGTGACATCTCCAAACATGATGTGATGTATTTACAATTCATTTGAACAAATTATTGAGTGGTGGTCAAGTTTGAGGAGAATTTGCTCTGTTTTTTATAAAAATAGAGCTATTTTTGGTCCATTTTCCTACTTTTCTATTAAAAAATTGTAACTTTTATTATAAAATTTATATTTTTTTGATTAAAATTATTAAATTGAGCAATTTCTTATAGTTTGAGTAAAATTATTTGCACGACTTAATAGCGATATGCACAGGAACATGTGGTTATGCTCTATTTGAAAAAATATATGATACAACTTTTTCGATATATGCACGACTTTTCAAATATATGCACAACTTTTGAAGGGGAACAAAAAATAATGCACACAAAATGTTGGATATGTTACAAAAAATGCATATATGCACACCAAACACCTTTTATGCACAACTAGGACCACGTTCACGATTTCACCTATGACCACAATCTCAAAAAAATCCACCACCACCAAAAACCAAAAATAGCAAATCAAAAAAGCCCGCTCATCCAGCGAAAGGTTGAGCGGGCTTAATCAAAATTTAAATGCAACTTAAGCTTTTTTTACGAAAGCGTCTGTTAACGGTGGTACGATTTGTTTTTTACGAGAAACAACACCTTTAAGGACGGCACTGTTATTTTCTAATTTTACACCGAATGCTTCTTCAACTACGCCCGCTTCTTGGCCAAGCGCAACTGCAACTGAATCGTTAGTTAAGATATCAGTTACAACGAATAGGAACAAATCAAGATTTTTATCAGCAATAACACTGTTAAGTGCGTCTTCTAATTGTGCTTGACGGCTCATTACATCGTTTGTATCAACTGCGTTTACTTGAGCAACTTCAACTTTCGCGTTACCCATTGTGAATTCTTTTGCATCAAGGCTGATTAATTCAGCGATAGATTTTTGGCTAAGGTCAGCACCTGCTTTTAGCATAGCTAAGCCGTATTCTTCCGCATTCACACCAGCGATTTCAGCTAGTTCCTTTGCAGCAGCCACATCTTGGTCTGTGCATGTTGGAGATTTGAATAATAATGAGTCAGAAATAATCGCAGAAAGCATTAATCCAGCAATATTTTTCTCAATCGCTACGCCGTTTTCTTTGTACATTTTGTTTAGGATTGTTGCAGTACAACCAACTGGCTCACAACGATAGTATAGCGGGTCAGAAGTTTCAAAGTTTGCAATACGGTGGTGGTCGATAACTTCAAGTACTTTCACTTGATCAATATCGTTTGCACTTTGTTGACGCTCATTGTGGTCAACAAGGATGACGTGTTTCACTTCAGCAGAAACTTGCTCTACTAAGCGTGGTGCTTCTGCACCAAACGTATCAAGCGCGTATTGTGTTTCGCCGTTTACAGAGCCTAAACGAATTGGCTCAACTTCAAAGCCTAATTTTGATTTCAAGTCTGCATAAGCGATCGCAGAACAGATTGTGTCAGTATCCGGATTTTTATGACCGAAAATAAAGATTTTTTCCATGATCTTTGCTCCTTATCCTTAGTTTACATATTGGTTATGTAGGTCCGTATACTATTGTAATAGATTTTGTCAAAATTACCAAAAAAATTTCATCGACAAACTTCTCTTTTTTATTAATTAACCGTTATACTTTGCATAATAATTTTTCGCCTGAACGGGGTCACTCAAGCCGTGAATTAACACACGTCCGTCTAAAAAGAACACCATCGTAATATCTTCATTTGGTGAAAACCGTAGCATATATGGGTTCATCTCCACTTTTCCGCTTTTCTTAAGGCGTTCGGCGGTTTCGCTAAAATCAAGCCTAATTTTTTGCCGAGGATTAATCTGGACAGTATCCCTACCACAAAGACTGGTGAAAACGATTTGCTTGTCTGAAGTTCGATCTAAAAATTCATATTCATGCTTTACACAGGCTGGACAATTGGGATCATGTCCTTCTGAAATATCCATCTGCAAAAATGAATTATACCAAATATCAAGCTGATCAAGATTTGGGTTCGTCTCCGCTCCAACTAGTAGTTTTAACGCTTCCATTGCCTCAAACGAACCGATAATATCGGTAATTGGGGACAAAACACCAATCGTATCACAAGTATCACCTAGGCCTTGTGGGACTTGAGGAAACAAACAGCGATAACACGGCGTCTTACCAGGAATAATTGTCGCAAACATTCCACGTGAACTAACCGCTCCTCCATACACCCACGGAATCCCATGCTTAATTGCAACATCATTTATTAAATAGCGCGTCAAGAAATTATCTGTACCATCGATAATTACATCGAAGCCCACCAATAATTCTTCAGCATTATCTAAATTCACATCAGAAAGAATAGGCTCAATTAATACCTCAGAATTAATTTTTTTTAGACGTTTTTCCGCAGCGATTACCTTTGGCAAATTCCGTGCGGCATCTTCCTCCGTATATAATATTTGTCGCTGTAGGTTCGAGTGCTCAACAATATCACGGTCGATGATTCGAACATGACCGACACCTGCTCGTACAAGGTGATTGGCAACCACCGTTCCTAACGCACCCATTCCAACGACGACTGCACGGCTTTGCAAAATTTTTGCTTGCCCTTCTTCACCGATTGGTTTAAATAACATTTGTCTGGAATATCTCTCTAAAGCCACAATCACCAACCTCCTTATGTTGTTCATTATAAATTATTATCGAAAAAAAATTTATAAATATTTTTAGAAGTCTGAAAAAAGGATTTTTTTAAAAAATAGCTAATTTAATAGAGGTAATACATTTTTTCACTATAGAAATGAAAGAGGTGTTTGTAAAACGATGAAGCTTGGCGGTTTTAAAAACAAAGAAGTTGTTGTTGATTTGACTAACGGTGAAATTACTTACAGAGAAATCAATGAAGATTTAGCCAGAAAATACATCGGTGGTCGCGGTCTTGGTGTTAAATATCTCCTCGATAACGGACCAGAGGTGGACCCTTTTTCCCCAGAAAATATGTTATGTATTATGACAGGTCCCGTAACAGGATCACGCTCCTCAATGAGTGGAAGACTTGCAATTGTGACGAAATCCCCCCTTACTGGAACGGTTACCGATTCTCACATGGGTGGTTGGACCGCAGCTCGTTTAAAATGGGCTGGTGTCGATAATATCATTATTAATGGTAAGAGTGATAAACCTGTTTACCTCTATATTGAAGATGGTAAAGCAGAAATTCGCGATGCTGCTTCGATTTGGGGCAAAGGTACGCGCGGAGCAATTGCCGAATTAAAAGACGTTCACGGTGCAGATGATCTCAGTGTCATGACGATTGGACAAGCGGGAGAAAATCGCGTCCTTTACTCCGGATTTATGAATGAGCATGACCGTGCTGCTGGTCGTGGCGGTACTGGTGCCGTTGCTGGCTCAAAACTACTGAAGGCCATCGTCATTAAAGCACCTCAAAAGGGTAATATGCCAGAGCCTTCTTTAAAAGATGATTATAATAAAGCTAATAAAAAAGCTGTAAAAGCCATCCTTGAAGGTGGGTTAACTGCACCAAACAAGGGCGGATTATCAGTATATGGAACAAATGTATTAACGAATTTAATTAATGAAGTCGGCGCACTGCCAACAAAAAACTCACAGCTAACGCATTGGGATGAAGCTGAAAAACACAGTGGTGAATATGTAAATAAGCATTTACTTGTTTCAAATAATACTTGTCACGCATGTCCAGTCGGCTGCAAAATCGAGGTTGAAGTTAAAGAAGGAAAATATAAAACTCGCGTTGAAAGTGTTGAGTTTGAATCAGCGTGGTCAGTCGGAGCAAACTGCTTACTAAGCGATGCTGAGGCAATTTCGTACATTATCGATTCCTGTAACGAATACGGCATTGATACAATTGAGATTGGACACGCCTTCTCTGTAACAATGGAAGCGTATGAAAAAGGAATTATCGATGAAAAGCTCGAGTGGGGCGATGCCGATGCGATGATTGCCTTAATTAAGAAAATTGCTTACCGCGAAGGCTTTGGAGCTATTCTTGCAGAAGGACCTGCTCGTGTAACTGCCTCATGGGGTGCACCTGAGCTATCAATGTCTGTTAAAGGTCAATCGATTCCAGCCTATGACCCACGCGGAATTCAAGGAATCGGTCTTGGCTATGCAACTAGTAACCGCGGTGCTTGTCACCTTCGCGGCTATACAATTGCTAGTGAAATCGCTGGGATTCCTGAGCCAGTCGACCGCCTAGAGGCGCATGGCAAAGGTGAATTGCTGAAAACATTCCAGGATTTGTTCTCTTTTACAGATTCATTGAATATGTGTAAATTCTCCACTTTCTCAGAAAGTCCAGAGCATTACGCAGAGCAATACAGCGCCATGTCAGGCGTAGAAGTAACCGCTGAAGAGGTCTTGAAGATTGGCGAACGTATTTATAATCTCGAACGCTACTATAATAATCTAGCTGGTTTCAATCGCCGCGAAGATGATTTCTTACCGAAGCGTTTTACCGAGGAGCCAGCCTCCGGGAACAGCACTGGCTATGTCAGCCGCATGGATATCATGCTCGATGAATACTATACAGCGCGTGGCTGGAAGGACGGCGTCGTCCCAGTTGAAAAACTAGTTGAGTTGGGAATCATTGATGCTGGTGAAGCGGTTGGAGAGAAATAAATCTGATTTGTGAGCTTTAATAAGAAAGAGCAAAGTATACAGTCTTTGCTCTTTCTTAATGTTTTTTAATATTGTAAAATAATAGATGTGGTGTATTTTTTCCGCTAGAGCATTGTAAGAGATTTGTTAGGGGCGAGCAAAAAGCTGATTTTTCGAGCAATAATTTACCTATTAGCACATATCTTAAAAAAGTTGAGCAAATAGAGAGTATTGTGAGCATATTTTAGTGACTCCTATTTGAAGTCGAGCATAAATTCCCCAAAGCCGAGCATAAAATTTGAAAAGCCGAGCATAAATCTTCGAAAGTCGAGCATATCCCTCCAAAAAATCAGCAAATATAAAAAACCTCCCGAGATTCTTTCAAAAAAACAACTTAAATTTTGTTATTTTTGATTTTTTTATTATGAACCGTTAAAGTTCACACTTTTTGTAGTCACTTTTCCATAGCCCCGAACTAATTCTTAGCAAAAAACATAATTTTCCCACGAAAGTTCACTACTTTGTCACATCCACCAAAAATCAGCAAGACGTACAGCCCATAACTATTTTCATAATAAAGGAGAAATGAACAATGTTTTTATGTGAGCGTCAAATCCCCATTGAAGTGCAAAAATGTGAAGCGTTACTCCGAAATATTTCTGCTAATCATCATCGAATACCTGAAATTCAAACACTCATCAGAAAAAAAATGTCAGGCTATTATGGTGAGAAATCCCTAGACTATCATCTAGGGTCACTAAACCAGGATTTTTATGACATTATTCCAGGAATAAGACTTTCAAATAGTGGGCGAAACTTTCAAATCGATACGCTTATATTAACAAACTACTTTATGTTGATAATCGAAATAAAGTACTTAAGAGGTGAATTAGAAATTGACTCTGCCAAAGGTCAATTAATTCAACATATCGACGGAAAAATCAATGTTTATGACGATCCCTTTGCCCAAGTAAACCAACAAAAGTTCCAGCTTATGAAATGGATGGAAAGCCAAAAGTTCCCACCAATTCCCATCGAAACCCTCGTCGTTCTCTCAAATAATAATGCCCTAATCAAAAAAGTGACCGGCTCTTCAAATAATTATTGGAGGCTTTGCCGCTGTATTAATGCTCATGAAAAAATTCTCCACTTTGAAAATATGTACAAAACCGAATACGTTTCATTCAAAACCAGAAGAAAACTTGGAAAAATACTACTTAAGCATAATACGCCACAACCATTTAATGTGCTATCGCGATTTAACATACCACCAAGTGACCTCTTACCAGGAATCCAATGCCCAAAATGTACATATAGTCCTATGATTTATACATACGGGAAATGGAATTGCCAATCTTGCGGTTATATTTCCAAAGATGCACATCACCAAAAAATAAATGATTATTTTCAACTTTTTGGACCAACAATTACTAATAGACAGTTTAGAGAACTAGTTTGTTTGAGTTCACGTCACCAAGCCACCCGCATCCTAAACTCCATGAATCTCCATCACCACGGCACCAATAAAGGTCGAGTTTATTCTCCTTTACCGGAAAAATAAAAATAGCCAAGGGCTCCCTAACTGCTGCCCTCGACTACCTATCAACCAAGATCCATAGTTTAAGCAAAACTCACAGCCTGCTCAGCCCCCGACTCTGGTCGTCTTTAATCTATATTTCTTAATTAAATCCGTAAGTACAGCTTCATTTTCAGCAACAAACCGAACCTTTATGGCATTCACCTTGAACACTGGAGTAAACACAAGCTCTGTTTCACTTAAAATCATACCCGACCAATCGTCACCTACAAAAACAACAGGAAACGCTTCAGCACCTTCGACTGGCTCACGAACACCACCGAGCTCTTCAAAATACAGCTTTAAATCGCTCAAATTAATCCCACGAAATTCTAAGTCTTGACTAATCATCAGTGGCCACCTGCAAGTTCAAAATAAAACGCATCATGCTTAACCACCTGCAACCGGAGGAAAGAGCGCAAACTGGTCCGTTTCCTTCACAACGCTTAACAAACCGTCACCATGGACAATATTTCGACCGTTCACATACACATGGACAAACGGCTTTAACGTTTTTTCTTCTGTAAATATTTCATCTTGCAACGCTGGAAACATTTCAATCATCATGTCTAGTATATCGATTACGCGCTCACCATTTGGCTTGACTTCTACTGTAACCCCGCCGCAAATCTCGCGGAGGTTCGCAAATACCTTTACTTGCACCCTCATCGCTCCTTTCGTTCTATTTTTATATTAAAATCAAAAAATTTAGTTGTCACTATTTTAATATTATTTTTAAAAATAAAAACATAGCCTCGTTCGCAAACTGAACGAGGCTAGAATTCACTAAAAATCTAGACCGATAGAAATATACTTCACTTCTAAAAACTCATCAATACCGTAATGGCCGCCTTCGCGTCCTAGACCGCTTTCTTTGTAACCACCGAATGGTGCTTGTGGGACAGATGGCAACGCGTCATTTAATCCGATAATGCCATATTCCAAGCCTTCGGTAATCCGGAATGAACGACTCAAATCATTGGTATAGACATATGCAGCTAAGCCGAATCGCGAATTATTAGCGCGAGCAATCACTTCTTCCTCTGTTTCAAAGGTGGCAATTGGGGCGAGCGGACCGAAAATTTCATCCTTCATGCACTCCATTTCGTCAGTCACGCCAGTTAATAATGTTGGTGGATAGAAATATCCCGAGCCTGCATCATCATGCAACAATCCGGTGTAACTGACCTTCCCACCTTTTTTCTGAACATCATCAACAAAGCCTTCAACCTTTGTTAAAGCGGACCCGTCAATTAAAGGACCGATATCGATTCCTTCATCCAAGCCGTTGCCGATCTTCAGCTTTGCCAATTCCTTTTGAAAAATCTCAACAAATTCCGAAGCGACATTTTGCTGCACATACACGCGGTTTGTACAAATGCAGGTTTGACCCGCATTACGGAATTTTGATTGTAGCAAACCAACAGCTGCCTTCTGTAAATCAGCATCATCCATTACAATAAACGGGGCATTGCCACCAAGTTCAAGTGAAATCTTCTTCACGTTTTCTGCTGCGCCTCTCATCAACGTTTTGCCCACTTCAGTTGAGCCGGTAAAGGTAATTTTAGTAACGCGAGGATCACTTAGCCACGCCTTGCCAATTTCAACTGATTTTCCAGTGATAACATTTAACACACCTTCGGGCATCCCGGCCTCATGTGCCAACTCTGCCAACTTCAGCGCCGTTAATGGAGTTTGACTAGCTGGTTTAACCACCGCCGTACACCCGGCTGCTAATGCCGGTGCCACCTTACGGGTAATCATTGCTGCAGGAAAATTCCATGGCGTGATGGCTGCAATGACACCTACCGGCTCCTTGCGAACGAGAATCCGTTTATTTGGTGCAGAGGCTGGAATGGTTTCGCCGTAGACACGCTTGCCTTCTTCTGCAAACCAGGAAATAAATCCATTCGCATAATTGACCTCACCGAGTGCTTCCTTAAGCGGTTTACCTTGCTCCATCGTCATGATTCTAGCTATCTCTTCTTTATTTTCATCAATTAAATAATGCCATTTCATTAAGATTTTGTAGCGCTCTTCAGCTGTGAGTTTTGACCAACTCTTAAACGAAGCAGAGGCTGCGTCTACTGCCTGTGTTGCCTCAATTGCTCCACCTGTAGGAACAGCTCCGATTACCTGTTGCGTAGCGGGATTTACGACCTCAGTCAGTTCATTGGACTCCTGCCCGCACCAAGCTCCATTTACATACATTGGATAAACTTTAATAGACCCCATTCTTCAACCTCCATCTCCATTCATAGCAAAAAAATCTAGTTCTAATTAGCTGATTCCTCTTGTGCAAATACTGTAGTGACTGCGTCCTCTAAAATAGCTAAGCCCTCATCAAGCTCAGCATCGGATATTGTGAGTGGCATTAAAATTCGTATCACATTGCTGTACAAGCCGGCACTTAACAGGAGCAAGCCTCGTTCACCTGCCAGTTTTACAATTTTACCAACAGCAGCTTTATTTGGGGTTAGATCATTAGCCCCCATTACGATTTCCATTGCCCACATCGCGCCTAAGCCACGGACATCACCAATCTGCCCAAACCGCTTAGCAAGCCCAATCATGCTACTACGGATCCGCTCTCCCAAGACCAAAGCGCGTTCGTTTAATTTTTCTTCCTCAATAATATCAAGAACGGCTAAGGCAGCCCGACAACCAAGCGGACTTCCACAATACGTTCCACCGATTTCGCCGACATCCGCTGAATCCATTATTTCGGTCCGACCGATGACGCCGCTAATAGGCACGCCTGCTCCCATCGATTTTGAAACAGTAATCAAATCAGGCACGACGCCGAAATGGTCAATCGCAAAATATTTCCCTGTCCGGGCGAAGCCAGTTTGAATCTCGTCCGCGATAAACAAAATTCCATATTCATTACAAATCTCGCGGACTCTCTGAACAAATTCGACGCTCGGAACGATAAACCCTCCCTCACCTTGAATCGGTTCCATCACAACTGCCGCAATCGTTTCCGGTGCCACTTCGGAAAGAAGAAATTGTTCAAATTGGGCAATGACCAACTTGCTGTATTGTTGCTCCGTCAGCCGCTCTGGACGACGAAACATATACGGATAGGGCGCCTTGTAGATCTCCGGCGCGAACGGACCAAACCCTAATTTATACGGTTTGACCTTACTTGTCATCGTCATCGCCAACAACGTCCGACCGTGAAAGCCACGGCTAAAAGCAACGATGCCTTGGCGCTTCGTATATTTGCGAGCTAGCTTCACAGCATTTTCAACAGCTTCCGCACCACTGTTAAAAAATGCAGCCTGCTTTGGAAAATTACCAGGAGCTAGCTTGCACAATTTTTCAGCCAAATCGATATAGGATTCATACATCATCACATTAAAACCGGTATGAATAAAATCATTCACCTGCTCTTCTAGCGCCTTCACCACTCGAGGATGAGCATGCCCAACATTCAACGTACCAATCGCACCTGCAAAGTCAATGTACGTGTTTCCATCAACATCGCAAACGAGCGCCCCTTTGGCTTTTTTTACAAAAGCAGCACTATTATTGCTGATGCCTTTAGGAACGAATTGCTTCCGACGCGCTAATATTTCCAATGATTTGGGTCCTGGAACGGAGGTTTGCCGCTTAACAAATTTCTTTTCCAATTAAATCACCTCCAAGAAATTTACAGCTTTCATGCAAAAAAACCTATTTTTCTATGAAAAATAAACATTGATAGCTTATGAAAAACTTGGATTAACTGACCAATGACGAGAAAAATAACGATTGTGCCTGGACCCACTCCAACGGAACCGCCAATGATGAAGCTTAGGAGGACCGCACTTCCCTCCAATAGAGTTCGTGAAACGGTAAAGCTAATATTGTATTTTTGACTAATAGCGACCATTGTCCCGTCATACGGCATTTTTGGGAGATTGGAGGTTAAATATGTGCCAACTCCTGCACCAATCAACACCACACCAATTAAGAAAATGCTCCAGCGAAACATTGGTTCTGCAAATGATAAATCTAAATCTCTAAAAATAATTTCCATCCAAAAGTCGATGAGTAAGCCCCAAAGAGTGAGTGTCACAATCGCTGCAAATTCTGGTCGCTTTTTCAGTAGTGCAGCATTTACAAACAAAAAGAAGGCTTGAAACAAGGCCATCCAAATCCCGAGAGTTAATCCTAGCTTTTCAGTCAAACCAATATTCACAATATCCCATGGACCCGCCCCGACCTGCGAATGAATGATCAAACTCACTCCTAAGCAGGCAATTGTCAGTCCCAGCAAATAATAAACAATCCGTTTCAGCATCTAGTCCATTCCTTTATTTAATTGATAATACAATCTATGTTCCTGAAAACTAACTTCATGCTTGTTTTGTACTTATTTTAAAAATAGGAACATGATTGGTATAATGAACCAAAAACGGCTGGAGGATCACAAATGAACCAAACACACTTTCTTGGATACATTGGCACCTACACTAAGGGTGATAGTGAGGGCATATATTCATTTTCATTAGACACAAATTCCGGGAAAATCACGTCAGTAAAGCCGGCTGCCCAGCTTGAAAATCCAACCTATGTCAATTTGTCAGACGATGAGAAATTTTTATTTTCTGTAGCAAAAGAAGGCGGTTTAGGTGGTGTCGCATCCTTTTCAATTAATAAACAAACAGGTGGGCTAACTAAAATCAACCAACAGCTAACTGAAGGAGCTGCGCCATGTCATGTTAGCATTAACAAGGAAAATCAAACGGTACTCACTGCCAATTATCATAAAGGAACACTTGAGGCTTACACATTAAATCAAGAAACTGGTGTAATAAACGCCACAACCGCGGTTGCCCAGCACGAGGGGACAGGACCAGACCCACGCCAGGAGAAGGCTCACACCCACTTCGCCAGCTTTACACCTGATGAGAAGTTTATTGTTGCAGTTGAATTGGGGATTGATCAAATATTTACATACATGTTAACTCAAGAAGGCTTTACTAAAGTTGGAAGTTTAGCTGTTAAGCCTGGCAGCGGTCCGCGACATCTTGCTTTTCATCCTAATCAGCGCTTCGCTTATGTGATGACCGAGTTTAGTTCAGAGGTACTTGTTCTGCAATATGACGCCAATACTGGACAATTCATGCAAATTCAAGCCCTATCGACACTGCCAGCTGACTTTACCGAGAATAATCAGGGCAGTGCGATTCATGTCTCTAATGACGGAAAATTTGTTTATGCTGGAAATCGCGGTCATAACAGTATTGCTGTCTTTGAAATCGATGAGGAGACAAATTTGTTAAGCAGAGTTGAGCTTGTGTCAACTGAGGGCGATTGGCCGCGCGATTTTGCTCTTGATCCAAGTGAAAGCTTCATTGTTGCTGCTAATCAAGAATCCAGTAATCTTACCGTCTTTTCAAGAGATCACCAAACCGGAAAGCTAAGCTTACTGCAAGCAAACGTAAAAGTCCCACACCCTGTTTGCGTAAAATTTCTTAGGAAATAGTTGTGATGATGATTAAAGTGGAATCTTCACAACTTCCACATAAGTTCCACATAATATCTACACAGGTATTGAGTAATATAAAGACAAGGTAAGACAAGGAGTTGCAAACGCAGCTTCGACCCAATGAAAATAACGCAACTAACATATCGAAGGTTCGGAAAGCCTTCTTTCTAAAAATCGTAATAATAAGGACCCCGATTTTTAGGTAATGTACTGATGTAACAAATCTTTCTGTTTTAAAGTTATTTTGAAAACCTCTCTATTATGTTTAAGCTGACCCCGATGGTCAGCTTCTTTTTTTGTCATTTAAGATTAGCTCGTATACAACTAGTTTGGAAATTTGAAATAATTTCACACTAAAAACTATCATTATTTTTATATAATAAAGAAGTGATATATTTATGATGGGAATGATGATTATGACAAAATTACTTTATATTACTGCAAATCCCAAAGGCTTAAACAAATCTAAAGGCCTGCAAATTGGTGAGGCGTTTCTAGAAGCTTTCCTAGAAGCCAATCCTAATGCTGAAATAAAACGACTTGATCTGTTTGAGGCAAACATTCCAAAAATGGATGCCGATTTAGTATCAGCACGCGGAAAGGTCGGCGGCTATGGCTATAAAGTTGATGAGCTTCCGGAAATCGAACGTGAAAAATACATAGCGATGCATACTGTTGCTGATGAGTTTGTAGCTTATGATTATTATGTATTCGTCTCACCTGTTTGGAATTTGAGCTCTCCTCCCGTAATTAAGCAGTACTTAGATAATCTGTTTGTGTCAGGTAAGACCTTCAACTATACACCTGAAGGAGCGAAGGGGGCTTTGGTCGGCAAGAAGGCACTTCACATTCAAACCCGTGGAGGCCTGTATATTAATACACCAATGGCTGAGCTAGAATCCGGTGACCGCTACTTAAAAATTGCGTTGCGTTTCTTAGGCATCGACGTGATGGACACAGTTGTTGCAGAAGGATTCGATTATTTTCCGAAAAAGGTTAACGAAATCGTTGAGGCTGCGAAAGTTAACGCTAGATTAGCAGCAAAACAAATGGCTGCGGTAGAAAATTAATTGCTTAAGGGTCTCAAGCGTTGAGGCCCTTTCATAATGGCTTGTTTTTCTGATATAATGATATTTTACTAATATAACAATTTGTGATTTTGACAAACTCCTATTAAAAATTACTTACGGAGGAGAGTCATTTGGCTAAAGTAGGAAGACTCAGTATCGGGATGCTAATTATTGCAATAAGTGTTTATTTTAGTATCGGAACTTATCAGAGTGAGAACATATATTTTAATAAGCCCGATGAAAATACTGAATTTGAGGAAGAAACGAAGGTTGTTCAGGAAGCTATGCTGAATGTTCCTCTAGTGAATCAAATGGATCCGCCACAGCTTAAGAGTGGCTGTGAGGTAACGAGCTTAGCGATGATTCTCCAATATAAAGGGCTTGAGGTTAGCAAAAATCAATTGGCAGAGGAAATACCTAAGGTGCCGTTTCAGTATCCAACCGGACAATATGGTAATCCCAATTTTGGATTTGTCGGTGATATGGCAAATGGAGCTGGACTTGGAGTGTACCATCGCCCAATCGCAGAGCTGGCTAAGAAATACGTCGGCAATCGTGTAAGCAACTTAACTAATCAACCTTTTGTAGTGCTGCTAAATGAAGTCGCAGCTGGAAATCCCGTTTGGATTGTGACGACGAAATCGTTCGCACCCGTATCCGATTTCAAAGAGTGGGAAACTCCGCAAGGGATTGTGAATATTACCTATAGCATGCACAGCGTTGTGATTACAGGTTATGATCCAGAGAATGTTATCATCAATAATCCTTACGGTGAGAAAAATCAAAAATGGCCACGCGACAGCTTTATTCAAGCGTGGCAGCAAATGGGCAGCCAGGCGGTCGTCATTCGCTGATCGAAGAGTGTTGAGTTTGAACTTAACCGGACATAGATGACCTTAAATTGGTGAATTCACATTATCGATAGACATAAAAGGACACAGGAGACCCTATTTATAAAAAAAACACCGAATCAGGTCAGCAAACAGTCAAATAGCGCATCTGTTGTCCGTAAAACCTATTCAAACAACCTTTTTTATTAAAATAACGGAACCAATGTCCGTTAAAATAAAAAATGGCAGGGGTACCGCCCGTTTAATGGTACCCCCGAAACTACTATTTTATTGATAGCGCAACGCTTCGAGTGGGCTGAGATTGGCTGCTTTGTTAGCTGGGAAGATGCCAAAGGCGACTCCGATGAAGACAGAAAAGCTGACGGCGATGCCAACGGACCACCATGAAATTGCTACAGCGTAATCCATTGCTGCCGACAGTATTTGTGCCGTTCCGATTCCTATTAACACGCCCATAATCCCCCCAATTCCACTCAGAACGATTGCTTCAATCAAAAATTGACCAAGAATATCCTTCTTTTTCGCGCCAATCGCTTTGCGAATCCCGATTTCCCTCGTTCTTTCTGTTACAGACACTAACATAATATTCATGATGCCAATGCCGCCAACGATTAATGAAATCCCAGCAATTCCTGCTAATAGCATCGTCATCGTATCCGTCACAGATGTTAGTGCTTCGGCAATATCAGCTTGATTTCTAACGCTATAGCTTGAATCATCACCACCAAAGGCAATATTTAAATTCCGTTTTATGATTGCCATGCCACGATCAACGGTATCCTCAGAAGTCATCATCACCGTTGCCGATGTTACTACTGTTTGTCCTAAAAAGCGTTGGGCTGTTGTAAACGGAATAAGGACCTTATCATCCACAGAGCCCTGTAATTCGTCACCTACTTCAGTAAGGACGCCGATTACCTTAAATGTCGAACCATCAATTTTGACTTCCTTGTCAACTGGGTCAGTGAAGCCAAAAATTTCGGTAGCAATATTTGCGCCAAGCACGGCAACCTTACTGCGATTATCCTGATCAATCGGAAACACAAAACGTCCAGAACGGACAGCGGTGTCCTCAACCTTTTCGTATGATGGAGTCACCCCTTGGATTGTAACGCTATCCATACTGTTTGTGCCCTGCTTTATGGTTGCACTTCCTGAAACGGTTGGTGCAACTGCATCAACTTCAGACAGTTCTTCGAATGCCATGACATCATCATAGGTGACCATCTCCTCTTCGGAATTTCCCGACAGATTGATAGAAACCTTTGTCGTCCCTAAGCCAGAGATATCATCTGATACGGACTTCGATGCCCCTTGTCCAAGCGCTACGAGCGCAATTACCGCGGATATACCGATAATGATTCCGAGCATCGTTAATATCGAGCGGAGCTTATTAGCTAATATGTTATTAAAAGCAATTTTCAAGGCTTGGCCAAATTTCACAGAAACACAACCCCCTTCTCTGCTAAAATTTTACCGTCATGGATTCGGATAATCCGCTTTGCTTGTTTGGCAATGTCCATATCGTGAGTGATTAATATAATGGTGTGCCCCTGCTTATTTAGCTCCTTCATTAATTTCAATACCTCTTTACCGGTTTTGCTGTCCAGTGCTCCGGTTGGTTCATCGGCTAACAGGATTGGTGGGTTTCCAGCCAACGCACGAGCTATTGCGACACGCTGCTGTTGACCTCCCGATAATTCTGTCGGGCGATGATCTGCTCGATCAGCCAGACCCACTTTGTTCAATGCGCTCATTGCGATTTCCTTCCGCTCTGCAGCACTTAATCCCCGATAAATCAATGGTAATTCAACATTTTCATAAGCTGTTTGCTTAGGTAAAAGATTAAAGGATTGAAAAATGAACCCGATTTTCTGATTGCGAACATCTGCCAAATCATTATTTTTCAAGGAAAAAACGTCTTTACCATCAAGATGATATTCGCCTTGATCTGGTAAATCGAGACAACCAATCATATTCATTAGCGTTGATTTTCCGGAACCACTCGGTCCAATAATCGCTACGAAATCACCCTTTTTGACAGAGAAGCTAACATCATCAAGCGCTTTAAGCGTTTCTCCACCCATCTTGTAAAACTTAGACAAATTTTTGATCTCGACAATTGGACGTTCCTCGATCATTGTCCAAATCCTCCTTGATTTCGACCCGTGTTACGATCGCTTGGTGGCATACCGCCCTGCATCATGTTAGCGCCTGGGAAACCACTCTGCATCATTTTCCCATCTCTTTGATTATTACTAGAATTAGAGTTTAATGACGGCAGTACGACTTCTTCACCTTCAGCAATTCCACTCACAATCTCAACAGAAGTATCGTTTTGGAGTCCAATTTCGACGTTTTGCTGCTTTGTTTGGATGGTTTGCGTCGAACTATTGCTTGCAGATTCTTGTGTTTGTTCTTCTGCAACTACAGTTTGCTCCTCTGTTGGGATTAACACATAGTACATGTCATCCTGCTTTTGAATGGCCGCAACTGGAACGGTTAATACATTTTCCTTTTTCTCAATTGTAATTGTCGCTTCAGCTGTCATTCCTACTTTCATTTCGGTTGGTTCATTTATAGTAATCTTCACCTCATACTTAGCTACTGAACTGCTTGCATCGCTGTTTGCTTCCTTGGCGACGCTTGTAACGGTACCTGTGAATTCTTTATCCAATAGAGCACTCACCTCAATTTTGGCTGCTTGGCCAACCTGAACCTTGGCAATGTCTAATTCATCAACATTTACAATCATTTGTAAATTGCTATAGTCCGTTACTACGATAAGCTCTGTTCCCATTTGTACACTATCATCTGCAGTGACATTTAAAGCTGTGATTTCACCAGAAAACGGAGCAACAATTGGCTCTAAACGATCATCTTCAAATGTGATTAATTCCTGGCCTTCCGTCACACTATCTCCAACTGCCACATTTACTACATCAACAGTTCCGTTTCCAGTCGATGATATCGTTTGTTTATTAATTGCAGAAATATTTCCGGTTCCACTTACAGCTACTTCAACATCGCCCAATTCTGCTGCAACAGTTTGTGTTTGTGCTGTAGCAGTCGTTGTTGCTCCTTCCTTATTTAAGAATACTTGATAAACTGCTACGCCACCGCCGACCAAAATGATAACGAGTGCTGTACTAATAATCCACTTTTTCATTGTCAACTTCCTTTCATCTTCATTTGCTCATAACACCTAAACAACTGCATTTTTCTGACGCTTATACAGTTTGAGTTTTCCTAAATAATGAGTAATCATCACGAACACTGCCATAATACCGAAGTAAGTCGCAATGACACCTAATGCATTAGGACTTTGCCCTTTTCCGCTATACATGCCTCTCTGAAAACCATTAGGCATTTCAGCATTTGTTGGGAAGTCTCTGTTTTCACGGGAGAAATCACCATTATCCAAAGAATCTTCATCTCCAAATGATGTACCTGTATCGGGAGTTTGTCCTTTTGACACGTTATCATTACGCTCGAACCCTCCAGAACGACTTGATGGTATTTCACCATTCGCCGGGAAACCGCCATCTGGAGGAGCTGGCCGTTCACCATTTAGACCTCCTAGTATTTCACCACCATCGCTAAATTGACCTCTGACGAAACCCTTACCATCCATTTCTCCAAATGAGCCTTGTTCTGAGCCCGTGAAAATTGTCGCGAGTGAAACTAGTCTCATTCCGAATCCAGTCGCTACTATTTCATAGGTTCCGAACAAGAATAATCCCACAACTGCCATTTTTATGGCATAATCCATCCAGCTTGGTGTTCTCGAAATCTTAAAGATTTTTTTAGTAAGATTGATTGCCCATTGCCAATGGAGACCAACATGGACGGCAACTAACACTAGCGTGAAGTATGAAACAGATAAGTGAAGCATTTGCAGCCAGCGTTCATTTCCTAATGTTAGATTCGGAAACACAACTTTAGAAATAATGACACCAGTCAAAATAATGGTCATCATCATAATCAATAACAGCAAATTTAATAAATAAGAAAAACGGGTTTTACCTGGCAGACTTCGATCAAACAATTTTCGGGTAACCTTCTTAACCCAATTGATATTAAGGATTACATGAACAATAATGGCTGCCCCGAATCCTAATCCAACGATTTCATGGAAGGTTAACCCACCAAGAACACGATCATTGAAAAATAGCGCAAACGCCACGCCTAACAACAAATCTAAGCCAAATTTTATATAGGTTACCTTTTTCAAAAACATCATTCCTTATCTTTAATAGTTGATTACCCTACGGCAATTTCCCCACAAGCCTTACTAAATTTATAGTAGCCATAGAATATGTACAAACTATTACCAAGCTTTTAAGGGGAGATTAAAGTTATCGAACGATTCCGTAACCCCAACTCAAGGTCGCTGTATGTAATAAAAAAAGCCTTCATTCCAATAAAAAGAATGAAGGCTTTAAGTGATTAAATTTAATAATTAAAAATTATTGCCAGTGTGGTGATTTTCCAAGCTCTACTAACGCCCAAATAACATTAAACATAAAGACTCCAACACCAATTGGAATTGCAATTAACACCGTTCTGCCAATTTTGTGTTTAATCTCCGAAAGATAATACCCACAGTAGAATAATGTTACACAAGCAAGAACCAGCATGGCCACCAATACGATATACATTTTGCTTAAACTCTCCCCTTATAATACATAGATTTGTCATACTAATGCATAATCCCCAAACACAAAATCAATCTATACCCCTAATCCTATTATAATGCTATTATATGCAAAATTTAAAGAATTTTGTCTATTATTTTATATTTAATATTTTCCATTGTTGCTAACTTAGTTGATTATGCTTTTCTTCTTTTTATAAAAATCATTACCCCAGCTAGTAAGACAATCGCACCGGCAGCAATATAGATATTAGTGCTCATTCCTGAGTTCTTCTCTGCTTTCGTGTCCGTTGAGTCCTCCTCAGGCATTACGGTTTGAGCCGCCTCTTCTGAAGTTTTGCTCAAGGTGGTCGCTTGCTGGCCTTCGACAATCGTCACTTGGTCAACGCCAATAAGCTCCTTTATGTAGTTTGCATTTTCATCATTAAAGGGAGTAATCCCAATTTCGACCGATTGCTCCAATGGCGCTGTGTGGGTTACCATAATTCCTTTTTCAGCAAGTTCTTGAACATATTCTTCAAATAGGAATTGATCAATCTCAGCTTGCTTAGCAATAATTTCTTGACTTGGTTCTGAAGCACTAAACTCTGCAGCAGCAAAAGTCGTATACATTGTTACGAAGCACAAAGTTATGAAAATCATCATCCATGCCTTTTTATTTTTCATCATATTGATCTCCTTTTGTTAAGAAAAATTTAAGATTATTGAGATTCAATATATTAGACTGCCTATCGATTAATTCGTTACACTAAATAAGGACAAACTTTTAGTAAAAACAACACAGATTTCCCGGGCTAATTTCGTTAAATAAAAGGAGAAACTCACATAATGGAAAAACAACAGCGGACCAGTCTCAAACCGTTTATATCCTTAATTTTATCAACAAAAATCCCTAAGCTAGCACTCATCATCGGTTTATCAGCAAGTGTGCTGACCACCTTAGCTGGACTAATCGTCCCATTAATGACGAAAAATTTAATCGATGACTTTTCGATGGAATCATTGAGTGTTCCGCTTATTATCGGAATTGGGGCTGCTTTCCTTATTCAAGCGGTGATTAGCGGAATATCGATTTATTTGCTTAGCATGGTTGGCCAAAAGATTGTTGCTGGACTTCGTGAACGAATGTGGGTAAAGCTGATCCGTTTGCCGGTCAGTTATTTTGACCAACAATCTAGTGGAGCTACAGTCAGCCGGATTGTCAGTGATACGAGCGTTGTTAGAGATTTAATTTCCAACCACTTTCCGCAATTCATTACCGGAATTATTTCCATCATCGGTGCGATTGTTATTTTATTAATAATGGATTGGAAAATGACCCTCATGATGTTGATTTCGGTTCCTGTTACGATTGCGATTATGTTTCCGCTTGGTCGGAAAATGGCTAAAATCGCTCGGGGCCTTCAGGATGAAACGGCGACTTTCTCAGGGCATGTCCAACAAACCTTAAGCGAAATTCGCTTAATGAAATCATCTACTGCCGAGCAAAACGAAGAATTGAATGGCTTAAACGGCATCCAAAAGCTATTAAATTATGGCTTAAAGGAAGCACGTGTCACGGCCTTAATTGGGCCTATCATGTACCTTGTGATTATGGTTGTGATCGTAATGATTATTGGCTACGGCGGCATTCGGGTTGCCAATGGAACGATGTCAACAGGGTCATTAATCGCCTTTTTGCTATATCTATTTCAAATTATTATGCCGATTACCTCGTTTGCGATGTTTTTTACGCAGCTCCAAAAGGCTAAAGGAGCAACCGAGCGGATTATCGATATTCTTGAGCTATCTTTGGAGGATGGTCAAAGCGGAATCGAAATGGATATTACGAATCAACCACTCGTGGTCCAAAATGTGTCCTTTGCCTATACCGAAGATGAACCGTTAATTCAGCAAGTATCATTTGCAGCTCAGCCTGGACAAATGATTGCTTTCGCCGGACCGAGTGGCGGTGGGAAGACGACGATGTTCGGATTGCTTGAACGATTTTATGAACCGTCATCAGGGGAGATATTGATTGGCAATACTCCGATTAAGGAATTATCGCTCCGGTCGTGGCGCGGGCAGATTGGCTATGTTTCCCAGGAAAGTGCAATGATGGCTGGGACAATTCGAGAAAATCTTTGCTATGGATTAGAGAATGTGGAGCAGATTTCTGATGAACGTTTGTGGGAAGTGGCTCGTATGGCGTATGCGGAGGATTTCATTAAATCGTTCCCTGAAGGCTTGGATACGGAGGTTGGCGAACGTGGCGTAAGACTATCTGGCGGTCAACGGCAGCGAATTGCGATTGCACGGGCGTTTTTGCGTGATCCAAAAATCCTTATGATGGACGAGGCCACCGCAAGTTTAGATAGTCAATCAGAGGGCATTGTTCAACAAGCCCTAGCAAGACTAATGGAAGGGCGGACCACGTTTGTGATTGCCCACCGCTTATCGACGATTGTCGATGCTGACAAAATAATTTTTATTGAAAAAGGACGAGTCACCGGAATGGGAACGCATCAGGAGTTAATTCAAACGCATGCTCTGTATCGCGAATTTGCGGAGCAGCAATTAGCTTAAAGGGAAGATGGATTGCATTGAATTTGAAAACTGAAACATGGATGGAATGTTATAATTAACACAACATATAAAGTGAAACTTCCATCATTGGGGGTTTTCATCATCCCCCACTGATGGATAGTTGAACCAATCGGACCTATATGGGCAGTTGATTCCCCAACTATCATCCTTGTTAACTTATAAGCTAGATGGGGGATATTACTGCCGGTTAAGGCGGAATAGTAAGTCGTATTTGGGTTTACGGTTGTATTTGATATACGAGGAGGAAGGTACGATGTTAATCGTGACTACAGATTCAATTGCGAACAAAACAATTACTGATGTATTGGGTACCGTATCGGCTAGTGTCGTTCAGTCACGTCACGTTGGTAAAGATATTATGGCTGGATTAAAATCAATCGTTGGCGGTGAATTGACAAGCTATACTGAAATGCTTGAGGATTCAACGGATATGGTTAAAGAAAGACTAATTAAGGAAGCACGGGCACTTGGAGCAACAGCGATTGTCGGCGTCCGTTTTGCACTTACGGCAGGGCAAGGTACATCGGAATTAATCGGGTATGGGACAGCGGTCGTAGCAGAGTAGGGTGTTTGGGGGCATCTCGTAAATAAGGATGTCCCCAAATTTTTTCGGGAATATTAGTCATTAGTCATAGAAACGGCTCATAGGCCTATCAGCCGCGCCACACACAACGCATCATTAACTCTCCATCAGTCAGTTGTGCTGTAAGCTCTCCACCCATCTTCTGCATTAAACTCTTAGAAATCGCTAAACCTAATCCAGTCCCCTTCTTCGACCTCGTTTTATCTGCTTTATAAAATCGATTAAATAAATGAGCCAAATCCTGTTGATTCAGTTGGCCTGCCGGATTACTAATGAATAACATCACTTTTGAGTCTCGTCTTTCCAAGGAAATCGTGACAGCGCCACTCGAATGTCTAATCGCATTTAAGATTAAATTCTCTAACACCCGTTTAACTGCAGATGAATCTGCATGAATTCTTATTTCCTCAGTTGGAATCTCGATAATGGGTTCTATGTCACGTGTATTAAATTCCTCATAAAAGCCTACAAGTACCTCCTGAACTAATTGGTTCAACCTGATTTGTTCAAGCACAATCGGATAATCTGCAGACTCGATAATCGAAAGCTCGAAGAAATCGCCTAATAAATCCTTTAACCGCAAAGCGCCGCTCTTCACTACCTCCACGTATTCCTCGCGTTTTTCTACAGGTAAATCCTTCGACTCCAGCAATTGAACATAGCCTAATATCGAAGTCATTGGGGTGCGGATATCATGTGAAATATCAGCAATCGCCTGCTTCAACTCATTTTCCGTGCGCCGTTTTTCAGCATGAGCCCGCTTCGTTAAATCAATTTGCGCGTTGATTTCAACGGCAAGTGCTTCAATATCCTTATCATAAAAAGATAGATCGATTTTTTTCTCCGTTTCCTGATGGTTAACTTCACGAAGCTGCTGGGTCGCCCGTTTGATTTCTCTTTTTAAAAAATAGTTACGAGTGAGAGAAACTAATCCAATGACGACAGCCAATATCGTAAAATAAATCAATCTCTCTCACTCTCCCATCTGTTACTTTATTTCTTTTCGTTGAAAAATCATGCTGCCTAGGTAACCAAACGCTAGAATTGTGGTTAACGGGACAACAATCATTTTAAGTAAGACGGTATTTTCAAGATTCATTTGGCCGATTTCTAAAAATAACTTAAAGACCGAATGGTTAAACAAAAATTCTACGAAGGACAGTTTTTGGCTTAACATATATAAAATGCTGTCAAACAAAATAAAAAATAGAATGGAAAAACCGATCATCTTGCCACTGTCTGTTAAAACAATCGCGAAAAGAGACATGATTGAAGCAAACGCAGTCGCATATATGATTGTAAAGCCTAATGTGCGTACCAGATAATCTATTTCCGGCATTTCGTTAAAACCTGATAATAGGGAACTTATCACCATCATCACAACAGGAAATACTAAGGATATAATAATCGTTCCGATTGAAAATGCGAATAGTTTAGAAAAATATATTCGGCTTCTACTATTCCCAGAAGCACCAATACTCTTCATCGTCCCAATTGAGAACTCACTAGAAATAAAGAAGCCTGCTAAAATACATGGAACAAGCCGTACAATATAATTATTTCCACCGAGAGCTGTATTCACAAATAGGTCTTTAACTGAAATATCCTGTGAACCTACTGAGCCATCACCGAAAAGCATAAGCATGGGATAAATGATTGCAGCAACAGTTAATCCCAATACCAATGTCCAAAGCGACCGATCCTTTCGAAGCTTAAATAACTCTGCCTTGATTAGATTATCCATGCTGCACACCGCCAATCCGTTTCATAAAATATCCTTCAAGTTCTTCCCCCATTGGCATGAATTGTTCAAGGACTAAACCTTCGTTTACAAGAAGTGTTGATACTTTCCCTGGTTCATCAAGGAATTGGAACAACTGAATTGCACCATCTGGCTTTACTTCATAAGCCTCCGTACCCAGCTTATTTTCAAGAACTGTTGCTGCTTTATTTGGATTATCTACTTTAATGTGAAGATATTGCTGACATTTATGATTGATTTCATCTGCCGTTAGCTCCTCCAGCAATTCCCCCTTATGGATAATGCCATAGTGGGTTGCAAGAAGATGAAGCTCGCTCAAAATATGGCTGGAAATTAAAATCGTAATTCCATATTCACGATTCAACCTCATTAACAACTCACGAATCTCAACGACCCCCATCGGATCCAGACCGTTAATTGGCTCATCAAGAATCAGAAATTCTGGCTCACCTAACAGCGCAATCCCAATGCCAAGTCGCTGCTTCATGCCTAGTGAGAAGTTTTTGGCCTTCTTTTTACCTGTATCTTGGAGACCGACTAGCTTCAGGATTTTCCCGACAGAATCCTGTCCAGGAATTCCCTTTAGTAAGCGATTAGCCTCTAGATTTTCCATTGCCGTCATGTGCGGATAAAGAGCAGGGCCTTCAATGATTGTCCCGATTCTCTTTCTTGCTTGGATCAACTCCGCTGAATTACTTTTTCCAAATAACTCAATGTGTCCCGTTGTTGGATATGCAAGGCCTGTAACCAATTTGATTAGCGTGGATTTTCCCGCGCCATTTTGACCGATAAATCCATAAATAGAACCCTTTTTTATCGAAAGATTCACTTTGTTTAAAGCGAATTGTTTTTTATATTGCTTCGATAGTTGGTGGGTTCGGAGAATGTATTCACTCATTCTTTCTACCTCCCTCATGTATTACTTTTAATATAAAAATGAAAACATAAGAAAGGCTTAAATGATTTCTTAAGAAAACCTTAAGTTTTGAGGCGATAGCCCATTCCCCAAATTGTTTCTATGTATTCTTCATGTGGATTTGCTTTTGCAAGCTTACTGCGAAGATTGCTCAGATGGACGTTAATCGTATTATCATCATTATGATATTCTTCATTCCAAACGCTCTCAAACAAATTGGCTTTTGTAAAAACCTTCTTTGGCGAAGTCAATAGCAGGACCAAAATAGCATATTCCCTCGCAGTAACAGTGATTTCTGTTCCATTTACAAGGACTGTCTTCGCCTCGGTATCTATCATAATATCCTTATGGGCCAACTCTCGAATCCTTGGTGCTTCTGTAATCATTCTTGTTCTTCGTAAATGGGAATCAATTCGCGCTGAAACCTCCTCGATATCAAAGGGCTTTGTAATATAATCATCCGCCCCTGTCCGCAACGCTTCAACCTTGGTTTGCTGCTCCAGCTTGGCAGAAATGATGATGACCGGAACCTCCGGATTTTGTTCGCTCAGCTTAGCAAGTATTTCTTCTCCAGTTTTCCCAGGCAGCATTAAATCAAGCAACACCATGTCCCAAGCTTGTCCATTTAAATACAGCATCGCTTCAGTTCCGGAAAAGGCAGGTTGTGCGTGGTAGCCATTCCTATTTACAATGTTACATAATAACTGATTAATATCATTATCGTCTTCGACAACTAGAATTTTGATTTGTTTGTGCATAGGTACATTAACTCCTATTTCATTCATAATGATAAATCATTTCAATAAAAGTAAAGGTAGCCAAACATGTGGATGGCTACCTTCTTTGACACCTACATATTTACAATGGGATTGAAATCCTCAATTTTACCAATTAAGAATCTTGAGTATCACTTAATCCTTCGTTAATTCTTCTTCAAAGAAAAAGGTTTTAGGATATTCATTGACGATGTAAGAGTACCTTTTCATGTTTTTTACGTACTGAGATTTGCCAATGGTAACAGACTCACCGGACTCTCTAATCAAAACTTCTTCCCCGTCTGAAAAAAGATTTTTCTTCACCATCTCACCCTTTCTACTTCCTATATTGATTATAACAGTTGTTATGGTTGGCAACTGCACAAATTTTTATCCTGATAATATCTTGAAGTCAACGGCAACCTTTTCGAAACAAATAATACTCTGCTTTCAAGAAATTATTATTTTCTACATTGATAAAATCTATAGGTTGTTTTCCCTTCTGGTTTAGCGTCAATTAATTAACAAAAAAAACGCCAAACAATATCCCTTGTTGGGATATCGCTTGACACCTTGTTTTTTAAACATATATTTATTTTTCCATTTCATAATCGAGTTTTGTTAATCTTTCTTTATCGATTGGTCCGGTAAACTTTTGTTTAATTTTCCCATCCTTAGCTATTACATATGTTGTGGGAATGGTAATGGCTTGATAAATTTCTGCGACCTCCCCCTTTTCGTCTAATAGCACAGGGAATGTAATACCATATTTCTTTATAAATTGATTAATTTGATTTAGATTTTTTTCTGATGCAGTTAAATTTACTGCAAGGATTTCGACGTTTCCAGTCTTTTCCTCCTCATAAAAATCAACCATATGGGGCATTTCAGCTTTACATGGTGGGCACCAAGTAGCCCAGAAATTCACAATAACAGTCTTGCCTCTTAAGTCTGAAAGCTTTACTACTTCACCATTAACAGTAGATAGCTCAAAATCCGGAGCAAGCTCTCCAATTCCAATTCCGCCGTTGACTGCTTGGGTGCTATCATTGTTGTTGTTTATGAACAATAGAGTGATAAGTTGGTATGAAATGGTCAATATCAAAATAAACATGATGACAGTTTGAATCGCTAACTTTTTTGGAACACTTTGCAATTTTGCTTTTATAAAAAAGAATGTCAGCGCAAGTATAATGGCTAAAATAAGACCCTTCGTACCTCCGGTAAAATACAAAATGGATAGTGGGCTTTTCAATACGATGCTTGGCTCAAATACAATTAGACTAAGCTTCCAAGTGATAAAACCCCAGAATAGGCTGTCCGTAACTAAAGTAAAAATGTTGTTGTGGAGTTGTCTTGTTTGTGTTTTCTTAAGCCAAAGTTTTATTATCAGTAAACCTATAAGGAATGCTGCTGCAAGAAAAACCCACTTTTGTAAAATCGAAATCGAACCGATTTGAATATATTCCATTTTCGACTTCCTTTTAGTAATGACATTGCTGCTATCGATGTGAAAAAATAAGAGACTATTTCTAGTCCCTTTAGAAGATCTTTGATATTAAATACATGACCCCTACCAGAAGCCATACTTATCGGTTGTTATTTTCCCAGTGCCATCATGATGCTTTGTGGGTCATAACCCAATACCCACTTGCCGTTCACTTCAGATTGCGGAACACCCATTTGACCTGTTTGTCTGATTACATAATCCATCATTTCTGGTGATGTTTCCACATTAACCTCTTTGAACGAAATATTTTGATCCGCTAGGAAATTTTTTAACATTACACAATATGGGCAACGGTTAGTTGTATACACTGTTACTGAACTCATTTTCATTTCCCCTTTGTTCATTGTTTATCGCTTATTGCGAATAATTTACTTACATTATATACCCAATGGGGTATATAATCAACCGATTTGCTGAGAAAAATCAAGCCCTCTCCTTTGAAAAAAATGAGAGGGTTTCGAGAATTCATAGGTGTAATTATTTAAAATTTGGGTTTCTTTTTTCGATAATCGCATTTAATCCTTCTTGATAATCGGGATGTTCCGTCACGATTCCCATAAACGAGGAAACCATATCCAAGGAGGTTCGTAAATCTGTTTTTAAACCTTGATACACCGTTCTTTTAATGAGGCACATAGCCGTTTGCGGACCACGTGCAAGTTGATTTGCAAGCTTGTATGTTTCCTCCATTAATTTGTCATGCTGCACTTTCCGCGTAATCAAGCCAATTTGGCTCGCTTCTTCGACATCAATAATTCTTCCTGTCAGTAATAAATCGAGTGCTTTATCAATACCAATCAATCTTGGAAGCAGGTAACCACCACCGTCACCTGGTACGATTCCCACTTTTACATAACCTTCGCCAAATCTAGCTTTTTCTGAGGCAATTCTAAAGTCACATTGCAAAGCCATATCAAGCCCTGCACCAATTGCATCACCATTTACGGCAGCAATCGTTGGCTTATCAATTTCCTCCATTAATAATGGTATTCTTTGAACATACTTCCACAAGCTATTCTTTCTTGCCAGAGAAGTGCTTGAAATATCCTGGTCCTCATACCCCGTAAGATCTAGAAATCCCTTTCCTGCTTGCATTGATTTAATATCTCCTCCAGCACAGAAAGCTAGTCCATTTCCGGTTAATACCAAAACTCGGATATCATCATTATCTCTAACTTCCTCTAATGCCTTAATCCACGCCTCAATCATTTGCATGCTAAAGGCGTTTCTTGCTTCAGGACGATTCAACGTAATCGTCGCTATTCCTTCTTGCACTTCAAATAATAAATCTGCCATTCTCCCAGCCCCTTTCTACCTTTTTCAATTATAAGCTATATTTTCTAGGTCTCTATTAACGACAATTTTACTTTTTTAGCCATAAAATGAGCACTTTTGGCAAATTTAGAGGTTTATCGGAGAAATCTGATGTAAGTTAGGCTTTAATAAAATGCTATTTGTCCAATCATAATAACGTTTTACAGATAATAACAATAGTATGAAAGCCATGAATAAAAAGGAGGGATATTATGCAATATCATCCTCAACTCCCTGGCCACGTCAATATCGATCAATATAATCAGATGTTGGTCGCTCCCGAAACTTTCGCTGCAAAACCTGAGTCAATGACCGAGCAACTATTTGTTGAACGCTCGTTAACAGAAAATAAGTTTTGGTTAAGAATTATGAAGGAACATGCACTATTTTTAGGAGAAGGCTTCAATCGAAAGGATACTCATCTTATTCAACAAACAGATCGATTTTATCAATTTTTTGAACAACAAGAAAAGAAGGCATATCAAATTCCGAATAATGTAGGATTAGTGCGAAAATTTAACGAAGAAAGTATTGAATTGGTTTTTGGCTTTAGAAATTTTAAGCGGAACTTACTCATCTTAATCATAAATTGTAAAGTGAGTGGTTTCAATTTTCCATTATTGATTGATCATATTGCAAGAGAAGCTGAGTATTTTATGAGGACATTGAAGAAATTCAATCAAGGATTATTAGAGCCTATTCAGGATGCTATTATTAACGAAAACGTATTTTGGTTGAGAATCATGATGGAACACTCTCGATTCATCTCTGCATTGCTTGACCAATCTGAACGTAACTTGGTCAACACTGCCAGAAAATTTGGTGATGACTTTGAAGTACTTTTAAACCAAGCTAGAGATGTTGAGTCAATGCTAACTAAAAAACAGCCGACTTATCCCATTATCGGTAAAATGAATAAAGACAGTGAAACCGCTGCCGAAGAGATACTTGCTTTTAAGAAAACAGGGTTAGAGTTAATCAAGTCCTGTCAAATTCGTAATGTAATCAATCCATTATTAGCGGACCATGTTGTCCGAGAAGCTGAACATTTCCTTTATATGATTCATGTATTAGAAGGACGCTTAAAAGGGTAAAAAGATGACTGAAATGCAGTCTTAAAATTACTACCAGTCTAATATAGGTAATTGATAATACTGTCATAACAATATTTCAGGTTACTATATTTTATTGTATAAACTCGCGTAAATGCGCGAGTTTTGCTTTTTTATTTGATAATCCACTCAATATCACAATCTATCAAGACGGGAAAAATATATTTCTTAAAAAGTCCTCACAAAAACTAGAACATTTGTTCTATTTGTGGTACATTAGTCCTAAAGGAAGGTGACAGAGATGAAAAATGACGTTTCACTTGATGCACCTCAAGATTTAACAAAATTAACGAAACAAGATATCGGTGAATTTTTATACTTCACTCCCAAGGAAATTAAAAAAAAGCGGAAGGAATGCCTATTATGCGAGCTTTTAAAGCGGTTGAAGGGCAATGAGATTTTATTAAAAGGTCTTTATAAAAAACACGCTGAAAAGTTAGGAATGCATCCAAACCAGGTTGAAGAATACTTAAACATTACCAAAACCGAAAGATTGCGATGGACAAGCCAAAGGAAATTAACTGTTGTTAAATGGGTACCGTTTAAAAAATGGGGAAGAGAATTAGAATATCCACTTTACGATACTTATCAAATCAAAAGTATTACCACGAAAATGCTGAACAAATGGAGAGTTGATCATCAACTAGAAGTTAAAGAAAACAGAGTACAAGCAATAAAAAAGGCTCAGCAGACACGACATGAAAATATTAAATTACATAAAGATTTTTATGAAAATAAATGGAGAGCTATGCTGGCCGACTGGTACAAAACAGACGGAAAACTAGGAGCAAGTTTACAGCTTTCATTTTGGACGATGTGGATTAATCGCTGGGCAAAGGAATATCAACTCAAAGCAACAAAAGCCAAAAAGAATATAGAAAAATACTTTGATAAAAAAGATCTATTTTATGATATGAAGAATGAAGCGATGCAGCGCTTAATTCAATCTCCCTACTCATCCCTTTCATTTTATCAACCATCAAGCTCTGAAAAAATTACCTACCTCGAGTTTTGCTCTCATCACTTCGACCAATGGAAATTGGATAGACAAGAATACGGTTATCTATCCAAATTTGACTTTTACTATAATAACGAAGCAGACATTAATAATTGCAACTTATGTGAAGTCGAAATTGATGATGACTATTACTCTTTGTATTATTTAACGATACAACATCAAGACTATCACTTTTCTTTTCACACACCTTACCCCATTGGATCAGACTATCTACCCTCCAAAGAATCACTACCACAAATCTCACATGAAGCTCAAGAAGGCATATTCCGATTCGGACGATCACTATTTGAAGATGAAAAAATCATCTTTTGTGAAAAAGAGGTCATCAAACATTTTAATGAAGCAATCGTCAAGTATGATTTATATTTTGGACCTGCGGTTAATATTGGGTAATCAAGAATAATAGCATTTGAGGTGATTTTATTGGAACTTTGGGAAGCTGCGTACGTGGCTGGAATTATTGATGGTGAAGGTAGTATCACTTTGACAAGAATGCATGCAAATGAGTTTCGTAGACCTTGTATTACCATTGCTTCTACTGATTATGAATTACTTCACTACGTACAAGGTCTAAGCGGTGGCAGCATTAATAATAAAAAAAATTACAAACCTGATAAACATAAAAAATCATATACACTAAATATAAAGAAAAAGTCAGAAGTCATTAATACATTACAAGAAATAATTCCTTTCCTAAGAGTGCATAAGAAAAAAGACCGTGCTATCTGGGTTTTAGAGAAATACGATGCAGTTACATTAAGAAATGGAAAATATACAGAAATACAACGACAAGAGAAAAGAAACTTTGAAGTGGAGTTTTTTAAATTATAAAAAAGACTAGCTGGTTATCAGCTAGTCTTGTATTCCACCTATGTATGGTGGAGACGGTGGGACGTGCTCTTCCATGCTTTCGACATGGCACTGACTATATCTTGAACCTGATTGTATCAGGTCCCCTGGCGTCTTATGCGAAACATAATTTTTTACCTGTCAGGTAAGCATTTCGCATCCTAGTACTACCATGTTTTGTGGCAGCCTATAAGTCGATACACGGCTGTTGAATTACTTCACATACCGCTCGGCATTGCCTTATCGCTATTAAAGCGACTTAGGTTTCACCGATAAAGCCAGGTTTTCACTTGTGTGTTACCACACAAGGCGACTAATTACTAATCGAACCCACGTCCAGAAATATCGGCACTTAAGCTTCTACGAGTGTAGTCGGCATATTGGCGCTTCGCTGCATCTTTTGCCTACCGACAGGCGGCCGAGCAGCTAGTCTGGTTGTTCTCTTCCTTCTCCCTCAGACGGTGGGATCCGGCGTAGCCTACTAAGAGTGAGTCCGCTACCCTACCACATAGGCGATGGAGGGGCGAACAGCTATGCAGTTATTAAGCTGCGAAAGCTAGGTTTTGTTTAGATTCGCCAGTTATTGGCTTTGACGTTTTAACGAGGCCGATCCCCTCGACTCGCAACCTAAGCTCGAACTACCCCTGTCGAATCCGTAGCGTCCCCATGTAAGAAGGGTCAGTGTGTTATTCACAACACTTGACGTTAGGATTGCTCATTGATTGTCTCGAGCAAAAGTTATCTTGCCACCAACCCGGTGACATTTATTATTATATCATAGCGGGCAGGTTTTTCAATTGTTACTTCCTACCTATATTACCATGGCAGCTTTTACATATTAATCGACAAAATTCGGGTGGTGACAGGCACCTTTACATCTTTTGTTTTTCGCGGAAGACGCGTTCGATTTCGCGTTTAGCTTCTTTCTTTTTCAAGTCTTCGCGTTTGTCGTACTTTTTCTTACCTTTAGCTAAACCGATCAACACTTTAGCAAAACCATTTTTCAAGTACACCTTTAATGGAACAAGTGCATAGCCTGCTTCTTTTGTTTCACCAATTAATGTATTAATTTGTTTACGATGAAGCAATAGCTTACGAGTTCTTAGCGGATCATGATTATATCGGTTTCCTTGTTCGTATGGGCTTATATGAAAACTGTATAAATACATTTCTCCGTTGTGAATACGCGCATATGAATCCTTTAAATTACATTTACCAGCGCGGATTGATTTTATTTCTGTTCCTTGCAACACAATGCCCGCTTCATACGTTTCTTCAATAAAATAATCATGATAAGCTTTCTTATTTTGGGCAACAACTTTGCCTTCACCTTTTGGCATCAACTTCCCCCACTTTCTATCTCTCTATTTTAGCAAAAACTACCTAAAGGCTCAATTAAACCAAAAAGAGAGCCGCAATCTGTGCCGGCTCTCATCATAATCTATCGGCGTTTTTTCTTACCTTCTCGTTTTGCTTTAGATGAATTGTCATATGACTTCTTGTTTTTATTCTTTTTCTTTCCGCCTTGTTGTGACGATGTAGAAGACGATGAGGACGAAGAACCTGAACGACCGTTGCCACGACGAGGCTTCTTCTGATCACTGCCCGTTTTAAACACGCGTGGTTCTTCACTTCGTTCCCGACGTCTAGTGCCCTTCATACCAACGATTTCAAAATCAATCGAACGCTCATCCTTATTCACATTGATGACTCGAATTGTAATTTCGTCACCGATTCGGAACACATTACCAGTACGCTCACCAATCATCGCGAAATGACGTTCATCAAAGCGATAGTAATCATCGGTCATATAACTGACATGAACAAGCCCCTCAATTGTATTCGGTAGTTCAACGAAAATACCAAAATTGGTAACGGAACTGATGATACCATCATATTCTTGTCCAATTTTATCAGCCATAAATTCAGCTTTTTTAAGCTCATCTGTCTCACGTTCTGAATCGACAGCACGTCGCTCCATTTTTGAAGAATGCTCAGCAATCCCCGGCAGTCGTGCATCCCATTTCTCTCTTGTCGCCTGCTCTAGTTTACCTTCTATTAAATAGGTGCGAATCAAGCGGTGCACAATTAAATCTGGATAACGGCGTATCGGTGAAGTGAAATGAGTATAAAATTCAGTTGATAAACCGAAGTGACCCAAGCTCTCTGGATAATATTTTGCCTGCTGCATCGAGCGAAGCATAACGGTAGAAACGACCATTTCCTCCGGTTTCCCTTGCACTTCTTCAATTATTTCTTGAAGTGCTCTTGGGTGAACATCGTTCGCTGTTCCCTTTACGATATAGCCAAAATTCGTAATAAACTCAAAGAACCGTCTCAGTTTATCCTCTTTTGGATCCTCGTGAATCCGGTAAATAAACGGAACGTCCATCCAATGGAAATGCTCAGCAACTGTTTCATTGGCAGCAAGCATAAACTCTTCGATAAGTCGCTCAGCTACCGAACGTTCACGCACAACAACATCGGATGGCTTACCTTCATCATCAACGATTACTTTAGCTTCTTTAAAATCAAAATCAATCGCGCCACGCTGCATCCGTTTTTTTCGTAAAACTTCAGCCAACTCACCCATCATCTCAAACATTGGAATGAGCGGTTCATATCGTTTTAATAATTCTTCGTCACGGTCGACTAAGATTTTTTTGACATCAGAGTAGGTCATACGCTCAGTAGTCTTAATGACACTTTGGAAAATCTCATGGTTAACGACCTCACCATCAGGACTAATTTCCATGGTACAAGATAGTGTTAACCGATCAACCTTAGGATTTAAAGAGCAGATTCCATTTGAAAGACGATGCGGAATCATTGGAATCACGCGATCTACTAAATAAATACTTGTTCCGCGTTCCTCAGCTTCACGATCAATTGGGGAGCCCTCTGTAACATAATAACTAACGTCAGCAATGTGGACTCCGAGCATATAGTTTCCATTTTCGAGCTTCTTCACTTGTACTGCATCATCAAGGTCCTTGGCATCGGCCCCGTCAATTGTAACGATGACTTCATTGCGAAGGTCACGACGATTAGCAATTTCACTTTCATCAATTGAATCCGGTGTTTCATTTGCTTGATCGAGGACCTCCTCTTCAAAACCTAATGGCAGGCCATGCTTATGAATAACGGAAAGGATATCAACACCAGGGTCATTTTTATGACCAAGGATTGCGACAACTTCACCTTCCGCACTTTTTCTACCTTCCGGATAGGTCGTCAATTTCACTACGACTTTATGACCTTCTACCGCTCCACCAGAGGCTGCCTTCGGAATAAATATATCACTGGCAAACTTTTTATCATCCGGTATTACAAAACCGAAATGCTTACTTTCAGTGTAGGTACCAACAATTTGTTGAATGCCTCGTTCAATAATGCGGACAACTGTCCCTTCTCGGCGTTGCCCACTCGTAGCATTCGCGACCCGCACGAGCACGATATCCCCATGCATGGCATTGTTCGTTTCATTCGGTGGGATAAAGATATCATCCATGCCCGGTTCATCTGGAATGACAAAGGCAAATCCCTTTGCATGTCCGGTTAGTTTTCCCCGGACTAAATTCATTTTTTCAGGAAGACCATAGCGATTGCTGCGCGTCCGCACAACCATCCCTTTCTCTTCCATGACAACAAGCGCTTTAACAAATTCCTTAAATGATGATGAATCCTCAATCCCAAAAGCCTGTTCAAGCTCTTGGACAGTTAATGGCTTATAAGCCTCATCTTTCATATAGGTTAATAGCCTGTCGATGTGTTGCTGTATTTCATCCATTATATTCCCTCCTTAATGGAGAATTTTAGTTTATTCTTTCCAATCTAAATTCTCTAAAAATTGATAAATATCCTCATGTAAAACATCACGTTCCTTATCGAGCGTAATCACATGCCCTGATTGCTCGTACCATTTAATGTATTTAGTTGGTGACTCCACTTCATCATAAATGATATTAGCGCTATTAGGATTAATCATATGATCATGTCGGGCTTGGACAACAAAGGTCGGTGCATAAATCATATCGATATTGTTTCTAACCTCAGAAATAAGTTCCTGAAGAGCTTTGAGCGTTTTCATTGGCGTCTTCTGATAAGCACTCATTTCAGCTTCGACTAATTGGTTAGATTTTCCTTCACGTTGTTTATATTCGCGGGCATAATCAAGTATTCCTTCATACATGACCTCTCCGCTCTTTATGTACATCGGTGCGCACATCGGCACAATTCCCTTTATAGGTACAGTGTAACCCAATTTCAATGAAAATACGCCGCCCAAAGATAGTCCTGCCACAGCAATTTCCTCATGCCCAAGTGATTTTAAATGCTGATAGCCGCTTGTGACATCCTGCCACCAATCCTCGGGACCTGTTTCAACTAGTTGTTCTGGTGGTACCCCATGTCCTTTAAACAACGGGGCGTGACAAGTATACCCCTTTTTTTCAAGATAGCGTCCGAGCATGCGAACATCAGCAGTATTCCCTGTAAAACCATGCAGAAGCAGGACTGCTCTCTTTCCTGCCTGAAATGTAAAAGGCTTCGATGCGACCATTTTCATAATCCGATACTCCTTCAATCTATGTAAGTACTCATCTTATTTTTTAGCAAAGATTACAGATACATTCCATTAATATGACTTAGTCTCGTGAAAAATAAAAAAACCTGAGCCGCTGAGGTCAGGTTTTGATGTTTATGATTAAAGTTTAAAGTAAGAAACTAAAATCGTCAAAATAAAGAACAATACGGATAAAACAATCGTGATACGGTGGAGAACTAAATCAAGTCCCCGTGCTTTTTGCTTTCCAAATAATTGCTCCGCTCCTCCGGAAATCGCTCCAGAAAGACCCGCGCTTTTTCCTGATTGAAGAAGTACAACCGCAATTAGACCAACACAAACGATGACTAATAGGGTAACCAATAATGCATGCATGTAGTCCACCTCCTGAAAAACGTACGAATTACAGTAGTTTTAATGTACCACACTTTAAATCTAGAAACAATAGCCATTACTATTACGAAAGAGTGAACAATTGTAATGCTGAAAGGGTTTTATTTTTACAAAAGCGAATTGATATATTACAAAAATATAAAGGTGTGATGAGATGATTATTGGAAAACATAGGCAGGTCCCACGCAAGCTTTTATTTTACCAAGCAGTGAAGGCAAGACTCCCTATCAATCACCCACTCTTACCCATCATTGAAGAAGACATTCGTCGTTGTGAAGCTGGACTCGCTGGTGAAGAACGACTTGATCGCCTGTTGACCGCAAAATACCACCATGAAAAGGACTATCACCTCATCCAAGGACTCCAACTACCCTATGCTAAAGACTCCACCTTTCAAATTGACACACTCCTACTGAAACCTACCCATATTATCCCAATTGAAGTGAAAAATATGACGGGTGAATTGTGTATTGATAGACAGATAGGCCAAATGATTCAAACCGTTGGTGATAAGCGGTACGTTTACGAAGACCCGCTTACGCAAGTTCAAATCCAAGCTCAGCATTTTTATCACTGGATGATTGAGCGCGGCTTTCCAAGTGTTACAGTTGAGCCACTAGTAATGATGGGCAATTCAAATTGTATTTTGCGTATTGATAATAATGATGCAGAAGCTCAGTATCGTATTTGTCGGGGACGAAAGGTACTTTTTCGAATTGATGATCTTGACTATAAACATCGGACAGGGATCTTGACTCCAGATCAATTACACGAAATAAGTCGGCTGATTGTTCAGGAAGAGGTGGAGCAATGGTACGATTTTGAGAAAATTTATAAAACACCACGAACTGCGTTGCGGCCAGGGGTTCACTGTCCTGTTTGTGAAATATTAGGAATGAAATATTATCACGGCTTGTGGATTTGTTCACGCTGCGGATGCAAATCTCATGACGCTCACATTTTGGCGCTGCGGGACTATTACCTAATATGGGGACCAGAAATCACAAATGCGATGTTTCGGTGGTTTTTGGGGGTTGAATCCGTTCATGTCGCTTCAAAGTTATTAAAAAAGTTGAATCTTCCATCCAGAGGTCAGAATAGGTATCGAGTTTATACAATCTCCTTCGATATTTTTTAGTATGCTATTTTCTATTAGCCGATTTCCTGGGTCTATTAGCCGAATTTGAGGTTCTATTAGATAATTTCAATAGTCTATTAGATAATTTTCGGGTTCTATTAGCCAATTTCACACTTCTATTTGCCGATGCCATATTTCTGTCACAATCAAGCACCATTTTGATACCGTTTCACTAAGTTACCACCACAAAACTAACATAAAAAAACGCCGGCGAGCTCTTCCCGCCGGCGTTCCGTATTCAAGAAATTACTTCTTTAAGTTATAGAATGACTTCAAGCCATCATATACTGCTAAATCTCCTAGTTCGTCTTCGATACGTAGTAATTGGTTGTATTTTGCGATACGGTCAGTACGAGACATTGAACCAGTTTTGATTTGGCCAGCGTTAGTTGCTACTGCGATGTCAGCGATTGTTGCATCTTCAGTTTCACCAGAGCGGTGAGAAACAACTGCAGTGTAGCCAGCGCGTTTAGCCATTTCGATTGCTTCGAAAGTTTCAGTTAATGAACCGATTTGATTAACCTTAATCAAAATTGAGTTACCAACGCCTTTTTCGATACCTTCAGCAAGCTTTTTAGTGTTTGTAACGAATAGGTCGTCACCAACAAGCTGCACGCGGCCGCCAAGACGTTCAGTTAATGCTTTGTGACCGTCCCAGTCGTTTTCATCTAAACCGTCTTCGATAGAGATGATTGGGAATTCATTGCAAAGCTCTTCGTAGAATGCAACCATTTCTTCAGAAGTTAAGCCTGTGCGGCCTTCGCCTGCAAGGTCGTATTTGCCAGTTTCTTTGTTATAGAACTCAGAAGAAGCAACGTCCATACCAAGGTAGATGTCTTTACCAGCTTCGTAGCCAGCCGCTTTGATTGCTTCGATGATTACTTCTAAAGCTTCACGGTTTGAACCAAGGTTTGGTGCGAAACCACCTTCGTCACCTACAGCTGTGTTTAAGCCTTTAGCAGAAAGAACTTTCTTTAAGCTGTGGAATACTTCAGCACCCATACGGATTGCTTCTTTGAAGCTAGGAGCACCTACTGGTAAAATCATGAACTCTTGGAAGTCAACGTTGTTGTCAGCGTGAGAACCACCGTTGATGATGTTCATCATTGGAGTTGGTAATTGCTTTGCGTTGAAGCCGCCAAGGTAACGGTATAATGGAAGACCTACAAGATCAGCAGCAGCGTGAGCAACAGCCATAGAAACACCTAGGATTGCGTTTGCGCCTAATTTACCTTTGTTTTCAGTACCGTCAAGCTCGATCATTGTGCGGTCGATACCAACTTGATCAGTTACATCCATGCCTAAAATTGCATCAGCGATAATGTCGTTTACGTTTTTAACTGCTTTTAGTACACCTTTACCAAGGTAACGTGATTTGTCGCCATCACGAAGCTCAACTGCTTCGTATTCACCTGTTGAAGCACCTGATGGTACTAATGCGCGTCCAAATGCACCAGATTCAGTGAAAACTTCTACTTCAACAGTTGGGTTTCCGCGAGAGTCAAGGACTTCACGTGCGTATACGTCAGTAATAAATGGCATGAAAAATCTCTCCTTTTAATGTACAGTTTTATTTTTTCATAGAGCATTACATATTTATTTTTTAATCAATGAAGTTCCAGTCATTTCAACTGGCTTTTCGATTCCTAACAAATCAAGCATCGTTGGTGCTAAGTCGCCAAGGATTCCGCCTTCTCGAAGCTCCACGCCTGGTTTTGTAACGATAACAGGAACCGGATTTGTAGTATGGGCAGTCATTGGGTTGCCTTCAAGTGTAATAACCTCATCGGCATTTCCGTGGTCAGCCGTGATGATGGCTGCGCCGCCTTTTTCTAAAATTAAGTCAATGACGCGGCCTAAGCATTCGTCAACTGTCTCAACTGCTTTGATTGTTGGTTCAAGCATACCAGAGTGACCAACCATATCAGGGTTTGCGTAATTTAAAATGATTGCATCAAATTTATCTTCGTTAATTGCTGCGATAAGTGCGTCTGTTACTTCATACGCACTCATTTCCGGTTTCAAATCATAAGTTGCTACTTTTGGAGAAGCAATTAAGATTCTTTCCTCACCAGGGAATTCAGCTTCACGTCCACCACTCATAAAGAAGGTAACGTGTGGATATTTTTCAGTTTCGGCAATGCGAAGCTGCTTTAAGTTATTTTGCGCCAACACTTCACCAATTGTGTTATCAAGGTTTACTGGCTTGAATGCCACATATCCGTCAACTGTTTCACTGAAATGAGTCATACAAACAAAGAATAGATTGTCCGGATGCTTCTCACCACGATCGAAGGAACGAAAATCCTTGTTAGTGAATGTGTTAGAAATTTGAATCGCACGGTCAGGGCGGAAGTTATAGAAAATCACAGCATCATTATCGCCGATTGTTGCCACTGGCTCACCGTTTTCACGAGTGATGACAGATGGTAACACGAATTCGTCGTAAATGCCTTTTTCATATGAATCTTTAACAACTTCCATTGGGTCAGTATAGCTAGGGCCTTCACCGTACACCATTGCACGGTATGATTTTTCTACGCGTTCCCAACGCTTGTCGCGGTCCATTGAATAGTAACGACCAGAAATCGTCGCGAATTCACCAACACCAATTTTCTTCATTTCATCAATAGTTTCTTGGATAAATCCATCAGCTGTTTGTGGTCCAACATCACGACCATCTAAGAAGGCATGAACATAAACTTTTTCAACACCTTCAGCTGCAGCTAAACGCAACAGTGCAAACATATGTTGAATGTGGCTGTGCACCCCACCGTCAGATAACAAGCCAAATAAGTGGAGGCTTGTCCCTTCCTTTTTCACGTGGTTGATGGCGCCGACTAAGGTTTCATTTTTCTCAAATTCACCTTCACGGATTGCCACGTTCACACGTGTTAAGCTTTGGTATACAACGCGGCCTGCACCGATATTTAAGTGTCCAACCTCTGAGTTACCCATTTGACCATCTGGTAAACCTACTGCTTCACCGCTTGCCGTTAATTGATGATGCGGGAAAGTTTTCCAAAGTCGATCAAAGTTTGGTTTGTTTGCTTGTGCAACTGCATTTCCTTTTGTCTCATTACGGCACGCAAATCCATCAAGGATTATTAATGCCACGGGAGATTTACTCATTTTTTCCTGCCTCCAATAATTGTAGGTAAGATTCAGCCTCAAGGCTTGCTCCTCCTACTAACGCCCCATCGATATCAGGCTGTGACATATATTCCTTGATGTTTTCCGGTTTCACGCTGCCACCATACTGAATTCGAACTGCTTGGGCGGCTTCCTGTGAAAATTGTTCAGCTACCACTTGGCGAATATAGGCACAAACCTCGTTAGCGTCTAGTGCTGAAGAGGATTTACCTGTACCGATTGCCCAAATAGGCTCATACGCAATAACTGTTTGTTTTACTTGCTCTTCTGTTAATCCTTGAAGTCCATTTTTTATTTGACCACCAACGAAATCGTTCGTTTGACCTGCTTCACGTTGCTCTAATGTTTCTCCGCAGCAAACGATTGGCGTTAAGCCATGTGCAAATGCAGCATGAGCCTTCTTGTTCACGCCCTCGTCTGTTTCATTAAACATTTCACGACGCTCAGAATGGCCAATAATGACATATTTTACGCCAATATCGCTTAATGCAACAGGGCTAATTTCGCCGGTGAAAGCACCGCTGTTTTCAAAATGCATGTTTTGCGCGCCGATTTCAACATCAAAACCGTTAGAAATCGTCACTAATTGTTCAAGAAATAAAGCCGGAGCACAAACAACGGAATCAACATTGTCCTTAGAAGGTACTAATTTGTTCACATGCTCCATGAAGCTCTTTGCTTCTGAAAGAGTTTTATGCATTTTCCAGTTACCTGCAATAATAGGTTTTCGCATGATGTACTTCCTTTCTGTGGTTCCCTTATTTATCGTTTAATGCTACGACTCCTGGTAATGCTTTTCCTTCCATGAACTCTAGAGAAGCACCGCCTCCAGTTGAAATATGACTCATTTTCTCAGCTAAGTCAAATTTTTCAACTGCCGCTGCTGAATCTCCTCCACCGATCACAGAATATGTATCTGTACTCTCAGCTAATGCATCGGCAACAGCCTTTGTACCACCTGCAAATTTATCCATTTCAAACACACCCATTGGTCCATTCCAAATGACCAATTTGGAGGTTTTGATTACATCGCTGTATAGCTCTCCAGTTTTTGGACCAACATCAAGCGCCTGCCAGTCTGCTGGGATTTCTTCAACAGCAACAATTTTAGAGTTTGCAGTTTCTGAGAATTCATCCGCAACAACCGCATCGATTGGCATGTAGAATTTAACGCCTTTTTCTTCCGCTTTTTTAATAAAAGAAAGAGCTAAATCGATTTTGTCAGCTTCAAGAAGAGATTTACCGATTTCGTGACCTTGAGCTTTAATGAAAGTCCAAGCCAAGCCTCCACCGATGATTAAATTGTCAACCTTATCAAGTAGGTTATCAATTACGCCAATTTTGTCTTTTACTTTTGCACCACCAATAATCGCAGTAAATGGACGTTCTGGATTTGATAGTGCTTTGCCTAGAACATCAAGCTCCTTTTGCATTAGGAATCCTGATACAGCTGGAATATAATGAGCAATTCCCTCTGTGGAAGCATGGGCACGGTGTGCAGCACCAAATGCATCATTTACGTAAAGATCTGCTAACTCGGCAAAAGCCTTTGCTAACTCAGGATCATTCTTTTCCTCACCTGGGTAAAAACGAACGTTCTCTAATAATAGAACATCCCCTTCACCTAAAGTAGCGATTTCTGCTTTTACGGAATCACCGTATGCTTCATCTGTCTTTTTCACTTCTTTGCCAAGAAGCTCAGAAAGACGTTTTGCAACAGCGGTCAAACGCATTTCTTCTACTACTTGTCCTTTTGGACGGCCAAGATGAGATGCAAGAATAACTTTCGCGCCTTGCTCCATTAAATATTGAATCGTTGGCAATGCTGCACGGATTCTTGTATCATCCGTTACTTGTCCGTCTTTCATTGGAACATTGAAATCGACGCGGCAAAACACACGTTGACCTTTTACTGTTACGTCTTTTACAGATTTCTTGTTCATTCAGGATGGTCCTCCTCTTTTTTTAAAAATAAAGATAATTCTAAACGGTTCTCTTGTATCTTTGGCTTGTCAGACCAATATTTCATTCTCGAGATAAATAAAAGAGGGGAGGGGGAATCCTCCCCGCTCCCCTTTTATTCCATCCAATTGGTATAGAGCCCTGCTCAGCAGGGGACCGAACTTCCCGCTAATATATATTGGTTAACATAGGCCGCTGACACACACCCTATATCATTATAGTCGTTCGTGGAACATATATCCAATATTTTTAAAAGCCTTTTTTGCCCATGAAATCTGCTAAATCGACAACACGGTGCGAATAACCTGTTTCGTTATCATACCAAGAAAGAACTTTTACCATGTTTCCTTCCATTACCATTGTTGAAAGTGCATCGATTGTTGAAGACGCTGCGCTACCGTTAAAGTCAGTAGATACTAATGGAAGCTCAGTGTAATCTAGAATTCCTTTTAAATCACCTTCAGCAGCTGCTTTTAATGCGCCATTGATTTCATCTGCAGTAACTGACTTATCTAGCTCAACAACTAAGTCAACAACAGATACGTTTGGTGTTGGTACACGCATTGCCATACCATTTAGCTTTCCTTTTAACTCAGGAAGTACTAACGCAACTGCTTTTGCTGCACCAGTTGAAGTCGGAATCATGTTTTCAGCTGCAGCACGTGCACGGCGGTAATCCTTGTGCGGTAAATCTAAAATTTGTTGGTCGTTAGTATATGAGTGAACAGTTGTCATCATCCCGCGTTTGATGCCAAAATTATCATTAAGCACCTTTGCAAATGGAGCTAAACAGTTAGTTGTACAAGATGCATTGGATACGATGTGGTGGTTCGCTGCATCGTACTTATCTTCGTTAACACCCATAACGATTGTAATATCTTCATTGCTTGCCGGAGCAGAAATAATAACCTTTTTAGCCCCTGCTTCAAGATGCTTCGCAGCATTGTTTCTGTCTGTGAATCTACCTGTTGATTCAACTACTACTTCTACACCAAGTTCACCCCAGCCTAATTGTGCTGGATCGCGCTCTGCAAGTACCTTTACACGGTGGCTACCAACCACTAGGTAATCACCATCAACCGATACAGCCTGACCAAGCTTGCCATGAACTGTGTCAAATTGTAAAAGGTGTGCTAGCATATTTGCATCAGTTAAATCATTAACTGCAACGATTTCAACATTCGGATTATTTAAAGCAGCACGGAAAACATTACGTCCAATACGTCCAAACCCATTAATACCCATTTTTACTGCCATTTTCGTTTCCTCCTTAAGGTTGTGCATATATATAATTTTTTATTTAAAAGGGGAATCCCCAAATTAACCATTAGTGACTAATAGCGTATGCGATTCTAAATGAAAGGATATTACCCCATTAACATTTGTTTCGCGGCGCCTTCATCGGTAACTAATACCGTTGATGCTGGAGCTTGTTTTAAATATGCTTTGATAGCCTTTGCCTTTGATGCTCCTCCGGCAACAGCAATAACATTTTCAATACTTTGAATATCCTCAAGTTGAAGTCCTACCGTTAACACCTTATGAACAACTTCGCCTAATTCGTTGATATAATATCCAAATGCTTCTCCAACAGCTTGACCTGTTTTAATTTTTTCAAGAATGTCTTGAGGAGTGTTACGGCGCTCTGCCATTGTTATAGCGTCTCCAATTCCGTGTAAAACCATGCTCGCAGATCGAAGAAGTTCAAGTACTTCTTGGATATATGGTTCCTTAATAAAGGAATCATATATTTCTTGGCTGACTTGATCCGGAACATAGAGGACTCGGTGCTTTGCACCGGAATTTTCAGCCATAGTAGCGCAAATTGTATTAGCTTGATTTTTGACAATCTCGCCGACACCGCCACGTGCTGGCACAAATAACAATTCCTTTTCCTGAAAATCCGGGGTAAGCATTTCAGCAACGGATGCCATTGTCGTTCCACCTGTTACCGCAATGATATTTTTTCCTTGCAGGAGCTCTTTCATACAATTTGCAGTCGCACGTCCTAGCTCGCTTTTTACCCAAGGTGATTCATCACTATCACCGGATACAACGATGACTTTCTTGATGTTTAGTCGACGGCTCAATTCTGTTTCAATCTCAACAATACCTGTTACTTCCCTCATTACACCTTCAAGTTTTTTTAGAAGTTGTGTTCCTTCAGATGTTAAACTCATTCCCACACTTGAGATATCAATTAAATCTTGGTCTTTAAGAAATTCTACTTCACTTCGCAGTACTCTTTCCGTAAGGCTAAGACTTCCCGCTAAACTTCTTCTCCCCACAGGCTGCATTAACCGTATGTATTGAAGGATCGAATAGCGCTTTTGCATAACTTGTAAGAGGTCAGGTAATAATCTTTTTTGTAGCTCTAAAATTGAGTCCATGGAAATCTTCTCCTTATATGGACATTATACGTCCCGCATAGACATATTATGTCCCACTTGTTCAAAAAAAAATCACTCCTTAACCTAGACTCATTTTAACAGGAGTGAAATTAAAATTCAATTACTTTGCTAAGATAATTTTTCTTGCAAACGTTTACGTATGACATTTTTGTCAATTCGCCCATATTGGACCTCTTCGCCATCGATTAAAATAACGGGTATCATTAGTCCGTAAAGCTCTGTTAAACGATCATCTGTATCAATATCCACTACTTGCAAGCTGAAATCAAATTCAGATTGTAAACCGTTAACAGCTTCTTTAGCATCCTCGCATAAATGACATTTATTTCTAGAGTATAATGTAATGACCGGTGCGCTCACGATTCGTACCCTCCTAAATATTGCTACATAATTTATTATGTATTTTACAAGGACTTTTTGCAATGATCAGTTAGTCGTACCTTTTCCGCTTCGAGGATGACGGAATCCCTAGCTGCTCACGATATTTCGCTATCGTTCTACGTGATACAACGATTCCTTCCTTACTCTTTAGCAACTCGACCATTTCTAAATCAGAAAGCGGATTTTTCTTGTTTTCTTCTTTTACTAAATTACCAATCGCCAGTTTCACTTTGTTTGAAGATTGTGCCTCACTAGAAACGGAATCAATTGCACTTGTGAAAAAGGATTTTAATTCAACTGTTCCAAATGGAGTCTGTACGTATTTCTCCCGAACAGTCCTGCTTACCGTTGATTCATGAATTCCTAATTCCTCAGAAATCTCCTTCATTGTCATCGGCTTCAAATACTTTGGACCTTTTTGAAAATAATCCTGTTGCTTCGCTACGATTATCTCTGTAACATTTACAATTGTTCTTTGTCTTTGCTCTAAGCTTCGAACAATCCACTGATAATCCTGCTGCTTATCACGTAAGAAATTAGTGACACTTTTGTCATTGTGTGTTGATAAATTAGCGATATATTCCTTGTTTAATTGGATCCTTGGAAGCAAATTGTCAAAGAGCTGTACAACAAATTGATTGCCTTCCTGCAATACCATCACATCCGGTACAACATACGGTGCCTTCTCATAATGATATGCACTACCAGGTTTCGGATTGAGCGTTAATATAAAATCGAAAACGTGCTGGATTTCCTTCACATCTTTAGAAATCAACTTTGCAAGCGCTTTCCATTTCTTTTCCGCAAATAAAGAGAAATGCTGAGAAACGATTTCTTCTGCTAGTTGATATTGTTTAGGATGACGTTGTATTTGAATGAATAGACATTCCTGTAAGTTTCGTGCACCAATTCCTGATGGTTCTAGTTTCTGTAAAAGCTGCAAACACTCTTCTGCAGCCGGTAAAGATATTTGAAGTTGCTCGGAAATCTCCTGAAGATCACCTGTAAAATACCCATTATCATCTAAATGATAAATATAATGGGCAAGAATCTTGCGCTTCACCGTAGTGGTTTTCATATCAAGAATTTGCGGCATTAAATGATCGGTAAGCGTAAAGCGTTGGTCGCTGATTTGTTCAATCCAAGATTTATCATTGACCGTAGAACTGCCATTCCCCTTCTTTTTCCGCTGGTATACCTCCGTGGTGTTCTTGATTTGGAGTAGCGGATTTTCTAGTGCTTTATTTTCAAGAAAATCAACAAGCTCAATCGATGAATACTGTAACAGTGCAATCGCCTGTGATAATTCCTGTGTCATCGATAACTTTAACGTCTGCTGCTGCGATAACCCTGGCCTTAAATCCATCTACCACTCCCCCTAATCCCTATTTTACAATATTCACAATATTTTTTGTTCACAAAAGATTAAATTTTACCACTTTTATCTTATTCCTTAATATTTGAGAGTTGTGTGAAAAATTGATATTCAACAATTGCTATATGTACTTGCAAAGCTTTACTCAAAAAAACACCCTTGCTTTGTAAATAAAAAAGCAAGGGTAGCGTCATTTATATAGAAGTAATGATGACATTTGTTATTCCTGTTCATTCTCTACTGGATAAGCATATATAACAAACCGGTCTGGCGCATCTCCAATAAAATTAAACGGATAGCAAGTGGAAACGACGAGTACTTCTTCTCCCATTTTTCTAATGACTGTCGTATCGTCTGCATGAACAATATCAGTTGATCTTATTTCATACGTGTAGGTACCATATGGCATATTTATAATAAACTTATCCCCAATTTCTATTCGATCAAAATTGCGAAAAACGGTATCACGATGACCCGATATTAGGATTTGTTCATTTTGTCCTGGGAAGACAGTTGTGGAATAATGCCCAACCCCTTGGTCAAGAACATTTGCATCAGTACCTTCAATTAATGGAAGAGTTCGATTTAGTTTTGGTATTTCAACAGTTCCTAAAGGTTCATTATAAACTGCAGAAAAATCTATTATTTCTTGTTCAGTTGTATCAATTGTAGGTTCAGATAGTTTTTCAATTTCAATCTTTTTCTCTGCAGCTTCCAATGATTGAATCTGAGCACTTTCATGACTGTAATATTGAAGTCCAAAAACACTAAGATAATATAAACTGATAATCATCATGATGGCTCCAAGTATTTCTATCGAATTAACTTGTTGCCCTATTCTTGGTTTATATAATTGGGTGATAATCAACTCAAGGTTTTTCATATCTTCACCTTACTTCCCATCACAGGAGTTCATTCTAATCGAGAGGTTTTTGAATAAATATTATTTAAAAGAAGCAAATGCTAAATAGACGCATTTGCTTCTTTCATATTTGTCATTTGACTATTTTTTTCTTCTTCCAATGTAACGAGTACCAAGACCAGCCATCATTGTACTAATGCCAGTAAGACCATAAATCCACATGTCTGTAGATGTATTTGGCAACGTGTTTCCACCTGGAGTCGTAGGTGTTGTTGGTGTTGTAGTCGGTGGTGTTGTTGGTGGCGTAGTTGGTGTTTTCTCGTTAAATGTAATAGTATCGTAATCTACCAGGCTGCTTAACAACGCTAAATCAATTGTAGCGTTATTTAATACAGCACCATAAACTTTTACATCACCATTTAAACCTGATGGTTTTTTTATGGTAATATCGTTAAGTTCAACAGTAGTAGATCCTAAAACTTGTATTGCTACTAAACTATCTACAAGGTCTAGAATGTCTTCTAATAGAGTGCCTACTAATGGTTCAATTGTGTCTTTTAATAGAGCTTTAACTGGTCCTAAAATAAGGTTAGCATCAATTACCAATCCCTCAGTTAAATCATCAAGAATTTCTCCTATTGTTCCTACAGCTGGATCAAGAACAGGTAGTAAACCTTTAACGATTCCTAAAAGCGGAAGATCTAGAATATCACCTACTATACCATCTAAAACCGCCTCATCTAAACCTGAAAGATCAACAACTATGTTTAATGCATCTACTTGAGCTAATAGTTGACTTACTAACGGAAGAACTAAATCATTTACTACACCTTCAAGATGTTCACCTAAACCGTCTGAGAAAGTAATAGTAAATTCACCATTATCTCCTTGTACAACAGTAATGTCATCTTCATAAACAAGGACATCATCCAGAGCATCAATCAGAGCCTCATCAATATTATCCAGTGCGGCTAAAGTATCATTAAGCTCATCTAATCCATCAATTGTGATAACTCCGCCTGTTAAACCGTTATCATTAATGAGCGCATCAACATCGGTCACTAAGTCACCAACTATACCTGTTACATCTGTTACCAATCCGTCAACGGTACCTAAGACTGGTGCAAGTAATGGCGTTAAGTCATCCACGTCAATTGGCAGGAGTTCAGATTGGACATGTGCTGTTCCCTCTTTATCCCATTTATCGGACAGTTCTTTTGCATAAAAAACAACAGTTTGATCAGGGTTTATTAAATCAACGTTGGCTAAATCGGTGGCATTAAGATTTAAATCCAAGGTATATGGGCCAGTTCCAGCCACATCACCAAGGCTCGCTTCGACATCGACGTTTTTAAAAACACTTACCTCAGCCAAGCTTTTTGCACTAGCGTAGGAAGAAAGGCTTAACATAAGGATAGCTGCGATTGCGGTAAGCACTAAGCTCTTTTTCAAAAATCTTTTATATCTCTTTTTCACTATGCACACCCCTTTATCTTGATTGATGAAGATTGTTTCTTTCAGCTGATTCTAGTTGAGGAGAAACAAGTCCCAAAGACAAAGTAATTGCAGCACAAACTTTAGTGGGAATAAATTTCCCACTACCTCTATACCCTCATCTCCTTTTTTGGATTTTTGGAATGATAAAGGATCTCATCGTTTATGTACTATGCAAATCAAGATGTGTAATATTGAATTTGTTTGTGGAGTTCTTTACCACTCACTACGATACATTGGACTGGTAATATTATGTATCTATAATAGTTTTAACCCATAAAAAACAATCTTTCAACAAATAGCATGCATTATTCACCCTATTGTCAATATTTCTTATTTAATTTATATTCTGAATTTAAACTATTATTATCGTAAAAAATATTTCTAATATATCATCGGTGTTATTAAATGAAAAAAGCACTTGCAAACAGACTCATCATGCCATATAATATTTTAACGTACCGTAAATTCATATGCCCTCGTGGTGCAACGGATAGCACGTAAGATTCCGGTTCTTAAAATGGGGGTTCGATTCCCTCCGAGGGCGCTAAAAATGAAAGAAGCTGGACTACAAAAAAACGAACTATCATGTGAAATTCTTACTTAGAATTTCCTAATAGTTCGGTTTTTTTTATTCTTTTTTTCAATAGGCAAATAACTGTGCAAATTTTTTTGCACCTGAGTCTGTCAACCCGAATGTTGATTTACTTGTGTTTAAAAATAAGCGGAAGAATTCCTCTTATTTCGGGAAATACCCAATTTCCCTATAAATAACAGGAGTTTTTCCCCTTATTTCATAAAAATCACTGTATTTTGTCTTTTTGGGAGCGGTTAAGCGGAAATTCTCCTCTTATTTTCAGATCAATTAGCTCCCCAAACATACAATAACGGGAAATTCTCCGCTTATTTTTTCTCGCACCTTCATGAAAATCACCAATGAACTTTAATATTGTCTTCCATAAAATCAATTTATTTCTGTCCCAGCTTCTTTTTCGTTTTTTTGATTAAAAAAAGGCACATTGGCAAAGATGGAAATCAGGAACCTTTTATACATAAAGAATGTCGAACAAATCCCAATATAACGCAGTGCGATTTGTTTGACCTTAATTGACCATCAGTGTATGATAACAATACATAAGGTTTTTTCACATTAAGCAAACACAATAAGTACTTAAAGAACAACAGATTAAAGGAGGAACAGAAAATGAATTTGATTCCTACAGTAATTGAACAGACAAATCGCGGCGAGCGGGCATATGACATTTATTCCCGTCTACTTAAAGACCGTATTATCATGCTAGGAAGCGGTATTGATGATAATGTTGCCAATTCGATCGTTGCGCAATTATTATTTTTAGAAGCTGAAAATCCTGAAAAAGATATATCTATTTACATTAATAGCCCTGGTGGTAGTATTACAGCTGGTATGGCTATCTACGACACAATGCAATTCATTAAGCCAGACGTTCAAACGATTTGTATCGGTATGGCAGCATCAATGGGTGCTTTCCTACTTGCAGCAGGTACAAAAGGCAAACGTTATGCCTTACCTAATGCTGAAGTCATGATTCACCAACCACTTGGTGGAGCACAGGGCCAGGCTACTGAAATCGAAATTGCAGCAAAACGCATCCTGTTCTTGCGTGATAAGTTAAACGGCATCCTTGCTGAACGTACTGGTCAGCCGCTAGAAGTTATTGAGCGTGATACAGAACGCGATAACTTCATGACTGCAGCTAAAGCGAAAGAATACGGCTTAGTTGACCATATTATTGAACGCAGTACTGCTGTTGAGAAAAAATAAAGCAGAAGCAGCTTGCACGGGTAAATGCTGATGCTAAATAGAAATTAACATAAAAAAATCGCGCTCCTCTTGAGCGCGATTTTTTATGCTTCATCACAGATATATTTACAAAGTGCTTCGATAGCCTCATTTTCATCACTGCCATTTGCAATCAAAGCAACCTCTGAACCGGAGCTAATTGCTAAACTCATTAACCCCATTATGCTTTTTGCATTGACTTTTTTTCCATCCTTTTCAAGAAAAATATCGGATGAAAAACGATTTGCTTCTTGTACAAAAAGCGCAGCAGGACGCGCTTGTAAACCTGTTTTCAGTTTAACCTTAACCTGTTTTTCTAACATTTGATTTCTCCCCTTTAAATGTCTCTATTGTTAATCGGTTCGCTTGCACGTAATTTATCTGCAATTTCATCTATTTTTCTTAACCGATGATTGATTCCAGATTTACTTATCGTCCCACCTGATACCATTTCACCGAGTTCTTTAAGAGTAACATCTTGATAATTTACTCTTAATTCGGCTATTTCCCTGAGTTTCCCAGGTAATACTTGTAAACCAACCGTTTGCTCAATGTATCGAATATTTTCAACCTGTCTTAATGCTGCACCAATTGTCTTATTAAGATTAGCCGTTTCACAATTCACCAATCGATTAACTGAATTCCTCATATCTCGCACTATTCGAATATCTTCAAATCTTAATAGGGCATTATGGGCACCAATAATATTTAAAAACTCAGTAATTTTCTCTGCTTCTTTTAAGTAGACTATATATCCTTTTTTGCGTTCAAGCGTTTTACTATTAAGCATAAAGGTATTCATCAACTCACAAAGCGCGTCATTGTGTTCCTTATATAAAGAAGATATTTCTAAATGGTAAGAAGATGTTTCCGGATTATTAACTGAACCCCCTGCTAGGAAGGCTCCTCGCAAATAAGAACGCTTACAACATTTCTTTTTAATTAAATCCTTAGAAATATCATGGACAAAGGTAAATCCTTCCCCTAATATTTTTAAGTCCTCCAAAATTATTTTTGCTTGGTCAGCCAATCGAACAATGTAAACATTGTTCTTTTTCAGGCGCATCTTTTTCCGAACAAGCAATTCAACCTGAACATCATAATTCTTTTTAATTAAAGTATAAATTCTTCTTGCAATCGCAGCATTTTCTGTTTGAATATCGACAACGAGCTTGCGATTGGAAAATGACAAAGAACCATTCATGCGAATTAAAGCGGAGAGTTCGGATTTACTGCAGCAAGCTTTTACTTCTATATTTGTGAGTTCTTTTTTTGTTTCTGAAGCGAAAGACATCCTTAACCACCTCCATCCGCTAACAGCCTCATCATGATGTCATTTATTTAGTTTCCTTCATCAGTAAATCGTAAATTATTTGAGCAACCTTATTTGTATCATGACGAATCACATTATCCTGCAAGGATACAAATTCATCCTGAAGCAGCTCCATTCCCATGTCCCGCAAATTTTGAACATCATAATCGACTGGAGAAGCAAATTCCTTTTTGTACCGTTCCTGAATTTCTAATGGAATCGGTTTGTTGTTAACAAGAATCGTATCAATGAATTGTTTATTTAAATGATCATAAATCGCTTTCACGTGATCGCTCGCTGAATAGTCTAATGTTTCACCAGCCTGGGTCATTAAATTACATATATAAACCTTCTTGGCCTTAGCATTGCAAACTGCTTTACCTAGTTCAGGTACGAGTAGATTTGGTAATATACTTGTATAAAGACTACCTGGTCCAATGATGATTAAATCAGCTTGATTAATTGCATATAGCGATTCTGGTAATGGCTCAATTTTTTCCGGAGTCAAAAAGACTTTCTTGATTTTTTTCCCTGAAAAAGGGATTTTTGACTCTCCTGAAACAATGGTACCATCTTCAAGCTCAGCATGCAAAATAACTCCCTGATTTGCCGCAGGTAGTACCTTGCCATGGACGTTTAATACCCTGGACATTTCTTGAATTGCATGAACAAAATTCCCAGTAATCGAGGTCATTGCTGCTAAAATTAAATTACCAAGTGAATGACCAGAAAGCTCATTCTTCGTTTTAAAACGATGTTGAAACATCTCTTCAACTAAAGGTTCGACTTCTGATAATGCGGCTAGCACATTGCGAACGTCACCTGGTGGTGGAATTTGCAAGTCATCTCTCAGTCTACCCGAGCTACCACCATCATCAGCAACCGTCACAATGGCAGTTATATCAACAGGATATTTTTTTAAACCTCTCAATAGAACAGACAGACCTGTTCCCCCACCAATGATGACAATTCTAGGTTGGTCGATCTTCGTCATGTCACTTTTTCCTTCCTTTTATCGATATCGCGATGACTGATTCGGGTATGATAATCCTGTTCGAAGTAGTGACCAATATGTTCTGCTAAAGCGACAGAGCGATGCTGCCCACCTGTGCACCCAATCGCAATCACCAATTGTGCCTTTCCTTCTCGCTTATAATGCGGCAGCATAAACGCAAGAAGCTCGGTTACTTTTTCTAAGAACTTATGAGTTTCATTCCATTTTAATACATAGCTTGAAACTTCATCATCAAGTCCAGTTTTAGGTCGCATTGAATCGATGTAGTGCGGATTTGGCAAGAATCGAACGTCAAAGACGAGGTCTGCGTCTATCGGAAGGCCGTGTTTAAAACCAAAAGACATCACATTAACGGTAAATAGAGTTTGTTTGTTTACCGAAAATTCAGTTGCAATTTTCTCACGTAAGTCCTTCGGCTTCATTTGCGAAGTATTATAAACCAATTGCGCTCTGCCTTTTAACTCTTCTAATAGTTCCCTCTCCAGCTTAATTCCCTCTAGCGGGCGTCCAGACTGTGCCAACGGATGAAAACGTCTAGTTTCCTTATAGCGACGCACTAGTGTTGCATCATCGGCATCAAGAAAAAGAATTTGTGGAGTCATCCAATCTGTTTCACTAAGCTCATCCAAGGCTTTAAAAAGCGAGTCGAAAAAGTCCCTTCCTCTAAGGTCCATACCGAGTGCGACTTTATTCATTTTATTTCCTGATTCCTTCATCAGCTCGAGGAATTTAGGTAATAATGTAGGAGGTAAATTATCTACACAGAAAAAGCCCAGATCTTCAAAGCTTTGGATTGCAACTGTCTTTCCTGCACCTGACATACCTGTAATGATGACCATCTGGGTTTCATTTGTTGAACCAGTACTCATCTTCATCCCTCCATTACTGATTTAGCTCGGATCAAGCCGATAGGCTAATAACTTAAAATCCGGCGTATATGTAAATGTCCCATATATGATTCCATTTCCATGAATCATATATTCGATGATATGATGATCGCCTTCAGCCATAGGCAAGCTGCTAATTTGATCTAAGTCATGCCATGCAATTTTACCTTCATCTGATTCATGGAGTGTTGGACCTTCAGCTTCTGTAGCAATAAAAGTAAACATCATCCATTCAGAGATTACTTTGTCACCATCTACCATAATAAACGTGAATATACCTTTTATATTCGGGTTTTTAAGATAAATTCCTGTTTCTTCACGATACTCACGTATGCAAGAGTCCTTAACTGATTCGCCCGGTTCCATTTTCCCACCTGGTGCTACCCACCAGCCACGACGCGGCTTTTGTAACAACAGAACTTTATTTTCTTTTAGTAAAACACAATTTGTGACCCTTTGCATAAATGACACCTCTATTCAATCCACTCTTTGGTATTTATTTTTATGAAGCTTTACATACATAATTAATAATATCTTTTTTCAATTTATTATACTATTATTAGGATTCTCTAACAATGATGGGGGCTTGAGAATTGTTGTTCATTCAAATGTGTTAGCCTCTGTAAATTTCCGTCCAAGCTCTCAAACGAGAAAAAAATTGGCACAGGTTTCCCTGTGCCGAAAGTTTTATTAATAATAAAAGGGGGTCAATTACTTAATGCTATTGTACTTCAGTTTTATTTCAAAGCTGTTACAGTTGAATTAAAATATAATTAAAGAAACCACGCTGACTATTAACAGCGTGGTTATTTGTGTTAAGCGTTCGCTTTTAGTTCTTCGCGTAATTCTTCAACATAATGCTGGACCGCTTGTGCTGCGATGCTGCCATCACCAGTTGCAGTTACGATTTGACGCAACGTTTTATCACGAATGTCCCCTGCTGCAAAAATCCCAGGGACGCTAGTTTCCATTTGATCGTTTGTCACGATATAACCATTTTCATTCGTAATGCCAAGGCTCTCAAATGGCTTTGAAAGAGGAATCATGCCGACGTAGATAAATACTCCGTCTGCTGGAAGCTCCTGTTCTTCCCCTGTTTTAGTCGAAACTAAAGTAATGCTGCCCACTTTACCATTGTTTTCATTAATTTGTTTTACCGTATGGCTCCAAACAAATTCAACCTTTTCATTATCGAATGCACGTTGCTGAAGGATCTTTTGAGCTCGAAGCTCGTCACGTCGGTGTACGATTGTTACCTTCGATGCAAAACGGGTTAAGTATACGCCCTCTTCTACAGCAGAATCTCCTCCACCAATAACGAATAATTCTTTATTTTTAAAGAAAGCTCCGTCACATACCGCACAATAAGAAACACCGCGGCCACCTAATTCTTTTTCACCAGGCGCTCCAAGCTTTTTGTATTCTGCCCCTGTTGCAATAATAATCGCGCGTGCTTTATATTCCTTAGAACCTGCAATAATGGTTTTGTATTCTTTCCCATCAATGATTTCTTTAATATCGCCATAGGCATATTCTGCACCAAATTTTTTGGCATGCTCGAACATTTTTGTAGAAAGCTCAGGGCCTAAAATGGAATCAAATCCAGGATAGTTTTCAACTTCCTCTGTATTTGCCATTTGCCCACCAGGAACACCGCGTTCAAGCATTAATGTTGATAAATTTGCTCGTGAAGTATATACAGCAGCTGTCATCCCCGCAGGGCCTGCACCAGCAATAATGACATCATAAATTTTTCCTTCTGACACTTTTAATTCTCCTCCTTCAAATCCACTATACAATGAGTTCATCCTTAGTTAGTATCTACACTAATCCTATAAAAACATCCTTGCATAGTCCAAAAATCTGCTCAATCCAGTATTTTTTTCACTGCTTTTACATATTTTTGAATAGTAGAAGTAGAGATTCCATATTTGTTTGCAAGTGCGGACTGGGTGATTTTTTCTTCACGAAGCTGATACCAGCTATACTCGACCGCCGCGGCCCAGCCTTGCTTGTTTTTTAAAGTAAAATCATCCTGGTTCATTTTTAAACAAATCGTGAACCACAATAAATACATACCTGATTCAACAGAGCCAATTGGATGATGATATTTATATAGAACCTCAGCTGTTTCATGAGCTGGGAAATCTACAACATCATCATTGGAACTCTTGATAAAGGAAAGATACTCACGTTCTAAGCTTGAAAACTTCTTGTTGTTTTTTTGTAGAACAGTGGCTAGTATCTCATCCCTTTGCTGCGATACTGAGATTAGGAAGATGGCAAAAAGCCTCTCTTCAACATACTCACTATCAAGCTTTTTCATTATGGACGGAATATGTTCCTCAAAGCCTGTATACTTCTCCTTATCCTCGCTCCAAGGCTCAAAGCCTTCTTTTTCCGGATTAATCTCAAGAACTTTATTCCAAACTTGATGCGCAATTTGCTCATGACCAGTAAAATAGGCTGAATAGGCCAACCAATAGTAATACGCCCCTTCTCCTTCATAGCCTTGCTTTTGAAGTTTACGCAGCCAAGTATAGGCGAGGTCATATTCTTTAACGAGCGCGAAGGTTGTTCCTAGTTTATATTGATGGTCAATTGATAGCGGTTTGATTTTTTCCAAAACAGCCTTGAGTTTGTTTACCTCATCACTGTCTTGTTGATAGTAGGCAAACACGAGTCGATTACACATTGCGTGCAAGTTACCAGGGTTCTTTTCTTGTACATCATTAAGAATCTCGAACGCCTTTATTGGTTCGCCTAAGTAAAAATAAGCCAATGCCAGGTTATTATAAGCCGACCAATACTCAGGGTAATTTTCGATAATTGAGTTTAATACCTCTATCGCTTTTGGAAAATGCCCTGACTCAAGCAAACTTCGCGCGTGCTCCTGTTGGACAATTAAATCATCATGCTCATAAAAATCATCGTCCTCGATTTCATCAGCCTCAAGTGTCAGAAGTTGAAGGAGATCCTCGGTATCTTCGGTAAACTCACCATATGGCTCAAGTTCAAGATACAATTTCGCATGATGATGTGCATCCTTAAATAAACCTAAATGAGCATAATTATTTGCTAAGAAATAATGGCATTCAAATAGCTCTTCATCTAAATCGTCTAAGATTGAGTGAAGCAAACGATTTGATTGTTGATATTCGCCGATTTCGGTGTATAAAACTGCTAGTTGGCAGGTAATCATCGGTTCACCAGGTTCAAGCTGCAGCGCACGGAGGAAGTATTTTTTTGCTTTATGGAAATCCCGACGATTGTAGGCTTTAACACCTTTTGTAAAATAGTACTCAGCCGTTGGGACAAATGATAGGATTTTTGCTTGCTGTTTCTGTTTCGTCGCTTTAGAGTCTTTACTCATGAAAGCCTCCTGTTATATTGATTTTTAACTAATGTAGTATACCATAGGTTTATGGTACTAGAGAAGTAGAACCGAGGAGAAAGAAATCGACAGGGCTGGATTTTTAATGGAAGCGGATGGTTTAAGCGTGGATTGGGGTTGTGTTGGTTGGTTGTTTTGTTGAGGTGTGGTGTGCATATATTTAGGTTCACTCTAAAAAATTGTGCATATATTTGAAAAGTCGTGCATATATCAAAAAAGTTGTATCATATATTTTTTGAAATGAAGCATATCCACAATTTCCTGTGCATATGACCACTTTCGTGTGCAAATAAATATCCCCAATTAACTCGATTTAATAAAAAACGTACAGAATTCCCCAAAATTGCCCCTCTTCACAAGGAAAATGTGCCCAAATCGAAGCACGAAGCCATAAAACGGGCACGTATACGGGCTCTATGTGACCAAACCGAAGTGCCAAACCATAAAACGGGCACGTATACGGACTCTATGTGACCAAACCGATGCACAAAACCCAAAAACGGGCACGTATACGGGCTCTATGTGACCAAACCGATACTCAAAACCCAAAAACGGGCACGTATACGAGCTCTTTGTGACCAAACCGATACGCAAAACCCAAAAACGGGCACGTATACGGGCTCTATGTGACCAAACCTATGCGCAAAACCAAAAAACGGGCACGTATTCGAGCTCTATGTGACCAAATCGAAGCGCAAAACCAAAAAACGGGCACGTATTCGAGCTCTATGTGCCCAAATCGAAGCACGAAACCCAAAAACGGGCACGTATACGGGCTCTATGTGACCAAACCGATGCGCAAAACCAAAAAACAGGCACGTATTCGAGCTCTATGTGACCAAATCGAAGCGCCCTACCAAAAAACGGGCACATAAACGAGTAAAGGCCGGCAAATTAAACTGCCGGCCTCATTTCATACGATTCTATTATTTATGACGTGATTCTAATACGTTTAATATTTCCGCAAATGGTAAATCCTGTTCGCGCAATAATACTAGTAAGTGGTATAGCAAATCGGATGCTTCCCATTTAAGCTCTTCGTGACTGCGGTTTTTGGCAGCGATAATAACCTCTGCTGCTTCCTCGCCGACCTTTTTAAGGATTTTATCCACGCCTTTTTCAAATAAATATGTAGTATAGGCGCCTTCTGGACGATTTAATTCACGATCCTTAATCACTTTTTCAAGGGTCAATAAGATTTGATAATCAGATAATGTTGGTGTTGGAGCAGCTTCGCTAGAATAAATACTTTCTACAAAACAGCTTACTGTGCCGTTGTGGCAAGCAGGACCAGCTGGCTCAACTAGTACTAATAATGCGTCTTTATCACAATCATATTTGATTTCGTGGATTTTTTGGGTGTTCCCGCTTGTTTCACCTTTGTGCCAAAGCTCTTGACGGGAACGACTGTAAAACCAAGTTTCACCAGTTTCTAAAGATTTTTCTAATGATTCTTTATTCATATATGCTAGCGTGAGGACTTCTTTTGTCGCGATATCTTGAACGATGGCGGCAACTAACCCCTTCTCATCAAACTTAATGTTTTCAATACTCATCGCACAACCACTCCTCTTTCTCTTAAAAAGCCTTTTACCTCTGCAACAGAGGTTTCTTTGTAGTGGAAAATTGACGCTGCCAAAGCCGCATCTGCCTTCCCTTGTTTAAATGCCTCTTCAAAGTGCTCTGCATTTCCAGCACCACCTGACGCAATAACTGGTACTTGAACCGCTTCACTGACTGCCTTAGTTAAAGCTAAATCGAAGCCGGATTTTTCACCGTCGCAATCCATACTGGTTAACAATATTTCACCAGCGCCTCTACTTACTGCTTCCTTAGCCCAAGCAATCACTTCCCACCCGGTCGCGTTTCGGCCACCGTGGGTAAAGACGCGCCAAGAACCTAGTTCAGCATCGTATTTTGCATCGATCGCCACGACGATACATTGCGTTCCGAAAAAGCTAGCCCCTTCGTTAATGATATCAGGATTTAATAAAGCTGCTGTGTTCAATGATACCTTATCAGCACCAGCACGTAAAATTCGCTTCATATCTTCTAATGAATTGATGCCACCACCAACCGTAAATGGAATGGCCAATTCTGAAGCTACTGCTTTAACAACTTCAGTCATCGTTTTGCGACCTTCATGGGATGCAGAAATATCAAGAAATACAAGTTCATCTGCGCCTTGCTCATCGTAAAATCGAGCTAGTTCGACCGGGTCACCAGCATCGCGAAGCTGAACAAACTGAATTCCTTTTACTACACGTCCTTCTTTTACATCAAGGCATGGAATGATTCTCTTTGTAAGCATTATCCCATCACCTCTTCTAGTGCCTCACGAACGGTAAATCTACCTTCATAAATTGCCTTACCGACAATTGCACCTGACACACCTTTATCAAACTGTGATTTCAATACAGTTAAATCCTCTAAAGAACTTACGCCGCCTGAAGCGATAACGCTTTTACCAGTCTCGATTGCCATTTGCACAACTGCATCGACGTTAGGACCGGATAACATTCCGTCGGTTGCAATATCAGTAAATATAAATGTTTCTGCGCCAGCATCTGCAAACCGCTTACCAAGCTCAACAGCTTTCATTTCTGAAGTATTTAACCAGCCGTGTGTTGCAACATAGCCATTCTTCGCATCAATTCCAACAGCGATATGACGACCATACTTACGAATCATTTCAATCGCAAAGTCAGGGTTAGAAACGGCGATGCTTCCAATAATCACACGCTCAACGCCACGCTCTAAATAATGGGCAATATCAGCTTCAGTTCTAATTCCACCACCAATTTGAACATTAGCAGTTAATTTTTGTGCCGCTTCAATTACAAACGTATCATTAACGCGTTTGCCATCCTTAGCTCCATCAAGGTCCACCATGTGAATCCATTTAGCACCAGCATTTGCGAATGCTTGAGCCATTTCAAACGGTGAATCTCCATAAACGGTTTCTTTTCCATAATCACCTTGAAGGAGACGAACGCATTTTCCGCCTCTCATATCAATTGCGGGATAAATTGTAAAGCTCATTACATCTGACTCCTTTCAACAGCCATCTCCGTAAAATTCCGCAACAGCTCCATGCCAAGCTTGCTGCTTTTTTCTGGATGAAACTGCATTCCATATACATTCTGACGACCAACTATTGCCGGAACTTTAACATCGTACTCGGCCTCTGCAATCACAACATCCTTATCTTCAGTCACAACATGATAAGAATGAACAAAATAAACGTGGTTTTCATCGAGACCATTTAATATCGGTGATGGATGTAAATAGGTAAGCTTATTCCAACCCATATGCGGAACCTTGTATAGCTCTCCGCCCTTAGTGTGACCGGCAAAGCGGACAACTCGTCCAGGTAGAATGCCTAGTCCCTTTGTTAAACCGTTCTCTTCACTTTCCTCGAAAAGCAGCTGCATACCTAGGCATATTCCCAATAGTGGTTTGCCACTGTTTACATAGCTCGCAATCATTTCAGAAAGACCGGTTTCATTGAGGCGTTCCATCGCATCCCGAAACGCACCAACTCCTGGTAACAGTAGCGCATCTGCTGTTAACAATTCTTCTTTATTTTCCGAGATAAAATAAGGAACGTTTAGGCGTTCAAGTGCCTTAGAGACACTGAATAAATTGCCCATTCCATAATCAATAATACCAATCATTTACAACATTCCTTTCGTTGATGGAAGAACCCCAATTCGTCTAGGGTCAATTGATGTCGCTTCATCTAAAGCGCGTCCAAGCGCCTTAAAAATCGCTTCGATAATATGATGTGTATTGTGACCGTAATGGACAATGACATGTAGATTCATACGTGCTTCTAACGCCAATTTCCATAGGAACTCATGGACCAACTCCGTATCAAAGGTTCCAACCTTTTGGCTCGGAAGCTCAGCTCGCATTTCAAGATGCGGTCGATTGCTTAAATCGATAACGACTTGCGCTAATGCTTCATCCATTGGAACAAACGCATTACCGTAGCGTTTAATGCCGCGTTTATCACCTAATGCTTCACGAATAGCTTGACCTAAGCAAATTCCAACGTCTTCAGATGTATGGTGATCGTCGATTTCAATATCGCCTTTAGCGTCGACGGTTAAGTTAAAATTACCGTGCTTTGTAAAAAGGTCAAGCATATGGTTAAGAAACGGTACGCTCGTTTCAATATCCGATTGTGCTTCACCATCAATTGACAATTGTAATTTAATGTCTGTTTCATTTGTTTTCCGAACTACTGCTGCCGTTCTTTCCATTTTTGACCCTCCAATATGGATATTAATAATTGTTTTTCGCTTTGCTAATTTCCGTTCCAATTAACAATAAAACAACATCATTCTATTTTTTAAACCGTGCTTCGATGGCTCTGGCGTGGGCTTCTAGTCCTTCAATCCGAGCAAACTCGGCAATTTTCGCCGCGTTTTCATGGAAAGCTGCTTCACTGTACACGATCACACTTGATTTCTTTTGGAAATCTTCAACATTTAACGGGCTTGAAAAACGAGCTGTTCCGTTTGTTGGAAGAACATGGTTTGGACCAGCGAAATAATCTCCTACTGGCTCAGAACTATAGCGTCCGATAAATATTGCCCCAGCATGTCTGATTTTACCCAATAATTCCATTGCATTTTCTGTCATGACCTCTAAATGCTCTGGTGCTAGTTTATTGATTGTTTCCACAGCTTCGTCCATATTTTCTGTCACATAAATGGTTCCATAATGATCAATTGACGCTTGGGCGATTTCACGACGTGGTAAATCCTCTAGCTGCTTTTCAACCTCTGCCGAAACTGCTTCTGCAAGCTTCATTGATGGTGTTACGAGCACACTGCAAGCACGCATGTCATGCTCAGCTTGTGAAAGTAAATCTGCCGCCACTTCGTTCGCACGTGCTGTATCATCAGCTAATACAGCAATTTCGCTCGGCCCAGCTATCATATCTATATCAACATCACCGAATACTTCGCGTTTTGCTAATGCAACAAAAATATTTCCGGGACCGGTGATTTTATCAACTGGTTTGATGGTTTCCGTTCCATAAGCTAAAGCTGCAATTGCTTGAGCTCCACCAACCTTATAGATTTCTTTAGCACCAGCAACATTTGCCGCAACTAATACCGCTGCAGGAATCGCACCGTCTTTCCCTGGAGGAGAGACAACTACAATTCGTTCCACTCCTGCTGTTTGCGCAGGAATAACGTTCATTAGCACTGATGACGGATAAGCCGCTGTGCCTCCTGGAACATATAAGCCAACCGAATCAAGCGGTGTTACTTTTTGACCAAGGATGGTACCATTTTTCTCCGTTGTCATCCAAGATGGGCGAAGCTGCTTTTCGTGAAAAGCACGAATATTGGCAGCCGCTTCCTTGATGATTGCTAATTGATTTTCAGAAATTTGCTCATATGCCGCTTGAATTTCAGCTTCTGATACTAAGAAGGTAGATAATGAGATGCCATCAAATTTTTCGGTGTATTGTTTGAGGGCATAATCACCATTATCGCGGACATCTTTGATGATTGCCTTAACGGTATTTCGCTGTTCTTCCGTTCCAGCTTCAACGGATCTTTTTATCGATATATCTTCGCTAACTTGTAAAATTTTCACTAACTATCATCCTTTCTCTGACACATTAGTCATATCGAGAAACTATTCAATTACCTCACTTAATCGTTCAACTAATTCACCGATTCGGTGATCTTTTATTTGATAGCTGACAGGATTCACAATGAGTCTTGAAGTGATGCCAACGATTTGTTCGTACTCGACTAATCCATTTTCAACTAATGTACGACCTGTAGAAACGATATCCACAATACGGTCCGCTAATCCGATGATTGGAGCTAGTTCGATTGAACCATTAAGCTTAATTACTTCCACTTGTTCACCTTGCTGGCGGAAATAAGCTGCCGCGACCTTCGGATATTTCGTCGCAATTTTCGGTGCCACATTACTCATCGAAGTATTTGGCAATCCCGCAACGGCTAAATAGCATTTACTAATCTTTAAATCTAATAATTCGTAAACATCTCGGTCTTCTTCTAGCATGACATCTTTACCCGCGATTCCTAAATCAGCCACCCCATGCTCGACATAGGTCGGCACATCCATTGGTTTTGCCAGAATAAACCGAAAATTCTCTTCAGGGACATCTATAATCAGCTTTCGTGAATCCTCAAATTCAGGAGGAAGCGCAAAACCCGCTTTTCGAAGCAAATCAGATGCTTCTTCAAAAATACGTCCCTTTGGCATCGCAATTGTTAGCATCGTTTTATTCATTCTACAGACCCCCTATCTTGATTTCCGAGTAAAAAGATGGTGTCTGCAAATTTATTTGTTAATGAATCAATATTTTTTACTCCACTAATATCCTGTAAGACTACCTTTTCACCATTATCCCGCTTTTGATTGGCTAATAGGAATGCCTCCTTGCGGCGTTCCTCACTATAAACAATACACGAAATCGGATCAAGTTGTTCTAACTGCCCAAGCGCTTCAAGAAGACGATCGACACGAACTGCAAAGCCAGTGGCGCCTGTTTCTTTACCGAATTTTTCTAACAAATGATCATAGCGACCGCCGCTCCCTAATGGAAAACCAACATTGCCCGCATATAATTCAAATAAAATTCCGGTGTAATAACTCATATGATTGATGAGCGTGAAGTCGAATTTTACATGCTCTTCCACACCATAATCTGAAATGATTTCCCATAGTTGACGGAGTTGATTAATCGCCTCGCGACCTGCCTCGTTTTCAATTAATTGGTATGCCTTGTCAATCACATCTGTGCCACCGCGTAATTGTAATAAATCATATAAACGTTGCTTATCAATTGAAGATAGTGGCAGTGATTTAACATGCTCGCGATAGCCAACATAGTTCTTCTCATATAAAAACTTCGTTAATGTTTTGACGCGCTCTTCTGTTCCTAAAATCTGTAAGAATAACTCATGAACATAGCCGATATGACCAACTGAAATTTTGAAATCCGCGAGTCCCGCAGCCTTGATGGAAGATGCCATTAAAGCGATTACTTCAGCATCAGCACTTAACGTATTATCAGCGATTAATTCAATCCCGATTTGTTCAAATTCCGCGGGTCTTCCTCCTTCGCGCTGCTGTGCCCGAAATAGATTAGCCGTACTAGCTAAACGTAATGGCAGATCCTTTAACAGCTTTGAAACAGCTACACGAGCAATTGGCGCTGTCATGTCCGGACGAAGTACAAGAGTATGACCTTGCTGATCCAAAAGCTTAAACAGCATTTGGTCTAAAGTAGCTGACGCTGAACCGACCGTATCAAAATATTCAAGTGTTGGCGTTTCAATAAACTGATAGCCCCAGCGTTTCATTTCTTCTTCTAATTTCCGCTTTACCCGTTGCTTTGTTTCATACAAATCTGGTAACGTATCTCTCATTCCAAGCGGCTTTTCAAACATAAATAAACTCATAAGCTCACCCTTTTATATCGACTTTATCTTAGGCTGAAAATAGCCTTAATTACCATCACATTCATAAATTTCTGAAATCCTTTAGTTCGCTAATGTATTACCATGATGAAGTTATATGTAGTGTACCCCTCTTGACAAAAATCGTCAAGCCTTGAAAATTGAAAAAATGCCTATCCCACTAAAACAATTCACCGCGCCACAGCACTGGGGGACAGTCCCCCAGTGCTGTGGCGCGGTGATGTATCAGGGGACAAGCACCCTATTTTATTCTTTGCATCGGGTTTCCTCCGACGAATGCTCCTGGAGGTACGTCCTTGTGGACAAGTGAGCCTGCTGCAACAATTGCACCATCTCCAATTGTGACACCCGGTAAGATGAGTGAGTTGGCTCCAATCATCACTTCATTACCTATCACAACCGGGCCGAGACGATATTCTTTAATTAAGTATTCATGAGCTAGTATTGTTGTATTAAAGCCGATGATTGTATTATTTCCAACGCTAATCAGCTCTGGAAACATTACATCTGGAAAAACCATTAGCGCAAACGAAGTTTTTTCTCCAATCTTCATCCTTAAGAACGTTCGATAAAGCCAATTCTTTACGCTTAGGAACGGTGTATAGCGCGCAATTTGAATCACAATAAAGTTTTTAGCCACCTTCCAAAACGAGACAGTCTTATAAATCTGCCACAAGGAATTAGCCCCTTCTACAGGATAACGCTTCGTATTTCTCATTTATTGCACCTCAAGAATTTGCAAAAGGTCCGTCATTTTTTCTAGCATATAATCTGGCTTGTACTGTTCAAGGATTTCTCTACCTTTTAATGACCAAGCTACCCCAACGGTTTTTGTACCCGCATTTTGTCCGCCGAGAATATCATGGTAGTTATCGCCCACCATGATTGCTTCCTCTGGCTTAGCATCGAGAAGCTCCAACGCCTTCAAAATCGGCTCCGGGTCAGGCTTTATTTTACTAACATGATCAATCGCAATAACGACTTCAAAGAATGGCTCTAATTTTGATAGTTGCAACCCCTTTAATGCCACATCAAGTTTTTTAGTCGTGACAACTCCGAGCTTATAGCCTTTCTCCTTCAATGTCTTCACCGTATCATAAACACCTTCGAATTCCTTAACCAGCAAGTCATGGTGAGCTAGATTATAGGTTCGGTATGCATGAATCATTTCATCGGTTTTCTCTGGATTTAGTTTTTCAAAAACCTCCTTTAATGAAGGTCCCATAAACGGAAGGACGTCCTCACGTGTAAATTGGCTTGGAAAATATTGATCCAAAGTGTGTAAATAGGAAGAGATAATTAAATCATTTGTATCTATTAAAGTTCCATCAAGATCGAATAGAACGGTATTGATGCTATTGTTCATATACGACTGCTTCCTTTCCTTTTGCAAGTTCTAACCGTTTCCAAATCGTCGAAACAACAAGCGTTAATATAATTGCTGAACCTAACCGAATCAACAATAAAGGTAATACCGGTATTCCAAGCGGGATAAAGATAAGCGTATCTTCTATTACAGCGTGGCATGCCATCAAAAATACAAAGGCAAGCGTAATATCCTTCTTGCTCACACCGTCCTCCTTCACCGCTTGAACGACGACCCCCGCCCCATAGGCGAGTCCTAATAACAAGCCTGCTGCTAGTGTGGTAGAAGTATTTTCTTTCATACCAAGGCTCCTTGTTACTGGAGCAAACCATTTGGAAAAGACATCTAACCATTTCAAGTCTTTAAAAATCTGGATGACCACCATGAGCGGTATGACGATGAGTGCAAGTTGAACAATTCCCATTCCGGCTGTTTGGAACCCGTCAAGCAAGACTTCACCAATACCGTTCACTTCAGCATCTCCCTTGACAGAAACTAGTCCATAAACCGCTAGCTCATTTCCACCATGCCAAAGAAGATTAATCAAAAAGGCAGACAGTAACGCAAGTCCAAACCGTACAACTAGTACAAGCCACAGTCTCACACCTACGGCTAACGCAACACCCGTTTCAATCAACATATTATGGGAAAAAGAAAGCATGATAGCTATAGTGAACACTTCTTTAACCGTTAAGTCTAAGGATAAAATCGCACCAATTGACGCATATAAATTTAAAAAATTCCCAATAACGAGTGGTATTGCAGCATCTCCTGACAACCCAAGAACTCCCATCAACGGCGCAATCAAATCAATTACCCATGGAAGAATGGGCGTATGCTTTAAGATAGAAACAATTAAGGTAACTGGAAAAATAATTTTCCCAAACTTCCATGTCGTCTTAAGTCCAACGAAGAAGCCCTTCTTCATCGATGCTAGCATCACTTTAAGTCTCCTCCGTTCATTCATTCCCTTTATCTAAATATCGAACATTGGCTAATCCGCTTTTTCGTCTGTATACAAACAAAGCAGCTGCCAGCAATATTAATCCCATTGAGATGGTTTGTGCCATCCGCAAATTCTCGGTTAACATCAAACTATCCGTTCTCAGCCCTTCAATAAAGAAGCGACCAATTGAGTACCATATCATATAAGAAAGGAAGATTTCCCCTCTCTGCAAATTCACTCTTCGAAGCGCAATCAACAAGATCACTCCTGCGAAATCCCAAAGTGATTCATATAGAAAAGTAGGATGATAATAAGTCCCATTAATATACATTTGATCAATAATAAATGTAGGTAAGTGCAGATTTTCTAAGAATGCTCGTGTTACCTCGCCACCATGTGCCTCTTGGTTCATAAAATTGCCCCAGCGGCCAATTGCTTGTCCAAGAATAATACTTGGTGCAGCAATATCGGCAACCTTCCAGAACGAAATTTGTTTGCTTTTTGTAAAAAAATAAGCAGTTAACACTGAACCAATCAAGGCACCGTGTATGGCAATACCACCATTCCAAATTTTAATAATTTCCCCAGGATGGTTTTGATAAAAATCCCACTGAAACATTACATAATAAATTCTTGCACTAATAATCGCAATCGGTATTGCCCAAACCATTAAATCTGGAAAGGTATCTTTTGGCAAACCACGACGGTCTGCTTCGCGAATCGCTAACCATAGGGCAAGTGCTAATCCCGTACCAATTATCACTCCGTACCAATGCACATCAAATGGTCCGAGTGAAAACGCAATCGGGTTTAGCGGTTGAATATTTTCATTCATGTTCATTTCTCCTTCGTCCACAGTTAGTCCTATTATTTTTAATAATCCTCGTGATCGCCATCTTCTATCGCATCGGTCAGTCGATGGGTAAATTGTTCCGCAGCATTGACACCCATTCGCTTGAGACGGAAATTCATAGCAGCAACTTCAATAATAACGGCAAGATTTCGACCTGGTCGAACTGGAATAGTCAGCTTAGTTATATCTGTATCGATAATTCTCATTTTTTCTTCATCTAAACCAAGGCGGTCATATTGTTTGTTCTGATCCCACAGCTCAAGATTAATAACAAGTGTGATTCGTTTATGACTGCGCACTGAGCCTGCACCGAAAAGCGTCATAACATTGATAATACCGAGACCACGTATCTCGAGTAAATGCTCAATCAACTCGGGGGCATGACCGACTAAAGTATCCTGGTCCTCCTGACGGATTTCCACACAATCATCGGCAACAAGACGATGACCGCGCTTTACCAGTTCAAGAGCCGTTTCACTTTTACCAACACCGCTCTTTCCTGTAATGAGCACGCCGATACCATATATATCAACCAAAACTCCATGTACCGCTGTCGTTGGGGCAAGTTTACTCTCCAGGAAGTTTGTCAAACGACTTGAGAATCTAGTTGTTTTCATCGACGTTCTCAAAACTGGCACGGATTCACGTTCCGATGCCTCGAGCAACTCTTTCGGAATCGGTAAGCCTCGAGTGATAATGATAGCGGGAGTAATATCTGTGCATAGTTGATCCATACGATATGCTTGCTCAGGCTCATTTAGTTTATCAAAAAAAGATAGTTCAGTTTTACCTAATAATTGAATTCGTTCTGCTGGATAATGCTCAAAATAACCAGCTATCTCAATTCCGGGACGGGATATGTCACTAGTTGTAATCGGGCGGTTTATGCCTTCTTCTCCACTGAGCAGTTCCAAGTTAAACTTCTCAATGATATCTTTGGTGCGAACATTTGGCAAAAAAGCCTCCTCCTTTATTTAAGAATCAGGATAAATTATATAGTTTTTATTTTAGCACTTTTTTGTAAAGAACCAAATGAAGTCGTACTTTTGATTTTTATTAACAATTTTTAGTTTTTAAAAGTCTTCCATATCCATTTCGGGTCTCTAAACATATATTAATCACGAAGAAGTATTTCCCGAATACTTTAAACTCAGGAAAGGAGTGGTATGATGAAAATCATGTTAGACGCAGGGCATGGATACGACACACCTGGAAAACGTAGTCCCGATGGTATGCGCGAGTATGAGTTTAACCGCGCAGTCGCTGCATACGCAAAGGGGTTGTTAGATGGCTATCAGAACGTAACTGTTTATTTTGCCCACTCTGACCAAACCGATATCCCTTTACAACAAAGAACAAACAACGCGAATAATTTGCGAGTAGATATTTTTGTTTCCATCCATGCAAATGCTGCTGGAGGTTCATGGAGTAGTGCTGAGGGAATAGAAACTTTCGTATATCCAACAAGACCACAAGGTGCGTTGTCCCTCGCCACCAAAATTCAAAACCAATTGATCAGCAGAACTGGTCTAAGAAACCGTGGGGTAAAAACTGCTGATTTCCATGTCCTAAGAGAAACGAATATGGATGCCGTGCTGATTGAATGTGGATTTATGACAAATCCTAATGAAATTAAGCTCCTCCGTTCAGAAAACTATCGCCGCACTTGTGCAGAAGCAATTGTTGCTGCTCTTGCCGACCATTTTAATCTTGTGAAAAAACCTACGGCGCAACCGGCACCATCACCTTCGCCAACACCAACACCACAAACAGGCTTGTACAAGGTTCAAGTTGGAGCATTTAAACAGAGAAATAATGCAGAAAACCTATCTGCTCGCCTAACCAATGATGGTTTTAATAATTTCATTGTGACTGATAGCGGCTTATTCAAGGTTCAAACAGGAGCATTCCGAAATAAACAAAATGCCGATGATTTAGCGCAAAAACTTAGAAATATTGGGTACCAGCCCTATGTATTCCGCGCATAAACTTCTCGTTTAGCATGTTAGATATTAATAATGCAGAAAAAGCCGACATCCCTAGCTGCCGGCTTTTTCTACGTCTTATATGTCTACTATTCAATTACATTCTTTCTTACTGAAATAGATCCCGTTTTTGTTTCTGCTTCCAGTTTAAACAGATGCGTTGATGGTACCACTGGCTTAAAGTGGAGACTTTTTTGAACGACATCACTTTTCTCAGATACAATTTGGATACCATCCAATTCGACTGCGAAGCTTCCCAAATTCGTTTTTAATTCCCCAGTTACAGCTAATCCGCTAGGAATCGCAAGGTCAATACCGCCAGAGATAGTCTTCGCCTCAATTTCCTCGCAGCGGTCTCCCTTAAGCTTGCAGCCTATATTGCCATTGAAGGATTGTAATTCTAAGCGGGCATAATCGCCCTCCAATTGAATGGCTCCATTTAAAGTTTCTGCTTCTAATTCAGTGATTTTACTTTCACGGATTTTTATTTTTCCGTTTGCCGTTTCTACTTCCATTTTTTCACCGACTAAACCAGTACCACCAATTCTTCCATTCGCTGTTTTAGCCTTTAAGGATTTCACATTTAAGTTTTCAAATCGAATTGGTCCATTAAAAAGACGGATTCTAGCGTTTTCATAATCAGCCTTAGGTAAATAAATCGTTGCCTCAACCTTCATCCACTTAGGTTGCGCGGAAAATCTTAATGTCCCGATATCGACATTAAAAAGAATGTCCCGTAAAAAGCTGGCTCGTGCTTCATCCTGAGATTCCCCACGATAAACCTTCGCCTTACATTCGATTCTTACATCATTTTGATCCCAAGGAATAAATTGAACCGAGCCATTTGCAATGTCTACGTCGATGTTTCTTAGCTCAACGTCGCTTTGCTGGAAAATATGGGAAAGCTCATAACCTTGACCAAAATTAAAATCGAGATCAAAATCTTTAATTTTTTTAAAGGCAGAGTCAACAAAATCAACAATGACATCTTTTAAGGATTGGAATTTATTTTGAAAAGAATCAGTATCCTCCTGCTTACTATCTCCCTGCTTTCCTTCGTCAAATTTGACTACAGTAGAAAGTTCATTCACAAGTTCTTCTTGCTTTTGTTCAACGATTTGCTGTGACTGTTCGAGTTCGTTTAATAGCGACAGTGCTTCATCTGCGGACAGTTTTCCTTCCTCGACCATCTTTAAAATCCGAATTCTTTCCTCTTGCATCCTAATCCCTCCACCTTGGTTCAAATTTATTTTTTCACCATTCTTCATTCTTTAATATGTACGCAAAAAGAAAGGTGAAGTTTCAAAAATGTTGTTGCTGTAGAAAAATTAAAGGATCTAACAGAGCAATTGCATCGCTGTCAGATCCTTAGTAGTAATATATATTATTGGATAAGTTTGTTGATTTCCGCTACAGGCACTACGCTATGATGGATTGCCGAGGGCTTCTTTTTCGGCGATTACATTTGTCATGCGAGCGCGGTCTCGTTCTAAAACTGGTTTTAAATATTTGCCTGTATAGGAATTCGGTACTTTAACAACCTCTTCTGGTGTTCCTGAGGCAACAATGGTTCCACCTTTATCTCCACCTTCAGGTCCTAAGTCAATTATATAATCTGCCGTTTTAATTACGTCAAGATTATGTTCAATTACTAGGACAGTATCACCGTTTTCAACTAGACGTTCAAGTACGACGAGAAGGCGGGAAATATCATCCACATGCAAGCCGGTAGTTGGTTCGTCCAAAATATATAAAGATTTTCCAGTTGAACGACGGTGAAGCTCTGAAGCAAGCTTGACCCGCTGCGCTTCCCCTCCAGACAATGTTGTGGCCGGTTGGCCTAAGGTAATATAACCTAGCCCTACATCAGCAATTGTCTGTAACTTACGACTGATTTTAGGATGATTTTCAAAATAGACAACAGCATCCTCAACCGTCATTTTTAGTATATCAGAAATATTCTTTCCTTTGTATTTTACTTCCAACGTTTCACGATTATATCGCTTGCCGTTGCAGACTTCACAAGGGACATAGACATCAGGGAGAAAGTGCATTTCAATTTTAATAATGCCATCGCCTTTACATGCCTCACAACGGCCACCCTTAACATTGAAACTAAAGCGTCCCTTCTTATAACCACGTACCTTCGCTTCATTTGTTGACGCAAAAACATCACGAACATCATCAAACACGCCGGTATAAGTTGCCGGATTCGACCTTGGTGTCCGTCCAATTGGTGATTGATCAATATCAATGACCTTATCTAATTGTTCAATCCCCTTGATTTCTTTGTGCTCACCAGGTTTAATTTTAGCTCGATTAAGCTTTTGCGCTAATGATTTATGAAGAATCTCATTGATTAATGTACTTTTACCAGAGCCAGATACACCCGTTACAGCAATAAACATTCCTAGTGGGATTTTTACATTAATATTTTTTAAGTTGTTTTCTTTAGCACCTTTAATTTCAATGTAACGACCATCCTGGTTGCGGCGCTCGATTGGAAGTGGAATAAACTTCTTCCCGGCTAAATATTGGCCGGTTAATGAGTTGGCATCAGCCATCACTTCCTCTGGTGTCCCTTGTGAAATAATCGAGCCACCGTGTACACCAGCCCCTGGTCCGACATCAATTAAGTAATCCGCGGCTAACATCGTGTCTTCGTCATGCTCGACAACAATCAAAGTGTTACCAATATCGCGCATATTTTTTAGCGAACTGATGAGTCTGTCATTATCGCGTTGATGAAGACCAATTGATGGTTCATCTAGGATATACAAGACTCCGGTTAAGCGTGAACCGATTTGCGTGGCGAGACGAATTCTTTGTGCTTCTCCGCCTGAAAGTGTCCCAGCTGCACGGCTAAGGGTTAAATAATCAAGTCCTACATTTATTAGGAAGCCTATGCGTTCTTTAATTTCCTTAAATATTTGATGGGCAATTTGCATCTCTTTCTCAGTCAGTTCAATATTCTCAAAGAAGCGATAAGCATCCCCAACTGAAAGTGAAGTAATTTCGCCGACATGTTTACCGGTAATCAATACTGCCATTGCTTCCTTCTTGAGGCGGTAGCCTTTGCAGGTTGGGCAGTAATGGTGCGCCATATATTTCTCCATTTGCTCACGGATAAAGTCTGAGCTTGTTTCCTTGTGGCGCCGTTCGACGTTACGAATGACTCCTTCGAATTCGATATAGCCTTCGCGCATTTGACCAAAGTCATTTTCGTAATGGAAAAAGATTTTTTCTCCGTTTGAGCCATAAAGAATTTTTTCTAGTAAATGCTCTGGAATATCCTTTACTGGAGTGTTCATATCGACACCGAAGTGGTCACATGCCGCTTTAAGAAGTTGTGGGTAATATTGCGAGCTGATTGATTCCCACGGTGCAATGGCATTTTCATTTAAGGTTAACTCACGGTTCGGAATGATTAAATCCATATCGACCTCTAGCTTGGCACCAAGTCCATCACAATCAGGACAAGCTCCGAATGGACTGTTGAACGAAAACATGCGCGGCTCTAATTCACCGATTGAAAAACCACAATGTGGGCATGAATGGTTTTCGCTAAACAAAAGCTCCTCTTCACCAATTACATCAATAAAAACATTACCTCCGCCTAGTGACAGAGCAGCTTCTAATGAATCTGCAAGGCGTGTCGCAATACCTTCTTTAATGACAATCCGGTCGACTACTACTTCAATCGAATGCTTTTTGTTCTTATCCAATTCAATTTCATCGCCGAGGTCATACATTTCACCATCGATGCGGACGCGGACATAACCTTGTTTTTTAATATCTTCAAGTGTTTTGACATGAGCACCTTTTCTACCTGAAACAATCGGACCAAGAATTTGCATTTTTGTTCGTTCAGGATACTCTAAGATACGATCGACCATTTGCTCAATCGTCTGCGAAGTGATTTCGATTTTATGAATCGGACATGTCGGCCGACCTACTCTAGCAAATAATAAACGTAAATAATCATATATTTCGGTAACAGTCCCCACCGTTGAACGTGGATTCCTGCTGGTTGTTTTTTGGTCAATTGAAATGGCAGGAGAAAGGCCTTCAATCGAATCGACATCCGGTTTATCCATTTGCCCTAGGAATTGCCGTGCATATGCCGATAACGATTCCACATAGCGCCGCTGACCTTCAGCATAGATCGTATCAAAAGCCAAAGAGGACTTCCCAGAACCAGAAAGTCCTGTTAATACAACAAGCTTATCTCTCGGAATGGTGACATCAATATTTTTTAAATTATGAGCCCTGGCTCCTTTAACGATGATTTTATCCATTGCCATGTTATTACGTCATCCTTCCGCTTTTAACTCAAATATTAAATCACGAAGCTCGGAGGCCTTCTCAAAATTGAGAACCTTGGCTGCTTCCTTCATTTCTTTTTCTAAATCAGCAATAACCTTGTCGCGCTCTTTTTTGGTCAGCTTGCCAAGCGCTGTTGCCGGTTTATTATCTTCTTGATCTTCTGCAGCATGGGTAGCTCTAATTGACTCACGAATATCCTTTTGAATCGTTTGCGGCGTAATTCCATGATTGCGATTGTACTCTTCCTGAATCTCACGGCGTCGCTTCGTTTCATTTAAAGCGATTTCCATCGACTTAGTGATTTTATCAGCATACATAATCACGTGTCCGTTTGCATTTCGGGCTGCACGGCCAATCGTTTGAATTAAGGAGCGCTCAGAACGGAGGAAGCCTTCCTTATCAGCATCGAGAATCGCAACAAGTGATACTTCAGGTATATCTAGCCCTTCCCTGAGCAAATTGATACCGACAAGCACATCATATTTTCCAAGACGCAACTCACGGATGATTTCAATCCGCTCCAGTGTTTTAACTTCAGAATGGAGGTACTGAACCTTAATACCAATCTCTTTAAGATAATCAGTTAAATCCTCTGACATTTTCTTCGTTAAGGTGGTAACAAGCACCCGTTCATTCTTTTTCACTCGTTCGTGAATTTCAGCGATTAAATCATCAATTTGCCCTTCAATTGGACGGACATCAATTGTCGGATCAAGCAGTCCCGTTGGGCGAATAATTTGTTCAATAACATCCGGTGCATGCTCCATTTCATATGGACCAGGTGTTGCTGATACGTAAACGATTTGATTCACATGCTTTTCAAATTCTTGGAAAGTAAGTGGCCGGTTATCAAGCGCTGATGGTAGACGGAAGCCGTAATCGACTAACACTTGCTTTCTCGCTCTATCCCCGTTAAACATTCCGCGAATTTGCGGCAAGGTAACATGGGATTCATCAATAACTAGTAAAAAATCCTTTGGAAAATAATCAAGTAACGTGTAAGGAGTCGACCCCGACGGCCGTAATGTTAAGTGACGGGAATAGTTCTCAATCCCTGAACAGAACCCCATTTCTCTCATCATTTCCAAATCATATCGAGTCCGCTGTTCAAGACGTTGTGCTTCCAACAGCTTATTATCTTCCCGGAGCTCCTTTAAACGTTCTTCAAGCTCAGCTTCGATATTTTTAATCGCGATTTGCATTTTCTCTTCGCGGGTAACGAAGTGGGATGCTGGAAAAATCGCGACATGTTCTCGTTCAGCCATAATTTCTCCGGTTAACGCATCTACTTCACGAATCCGGTCTATTTCATCGCCGAAAAACTCGACCCTGATGCAATGTTCATCTCGTGATGCTGGAAAAATTTCTACTACGTCGCCGCGAACCCGAAATCTTCCGCGTTGGAAATCAATATCGTTTCGGTCGTATTGGATATCAACCAGTTTACGAAGCAGTTGATTCCGATCGATTTCCATTCCAGTCCGTAGCGATAAAACTAATTCACGATATTCTTCTGGAGACCCCAATCCATAAATACATGATACGCTTGCAATGATGACAACATCTTTTCGTTCAAACAACGAGGAGGTTGCCGAGTGACGCAACTTATCAATTTCATCATTAATACTGGCATCTTTTTCAATAAAAGTATCAGTCGATGGCACGTAAGCTTCAGGTTGGAAATAATCATAGTAGCTAACAAAATATTCAACTGCATTATTAGGAAAAAACTCCTTAAATTCACTGTAGAGCTGTCCTGCTAATGTTTTATTGTGAGCAATAATTAAGGTTGGTTTATTTACCTCTTTTATGACGTTGGAAATCGTGAATGTTTTACCGGTACCTGTTGCACCAAGTAATGTTTGGTGACGTTTATTTTCGTGAATACCTTGGACAATTTTCTTGATTGCTGCCGGCTGGTCGCCTTGCGGGGTGTATTTTGATACAAGTTCAAACTGGTCCTTCACTATTAAAACCTCCCTTGAGTGAAATGACAGTATATAATTCTTTTATTGAAAAATCTGCATCATAAAGATAGCGGATCTTGGTTTATTTTTCATAAAAATAACTCACTTACCATTCTACCACAATTACAGGAAAACAAACCAATAATACACGAACAAATATTCGTAAAAAAACCCCGCAGCCGGAATAATAGCTGTGGAGTCCTTATCGTGCTTTTGTTCTCTTTTTTTGTAGCATTTGCGTACTGTACCAAAATCCGACTGTTAACGAAAAGGCATCAACAATGATTAACCACCATGTATCTGTATAGCCTTTGTATACAGAAGCTGCAATTAACGCAACAGACAGGATTAAACCAATCACATGGTTATAGGTAACCCGTGAAAACAATATGACGACCATTCCTGGCAATATGAGTGCAGACAAATACTTAATCACCATTGCACACCTTCTTTCAAACGCACATCTCTAGTATTACTAGAATAACCCCAAAATCTAGTAATTGCAAAGGCTTTGAGCAGTTATTTATCGTTAATTCCAAGTTAACTTATAAGAATTATAAATTTAGTGTTGTTTTTCTCCCGATTTCCTTTTATAATTAAAAACAAGAAAATTCGAACTATCATTGAGAAAAGCTCAATTATTTATAGAAAGTGGTGTAAATATGAACATGACACAAGAGGCGGTTATTACGGGCGCAGAGTCCTTCTTTCTTAAAGGCAACAATATTGGAATCCTTTTATCACATGGATTCGTCGGAACTCCACAGAGCGTGCGAGAGGTTGGTGAGCTCTTGAATCATTATGGCTACACTGTTTTAGCACCGCGCTTAACAGGTCACGGAACATCCATTTACGATTTTGAAACTGCAAAGCATACTGACTGGCTTCGTGATCTTGAAAATGCCTATTTAACATTGCGAGAAACATGCGAGGAAATCTTTATTGTTGGGCAATCAATGGGGGGAGCGCTTTGCCTTCAGCTTGCGGCAATGTATCCTGAAATCAAGGGTGTTATCACGATTAACGCCGCGCTTCACGTCCCAGCCTATGATGAATACCGCAACGAAATTGGACCACGATTTATTCCAGAAGGTGCACCAGATATTAAGGACGCTAGCGCAGTTGAGATAACGTATGAATCTGTACCACTAACAGCAATTCATGAGTTGCAAAAGGTGCTTGATAAAACGATAAACTCTCTTGGACTTGTAAAAAACCCTGTGTTAGCGCTCGTTTCGGAGGAGGACCACGTCGTTCCACCGTCGGACTCTGACCAAATCATAGCGGGGGTTTCTTCTAAAAATAAAGCACAAGTGGTATTGAAAAATTCCTACCATGTCGCGTCTTTGGATTTTGATAAAAATCTAATAACCTATTATTCTCACATTTTTATCACAAAAATGATAAATAATTAGTCCGTTGTGCTAATAAACATGTAACGTTCGGAAAATTTCTGAAGTTTCGTTGATGTTCCGTTTTATGAAAATTAAAATGGAATATCCGTCGTATTCTTTGTAAAGGAGATTGAAGGCAGAGTGAAACTGTTACGAGAACGATTTTACGTGTTTATTAGCTTATTGGTCACAGCATTGGTGTTTGCGTTTATTATTAGTAATTTTCCGTTTAGTGAGGAGGTTCCGAAGCCTGCCCCAGTTGCAGATGCAAGCTTACATAACGGTGGGGAGTAGTTGGAGGGGTAAGAGTGAGTGTGCACCCATTTAGCAAAGTGAGGCTGGGACATAATTATTTCAACTAAACAAAAAAAGCGAACTATCGTGAAAATTCTAACTTAGAATTTCGTAATAGTTCGTTTTTTTATTCCTTTTTACAATCGGCATACCCTGAAAAGACTGTTGATAACATTTATATTGATGTGTGTTATCCCGAATCTTGATTTCCCTGTGTTTGAAAATAAGCGGAAGAATTCCGCTTATTTTGGGAATTATGGGTTTTTTGCTAAGAATAAAGGGAGTTTTTCCGCTTATTTCATAAAAATCACTGGAATTTGTCTGTTTGGGAGTAGTTAAGCGGAAATTTTCCTCTTATTTCAGCTCAATTTGCCCCCCTGACATACAATAACGGGAAATTCTCCTCTTATTTATTCTCATACCTACATAAAAATCAACATAGAACTTTAATATATTCTTCAATAAAAATCATTCAGTTTTAATACGGATGATTTAGTTCTGTCCCAGCTTCATAATGTTTATAATGACCTTGTTATGCTTCTCGTTTGACTGGACTCAACACCGAGATATAAACTTCACCATCTTGTATTACTGATTCGAAGGTATCCAATGGTCGCGGTGGTGGACCACTAACATTTTTTCCAAATTCATCGTATTCTCCTCCATGACATTTGCAAAAGTAACGAACGCCTTTTTCTTGACTCGAAACTTCTGCATCCCCTGCGGTACAGCCAAGGTGTGTACAGGTTGGCGACATAATGATTAAGGAACCATCTTCCTGTTTATTGACATAAACAAAGCCATCGAGATCTTGCGTGGTCCAGGCATCTTTAATCTTGACGTTATATTGTACCTTTTTTGGAAATTCTCCACTTTCTAACTTAGCCAACGGACCTAAGCTTGCCATCGTGCTAGTGTCCATTGTTTTTTCCTTACTACCACATGCAGCCAATCCGAGCGGCAACACTGATACAGCAAATAGACCAGCAGTGCTTTTTAATGATTTACTGATAAATTCTCGCCTTTGCATCATTGTCCCTCCTTCATTTAACCATGCTTTTTGATACATTCATTATATAACAAATTTGGTATTTTTAGGAAAAAATAGGTCTATTTTTACAAAAAAAGGCATATCGGGTTTGACCAATGATCAGCTGGTCTTACCCGAATGCCTTTACTACTTATCCTTGTTCTTCTTGTTTCATATCCATTTGCTGTTCATTTGGTTCAACTGTTGAGCTATAGATGCCGTAACCGACCACCACTAAAAGTAAATAAGCCACTGCGGCCAATACCCATTTTTTGATCAAGACATGTCACTCCATTCCACTTGAGGTATTTTTCTTAATAACCTTTTATTACAGCTTCACTTTTTGCAATCGCAACGCATTTAACACGACTGAGACGGAGCTGAATGCCATCGCTGCACCTGCTAGCCATGGTGCCAAGAATCCTAAAGCTGCAATTGGAATGCCGAGAGTGTTATAGCCAAAGGCCCAAAATAGATTTTGCTTTATGTTTTGAATCGTTTTTTTACTCATGTAAATGGCTTCGGCAATGCTATTTAGGTCACCGCGAATTAACGTGATATCGGCGGCTTCCATTGCTACATCTGTTCCAGTACCGATGGCCATTCCAATATCGGCGACCGCTAAGGCTGGTGCATCATTGATTCCATCACCGACCATTGCTACCCTTTTACCTTGAGCCTGGAGCTTCTTCACTTCATCAGCCTTGCCTTCTGGTAAAACCTCAGCAATGACGTGATTGATCCCAACTTGAGCTGCTATCGATTTAGCTGTTTGCAGATTATCGCCGGTAATCATAATTACCTCAAGTCCCATATCGTTTAAGCGACGGATCGCTTCCTTCGAGGTTTCTTTAATCGTGTCAGCTACGGCAACAATTCCAGCGTAGTGACCGTCGATAGCTGCCAGCATCGCCGTTTTCCCCTCTTTTTCTAACCTATTCATCTGGGGTAAAGCTTCACCAATTTCAATATTTTTCATAAGCATTAATTTGCGGGTACCAACGAGAACATTTTTTCCAGCAACGGTTGCACGAATACCATAGCCTGGGATTGCTTCAAATCCGAATACATCTTGTATAGTGATTCCTTTATCCTTAATACCTTGAACAATTGCCTGTGCCAATGGATGCTCTGATTGCTTTTCAGCCGAACCAACGAAAGTTAAGAACTCAGCCTCTGTAAATCGATTGCCGGCCAGAATGACATCGGTTAATACAGGTGTTCCGTTCGTAACCGTTCCGGTTTTGTCTAAAATAACACTTGAGATGCGGTGCGTCATTTCGAGGTGCTCGCCACCCTTAAACAAAATCCCGAACTCGGCCGCCCGACCGGAGCCTGCCATAATCGACGTCGGTGTCGCAAGTCCCAACGCACAAGGACATGCGATGACCAGAACAGCAATTAGTTTTTCCAAAGCCTCAGCAAAGTCACCAGGAGCTGCCCAGAAATACCAAACCAAAAAGGTTACAACAGCGATACCGACTACAATTGGCACAAATACACCAGAAATTTGATCAGCAAGGCGTTGGATTGGTGCCTTTGAGCCTTGAGCCTCTTCCACCACTTTAATGATTTGGGCAAGAGCAGTATCTTTGCCAACCTTGGTTGCTTCTATCTTCAAAAATCCATTTTTATTAATCGTAGCGCCAATAACACTATCGCCAATGGTTTTGTCAACCGGAACACTCTCACCTGTTAACATGGATTCGTCGATAGCCGACTGTCCGGCAGTAATTTTTCCATCAACCGGAATCTTTTCACCAGGTTTAACGTGCAGGATATCACCAACGACGACTTCCTCGAGCGGAATTTCAGTCTCAACGCCATCCCGCTCAACAACCGCATTCTTTGCTTGGAGCCCCATTAGCTTCTTAATCGCTTCAGACGAACGGCCCTTCGCCTTTGCTTCAAACAGCTTTCCTAAAATAATCAACGTAATCAGCACTGCACTTGTTTCGTAATAAAGTTCTACAGTGTGCGTTGTTTCATTTAATGAGAGCAATGACAAATACAAACTATAGAAATAGGCTGCCGATGTGCCAAGGGCGACGAGTACATCCATATTGGCACTCCCGTTTTTTAACGCCTTATAAGCACCGACATAAAACTGTTTTCCGATGATAAATTGGACTGGAGTAGCCAGGGCTAGTTGGACCCAAGGATTCATAAACATGTCTGGCACATACATCCAGGAGGTAAATTCAAAGTGGCCAACCATCGCCCATAACAGTGGCAGTGACAAAATCGCTGAAAATAAAAACTTTCCGGTTTGATTATCGATTTCACGTTGACGATGGTCGGCAGCGTCCTGACTCTTCACTTCTTCTTTAATTGCTGCGCCATAACCCAGTGCTTGAACTTTTTTGATGATATCCGACTTTGATAAAGCGGCAGGATTATATTCAACACTGGCTTTTTCTAAGGCAAGATTGACATTTGCTTTAACGACGCCTTCGAGTTTATTTAAGCCTTTTTCGATGCGGGCAGAACAAGCAGCACACGTCATGCCAGTAATCTCAAATTCTGATTTTTCGGTTACAACATCGTAGCCTAGATTTCGAACTTTAGCTTGAATATTTTCTATATTTGTTTTTGTAGGGTCGTATTTAATGGCTGATTTTTCTAAAGCAAGATTGACCGTGGCCTCTTCTACACCTTCGAGCTTGTTTAGACCTTTCTCGATGCGAACAGCACATGCTGCACAAGTCATTCCTGAAATTTGCAAGCTAGTTTCCTTGAGGTCTTGGCTCATGTTTCACAACTCCCCTTCATACCCGGTGTGGGTATATATAATTCCGAGAAAAGCGCGCTATTGCTAGCACGCTAGTATCAATTATTCTACATCATAGCCTTGATCATCGATCGTTTCTTTAATGGTAGCAAGTGTAACAGCTTCAGGGTTAAATTCGATATTGACTGTCCCTGCTTTTAAATCAACCTTCACAGTTTGAACGCCATTTAATTCTCCAACGCTTCCCTCAACTGCTTTTACGCAATGATCGCAAGACATTCCTGCTACTTTTAATGTAATGTTTTCCATGTTGTCATACCCCTCACTATTTTTTCATTAGTCTTTGGATGGTAGTAAGCAGCTCATCAATTATTTCAGGATCTCCCTCTTGAATCCGTTCGACAACGCAGCTTCGCAAATGCCCTTCAAGCAATAGCTTAGCGACACTGTTCAAGGCTGCTTGGGTTGCGGCAATTTGGGTGATCACATCATCACAATAAGTATCCTTCTCGATAAGCCCCTTTATTCCACGAATTTGTCCCTCAACCCGATTTAACCTGGTGATGAGGTTTTTCTTCGATTGTTCTGAATGGTGGCTTTTACGCTCAGAGCCTGAATGACAAGTTGAACATGCAGCATCCTCAGCTTCATGATCATCGACCTGGGTCGACTCACCCATCATTTGAATGATGTCATCTATGATGCTTGCTTCTTGAGATTTGTTTTTCTTTGGGTTTGATTGATCCACAACTTACCTACCTCCCTTATACTTAAGGTACCATACCCCCCTGTAGTATGTAAAGTGGTTGTTAGCCTATTTTTTAAAAATTTATATTTGTTGAAGCTGTTTAAGTCGGTCTCCGCTTGCGCCACAAGCTTTCAGGCACCCAATTATTAAACGGATGGGATGGATGCTGAACGGGAGCATGCCTCACTTTTGGAGCATGCTTTGGTCCATTTGGTTTTTCCGCTGCTGCCTGTAAAAGTTGATTGAGCGGTTGCCATCTCCTTAAAAACAGGATAACAATCAGGCTCAAAACTATCCCACTGCTAAAATAAACGAGCCACGGTAGGTACCCCAGTGTGGTACCGACGTCAAGGAGACGACCGCCGGCGAATTTCCCACCAGCTTCTCCTAACCCAGAGACAACATTAGCCATTGCAAAGAAAATCCCGATTAAATCTGCCCGTGACAGCTGAGACACAGTACTATCAATCGTTGGTAATATCAGCATTTCACCAAAAATAAAAATTGCTGCACTTAGCATTAAATGAATAAAAGCGCTCGCAAAATAAAGCGAACCAACTCCAATACCAATGATGAAAACACCAAGTCCAAGCGCGGTAAAAGGGTGAAGCCGCTTAATAATCCAATTTGTTACAAGACCTTGAGAGAAAATAACAATAATACTGTTAATGGTCCAAATAAGAGCAACATCCTCCGGATCCGGTAAAATGACTGCAGCGCGTAACGGAAGTGCAAATGACAATTGAGCATACAAGGCCCATATAAAAATACTAACGCCGCCGAAAACTAAAAATGGTTTATTTTTAAAAACCTCAAAGTAAGAGCCCTTAGGAAGTTCAGGACATGGTTGGTTGCCACAATTATTTGGAACAAATAACCAGCTTTGTACTGCAAGAATTGCAAAAATTGCCCCAGCTATCCAAAAAATGAGCTTAGACGATGTGCCAGAGATAAAGAAAAACACCATAAGACCCGATGCAGCAATTCCTACATTTGCCGCAATCCCTCTAAGCGAAAATGCTGTCGTTTGATTTTCCTTTGATGCCAAGGCTGCTATTGCTGCTTTTGTTGAAGGTGCGTACAAACCATTACCTATCCCTATTACGATAGCCATTAATACTAAGAAAACGAATGAACTAAAGAGTCCAAATCCAATATATCCTAATGCAACGAGCAGTGAGCCTAAGCTAATAATCGCTCTTCTACCAATCCGGTCGGCCAAAAAGCCTCCAAAAATACTGCCAAACTGGAACGAAATCGCAAGTGCCGCAAGCACAGTGCCGATTTGGATAAACGAAAGCCCCGCTTGAGCCTGCAAGATAATCGGCAAGATGGGGGTAACCATATAGGTCCCAAAATGAAACAATAAAACACCAACCATTAGAATCAACATTGGCCGGTCTAGTTTTAGCAATTCGTTCATGTACTCTCCCCCCATGATGCATTCTGTAATTTTATTGTTATCTAACGGGTGGCAATTACACTGGAAAAAGTAAGAAAAGCACAAGGACGTTTAAAAAGGAGCCCTTTACAACGGATGACTCCCTTTTTTGGGACGATTTGTTTTTTTAAATAACGTGAATAATAAAAATCCTGCCAAAATCGTAATGATGATTTTACCCTGCCAAGACCATTGAATCAGTTCGTTCGCAGAATATGCTTCAATCAATAAAGCAGGCAACTTACCCAAAGTACTTGATAGAACAAAAACGATAAGGGACATTCGACCAATTGCTGCTAAAAACGTTATGACACCGGATGGGACAAACGGAAGTAAACGCAATGAAAATACTAATATAAAGGCATGTCCACCCTCCACCTCTAAAAGCTTTCTAACTATTGGTCGTTGTAAAGCCTTTGAATCAGCAATACCTGCCAAGCCCTTTCGGTAAACTAGGAACGAAACTACTGCACCTATCACTTCTCCTACAAAGGACACAAGCGTTCCTTCCCAAAATCCAAACATGACAATATTCGCTGCTGTTAGAAACAAGCTTGGTATAAATCCGATAAGACTTATAATTACATTTAATATGATACTAATGAACAATGCATATGAATCATATTGTTGCAGTAATTGAACTACTTGTTCTTTCATTTAGGTTCCCCCCATGCATCATGAGCAAATTACTGCTATTGCCAGTTCACATACAGTCCCACTTACGAATGATTAATATTTTACTTAATGAATTTAGCTATAAAAAATCCAGTTTCCTGCCTAAATGACCATTTAATTTTTATTAAAGATAAACAAAAGTCACTGTAATGACATTTTTAAAACATTAATCTTCATATCATCTTCAAATCTTACTGGTATGCTAACTTATGTTTCAGCGTAAACAGCCTGGCCATTATGTCATGAATCCGTACCATTTTACACAGTATCTATTATCGTTATGTTGTTATAATGAAATAGCAAACTAGAGATTGGAGGATGCACACTTATGAAGAAATACCTTTTCACAGTCCTATTAGGCGCCATTGCAATGATCCTATTATCTGGCTGTGGTTCTAAAGAAGAATTAGCATTAGACTCAAAACACTTGGAACTGCCTGATTATGTAACAAGCGCTAAGGCAGAAGTCAAAGAGGCATATATTATGGCAGCTCAATATCCACAAGCACTAGCTTCTGTACCATGCTATTGTGGCTGTTATGAACAGGATGGACACATCAGCAACCTTGACTGTTTCGTTGATGGAATGGACAAGAATAATGCCGTTACTGGCTGGGACACAATGGGGATAGCCTGAGACATTTGCGTAGTGATCGCCCGTGAGGCGACTGAAATGTATCAAGACGGTAAAGACCTTAAGGAAATCAATAAAACCATTACGAAAAAATACGAATCATACGGTACACCAACCCCAACTCCAATTCCTGAGTAATTGGTAGAAGGATTTGTACCTGAAATCATCACCGATTTTTAGTTTTTAGATGAAATACTTTATATGAAGAGGATGGATTGCTGACATGCATTGCGCTGTCAAAAATCTGTCCTTTTTTTGAAAGTTCATATCATCAACATATCATCCAAGTATAATCGATTGGGTAAACTAGCTAGACGGAGGAACCTATATGTATGGAATTCTTTCAGATATTAGCAGGATGCTAAGCAGTCCGTTCATTAATATTGTCAACGAGCTGAACCAAATTCCGATTTTGGCCAGTCTCGTGTTAGGGCTGATTGGGGCACTTGCACCTTGTCAGTTGACCGGAAACATTGGCGCAATCACCTTTTACGGCAATCGTAGCCTGCAATCTAGGAGCCAATGGGTCGAAATTGGTTTTTTTGTGCTCGGAAAAATCGTTGTATTCTCAGGGTTGGGACTCGCTGTATGGCTGCTCGGCCGAGAGTTTCAAGATGTTTTACCAAACTATTTCTCTGTTTTCCGAAAGCTGATGGGTCCGCTCTTTATTCTGATTGGACTTGTCTTGATTGGATTTGTGAAAATGAGATGGCTGGATTCAGTTTCTAGGCTGATCCCGCTACGTAAAAAAGAGGGTAAGCTTGGTTCGTTTTTAATGGGCGTAAGCTTTTCGATTGCGTTTTGTCCAACAATGTTTACACTTTTTTTCTTTTCGTTAATGCCGATTGTGCTGACTTCTCCCTACGGAGCTGTGCTGCCATCTTTGTTTGCGGTCGGGACATCGCTTCCAGTACTAATCTTTGCCGGAATCATCACCTTTATCGGTCTTGACGGGGCGCTGATGAAAAAAAGCCGCAAAATCGGAAACACAATCCAAAAAGCAGCAGCTTTTCTATTTATCGTAATCGGAGTACTAGACACAATAACATACTGGTTTTAGAGGTGCCTGTCACCACCCGAATTTTGTCGAAAAAGGTGACAGGCACCACCCGAATTTTGTCGAGGTGATTTAGTTTGAAGAATATTTTGGTTGTGGAAGATGAAGTGAATGTTGCGACGGTTTTGAAGGGTTATTTGGAGAAGGAGGGCTATGTGGTTTATACGGCTACTTCTGGTTTGGCGGGCCTTGATTTGTTTAAGGCTCACGATTTTCAACTAATTCTTCTCGATTTAATGCTACCCGATATTAGCGGTGAAGAGGTTTGTAAAATCATTCGGCAAAGCTCTAATGTCCATATCTTTATGCTTACTGCCAAGGGGGCATTAGAAAATCGAATCGAGGGCTTGAACATTGGTGCCGATGAATATTTAATCAAACCCTTTAGTCCACGTGAACTTACCGCCAGAGTAAATGCACTTTTCCGCAGACTCAATAACGGCGATGGCTCCTCTCAATACCTTTTCAACGATGGTAATTTAATTATCGATTACGAGAAAAGAATCGTGAAGGTGCAAAACGAAGTGGTTCTATTAACACCTAATGAATTCGATATCCTTTATACACTCGTTGCCAATAAAGGGAAAGTCCTGTCGCGCGAGCAATTGATTAATAAAATCTTTGGTGCTGATTTCGAAGGCTACGACCGTACAATTGATGTTCACATCAAAAATATCCGCAAAAAAATCGAAACAGATACAAAAAACCCTAAATATGTTGTGACGGTAATGAAGGTTGGCTATAAATTTGGCGGTGAGCAATAATGCAAACCATTCGCAAACGACTCAGTCTGATGTTTGTCAGCTGTTCAATCGTATCGATTTTGCTCGTCACATTGTTTGTGAACATAACAGTTAACAAAAAATTCGATCATTATATGGAGGATCTTCAGGACAAGCGCTATCAACGAATAGTGAACTATATCAATGAGGACTACAAACGTGATGGTAAGTGGCTCGAAAGCACTGGTAAAGAATTGATGCACGAGGCATATATGGGTAATTATTGCCTAACCGTTAAGGATGTAAATCAAAATGTTATTTGGGGTATGGATTCTCACGATTTACAAAATCGCGACCATTTAAAATCGATGTTTACGCAGGATAACGGAGTTTACACCACAAAGACGTTCGAAATCACCGACGGTGGAGATGTCGTCGGATATGTAGAGATTGGCCAGTACTCCTCTGTGCTTTTATCAAAAGAGGATATTGACTTTAAAGCTTCAATTAATAAAAGCATTATTGCCGGTGGTTTGCTCACTCTCGTATTAACAATACTTTTAAGTCTTTATTTTTCCAAACAATTCTCAAATCCAATTAAGGATGTCGCAAATATGTCTGTCACCCTCTCAAAGGGTAACTTCGATATTAAATCTAGTTCGGAAAGTAATATTGAAGAATTAGAGAATCTCAGGAATAGTATTAACATCCTAGCTGAAAAACTAAAGGTACAGGATACTTTACGTAAGAAATTAGTTTCTGATATTTCGCATGAAATTAGAACGCCGTTAAACGTCTTGCAGAACAATTTAGAGGCGATGATTGATGGAGTCTTTCCCGTCACGACCGAGCGCTTGACCAATTTAAATGAAGAAGTAATAAGATTCGGACGATTAATCAATAATCTGAATGTCTTAAAAGAATTTGAGTCTGAAAGTATTAAGATTCATTTGGAAAAAATAAAACTAGATGAGTTTCTTAGCGATATTTGTAAGGACTTCTATCTTGCAGCTGAAGCGAAGAATATTACTATTGAGTACTACATCGCACCAGGCATGAGCTATATGATTAACGGTGATCGCGACAAGCTGAAACAGGTATTTATTAATCTATTATCAAATGGACTGAAGTTCACAAACCAAAACGGTTCTATTACGATTAAGCTATACGGTGATGCCCAGCATTTTATCGTCGAAGTGAAGGATAATGGAATCGGGATCAGCAGTGAGGATTTGCCGTTCATTTTCGAGCGTTTATACCGCGGGGATAAAAGCCGAAATCAAATAGACGGAACTGGTATTGGACTGACAATCGTCAAAAACATCATCGACCTTCACAAGGCCACCATCGACGTTGATAGCATTGAAGGACAAGGCACAACCGTAAAAGTTAAATTTGAAAAATAAAGCATAAGTCGCTCTCATGCTTTATTTTTTTTTGCCTTTTAATGCAATTTTGTTTTTCAACTGTGGCTAAAATTTGAATTTAATCCGTTCTTCATATTGTCTACATAAGAATTCATTACTCTAATGAAGTAATCATAACAGATTCTAAAGGAGCACGATTAACATGAAGAAAATATTAGCAACAGCGCTTATTTCAACTGCATTATTAGTTGCCTTTACCGGCTGCAGTCGCCCAGTAACAGGAGATAAAGATGCAGACAAAGCACTAGATTCCTTTAATAAAATCGTCAAGGCTTATCCGGATAAAAAAGGCTTCCACGACGCTCTAAAGCACTGGGGCTTCGAGCTTCCTAGCGGGGAAAAATTTGAGTGGAGCAAGGATATGTCAGCAAACAAAGCTGATTTTGCCATGGTCATGCTCGCTGATCCATTAATTGAGGCTGGACTTGACGTAGAAAAGCTTGATAAAAACGAGTGGTTATTTGAACCAGCTGGCAAGGATGACAAAGGTAAAGAGCTTCCAAACCGCTTAATTAAGCCTTACAATGTCTCTGACAAAAAGCAAGCATCGAATGGCTCTGAGGACTCCATGCGCCGCTTATTAAAAACAGACACAGAAATGGTTGCCTACCACAAAGACCAACAACACTATGCATTAACGATTGGTGAGGGCTATCAAGTTCAGTGGACTGAAGAGCTTGGAATCAATGATGCGGACATGGTTTTCGTCTTAAAAGCAGAACCACTAGTTAAAGCCGGATTAGACGTGGACAAGCTCGAAGGCAGCGGCTGGACCTACCAAGAAGCAACGGACGACGACATGGGCATGGGAGCAAGCCCTGATCGAATCGTTAAAATCTACGATATAAAAAGTTAATCAGAAAAGCGGAAGCGGCTCGCTCGTGGCGACAGATACAAGACGAGCCGGCCGAAAGGTTGTTCTTTAACCTTTTGGACGGATTGACTTGTGACCTCGAGGGGCTTGCCGCTAAAGCTAGATACCATACCCCCTTTATTAACCACCTCTTAAAAGGGGTGGTTATCTCTACAAATGGCAGAAACACAATAACTGGTTTATTTTTATAAAAAAACAACCAGACTGAGGTGACAGACAGTGGAAAAAAGTTTAAAAATTGGCGGTATGACTTGCGCTGCTTGTGCGAAACGAATCGAAAAGGTAACGTGCAAGCTCGATGGCGTAATCGAATCAAGCGTCAACTATGCAACTGAAAAACTTCTCATTCAATTTGATGAAACAAAGGTTACACTAGCCGACATTCAAGCAAAAATCGAAAAAGCTGGCTATGAAGCTATGATTGAAGCAAATTCGAAATCTCTTAAAATTGAAGGAATGACTTGTGCAGCTTGCGCAAAGCGGATTGAAAAAGTAACTGGAAAGCTTGATGGGGTTGTACAAGCCAATGTCAATTACGCAACTGAGAAACTAACAATCAGCTTTGAACCATCCAAGGTGAGAGTTTCCGATATTAAAAAAGCAATTGAAAAGGCTGGCTATAAAGCACTTGAAGAAGAAGCTGCAGTCGATAATGACAAAGAGCGAAAAGAACACGAAATTAAAGTGCTATGGCAAAAGTTCATTATATCCGCTATCTTTACAGTTCCATTACTCTACATTTCAATGGGACACATGGTGAAAGAACAATTTGGGTTGGAATACGAGATTCCTGAGCTAATTGACCCAATGATTAATCCTTTATACTTTGGGCTTGTTCAATTGTTATTAGTAATTCCAGTACTGATAGCTGGATATAAATTTTTCACCGTCGGTTATTCTTCACTTTTTCAAAGAAGTCCAAATATGGACTCGTTGATAGCCATTGGTACTTCAGCGGCCTTCCTATACGGACTTTTTGCCATTTATCAAATCAATAGTGGCAATATTGATTACGCCTACGATCTTTATTTTGAAGCTGCAGGCGTGATTATCACCTTGATTATGCTCGGGAAATATTTAGAAGCAGTAACGAAGGGTAAGACTTCTGAGGCGATTAAGAAGCTGATGGGGTTGGCGCCAAAAACAGCCATTATTTTACGAGATGATAAAGAAATTGAAATCTCGATTGATGAAGTAGAAGTTGGCGACATCATCATCGTTAAACCAGGCGAAAAAATGCCAGTCGATGGTGTTGTGATCGAAGGAATCACTTCTGTTGACGAATCGATGCTGACTGGAGAAAGTATTCCGGTTGAAAAAAATATTGGTGATAAAATTATCGGTGCTAGTATTAATAAAAATGGTTCTATAAAATATAAAGCCACACGTGTAGGTAAGGATACCGCTTTAGCTCAAATTATTAAACTTGTAGAAGATGCGCAAGGCTCTAAAGCACCAATTGCCAAAATGGCGGATGTCATCTCAGGCTACTTCGTTCCGGTGGTAATCGGGATTGCCATTTTAGCCGCAGCAGCTTGGTACTTCTTTGCTGGAGAAACTGGCGTGTTCTCACTAACAATCTTTATTTCAGTCCTTGTTATTGCTTGTCCTTGCGCGCTAGGCTTAGCAACACCGACAGCCATCATGGTTGGTACTGGTAAGGGCGCTGAGCATGGTGTATTGATTAAGAGCGGAGTTGCTTTAGAGACTGCGCATAAAATTAATACAATTGTATTTGATAAAACAGGAACAATTACAGAAGGTAAACCAAAGGTTACTGATGTAGTCGTAGTCAATAACAGCATTACCGAGGATTATTTATTAGCCATTTCCGCTTCTGCCGAAAAAGGTTCAGAGCATCCGCTTGGTGAAGCAATTGTAAAAGGCGCTGAAGACCGCGGCTTAGAGTTTAAGAAGCTTGACTTATTTAAGGCGATACCTGGTCATGGTATTGAAGTTTCGATTGATGGAAAGTTAGTTCTATTAGGAAATCGAAAGCTCATGGTAGACAGAGACATCTCTTTGGTAGAACTTGAACCTGTTTCGGACCGCTTAGCAAGCGAAGGCAAAACACCAATGTATGTGGCATTTGATGGTGAGATGGCGGGTATTATCGCCGTAGCCGATACAGTGAAGGAAAATAGTAAAAAGGCGATTGAACAGCTTCATAAAATGGGAATTGAAGTGGCGATGCTCACAGGTGACAATCGCCGCACTGCCGAAGCAATTGCTCGCCAGGTTGGGATTGATCGCGTGCTTGCTGAAGTGCTCCCACAGGATAAAGCAAATGAAGTGAAGAAAATTCAAAGTGAAGGTCGTAAAGTGGCAATGGTTGGAGACGGTATTAATGACGCTCCTGCATTGGCCCAAGCTGAAATCGGAATTGCGATTGGATCAGGTACGGATGTTGCCATGGAATCTGCGGATATCGTGCTAATGCGCAGCGACTTGATGGATGTTCCAACAGCGATTCAATTAAGTAAAAAAACGATATCAAATATTAAGCAAAACCTGTTCTGGGCGTTTGGATACAATACTTTAGGTATTCCAGTGGCGATGGGCGTGTTGTACTTGTTCGGCGGACCATTGTTAAATCCAATTATTGCGGCTGCAGCGATGAGCTTTAGTTCAGTTTCCGTGTTGCTGAACGCATTGCGATTGAAAGGGTTTAGACCTGCGCGTTAAATTAGTGATTTTGTCTCATAGAATGCTTCTATGAGACTTTTTTTGTTGTTTTTTTCGGGAGGGAGGGTGGTTTCTTGGTTCTCTGTGCTTGAGTTTTGTTCCTTGGGGACCTGCAATGAGACACTTATTTGGTTTGGGGCTTGAGTTTTGTTCCATTGAGACCCTCTATGACACACTTCTTTGGTTTAGGGCTTGTGTTTTGTTCTATTGAGACTCTCTATGAGACACTTATTTGATTTTGGGCTTGTGTTTTGTTCCTTTGAGACCTTCTATGACACACTTCCACGATATTTCACATGAGTTTTGAACTCATAAACCCTCCATGAGTTCATTTCCACGATATTTCACATGAGTTTTGAACTCATAAACCCTCCATGAGTTCATTTCTAAGAAATTTCGCATGAGTTTTGAACTCATAAACCCTCCATGAGTTCATTTCTAAGAAATTTCGCATGAGTTTTGAACTCATAAACCCTCCATGAGTTCATTTCCACGATATTTCACATGAGTTTTGAACTCATAAACCCTCGATGAGTTCATTTCCACGATATTTCGCATGAGTTTTGAACTCATAAACCCTCCATGAGTTCATTTCCACGATATTTCACATGAGTTTTGAACTCATAAACCCTCCATGAGTTCATTTCTAAGAAATTTCGCATGAGTTTTGAACTCATAAACCCTCCATGAGTTCATTTCCACGATATTTCACATGAGTTTTGAACTCATAAACCCTCGATGAGTTCATTTCCACGATATTTCGCATGAGTTTTGAACTCATAAACCCTCCATGAGTTCATTTCCACGATATTTCACATGAGTTTTGAACTCATAAACCCTCCATGAGTTCATTTCTAAGAAATTTCGCATGAGTTTTGAACTCATAAACCCTCCATGAGTTCATTTCCACGATATTTCACATGAATTTTGAACTCATAAAACCTCCACGAGTTCATTTTGGCGGCAACTATTTCTATTCTTGAACTTATGAATGACCAAAAGCAAAATGTTATCTCCCACGAACCAACCCACACCACCAAAAACAACAAATTAAAAAGCGCCAGCGATGATGCTTACAAGCATCACCACTGCCGCCAACTTACTAATATATTATCCTAGATACTTACTACGCATTTCCTCTGGATCCTCGCTATTCAAATCCTCAACTGTCTCAAACACGCCTAGCAACTGCTCGTCTTTATAGATTCCGTAAGTACGTGAACTTTCACTTGTAAACTCGACATTCACCACACCACTTTGCCCCGTAAACTTCTGGATAATTTGTTTATTTTCCATATCTACAAACATAAATTCACTATCTGGTTTATCAAATTCTGTCAAATCAAACGAGAACTTCGTTAAAACTCCCGTCTGGGACACAATGATTAATGGCTCAAATTCAAAGCCAATCCCTTTTACGAGAACAGTTTGCTCATTTCCGGCTCCAACCAATTCTGCTTTTTTCACTAAGCGCTCTGTTGGAACTTTCGATAAATCATCTCCATAAATACTTGGGTTTGTTTCTGTTGTTGCTCCACCATTTGATGTACCAGTTGATGCATCATCAGACGAAGCTGTACTTTCAGACGCTGAGACCTTCTCAAGATTGTCAACAACCTTTATTGTGCCACGAATCATTCCCATCCAGCAGCTGAAGGCAAGATCCTTATCTTCTGGTGTAAATTCAATAGTATTTAAGCCACTTTGAAGCTTTTGTTGAATATTTAAATCCGGAATGACAATTGCATTATTACAGCCTGAAAGCTCTTTGCCGTCAACTACCCATTTAACTGGAAGGTCTTTTTGAACATAAATCGTATTAGGATTATAGCCACTATATGAAGCTGTCATATTAACATATTGAACGCCATCTTTAATCGTAGCTTTTACTGCATTGGCTGATGCAACATTTTCTGTGCCAAATCCACCAATTTTCTCGACCAATGACATCGGGCTCATATTCATACCAGCTAGCGCTAAACCACGATTCCCCATGATGATTCCAAGTACGATGATCAAAATCCCACCAAACTTAAGCAATTGCTTTGTATAGCCCTTGCTTAACAAACCTGTTACAGCACCAAATGCCAGCATCAACGGCACTGTTCCTAAGGAAAACATGAACATAGATAAAGCACCTGCCACTGCCGAACCTGTTCCTAATGCAAAAATCTGCATTGTTTGCAGCGGGCCACATGGCATTAAGCCATTGAAAAATCCAACCATGAACGGCGCCTTTGGGCGCGCCTGCATTTTACAAACTGCAGCAGGTAATTTAATTTGAAACTTACGGAACCAACTAAAGCCTGCCATATTAAAGCCCATCATAATCATGAACACACCGGCAAAGATTTGTAGTCCAGCTTGTGCGGATAATGATAGAGAAAAGACCGAACCGATTGCACCGATAATGCCACCAAGAATGGTATAAGAAACAACCCTACCCATGTTATAAAAAATGGCCGGCTTCATCGCTTCAAATTTGCTTGTTTTGGTCGCCTTGTTCAAGCTTTGTGAAAGCATAATACCACCGCACATGCCAACGCAGTGAATTGAAGTTAGCACCCCTACCATAAATAAAACGGCATACGAAGCGTTGGTCAATTTCGCATCCATATCAAAGCCACTTGTATTCATTCCGAGCAATGCGATTGCAGCGACTACAACCAAAATTCCAATGAATTTGTAATCCTTCCTACCGTCGGTTGTATAACCCGCTTTTTGGATTGCATCCTTAATTTCACTAACGCTTACAACTTTATCATCGTATTCGAGTTCAGCAAATTGACCGCTGAAGTTTGCTTTCACTTTTTTTATTCCGGGTAATTTATTTATTGACCGTTCAACCCGTTTTTCGCAAGACGTACAGGTCATATCGTAAACATTAATCTTTTCCCGTCTCATACTCATCGAGTTCACTACCTTTTCGTGTATTAAGAATAGAAAAAGTATATGAAATAGTTATGTTGATGATGTGAAGAAAACCTCAGGGAAAGTGAACATTGTTTAACAAAAATTCGGCATTAATTTGTCGTCTATAGAAGCCGGCTAGAATGCAGAAAATATTACTTCTTTTAAAATAAAAACAGGAACAGCCCCTACCGACTGTTCCTACTTTTATTACAATTAATTACATGTCCCATGCGGGCTAGCGCAACCTTGGGCTGTTTGTTCCACTTGGATTGTACTATGGTCAATTCCAAATTGGTCATGGAGCAGTGATTGAGCGTTAGTTAGGACGGTGTCGTGACTTGTCGCATCCCCAATCGAGATGTGGCAAGTTAGCATCGGCATTCCTGAGGTAATTGACCAAACATGCAAGTCGTGGACATCATTCACACATGGAATCTTCATTAACGCCTGCTTTACTTTTTCGCACTCAATATTTGATGGCGTTCCCTCCATCAAGATGTGAAGTGATTCCTTCGTGACATTCCAACCGCTAAACAAAATTAAGATAGCAACAATGATACTAGCGATTGGATCGGCGAATCCCCAGCCGAAGAAATAAATGAGGAGTGCTGCACAAATTGCCCCAACAGACCCTAGCATATCACCAATGACGTGTAGAAAAGCGCTGCGGACATTTAAATTCCCATCCTTATCTCCGCTCATAAGGATAAACGCGGCTGCAATATTTACTAAAAGTCCAATAAGTGATATGGTCAACATCCCAAGGCTTTGAATTTCCGGCGGGTCCTGAAAGCGTTGATAGGCCTCAATAAAAATATATAAGGAAATAACGATTAAGGTAATGCCATTCAAGCCAGCAGCAATAATCTCAAAACGCTTATAGCCATAAGACTTACTAATAGTTGCCTTACGCTGCCCTATTTTAATTGCAAAGAAGCTTAAGCCGAGGGCAACCGCATCACTAAGCATATGTCCTGCATCAGATAGTAAAGCCAAGCTATTAGTTAGTATCCCTCCAATTACCTCGACAACCATAAATATGGCGATGAGAATGAAAGCCCAAAAAAGTGCTTTTTGGTTGCTTGAGTGATGGTGATGACCATGCTCATGGGAATGACCGTGGTGATGATGATGCCCCATAGTCTGTTCCTCCTTTTATCAATCCTTAATGAAATATCTCTATGTTTATGTTATTCAAACAACCGTTTGATTGTCAATCACCTTTTAACGAAATTATCGAATAGTTTTTGTATTTAAAAAAAACCGGGTTTCACTCAAATACATCGAGCAAAATCCGGCAGTCATTTATTTCTTATTTAGCAACCTGTTCTGCAGCAAAGGAAATAATTCCTTCTGCTTCATTTCCGAATGGATCGACGACTTCGGAACTTAGTACATTACCAGCTTTATCAAGGACTGCAAAGCCACGCAATGATTTTGGTGCACTCTTATCCACCATTTCCGCTTTTCTAATTAAATCTAAATCTTCATCAGATACGAGCGGATAATCGAGTCCAAGCTCTTCCTTTAATTTTTTATGATCCTTTACGGATGAAACACTGACAGCGTAAATATTTCCAGGGAATTCTTTGAAAAGTTCCTTTTTATTTTGCAGCTCGACCAGCTGCGATTTACAGTAGTCTCAGGTGTTTCCAGTAAAGAAGAAAACTAACGCCGGCTCGTCCATGTTTTCGAATGTGACATCTTTGCCTTGGTCATCTTGAAGTGTGATTGGGCCATCATTACCACAACCAGTTATGAATAAACCAATCATAATTAAAAGCACAATCATTATGTATTTACGCATTTTCTTCCTCCTTATATATACTCCTATTTAGTATAGGGTTTGCGTACAGGGTATTTTTATGTAATTTCCGAAAGTTATGTTGCAATATAATTCCCTTCATTATTTTGTAATAAATAATTTGGGTGTCAAGCATGTTTTTTCACTTATAATTAACCTACGGAGGTTGATTATAAGTGAAAAAAATCATTATTTCGATATTATTTGTCTCGACCTTATTTGGATTGGGTGGAGCAGTTTTGGCAAATACAATAGATTTAGAAAAAAGAGTACAAATTGAAACAAATGTTGCTCAAATGGTCGAAAGTTGCAAGGCACTTATGGGATTTGAAACTAAAAATGGGGAAGCTTCCAGAAAAACCTGTAATATGGATATGGCAGAAACAAATCAGCAAATTTTAAATCAAATAGATCCATGTCTGACTGAGAGTCAAGAAAATGTCATTGATTAATTCTCTATAACCGCTAATTGTTAGCGGTTTTTTTATTTTAATAAAAAAGGGAATACTAACGAAAATTCTTTTTGGAGGATTAACAACGTGGAACATACAACACAACAAGATAATTTTTTCACCCTTGTAAAGCGAGGAAATAAATCATCCGCAGTAGCAATGGCTGGGAATGCTGTTATCGCAGCAACAAAAGGTGTTGCAGCTGCAATGAGTGGCAGTGGAACAATGTTTGCTTCCGCCATGCATTCATTGGCCGATGCGGTCAATCAAGGCTTTGTGTTTATTGGTAGTATTTTATCAGAAAAAAAGCCAACTGCCCGGTTCCCGACAGGGTTCGGTCGGGTCATAAATCTCTTTTGTATGGTAGCGGTCATTGTCGTAACCATTATGGCCTACGAAACTGTAAAGGAAGGTTGGCATCTCATTCAACACCCTGCTGTCGTTCATGGCGGGCTATGGTTAAATATCGCTGTCCTCGTCGTCAATTTAGCGATTGATGGAGCAATCCTAATCAAAGCAATGAAGGAAATAAATGTAGAAACGAACTCGCTCGCTAAGGGTAGTGGAATCTTCTTCGGTGCCTTCAAAAATGTTCGCCGTGCCGCACCGGCCACAAGATTGGTGTTTTATGAGGATTTAGTTGCCGTCTCAGGTGCTCTTCTTGCCCTAACTGCTGTGGTGGTGACTGCTATTACCAACTTTGCTGCTTTGGATGGTCTCACAACGATATTAATCGGCCTGCTTATGTTCGTGGTGGGATTTCGGGTTGGTTTCGATAATATGGTTGGATTAATTGGTGTAGCTGCACCTAAAGACATTGAGGAAAAGGTAATAAAAATGATTTTTAGCGACACTGCCGTCACTGATATTAATAAAATTAGGATTACACAGGAAGGACGATACTATCATGTTGAAAGCTATGTAGAGCTTTGTCCCGGCCTTTCATTAGCGGATGCTGATGATATTAAATTCCGAATCCGCGACCATTTGATGACTGACCCAGACATTGCCGATGTTACGATAGGAATAATCGAAGACAATGGTATCAAGGACTGGCCACCATTATATCGCGAAGAAGTGGTGAAATAATATATTTCGTATCCCTAAACTTTTTATTAATCACTGCATAAAAAAATACACAAAAACAAATAGTAAGAAATGTGATAGAGATTTTTTAAACGAAAGGAAGGGAAAATTACAATGGTCAGTTTTCTGCGGGAAAATTTAATTGCCTCAATTATTTTAGCAGTGATACGCATATACATGGGCTACAATTGGTTAACTGCTGGTTGGGGCAAGTTAACTGGAGGCTTTGATGCATCTGGATATTTAAAAAATGCTGTGGCCAACCCAGTAAAAGGCCCTGATGGCGGAATGGTTTATGGGTGGTATGTTGCATTTTTAGAAAATTTCGCGCTTCCTAATGTAGGCATCTTTAATACCGTCGTTCCAATTGGAGAGTTCTTAGTAGGTCTCGGATTATTGCTTGGTTGCTTAACAACTGCTGCTGCATTTTTCGGGTTGTTGATGAACTTCTCATTCTTCCTAGCTGGAACGGTTTCTCATAACCCAACCGATATTTTCTTCGGAACGTTAATTTTATTTGCTGGTTATAACGCTGGTCGCTTTGGACTAGACCGATGGGTCATTCCATTTCTGCGAAGAACCCTTTTCCGTAAAGGCGACAATGTCGCACCAAAAACGACCTAATAATCTCTCCTCCAAATCCGTTTTTGATTGGATTTGGAGGTTTTAATTTCATTCTACTTTCATTGCGAAAAAATAAAAGAACAACGAGAAGTCGAGCTTCCCATTGTTCTTTGGTAGTGAGTAGTTTAATGTATGCACCTTAGTCTATTTCCGTGTCGAAAAATGCGATTAATTTTTCAAAAGGATTAATTTCCCATTGCAGTTTGAAACTCATCCTGTTTATCTTCTTGAACAAAGAGAATCCCTAGTTTATGATGATCGCCTTCGTATAACGCTCTTTGCACAAATCGAATCTCGTTGTTAACATCAAGCACCTCAAGCTTACAAAGCGCGCGATTTCGCTGCAGCGCCTCGTAAAACGACTCCTCATCCGCCACTGTTTGTCCATTTACCTTCGTGATCACTTCTCCCACCTTTAGCCCCATTTTACTGGCAGGTGTATCAAGGAGTATGCCAAGAATCCTCATACCTTGATTTTTTTTGGAAAAATAAAACGGTAAATTGCGTTCATTCATGATTTGCTTCCAAGTAAGAGTTTCACGCGTAATCATCGCAACTCCAATCACTCCAAGTGCTGCGAGTGGAAGGAAAAAGCTTGCCAAACCAAGTAGTGTGACGATTGCTCCGAGGTTAATGACTTGCTTTCCTAGAGCCTGGATAGCCACTTGTGGAACCCTGCCTTGAACCTGCTGGTGAACACCAATCGCGAACGGCACAAGCAGCAACGAATAGGTTTCTCCACCTGCTGAAAAGGTTGGCCACCAATCAAGTGGAATCTTGAGAAGCTCCCCGGGAATGACCAAGAAAGCTGGGAGCATCCAAACTCGTCTTAGCTCGTGAGCACCTACCTTTGCACCACGTTTTCCGTTAATCAACATCGGCGAAGTACCTTTTTTTCCATTCCAATTAATGAGGATACCCTCACCCATAATCAATAATCCTAATAAAATAGCGATTGCAGAATATGTAAGCTCCTCTAATTGGATTTCACCAAAAAATGGCAATGAAATGTTTTGCCAATCAAGGATAATCATGATGATTGCTGCTATTCCAATTGTATAAGCTGGCGACAAGAAACGAACCTTTGTCGTAAGCATGATAATGACAGATATCGAAGCCATTATCACAACAAATTCTGTAGGGATCACTATTCCAATAGCCACAAGGAATACTGACAGACAAAGGCCGATTAACGAGCCTATTGGTAAAAGCTGACGCAATTCGAAATAAGCATTTTCAACACGTACATGGAAATTCCGTCGCTCCCGCTTGACCCGACTAACTCCAAGCCATGCAGCTAAGAAAAATAATAAATAAAAGACCGGATTCAAAAACAGCTTTCCCGTCCCAAACAGTAACTCAATTAGCCAATCCTTTGCCACTAATGCCACCTGCCCTGCTAGTTTCCGAAATCTATTACTATATATTCTAGCAAAAATCAAGCATAAAACCTATTACTAGTTTCTTGGAAATAGCGACAGATTTGAGGACAATGCTTGTTGGATTAGGGGATGGTGGCATATTTAGAAAATTTCTCGACGGATTTCTCATGTGCTGTCGACAAATTTGTGTTTTTTTACCAAAATGATAGTGTGATAAGAATTTGATTGGTGATATAACCGATTCCATAAAGAAATGGGAGCTCGCATGAAACCCGAGCTCCTTCAAAGCTGAATTATTTGCTTACATACTTTAACGCTGTTTTCAACTGTAAGTCATTTTTCTCTTTGCCGAGCTCGTCACGAATCGCCTCCACAAGGCTGTATGCTGTCTTTTCATCAATAATTCCAGTTGGTTTTAGTTCTTTTACCTGTTGAAATGCCTTTACCGCCGTCGCGGTTTCTTCGCTAAAATAACCATCAGAACGGCCTGGTGAAAAACCAAGTCCTTCTAATATTTCCTGGGCATTTTTAACCTGCTCATCGTTCATATCCAATTTTAGTGGCTTCTCAAGGTTCAGAGGATGAGTACGATACATCGCCGGCTGACTAACCTCCACGGTTGGTGCAATTCCCTTTTTATGAATCCAATTGCCATCTGGGGTCAACCATTTAAATAGCGTTAGCTTGATGTTACTACCATCCCCCATCGGTACAGCTTGTTGGACGGTACCTTTCCCAAAGGTTTTTTCACCAATTAGCGCATAGCCCTCTGCTTCATTCAAAGCACCTGCTAGAATCTCAGAAGCAGATGCACTGCCCTTATCAATCAAAATAGCAATCTCGTACGTTTTTTTCTTTTTGAGGTCAGAAAAATAACGAAGCTTTTCGCCGTTACGCTGTTCGATTTGCACATATGGCTTTTTGTCTGTTATAAATTCACGTAGAATTTGTTCAACGCTTGTCAGCAAGCCGCCTGGATTTCCACGGACATCCAAAATCAGGCCATCAATACCTTCCTTTTCAAAAGCTATCAGCTTCTTCTTAAAATCCTGTGCGGTATTTTCTGAGAAAGTGGTGATTTCAATATAACCTATTTGTTTGCCATCCTCTTTCTTTATTTCACCATGAACGGTTTCTAACGGAATTTCATCACGTTTTATTTCCACCTTTAACGGTTTACTTAAGCCTTCACGTTGAATTTCTAGCTTTACCTTAGTCCCTTTTTCACCACGGATTTTCAGTGTAGCTTCGTATAAATCCAGGCCGAGAACACTTTCATTATCAACTTTAAGAATTTGATCATTTGGCTTTAAGCCCGCTTTTTCGGCTGGTGAACCTTTGAATGGAGACACAATAACAATTTTACCTTCAATGCTGCTCACCTCAGCACCGATTCCTTCGAATGAGGATTCAAGTGTTTGACTGAATTGCTTGGCTGTTTCTTCATTCATATAAACGGAATACGGATCCTCTAGCTTGGAAAGCATACCCTGAATCGCTCCTTCAACAAGTGTCTCCTCCTCCACTTTCTCAACATAGCGATTTTTAATAAGATCATAGGCTTGCGATACCTTTTGCAACTCATCGGCAGCAGTTGATTTTTCATCTTGGCTGTTTTTGCTTGCTACTGTAGTCTTGTCCCCCTCTGAACGACTTTCCCACCACGACAAGCCAGCATAAGTCCCTCCTGCTCCCGTTAGCAGCGAACATGCTAATATAAGTGCTGTCCACTTTCGGTTCATTCTCATCCTCCTATTCTCTTTTAGAAAAAGCCACTTTAATCTGCTGCTTCGACTTCGATTAAACTTCCATCCAGCCTCCAAAAAGACACCACACGAATAGTGCGATGTCCATGTCCATACATTTATATGAAACCTAAGGACAAGTTATGCTTACCCAACCTCGGTTTTAGCGCACTAACGCAGTGGGGGACAGTCCCTCATCGCGGTGAAGCGATGAGGGACTGTCCCCCACTGCGTTAAAGACCAAAAGCAGAGCTAGATGAAAAAAAGAGGAGACGCTTTTATTAGCGTCTCCTCAATGGGGAGAATCAAGATTCATATTTACATAGGTATATAGTTTAATGGGTTTACAGCATTTGACTTCGCTGCATTCCACTCACCGACATGCAGCTCAAAGTGTAAATGTTGCCCAAAGGAATATCCAGTATTCCCCATATAACCAATTACATCACCTTTTCGTACTGTGGCACCGTTCCCAGCGACCCGACTGCTCATATGTGCATAGACGGTTGTGTAAACTTGTCCATTGTAATAATGTGAAACAAAAATACAGTTTCCGTAACTTGTAGAATAATAGGATTTAATAACAACACCGTCTGCCGCTGCAACGATTGGAACAGAAACTTTATTTGCGATATCTATACCTTTGTGATTTTCTCCACCGCGATAGCCAAAGCCCGATGAAAGGGTTCCAACTGCCGGCTTCGTCCAATAACCGTTTGAAACAACTGGTCCAGAACCTCCACCTGTTCCACCGTTGTTACCGCCATTATTCCCTTGCGACGGTTGAGTAGCTTTGGCAGCTTCTTCGTCCCTTAGGCGTTGCTCCTCGAGCTTAATTGCCTGCTGAATGGCCGCTTGTTGAGAAGCTAATATGGCCGCTTGCTCTTCCAAAGCAAGTACTTCTTCATGAATTTGTTCTTCCTTTTCTTGTAGCGAAGCGAGAACTTGATCTTTTTCAGTTTTTTGCGCAGATAATTGACGATTCATTGCTTCTAAGTCTTTATACATCTTTTCAACTGCTGCTAAATCTGTTTCCACTTGCTTTTGCTTTTCTTCTAAAAGCTGCTTATCTTCTTTATGATGGCGCAAAATATTTTGATCGGCCTCTAAAATAGTAGCTAAAGCTCCAACACGATCAATAAAGTCACCAAAGGTCTGGGCTCCAACCAACACATCTATATAAGTAACACGGCCACCGTTTTCTTGAAAAGAGCGGGCGCGATCCTTTAACAATTCATTACGTTTTGTGATTCGGTCGGTAATTTGTTGAACCTCAGTTTGAAGCTGCTGAATTTCACCCTTTTTTGTTTCAATTTCCTGTGATTTTTCATTCATTTTGAGATTTGTATCACCGATCGCTAAATCGATTCGTTTCATTTCACTAGTAAGTGCTTCTTTTTCAGTTTTAATAGTGTTCATTTCTTGTGTGGATTCATTTAACTCAGAATTCACACCCGATTTTTCCTTGTTTAATTGTTCTTTTTGCTTATTTAAATCGCTTAATTTAGAGGCTGTTGCAGTGTCTGCGGTTATCCCCGGAATAGCGTTCCCAAGTAGTAATGCTGTAACGACTGATAGTGTAAAGACTGTTCGTTTCATGCTCTGATTCCCCCTACTCTCTCTCTGTATAAAAAAACATCATGCTTAAACCGAAAGGAAACTTAGCCGAAACCAATCAGGACTCTGCTAAGCTTCCATTTTTTATTTACAACGTGACATCATGCACAAACAACTAGAGTTGTATCGCATATAACGATATTTTCCTTTACTTTATACCTTTAGGAATTTGCGAACAGACATTAAGCTTCCCCAAACACCGATTAAGGCACCCATTAAAATAAGTAAGCCTGACACTTGGAAAATAAACGGTGAGAAATCAAGTAATTGAATGAAATGGTTCTGTAGCTTTGGCTTTAAATAGTCAAGAATATAGAAATAACCAATTCCAATTACAATAATTGGTGCAACCGCACCTAGAATGCCTAACCATAAACCTTCTAAGAAAAATGGCCAACGAATAAAGGCATTTGTTGCTCCAACAAGCCTCATGATCTCAATTTCTCTTCTGCGTGCAACAATCGTAATTTTGATGGTATTGGAAATTAAGAAGATCGCCGTAAACAACAACCCTGCAATTAATGCTAGTCCGACATTACGACTTATTTTTGTAAAACCAAATAACTTTTCAACTTCACCTTGTCCATATTTTACTTTTGCTGCGTATTCAAGCTTTTCAATTTTCTTGGCCGTTTTCATCGTATCAACTGGATTTTTCGTTTTTACGATATAGACATCGTTTAACGGATTGTCCTGTTCGAACAGTTTAAAAGCTTCTCCCTCTTCTCCAAGGCTATCAATAATCCCTTCCAATTCATCTTCCTTGGATGAGAACTTTACCGTTTTGACCTCGGGAATCTGCTCGATTTGTGTCCGTAAAATTTGTTGATCTTCTTTATTGGCAGCCACATCAATGTGGACTCGAATTTCAACATCCTCTTCAATTGTTGTTGCAACATTGTTGAGGTTCATCATAATCACGAAAAATACACCGACAAGTAAGAGTGTAACTGTGACAGCACCAACAGATGCAAACGTCATCCAACCATTACGAGCTATACTCCGCAAACTTTCTCTAATATGACGGCGAATTGTCCTAATTTTCATAGCCATATTCACCTTTCTGTTCATCTCGGACAATTTTACCAGATTCAATGGCAATAACACGTTTTTTAATCGTATTTACGATTTCGCGGTTATGGGTCGCCATAACAACGGTTGTGCCTCTGGTGTTAATTTCCTCAAAGATGTTCATGATCTCCCAAGACGTATCAGGATCAAGATTTCCAGTTGGTTCATCAGCGATGACAACCTTTGGCGCATTTACAATTGAGCGAGCAATCGAGACACGCTGCTGCTCTCCGCCTGAAAGCTCAGATGGAAGCATTCTCGCCTTATGCCTTAAACCAACAAGCTCTAATGTTTCCATAACCTGTTTCTTAATATATTTGGGCTGCTCTTCAATAACTTCTAACGCAAAGGCTACATTTTCATAAACTGTTAAGCCTTGTAAAAGTTTAAAGTCCTGGAATACAACACCAATATTTCGACGTAATAGCGGAACTTTGCTATTTTTAATTCTTGATAAGTTAACACCATTAATCATGATGTCACCTTTCGTTGGTTTTTCCTCACGGTACATCATTTTAATAAAAGTAGATTTCCCTGCACCACTTGGACCAACGACATATACAAATTCACCTTGTTTAATTTGAACACTAATTCCATTAACAGCTGTAACACCGTTTGGATATTTTTTGTACACATCCTGCATTTCTATCATTAATATCACCTTTAGTCTAAGTATGTCATAGGAGCCTTCTTTTCTCTTTCTATATAAAAAAGCTTTTTCGACAATTTTTTTATTTTTCCCCAAGCAATTAACGCTGAAATATTATCGAACAAATTACTGCAAAATAATATTTCGTTCGACACCATAAACAATTATAACATTATCAAATGATTAATTGAGAAAAAAAAATATTACAGTTTCGTATCATAAATGCTATTGATGTCATAATTTGTGTAAATTGGTTCTTTTGTCACAGATGAAATCTTGCGTATTTTTTCCAATAAATTGCAATATATACAGTTTTCTTTCGACCATATTCGACTAATATCTACATTTGTAATATTTATAAAAAATCACATCGAAATTCCTAATAAAAAAACGCCTTGGGCGAAAATGCCCAAGACGCTTTATGTAATTATTTCTTTTCAGCTAACCATTCAGCAACTGCAGTTGCATCTCCACCAGTTAACTGGCCTTTTGGCATTGAACCTTTACCTTCAAGAATTACAGTTTCGATTTCTTCTTTAGAAAGTCTTGAACCAACAGCTGTTAAATCAGGGAAGGCACCGCCGCCGCCGCCTTTAAGGTCTGCACCATGACAGCTTGAGCATTTTTGTGAAAATAATTTTTCTGGATCTGCTGCGCCACCTGCAGTATCCTTTGTTTCTTCACCGCCACCGCCACAGGCAGCAAGTAAGATAGATGTTCCGATTAAAAGACCAAAAAGTTTCTTTTTCATTTCCAGAAATCCCCCTTGAATGTCAATGTAACTTATCACACATATTATAACAATTTTATGTCCTTTTGAAACCCTCACCTAATACCTCTGATGCCTCCATAACGATGACAAATGCAGTCGGGTCAATGCTTTTCACTAATTGTTTCAACTTTGTGAACTCTGTGTGATTAAATACACACATTAAAATAGGGCGTTCAGAGTCGGTATATCCACCATGCGCAACTAGTTTTGTCACACCTCTGTCCATTACTTTTAGAATAGCTTGACGAACTTCTCCTTCATTATTGGTGATAATCATCGCCATTTTTGATAAACCGAGCCCGACCTGAACAAGGTCGATTGTTTTACTAGTAGCATACAAGCTTAATAAGGCATATAAACCGCTTTCAATATTAAATACAAGCGCAGCGGATAGCACGATTAGTCCATCAATGACAGCAACACAGGTGCCAAGTGATAACCCGCTGTATTTGTGAATGATTTGGGCAGCCAAGTCCGTACCACCAGTCGAAGCTCTTCCCTTGAACACGATGCCAATTCCCAGTCCCACGACAACCCCGCCAAATATTGAGGCAAGGAGTGGATCCGTTGTCCAGGGCTTCCAATCCTTTGTTACAAAAACAACTAACGGAAGGAAAACCGTTCCAACAAGCGTCTTTACCCCAAATTGCTTACCTAGCAATAATACACCTGCAATAAAAAGTGGAATGTTTAATGACCACTGGACATATGCGGGCTCCCACCCCATTACTTCGTATAAAATCGTACTAATTCCGCTCACTCCTCCTGAAGCTACGCGGTTTGGCAAGAGTAACACATTAAACGAAATCGCTACAAATGCCGCTCCAACTAACACTAAGAAGTATTCAAAGATTTTCGTACTAAGCTTGTTTTCCCCAAAACGATCAAGTTGTCTTTTCATATTGTGCTCCTCAGAGGTTTAGTTATATAGTAAGTTGCGGAAAAAGGTATTTTGATTTTTTCCGTTAGATTTGTATATTAATCGCCGAAATTCTGATTTAATCGCCGATTTTTCGATTTAATCGCCAAAATTCTAATTTAATCGCCAATTTTTCAATTTAATCGCCAAAATTCTAATTTAATCGCCAAAATTTCTATTTAATCGCCGTTCTCTAAAAACAGCTAACTTTAATCTAGCTTATGGAAATTTGTTCGAGAATATTAATATCGCGACATAAAAAAACCTATGCAATTTGCGCAGATTGCATAGGTACAAATATCCTTATTATTTAAGTTTCCAGCGTAGGTAAGCATCAATAAATTGGTTAATATCACCGTCCATTACTGCTTGGACGTTTCCACTTTCGGTGTTGGTCCGATGATCCTTAACCATTGAGTACGGGTGGAATACATAAGAACGGATTTGACTTCCCCAACCAATGTCCTTTTGCTCACCACGGATTTCGGCTAACTGCTGCTCCTGCTTCTCAATTTCCTTTTGATAAAGCTTAGCCTTTAACATTTTCATCGCAGCTTCACGGTTTTTAATTTGCGAACGTTCCGATTGGCAAGTAACAACAACTCCGGATGGTATATGCGTTATCCGCACGGCAGAATCGGTTGTATTGATATGCTGACCACCGGCACCAGTTGAACGATACGTATCAATTTTTAAATCCTCAGTACGAACTTCAACTTCAATTTCTTCATTGAATTCCGGCATGACTTCACACGATACAAAGGAAGTGTGGCGACGACCTGAAGCATCAAATGGTGATATACGCACTAGGCGATGAACACCCTTTTCGGCCTTCAAATATCCATATGCATTGTGGCCTTTAATCGCCAGTGTAACACTTTTTATCCCCGCTTCATCACCAGGTAAATAATCTAGCGTTTCAACCTTAAAGCCTTTTTTCTCAGCCCAGCGCGTGTACATGCGCAACAGCATCGAACCCCAGTCTTGAGATTCAGTTCCACCCGCACCTGGGTGAAGCTCTAAAATCGCATTATTTTTATCATAAGGTTCACTTAGTAAAAGTTCGAGCTCAAATTTACTCAAACGTTCAGTCAGTTCGTTTAATTCTGTTTCCAATTCAGCCTGAAGTTCCGCGTCTGCTTCTTCCTTCACAAGCTCGTAAGTGACTTCAAGATTTTCATAGGATTCATTCAGTTCATAAAAAACGTGAACCTGATCCTTTAGGGCATTCGATTCGCTGATAATAACTTGTGCAGCCTGTTGATCGTCCCAAAAGCTTGGCTGCAACATAATATCTTCAAGCTCAGCAATTCGCGCCTCTTTATTTTCTAGGTCAAAGAGACCCCCTAAATCCCGCTAATTTCTTAGCTATTTTCTCCAATTCATTGCGAATATCCGCTAATTCCATGAAACTTCACCTCAAATAAAAGTTATATTATATTATACTGTTTTAAACCGACGCAGGTAAAGGTATCTGGTTTAGTTAACAAGCACCTTGTAAAAATAATGCAAAAGGCAGCTCTAAACCTAATGATTTAGAACTGCCATAAAGTCAATTATGCTTTTTTCTTCACTTCTAAAAATAATATATGATGGCCGTCTATCTCTTTTACTTTAAAAATATAGCCTTCGTCTTCCATTTCATCGCCGAGTTTGGCATCAATGTTACGGGTTAAGAACCAACCACCAATCGTGTCGACATCTTCCTCTGAAAGATTTGTCCCTAGTGTGTCATTCACTTCATCCACTAAAACCCTTGCACTAAAGATAAAGTGATTTGGTCCAATTTTACGAATTTCAGCAACTTCATCAGCGTCAAACTCATCGCGAATTTCACCCACGATTTCCTCGAGGATATCCTCAACAGTCACTAATCCCGAGGTTCCACCATACTCGTCCAGTAAAATCGCCATATGAATTCGTTCCTTTTGCATTTTCACTAACAGATCATGAATCGGGATTGTTTCAATAACTCGAATAACCGGCTTTACTAAAGAGCTTAAGTCCATTTCATTTTGAAGGTCCTCGCGTCGCAAATTAGCTGTCAGCAACTCTTTAATATTGATCATGCCGAGAATATTGTCCTTGTCACCCTCAACTACTGGGTAACGCGTGTATTTCTCTTTTTGGATAATCGTCTTAATTGTCTCAATGTCATCTTCTATATCAAAGCTAACAATCTCGGTTCGCGGCACCATAATTTCCTTGGCCAAACGCTCATCGAATTCAAAGATGTTATTAACGTATTTGTACTCGCTTTGATTGATTTCTCCACCTTCTAAGCTTTCAGAAAGCAAGATTCTTAGTTCTTCCTCAGAGTGGGCCAACTCGTGCTCAGAGGTTGGCTTGAGGCCAAATAAACCTGTGACAGCACGTGCAGAATGATTCAAAATCCAAATAAATGGAAACATCAATTTATAAAACAATCTAATTGGCTTTGCAACTGCTAATGTGACTGATTCAGCTTTTTGGATAGCCAATGTTTTCGGTGCCAATTCCCCAACCACGACGTGAAGGAAAGTTACACCACCAAAGGCGATCACAAACGATAAGACGCTTGAGATAGATGTGTCTATCTGCAACTTTTCAAATAGCGGGTGCAATAGACGTTCAACCGTCGGCTCACCTAACCAACCAAGGCCTAGTGAAGTAACGGTAATCCCCAACTGACAGGCAGACAAATAATCATCAAGATGTGATGTTACGTCTTTGGCGGCAAGTGCACCTTTTTTTCCTTCATCAACTAATTGATCGAGCCTAGAGCCCCTAACCTTTACAATCGCAAACTCTGTTGCGACGAAAAAGCCTGAAAAAGCAATTAATACTGCAAATAAAACAAGGTTTATTATTATCAAAATAATGCCCTACAATGTAAGGCTTACACCTCCATGATGTAAAAAGTATATTAATCGTCGTCTCCCTGTGTAAAAATCATGACATATTTTAGCAATTCAAGCAAGGAAATTAGTGCTGCAGCAACATAGGTTAAGGCTGCTGCTCCTAATACTTTTTTAACACCATGCTCTTCGTCATTATATAGGAAGCCTTCTGCAAGCATCAGATTTCGCGCGCGTGAGCTAGCATTAAACTCAACCGGTAATGTTATTAACTGGAACGCCACCGCCACTGAGAAAAAGATAATGCCTATACCGATTAATGATAGGGCCTTAAATAGGAATCCACCAATAAGTAAGAACGGCGCAATTCCAGAAGCAATGTTTACGACAGGAAACATTTTGTGACGTAGTGTTAATGCTGTATAGCCTTCTTTATGCTGAATAGCATGTCCAATTTCGTGAGCAGCAACTGAGATAGACGAAATTGATTTTCCATAATACACAGCTTCTGAGAGTCTTACAACCTTATGGATTGGATCATAGTGGTCTGATAGTGTACCACGGACAACTTCAATTGGAATGTGTGACAGGCCGTTTCGATCGAGGAGTGCCCGTGCTACTTCTGCTCCAGATGCTCCTGTTCTTGTTGGCACTTCGACCCATTTATTGAAAGTTCCTTTTACGCGAAATTGTGCCCAAAGTGAAATACCAAATGCAATAATGATTAAAAAGTCCATTGGGTGAAAAAACAAGTTGAATACCTCCATTTTATTTTGTAGTTCTTTGTTAAAATTGGGAAGGGGACGCCTCGCCCCCGTAAATAATTGGCTTCTATTACATTCATACGAACAAGAATACAAAAAGTTTCAATTTTCTATATAGCACTTGTTTCGTTATCAGATGATGCTGTAGCTTCTGGTTGTGGTGTTTCTTTTGAGAAGACCCAACCGCCAAGTGCGATTCCAACTAGGACAACATAGAAGGTTACTTTCCACAGCATTGAATGTGAGAAAGATTCACTTAATACGCCAAGCGCTGGATGTGAAAGCGTATAAACAGCAAGCTTTACACCAACCCAGCCAACAATCATAAATGCGGCAATTTCCAAACCTGGACGCTTGTGCAATAAATCAACAAACAGGTTGGCTGCAAAACGCATGATGATTAATCCAATCATACCACCTGCGAATATAACCAAGAATTTTCCGCCATCTAATCCACCAATGTTCGGTAGTGGTGTTTCAGGAAGCATGACAGCTAAGGCAACCGCAGCAAGTATAGAATCCACTGCAAACGCGATATCTGCAACTTCAACTTTTAAAACTGTAGTCCAGAAACCTGAACCTTTTTTCTTCGCCTTTTGCTTTTGTTCTTCTGCTTCATCCACTTTTCCTTTAACAAGCTTTCGAAAAATATGATTCCCTGCCATGAATAAAAGATACAATGCACCAATTGCTTGCAGCTGCCATACATCTACAAGGAACGAAATAACAAATAAGGAAACAAAGCGAAAAACAAATGCTCCTGCCAAGCCATAAAATAAGGCTTTCTTCCGTTTTTCAAGCGGTAAGTGCTTTACCATAATCGCCAGCACCAATGCATTATCCGCAGCTAAAAGTCCCTCTAGAACGATTAGGACAAGTAATACCCAGCCGTACTCTAATAATAATGATAATTCCATTAAAGAAATCCTCCTTTTAAAAGTTAGTTTAATAAGTCACATCCCGTTCAAGCGGCAACAAAAAAGACCCATACCAGAGATGTTGGTAAAGGTCTCATGAATACAAAAAAGACCTTTACTCTTACAAGTAAAGGTCTCGCTAACAACGTCACGTTGCCAATAAAGCCGGAGAAACAAGTTTCTCGGAATGACGACTTTACTGTCCAGCTACTCCCCTTTAAAAGGAAATATGATATTACTATTAATGTACGGGAATTTCCCGCTGATGTCAATAAAAAAATGTGAATAACACTTAGGATTAGCTATACTAAAATAAAAAAGCTGATCCAACAGTACGTTGAATCAGCTTTAATTTTATTAATTATGGCTGTTCTGGAGTTCCCAGCTTCACAGGTGCGTGTGCTGCACTTTGACGCTGTTCTTTTTCTCTCAAAACTGGATCGGCATTTGTAGAAGTACCATGACAGGTTGAACATGAAATATTATCATTTGTTCCGTCTTGCAAATGACCAACTTGTTCTGGAGAAGGAATCGTTCCCATTTTACCATACATATCAGTTGTTCCGTTATGACACTTCAAACAGAAAGCTCGTTCATTTAATGGCGACCAATCACTAACACCGGTTAGCTTGTCAGCTCTGCTTACATGTCCAAGATTCTCTTTTAATGAAGCATAATTGTCAGAACCGTGAGTTTCATGGCAATCAGCACATGGCATTTGTCCGCCAGCTGAATAGCCTTCAATTCCAGCAAAATTGTGACCTGATGCCGCTAGAATATCAGCATCTTCATAGTATTTATTGATGTTCGTAACATTTGAATTAGTACCATCATGGCACTTCAAGCACATTGTGAATTGAGATGCAAGTCCTGTTGATTTACCATAAGTGTTATTCATATGGTTTTTAATCTTACTTGGATTTGCCTCATTTACATCTGGTGTGCTCAGATCATCTCCGATCCATGAAGTATGAGGGTTATGACAGCTCGCACAGGTATAACCTTCTTCCTTCGAAAGTTCATGAACCTGGAAATGTCCGCTATCTTTATCATAATTAGCCATTTTTACTGCAATCGTGCCATCATGACAAGCCATACATAATGTTTCTGTTGGATCCTGTGAACCTAGTGTTCCACCTAGTAATTTTTCGTTTTGTCCAGTATGGGTGCTATGACAGTTAGCACATGAATTAGTGTTATTGCCATAATTCCCGTGAATATCTACAGAATGCTTAAATGAGCGAGTTGTAAACTCAAGCGTTTTTGTAATGATACCTAAACCGTCAGCATCTTTAACTGCAGGATTCACAAAGAGATAGTAAGTTTTGTTTGCTGCTAATGCTTGTACTGGTGTTAAGGTCACCTCAGTGTAGTTTGCTTGCTCTGCAAAAGTCAATGCTATTGGTTCTGAACCATCTTCTGGATAAACAAATACTGGTGGATTATTTTTATCAAATACAACTGGTTCGCTAAAAGAAAGATAAATCTTCGAGTTTAACCGAACTTGAGTCATATCCTCTGCTGGTTGATAGTCAGCTACATTCGGTGCTCTATCTGCTTCTGGTAAAAGTTGTTCGAAGCCAGCATCCAATTTTTCCTTAACCGTTCCTTTTTCAGGAGTACGTAAATCTAATACTTTGCTGTCTGGAGTATTTACTTCCGGAGCATTTTCGTAAGCCATTAGCTTGATGCTAGTGACAAACGGTCTTGGGCCGGAATCCACTGAGGATAATGTTAAGTCATTTTCTACTGCGGCTTCCAAACTACTTTTAGTAAGAGTTGCTGCAGCAGCCTCATTAGGGGTCGGCTTTCCTTCAGTTGTTTTGTCTGTCGTTGCGCTATCATCAATAGCTACCCCTGAACCATCAGTAGGTACTGTTGGCGCATTGACCTCTTCATTTACTAATTCAACCTTTGAGTCTTCAGTGCTCGATCCATTTCCGGGTGATTGAACTGTATCATTCGGATCACTCGGTGCTGAAAGAGCAATGTTCGCAGGAGAATAGATAAGGAAGGAACTAAAGAAAACGCTCCATATTACGATGTAAGTAAATAGCCTTCGTTTATAGTTCATCCTTTTCACGATATTCATCCTCTTCAGTGAAATTATCAAGCATTGACTGAGATTTTGATCTCGAATTTATTATATCAACATATTGAATGTTGTTTATGTTCGATAAGTCAATATTTTTGACAATTTGCCGACATGTCTAATAGAAAAGTGCAAGCGCCTTGCTCAGGGGCGACAGGCACAAGGAGAGACCTGCAGGAAATCCTGATTTCCGGAAGGGCTTGACTTGTGACCCGAGCCCCTAGGCGCTTGCGCTAGACTAAAATAATAAAACAAGGTAGTAACAAGCATTACTACCTTGTTTATGCTAAATTGTACGATAAACCTTACTAGAACAAATAGTTGTGCTATTTATTAGCGTGTTGGTTTACCTGAATAGTTACCGCCTGCTACAGGAGGTGTATCAATTTTATGAGTAGTTTGGTGACATGCCCAACATACTGTCATGTTAGTGTATTTCTTAATAGCAGAACCACCAGCACTAACATCCTTCATGTATGCTTCAGCTTTTTCTTGTGTCCAACCAGTTCTCACATAATCAGCAACTGTTTTACCAGCCGTGTCTTTTAGAAGCGTAATATCTGTACCGTGAGCATAGTGACAGCTTGCACAGTTACGTCCAGCTTTGTAACTGTCTGTTGTATGAGTGTAATGGCCATCTGCACGTTGGTCTCCACTTGACTTCAAGTAGTCATCATGACATGTTGCACAGAAGTCAGAATATACGCGTTGTGGTACATCTTCGCGGTTTTCGTTTACAAATTTAGGGCCTTTAGATTGATAAATTTTTAGACCTGTAGGACCTGTGCTAGCATTGAAATCAGCAAAAGCAGGGTCTTCAACTAGTTCAAGATCAATCGCAACTGTTGAATAAGTTTTACCATTTACAGTTGTTTTTAATAAACGGTCATTTGTAGATCCGTGTGGATTGTGACAGCTAGAACATTGTAGTTCTTCTTCGTTTGCAGTTAAAGCACCAGGAGCTGAGCCAATTGCTACAGTACCTACATTGTGCATTGAAGCACTGTCATGAGTGCTGTTGAATACACCTGCTCCAGAGTTCTTTTCTACGTTGTAGAAGCCTAGAGTACCATCATGACATGTTAAGCATAAATCTGCTTCTGTTTCTTCAAACTTTAATAGTGTTGCACTGTCACCATTGTGAGTGCTGTGACAGTTACCACAAGAGTTTGTATTGTTTTGGAAGTTACCGTGTGTTCTGTGTGTAGCTACATTGCCATTGTTATCAACTGTACCTACATTAATCCCAGGCGCTGGGTTGCTTGGAGTTGGAACGAATGGTTCCTCAGCAGAAGCCATTGCTGCAAAAAAGCTTACAAGAATAAGCGTTAGTAGTGCAGTAAAGCTAATTTTTAACTTGCTCATTAAAAAAACCTCCCTATGTTTCTCTCTTTTTTCTCTGTCTCTTTTTTAAAAATCTAAGTAACTCTTAGTTTTTAGCATCACCTCCTTTAAGGAAGGACTATCTTCAAGGACATGCGGGGCCTCTTGGGCGTGAAAAAACGTCCTATATAATCCCTGTTTTCTTTACAAAATCTCAATTTTATTTAGGTATCCTATTATATTAAGATAACTAAATAAAATTATGATTTTCGTGAATAAAGCGCAATAAAAGCTTTATTAATCAACAATCAAATCCTATCAAACTCTCTTTTATTATATCAGCATAACCCAACTTCTTTTTGCCTCTAGTTGCATAGAATATTACAATTTGTAGGCAATTCATTGAATAGGATAGAAAGCAAGGTAATAAATTGTATTACTACCTTGCTTCTTTCTTACATTTAGGAGTTGAAAAATAGGAAACTATTTGTCGGCTCCTATCGGATGTTTGCCTTTTCGTTGAATGTAGGAACATATGTGTTATATCTTGAGCTCCATACATAGTTCCAATATTCACCAGTACCAGCTAATGAATCTCCACTTTGTGCTGGCATTGGAGTATCAAGCGGATGACTTGAAGTGTGGCAAGTCCAACATACAGACATGTTAGTGTATTTCTTAAGTGCAGAACCACCGGCACTTACATCTTTCATGTAATTAGTTGCCGCTTCTTCTGTCCAACCTTTTCCGCCGTCTGCAACTGGTTTCATATAATCCGCAATAGTTTTACCTGCTGCATCCTTTAGAAGCGTAATATCAGTACCATGAGCATAGTGACAGCTTGCGCAGTTACGTCCAGCTGAAGAGCTGTTTGTAGTATGCGAATAATGACCTAGCGCAGTTTCCTTTCCGCTACCAGTATCATACGTGTCATGACAAGTAGCACAGAAGTTAGCGTAGTTTACTTTATCAGTGCTACCTGCAGGTCCAACTGATTTTGTAATCTTTAAGCCAGAATTTGTTGAGCTGCTGTTGATAGCTTCAAAAGCAGGATCTTCAGTTAATTGTAATTTGATTGGTGTAGTTGTATAAGTTACACCTGCAACAGTTGTTTTTAATAGACGATCGTTTGTAGATCCGTGAGGATTGTGACAGCTAGAGCACTGTAACTCCTCTGTTGATTTGTTGTCTAATGCACCAGGAGCTGAACCAATTTCTACTGTTCCAACATTGTGCATAGAAGCACTTTCATGAGTTGTGTTGAAAGTACCTGCGCCTGAACCTTGACCTAATACGTTATAGAAACCTAAAGTACCGTCATGGCATGTTAAACACATATCAGCTTCAGTTTCTTCAAACTTTAATAGTGTTGCACTATCTCCGTTGTGGGTGCTGTGACAGTTACCACAAGAGTTTGTATTGTTTTGGAAATTACCGNCAATTTCTACTGTTCCAACATTGTGCATAGAAGCACTTTCATGAGTTGTGTTGAAAGTACCTGCGCCTGAACCTTGACCTAATACGTTATAGAAACCTAAAGTACCGTCATGGCATGTTAAACACATATCAGCTTCAGTTTCTTCAAACTTTAATAGTGTTGCACTATCTCCGTTGTGGGTGCTGTGACAGTTACCACAAGAGTTTGTATTGTTTTGGAAATTACCGTGTGTTTTGTGTTGGTTAACTTGACCGTTGTTATCGATCGTTCCAACATTTATTCCAGGAGCCGGGTTACTTGGTGTTGGTGTAAACTCCTCAGCAGAAGCCATTAATGCAAAGAAGCTTACAAGGATAAGCGTCATAAGTGCAGTAAAGCTAAGTTTTAACTTACTCATTTCATAAAAACCTCCCTAAAATTCTCTCTGTTTTCTCTCTTTAATCTCTCTTTATTCTCTAAATTTTAGATAGCACTTGTTTTCGGCATCACCACCTTTAAGGAAAGAGTTTGAATTACTATCCGTGCAAGGAAAAAGCAGGATTACACTAGGGAGTTATGCAACGCTCTACTTGATCCATACTTTTTGGTCATATTAGCTTTATTTAGTTATCTAATTATTTTAGGTAATTAAATAAAGCTATTATTAGAAAAATCATCATAGCTAGAAAACAAGGTAGTAATGTTATTACTACCTTGTTTCATTTAAAGAGCTAACAAATAGTTAAACTATTTATTATTTAATATTAGATTTTTCGTTAAATGTTGGAGTCCAGCCGTGTCTTGAACTCCATACCCAGTTCCAAAGTTCACCAGTTCCTGCAACAGGATCTCCTACTTGTTCTGGCATTGGAACTAACACATCGTAAAGTTTCTCTTTTTCAGCTTGTGGAACTTCAATATGGCCAACAAGACCTTCATTGTGGCTAGATGTGTGGCATGTATAACATACAGCCATGTTAGTGTACTTCTTAAGTGAAGAACCACCAACACTGATGTCTTTCATGTATTCTTTAGCAACAGCTTCAGTCCAGCCTTCGCCGCCTTCTTCAACTGGCTTCATGTAATCTGCAATTGTTTTACCGGCAACATCTTTAAGAAGTCTAATGTCAGTACCGTGAGCGTAGTGACAGCTAGCACAGCTACGTCCAGCCGAAGAGCTGTTTGTAGTATGTGAGTAATGGCCAAGCGCAGTTTGCGATCCACTTCCAGTATCATAAGTGTCATGACAAGTAGCACAGAAATTAGCATATGTTACTTTATCAGTACTTCCTAAAGGACCTTTTGAAGTTGTAATCTTTAATCCAGAATTTGTAGAGCTGCTGTTGATATCTTCAAAAGCAGGATCTGGAGTTAAATCCAATTTAATTGGTGTTGTTGAATATGTAACACCAGCAACAGTTGTTTTTAATAAACGGTCATTTGTAGAACCGTGTGGATTGTGACAGCTAGAGCATTGTAATTCGTCTGTATTAGTTGCGGCATCAAGCGCACCAGGTGCTGAACCAATTGCTACTGTACCAACATCGTGCATGGAAGCACTTTCATGAGTTTCATTGAATGTACCTGCACCTGAACCAGTACCTAATACGTTATAGAAACCTAAAGTACCATCATGGCATGTTAAACACATATCGGCTTCAGTTTCTTCAAACTTTAATAGTGTTGCACTGTCACCATTGTGAGTGCTGTGACAGTTACCACAAGAGTTTGTATTGTTTTGGAAGTTACCGTGTGTTTTGTGTTGATTCACTTCACCATTGTTATCGATTGTACCAACATTAATCCCTGGTGCTGGATTGCTTGGAGTTGGAACGAATTCCTCAGCTGAAGCCATCATTGCAAAGAAGCTTACAAGGATCAACGTCATTAGTGCTGTAAAGCTAAGTTTTAACTTGCTCATTTCAAAATACCTCCCTATAATTCTCTCTTTTTCTCTCTTTTTCTCTCTTTTTTCTTTAAAAATCCTGGTAGCGCAAGTTTTCTGCATCACCTCCTTAAAGGAAAAATAAGCGTTATGTCTAGTAGTAGTTACACGGGAGGAATATAACGCCACACATAATCCTTTTATTAAAAAAATCTTATTTCCATTTAGGCATCCAATTATATTAAGATAACTAAATCGAAGTAAGATTTCTGGAGAAATACTATATTATCCAACAAACATATTTCGACTATTTCACCCTTTAAATATATCAATATAATCAAGTTTCGGTTTGTCTTTTTTTGCGAAAAATTTTACAATTTGTTGGCAAAGCAACATTTATACGATGTAAAACAAGGTAGTAATATATATTACTACCTTGTTCCATCCCAACATTGTTAAGAGCTAACAAATAGTAACCTATTTGTTGTCTAATTATCTAATGTTAGCCTTCTCATTGAATGTTGGGATATATTTGTTATATCTTGAGCTCCATACATAGTTCCAAAGTTCGCCAGTACCAGCATTTGGATCTCCAACTTGAGCTGGCATTGGAGTATCAAGCGGATGGCTTGAAGTGTGGCAAGTCCAGCATACAGACATGTTAGTGTATTTCTTAAGCGCAGAACCACCAGCACTTACGTCTTTCATGTAATTAATTGCTGTTTCTTCAGTCCAACCTTCTCCGCCGTCTGCAACTGATTTTGTGTAATCTGCAATTGTTTTACCTGCAGCATCTTTTAGAAGTGTAATATCAGTACCATGAGCATAGTGACAGCTTGCACAGTTACGTCCAGCTGAAGAGCTGTTTGTAGTATGCGAATAATGACCTAGTGCAGTTTCTTTTCCGCTGCCAGTATCATATGTGTCATGACAAGTAGAACAGAAGTTAGCGTAGTTTACTTTATCAGTGCTACCTGCAGGTCCAACTGATTTTGTAATCTTTAAGCCAGAATTTGTTGAGCTGCTGTTGATAGCTGCAAAAGCAGGATCTTCAGTTAACTGTAATTTGATTGGTGTTGTTGTATAAGTTACACCTGCAACAGTTGTTTTTAATAGACGATCGTTTGTAGATCCGTGAGGATTGTGACAGCTAGAGCACTGTAACTCCTCTGTTGATGTGTTGTCTAATGCACCAGGAGCCGAACCGATTTCTACTGTTCCAACATTGTGCATAGAAGCACTTTCATGAGTTGTGTTGAAAGTACCTGCGCCTGAACCTTGACCTAATACGTTATAGAAACCTAAAGTACCGTCATGGCATGTTAAACACATATCAGCTTCAGTTTCTTCAAACTTTAATAGTGTTGCACTATCTCCGTTGTGGGTGCTGTGACAGTTACCACAAGAGTTTGTATTGTTTTGGAAATTACCGTGTGTTTTGTGTTGGTTAACTTGACCGTTGTTATCGATCGTTCCAACATTTATTCCAGGAGCCGGGTTACTTGGTGTTGGTGTAAATTCTTCAGCTGAAGCCATTGCTGCAAAAATGCTCATCATAATAAGCATTACTAGCGCAGAAAAGCCAATCTTGACCTTACTCATTGATGAAACCTCCCTAATTATCTCTTCTTTTCTCTTTTAACTGGTCCTTTATTGTCTATATCAACCATATATACTACTTTTCTAACATCACCTCCTTAAAGGAAGGAAATCTATTAATAAAAGACAGAGACTCTTTGATTAATAGTGTCTGTTACAAAGATGGTTCCTCTTTCATCTACATAAAGGCCGTTTGGAAGATACAACTGATCATTATTTGATCCCATTCCACCTAGGACATTTTCTTGATTCCCGTCTTTGTCATATACATAAATATTGTGAGAAAGATTGTTTACGATATAAACGTTGCCTCTACCATCAACACCGATACCTCTTGGATTAACAAAGCTAGATTGCCCTTTGCCATCCTTCGAACCATTGATAATTTTTTCAAACTTTCCATCTTTATTGAAGACTTGTACACGGTTATTTCCGGAATCACTTACGTATACGTTTTGATCTTCATCGACTGCTACACTGTTTGGAGCAATAAATTGACCCTCACCTGTACCAGCTCCACCGATTTCAGCTACTTTTTCTCCATCAAGTCCAAACACAAAAACTTTATGTTTCTCAATATCTGTTACGTATATTTTGTTATCAACAATTCTTAATCCACCTGGTGCTTTAATTAGCGTTTCTTTACCTGTTTCTTTGAAATAGTGCTGGAATTCACCTTTAGAGTTAAAAACAGAGATTTTTCCATTATACATATCCGCTACATATACATTTCCTTGTTCATCGCCATCTATTCCATAAGGAAATTGAAACTCCCCTTCTTTTGTTCCTTTTTTACCAAACTTAGTTATTGGAGTTCCAGATTGGTCGAAAACTTGAATTTGCTTGTTACCAGTATCAGACACATAAATGTATTCGCCGACTTTCGCTACATCCATAGGTTTTTTAAGCGGTTCTTCAAATGTACCGAAAATCGTTGATCTGAATTCAACTTCTCCAGTCGGATTTGCAGATGCAACAATTGGCTTAACCTTAGCTTGTAGATCCAAGAAATAGATACCTGCATAAAGCGCTACTGTTAGTCCAACCACTGTGCTCATCCATATATATACTGTTTTCTTTTTCAATGGTGGTCATCTCCCTTTTTAAGCTATCCCATTCATTATTTTTTCGCCAATTTTTCTAATGCTTCTGCTGCTGGCTTGTACATAGGATCATAGCTCAATGCTTCCTTATAGAGCTTTTCAGCATCCTTGGATTTTCCTTGGTCTTCAGCTACCTTACCAATTTCAAAAATAATGTCAGTATTCGCTGGCATGATTTTATTTGCTTCCTCTAGGGCAACTAATGATTCGTCATATTTCTTTAATTGACGTAAAACCATACCTTTTAAAAGGAAACCTTTATAATCTCTTGGAGCCAGATCTGATGCTTTTTTCGCTTGCTTTAGAGCGTCGTTGTAGCGTTCTTGATCTGCGTAAACAAGGCCTAAGTTAAAATATGCTGAAACGTTTTCCTTGTCTAAATCAACCGCTAATAACAACTGTTTAACTGCTTCTTCATTTTTATCATTCAAGTGATAAGTATATCCAAGGTTGACCCGATTCATAGAATCATTTGGTTTCTTACTAACTTCGTTTTTATAGTATTCAAGCTGTTGAGCTAATCTTGTATCTTCTTGTTTCCATAGATATTTATCACTGATCAAATATCCCGCAACCAAGCTAATGATTAGCGTGGCAATTATCATCGAAATCCCTGTTAATTTTGAAAAGTGATTATTTTTCGATGGTGTTCCTTCATTTTTTTCCTGGTTATCTATTTTCGGGAGTTCTTGTGCTTGCATAAGTATCCTCCTCATATTCATGAGTTATTTTGTTATGAATCTGCCATAACTGAGCATTATGACAGATTCAATCTTTATTTTTATCCGCCAGTATATTTCAAACTACTTATGGCACCTCGTACACGATTTCTGAATATGACATTGGTAGCATGTTTTATCTGGCTTCTTTTGTGTTGCAGGTACTTTCACAGGATGCGATGTACGCCAAGTTTCTAAGTGGTCTTTTGAGTGACAAGTTGCGCAAACTACCTTGTTTTGCGACGTGCTTACCGTATTATCATTATCATGACAAACGGAACAGGTTTCTTTGTTTTTGGTAGCATAACTTCCATGATTACTTATTAAATCAGGTGTATGGCTGGCTGGCCGCTTGTTATGGCAGTCAACACAGAATGAATTTTCTTTTGAATAACTGATATGGCTCTTTTTCGAAGTTTGATTATCTTGACCTAGAAATTGATCAATTACAGATGGCTCTTCAAAGCCTTCCAACTTGTTTGTAGACATATCTTTGTGACACTTATGACACTGGGAAAGCTCAGTTTTTGCTAATTCGCCGTGTTTCCCATTCACAAACGATGCTTCCTTATGGCTTTCTGGTACCATTCCAGTTGAGTGACAGGCACTACATTCAATGGTTACATCTTTTGCTTTATGACACTCGATACAAGTATCCATGTTTGGCTTTACATACTTCATATCGCTCATTGCATTTGCGCCAATTGTCGAATTCCATTTTTCATAATCAGCTTTGAAAGTCATTTTTCGATCATCGATATTACCGTGTGCTGTACCAGCGTGACATTCCACACACTTAACATCATTCTCTTTGTGATTTACGTGATCAACAATGATATCCCCTGAAACTGAAAACTCACGTTTGAAAACATTGTGACATTTCTCACATGACTCATCAGGGACCTGATCGGGCATACGGATTGGAGCGATGTATTTGCCTGTTTGCTTTTTATAGACCTCAACTAAGCCATTCGCCTTCGCTTTTGCGTATTCTTCCACACCGGACTGAATGTGACATTGAACGCAATCCACTTCACTATGACTGGATGCTTCCCATGTATAAAACTCCGGTTTCATCTCGTGACAGGAGGAGCAGAACTCTGAACTTGATGTAGTTTCTACTCCAACGGCCCCGATTGAGAAGAAGACGACAATGAAAAACAGAGCTACTGTTAGATACTTATACAATTTGTAGCGATTCCTAGCAGGAGAGGTCTGTTTCATTTGTTCTTCTTCCATCTTTGAATCCTCCTGTTTTCATACATCGTTATTTAAAGCTACTTCTCACCTTTAAATCCAGTTCTGTGGCAGAATTCGCAATAAACATCGGTTGGGGCATCAGTAACTTCGCCTTCGTTAACCTTTGTTCGATCGTGACACACTAAGCAGTTTTCTTTATCTTGATTGGTTTGTGCCTTGCCGGCATGCTGTGTTAACCACGCATCGCTATCTCCATGACTTGTCGGACGTTCAGCGTGACATGCACTACAGAATTGATTTTTGCGAGAATCAGTTTTTACTACATTAATATTTTTTGTGTATTTCTCTTTCCCAGTACCGTTTAATAGTTCATTAATATCTTGTTTCGCAAACACTTTAATCCATTTTGAATCAGTATGACAGTTGATGCACTTATCAAACTCTTCTACTGCATTGCTACCATGATTTTGATTCCAATCTGCAGTTTGGTGAGTCTTAGGTGTATCAATTTCTGTATGACATGTTTTACATTCCATTGAAAGCTTAACTTCATCATTTGCTTGCTTACCAACTGCTTGAAGGATGATATCTTGAGTCTTTTTATGAGATTCCTTCACTTCGGCAGCTTCTGCCTTATGCTCTTCTTTCTTACCATGGTTGCTTTCTGGTAAGCTATAAGCGATATCCTCCCAAGGCTTTTTACCTTGATTTACTTGGTTGTGACAGTCAATACATGTTCCCATGTTTGGTGCCATGTACTCTTTGCCCATTAGCTTTTCAGCAACTTCAGGAGTCCATTTGTCTAAGTTTTCCTGTGTATTTAATCCGCGTTCAACCACTTTAGCATGTGCTACACCGCTGTGGCAGGTAATACAAGGAATTCCTTCATCAATATGTTCTTTGTGGTTTACCTTCAAATCTCCCGTTGCCGTTACTAGACGATTTTCCGAGTGACACTGTACACAGTTCACATTTTCAACTGCATCCGTTTGTGCAATTGGATCTGGTGGTCCTACAATATGGTAGTAAACTTCTTTTAAAGCATAGACTTTATGCACCATAGTATTTACCATACCTGGATTGACGTGACACTGAACGCAAGAAATTTCACTGTGAGCACTCGCTTCAAACGTGATATGCTCTGGCCCCATCTCATGACAAGCTTTACAAAACGATGGAGTCGATGTCGCTTCAATAGCTCCATACACTGTTCCTAACATCGCAATGAATACAAATAATGACGCAAATAGTAATTTCCAACGGTTAACTGGATTTTTCCAATCAGTTTCTTTGATCTTTCCTATTAACCTTTTAATCGCTCCAGGCTTTTTTTCGGCTGGATTACCTTCTGGGTTCTTTTTCTTTCTCCAAAAAGCCACTGATGTTCACCCTTTCTGCTGTTTATCTAGTTATTTTATCTATGGTTTTTACCTCTCTAATGGTAGTATCCATTATGTAAGCGATTTTTCCAAATGGACAATTTGTGAAAAAAACTGTTATTTAAATCGCTTTTAATTGACACTGCCGCCGCAGTAAAAAACATTAGGGTGATGAAAAACTATTAAATCAACATTCAGCAACTTTAGGAGATGATTAACAACTTGATAGTGTTGTTTACCCTTTTCGTATAAATTATATCGATAACATAAAGATAACCTAGCGAAAACACACAAAAAACACATAAAAATGGCAGATAGGAAACAAATATGTTTACACTGTGTGAACTTTGTTACAGAATTTCGAAAAACTCTTTATGTAGCTAATACTACGAATCCAATCTCTCAATTTATATTGAAATAATACTAAAAAAGGAAGGTGGCAATCCTTTTCATCAAGATTACCACCTTCATAACTTATTTAGCTCAATCGCATTAACTCTTAAACCACGGTTATTTTGTAAATATCTAAGTATAATTCAACTGATATTTCCAAATCCTCGAATCATTATTCTTTTTACTCGGAATAAGAATTCACAAACTTCTTATTATTTCGTGATCATCTGTCTTTCTAAGATGGACTACAGAGATTCACCTTTGAAGCCTGTTCTGTGACAGTATTGGCAGTACACTTCATTTTGAGCTTTTACGTTTTCTTCCTTACCTTTGTCCTTGGTGCTCTCTACGGTTTGATCTCTGTCGTGACAAACGAAGCACTTCGCTTTATCATCATCTGTACGCGCTTGATCTGCGTGGTTGCCTGTCATCCATGTGTAACTATCAAGGTGACTTTCAGGACGTTTTTCATGGCAAGAGCTACAATATTTATTTTCACGCGCTTCTTTTTTCACAACAGTAACGTTTGGTGAATATTTTTCTTTTTCAGCGCTACCATTTAATAGGCTCTCAATGCTTTGTTTACCAAGTACCTTAATCCATTTTGAATCACTGTGACAGTTAATACACTGGTCAAGCTCTTGGATTGCTGCGCCGCCGTGGTTTTGTCCCCAATCGCCATTAGCATGGTTAGTAGGCGTATCTACTTCTTTATGACAAAGGCTACATTCCTGCGTAAGCTTAACATCAGTTTTTTGTGCATTTACTTTCTTAAGGACGATTTGCTGTTGATCATCCTTTTTCTCTTTCTTTTCTTCAGCTTTAGCTACGTTTTCGTCTTTCTTTTTACCATGTCCCTCATTAGGATTTTCTGGTAAAGCGTAATTTGGATCTTTCCAAGGCTTTTTACCCTCGTTCACTTGCGTATGGCAGTCAATACATGTACCCATATTTGGATTCATGTTTTCTTTGCCCATCAATTTATCTGCGTTAGCCGTTGTCCATGAATCATATGTTGTGGAATCATTAATGCCACGCTCAACTACTTTTGCGTGAGCCACACCACTATGACATGTGATACATGAAATACCTTCTTTTATGTGGTCATTATGAGCAACAATCAGGTCTCCATTTGGTGAAACTTCGCGTTCCATAGAGTGACACTGCTGACAGTTCACATCCAATACCGCAACAGTTTGGACGATTGGATCTGGTGGTCCAACAATATGGTAATATACTTCTTTAAGTGATTCCATTTTATGAAGAACCATCTCAACATTACCTGGTGCTATATGACAGGATACACAAGTTTGTTCACTGTGCGCACTGTTTACGAAGGTAACGTGTTCAGGCGCCATCTCGTGACACATTTTACAGAAGGATGGATTATTCGTGTACGCAATTGCTCCACCAACAAAGCCAATTCCACCAATAAATACAAAAAGTAATATTACAACTAACTTCCAGCGATTGACTGGATTCTTCCAATCGATATTCTTAATTCTTCGCCACAATCCTGGTTTTTTACCCTCTGGATTATCCTCAGACGGACCCTTCTTTCCTTTTTTCCAAAAAGCCATTTTACTCACCCCTCTTAATAAAAAATATTATCTCTCTATAACAATAGTATCTTACAAGATATGGTTACATATCCAATGGATATTTTGTGAAAACTTTCTCAATTCAGATAATTACATTATATGCACATTAAATACGTTGCAAAAATAGGAATAATTTTGGATTCTCATAACCTTTCACTTTTCTCAAATGAAACATTGTCAGGTACTCTGTAGTTCTAAATGTGAAAAGAATTTGAATCTTAGGTCAAACAAAACAAGATTCATCTATTCTTTATACAATCAATGCAGTCGTTAAGTTGTCACCCTATTTCGGAAGTGATAATATTAGTAAGAAATTACTCGATTTATTTTGAGAGGATTTAGCTCACTTTAAGCGAATCCTACAATGAATAACGGTTTTATTGAATTGAATCGAATAAAGGAGCGTACTAAATGCTTGGAATTTTAAATAAAGTATTTGATCAGAACAAACGTGACCTAAAGCGTTTAACTAAAATGTCAGCAAAAATTGAAGAATTGGCTGGTGTAACTGAAAAACTGACAGACGACCAACTTCGAGAAAAGACAGCTGAATTTCAGGCGCGTTATCAAAAGGGTGAAACGGTAGATGATTTGCTTGTCGAAGCTTTTGCGGTTGTACGTGAGGCTGCCCGTCGAGTCCTAGGCTTATATCCGTATCCTGTACAGCTCATGGGGGGCATTGCGCTTCATGAAGGAAATATTTCCGAAATGAAGACAGGTGAAGGTAAAACATTAACAGCTACCATGCCAGTTTATTTAAATGCCTTAACTGGAAAAGGTGTTCACGTTGTTACTGTCAATGAATACTTAGCTAGTCGTGATGCGACAGAAATGGGAAAACTTTATGAGTTCCTAGGTTTAACTGTTGGATTGAATCTAAATGGAATGTCTAAAGAGGAAAAGCAAGAAGCATACGCTTGCGATATCACTTACGGAACGAATAATGAATACGGATTTGATTACTTGCGTGACAATATGGTGCTCTATACTGAGCAAAAGGTTCAGCGCCCGCTTCATTATGCTGTAATTGATGAGGTTGACTCCATCTTAATTGATGAAGCCCGGACTCCGTTAATTATTTCAGGATCGGCGCAAAAATCAACTGCTCTATATATTCAAGCAAACGCCTTTGTCCGCACTTTAAAAAATGAAGCCGACTATACTTATGATGAAAAAACAAAGGGTGTTATGCTAACCGAAGAAGGAATCACCAAGGCTGAAAAGGCATTTGGAATTGATAACTTATTTGATTATTCTCATGTAACTTTAAACCACCATATTAATCAAGCGTTAAAAGCAAATGTTAGCATGCATTTAGATGTTGATTACGTCGTGCAAGAAGGCGAAATCATCATTGTTGACCAGTTTACTGGCCGTTTAATGAAGGGACGCCGCTACAGTGAAGGATTGCACCAGGCAATCGAAGCGAAGGAAGGCTTGGAAATTCAAAACGAAAGCATGACGTTAGCAACAATTACCTTCCAAAACTATTTCCGGATGTACGAAAAGCTTTCTGGAATGACTGGTACTGCTAAAACGGAAGAAGAAGAATTCCGTAACATTTATAATATGAACGTTGTCGTGATTCCAACCAATCGTCCGATTATTCGTGATGATCGCCCAGATTTAATCTATGCTTCTATGACAGGTAAATTCAATGCGGTTGTTGAGGATATTGCCGAGCGTCACAAAAAAGGGCAGCCTGTTCTTGTTGGTACAGTAGCAATCGAAACATCTGAATTAATTTCACAACTGTTAACGAAAAAAGGCATTCGTCACAATGTCTTAAATGCGAAAAATCACGGACGTGAAGCAGAAATCATTGCAGAAGCTGGTCATAAAGGCTCGGTAACGATTGCAACTAACATGGCTGGACGCGGTACCGATATTAAGCTTGGTGAAGGCGTACTTGAGCTTGGCGGCCTAGCCGTTGTTGGTACTGAGCGCCATGAATCGCGCCGTATTGATAATCAGCTTCGCGGACGTTCTGGTCGTCAAGGAGACCCAGGTGTAACGCAATTTTATCTTTCGATGGAAGATGAACTGATGCGTCGCTTTGGTTCAGACAATATGAAAAATATGATGGCCAAGCTTGGAATGGATGATTCACAGCCAATTCAAAGCAAGATGGTTTCTCGTGCTGTCGAGTCTGCGCAAAAACGTGTTGAAGGAAACAACTTTGATGCCCGGAAGCAGCTATTGCAATACGATGATGTCCTACGTCAACAACGTGAAATTATTTATAAACAGCGTAATGATGTATTGGAATCTGAAAACCTTCGTGATATCGTCCAAAACATGATTATCGCCACTATTTCTCGAAATGTAGATGCCCATACTCCGGAAACAGAAGATGAAGAAGCTTGGAACCTACAAGGTATTGTGGACTACTGTCATGCGAACTTGCTACGTGAGGGAGACATTACTGTAGCTGACTTACAAGGCAAAGATCCACAAGAGATGAAAGATACTATTTTTGAAAAAATCAAGCTGCGTTACGCTGAAAAAGAAGAGATGCTTTCAGTGGAACAAATGCGTGAATTCGAAAAAGTTATCGTGCTTCGCGCGGTTGACTCTAAATGGATGGACCACATCGATGCGATGGATCAGCTTCGTCAAGGAATCCATCTTCGTGCATATGGACAAATCAATCCATTAAACGAGTATCAAAAAGAAGGCTTTGCGATGTTCGAGGCAATGGTTGAGTCTATCGAAGAAGAAGCCGCTAAGTACATTATGAAGGCTGAAATTCGCAACAATCTTCAACGACAAGAGGTAGCACAAGGCCATGCCGTTAATCCTAAGGAGGATGGCGAGGCAGTTAAGAAAAAACCTGTCGTGAAGAAAAACACGATTGGCCGCAACGACCCATGTCATTGTGGAAGCGGGAAAAAATATAAAAACTGTCATGGTAAGTTTGAGTAATAGGTTTGGAAATTTTAGAAGCGGACTGTTCGGATAATCTCCCTACAGTCCGTTTTTTTGTTTAATTTTTGCCATTAGTGCCCTATTTTTGATGGAGACCTGAAAATAGGGTACTTATGTGGTCCATAAGTACCCTAATTAGTGTTACCCCGATGAATTGAGGGCACTTAGCCCACATATAAGTACACTATTTTCATTGTATATCCAAAAAGAGGACACTTATGATCTTGAATGAAAATTTCTAATTGAAATACACTATGAGGAAATGACGTTAGTAATGGAATACAGGAGCGTGATTTCATGGATACTGGATTATTACTGGAATATGGGTGGGTTTTATTAGTGCTAATCGGCCTTGAAGGCATATTAGCTGCAGATAATGCTTTAGTCATCGCTATCATGGTAAAGCATTTACCGCCAGTAACAAGAAAGAAAGCCCTATTTTACGGCTTGGCCGGGGCTTTCGTGTTTCGCTTTTTGTCGCTGTTTATCATATCTTTTCTTGCCGATGTGTGGCAGGTTCAGGCAATTGGAGCTGTTTATTTAATCTTCATCTCCGTGAATCATGTGGTGAAACGCTTTGTCCTAAGACAGGAAAAGTCTGAAAAAAACGCCAAACCGGTGAAAGAAAGTAGTTTCTGGATGACAGTTCTTAAGGTGGAATTAGCTGATTTGGCCTTTGCGGTTGATTCGATTTTAGCAGCAGTAGCTCTTGCTGTGGCATTACCAGCATCAGGACTACCTAATATTGGTGGACTGGACGGTGGCCAATTTTTAGTTATTTTTGCCGGAGGGGTCATTGGGTTGGTCATCATGCGATTTGCCGCAACCTTTTTCACAAAATTGCTCCATACTCGCCCTGGGTTGGAGACAGCAGCATTTCTAATTGTAGGCTGGGTGGGAGTAAAGTTAGCTGTCTATACTTTAGCTCATCCCGATATCGGAATGCTTGAGGAAAGCTTTCCAAAAAACCCGGCATGGAAGCTTAGTTTTTGGTTAGTCCTCTTATTAATTGCCATTGGTGGCTGGTTTTTATCTTCAGGGAAAAATGCACCAGCACTTGAGGGCCATTAATTATATTAGGATAGTTATTTCGAGCAAGTTATTTTCCACTACTGAAGTTTTATTTGCCGTTTCAGGCTGTTTATTTGCCGATTTTTAGTTTTATTTGCCAATTCCAGCTGTTTATTTGCCGATTTCGAGTTTTATTTGCCGTTTCAGCTGTTTTATTTGCCGATTACACAATTTGGACACAAATGCGAGTCAAACTCCACCCTCTTCTACCGCCCAAATTCATTAATACATTTCTAGCATTTGATGTTTTTGGGCATATTCGAGCCAATCGCGTTTATTGGTAGTGCCAAGCTTCTTACTGATGCTTCTTCGGTGGTTTTCAACTGTACGAATACTAATATTCATCGTTGCAGCTATATCCTTTTGGGTATAGCCTTTTAGCGTTAAGATAAAGGTTTCCTGTTCGCGCGGTGAAAATGGTGTTTCCCAAGCATCCGCTTCGACCTTTTTACCCCAAACCTGTTCATTGGCCACCTTTTTGCCATGGAGAATCTGTTCAATTGACTTTATAATCGCATCACTTTTTTGATTTTTCACAAGAAATCCATCTGCACCAAGGTCAAAAGCTTTCTTTTGATAAGCAATTTCATCATACATTGAAAAAACGATAATTTTGCCCTTCGGCACAAGCTTTCTCATTTCAGGCAACGCCAAAAACCCATCAAGTCCGTTTGGCATTGAAAGGTCCATTAACACTAAGTCCACATCGAAATTTGTTGCTTTTTGAATCGCCTCACGACCATCAGCCGCAAATAAAATAGACTCTATCGGAAATGCATCCTTAAGCAACAATGCCATGCCATCGCGAACAATTTCATGATCATCAACGATTAATACATTCATGCTTTTTTCCTCCTCCTCTGAGGTTTTTGAACAGAACCTATCTTTCTTTTATTAAAAATCATTCCTTACTTACTGCTCTTTATCGTAATATATCCTTCCACTCTGTTTGCTCCGTTATCTTTGCTGATCCATTTAATATCACCGTTCAGCATGTTTACTCTTTCCTTCATATGTTTTATCCCTAGTCCAGTTCCAGTAAGTTTTTTGAAGTTAAAACTCAAGCCGTTATTCGAGATTTGGAAATAGACTTCTTCATCTACCTTAAAAATATCGATGATAATAGCGGTAGCCTTTCCATGTCGGACAGCATTATTTACCGCCTCCTGAATGATGCGATACAGGTGTAAACCCTCGTCGTTATCAAACTTCAGGTCGTTTGGTAAATGAATATTTAAGGAGCATTGGATGTTATAAAGGGAGCACCAATCTTCAACCGAAGATCGCAAAGCTGATTCAAACCCCAAATTGTCATAAAGCTGCGGGCGTAATTCTTTTGTTAAACGTTTCAAGCACTGAAGTGTGTCCTCCATTACGACATTCATTTTCTCTAGTCGCTCTGCATATTCCGGACTATCGACGTGACGTTTGATTCCATCAAGCCCCAAATAGATGCTATAGACGCTTTGACCAATATGATCATGAAGTTCTCTTGCAATCCGTTTGCGTTCGCTTTCCTGAGCGAGCATCGTTTCGTGAATCAGCAGTTCCTGGGTTTTTACCTTTTCGACTTGATTCATTAAACTCGGATTCCGAATGATAAGCACTCTGTAATTTCCACCATCCATTTCGATTTTATTCATCGACATCTCAAAATCCGTTTCCGTATCAACGTAATTTGGCATATGAGAACGGAAACTTGGCAGAGCATTATCATTGGCGAGAATACAGCGCTCTTCATGCTCTGATACTTCACGAAGCTGGCAGTAGCTACAGTATGGTACCGATTCGCCAATTTTCCATCCAGTGATTTGATAGGCCTTTTTATTTATGTATTGTACTGTTCGATACTCATCCATGATGACAATTCCTTCAGCACACTCTTCAACAACCTTTTTAAAATGTTCATCTCTCACAAATATCACCATCCTAAAAAGACATAAATTTCCGATGTCACAACTATGTCACACTTTATTCACAACTTCAACTAAACAACGTTTACATAGGGGTAATAACGCATGGGGAATTTCTGCTTCAGTTATTAAAATTAGGATTAAGTTGAGGGGGCCACTTAACTTAAATATACACCTAAACTTTTGGCCAAGCGAAATATAATACTTATTTTTATGGAGGGATATAAATGGATGAGGTATTGTTGTTGAGCAGACTTCAGTTTGCAATCACAGTTATCTACCACTTCTTATTTGTACCGTTAACAATTGGATTAGTCATTTTAGTGGCAGTAATGGAGACAAAGTATGCTCGGACACTTGATCCACTATACCGCAGGATGGCAAATTTCTGGGGTAAATTGTTTACGATTAACTTTGTCTTAGGGATTGTCACTGGGATCACGATGGAATTCCAATTCGGAACAAACTGGTCCGAATACTCAAAGTACATGGGAGACATTTTCGGTTCTCCACTTGCAATTGAAGCATTAGTTGCCTTCTTCTTGGAATCTACGTTTATTGGAATTTGGATTTTTGGTAAAGATAAGGTTTCTCCAAAAATGAGAGCCTTCTCGATGTGGATGGTTGCGATTGGTACAAATATTTCAGCACTTTGGATTATTACCGCTAATGGCTTTATGCAAAATCCAGTCGGATATGTAATCCGAAACGGAAGAGCAGAATTGCAGGATTTCTTGGCTCTAGTTACCAATCCTTATGCTTGGCATATGTTTTTCCATACTGTAGTAGGTAGTTATATCGTTGGTTCATTCTTTGTAATGGCGATCAGCGCATACCATTTATTACGTAAAAACGAAGTACCATTTTTCAAAAAATCATTCAAATTTGCACTCATTCTAGGTTTAATCGCTGCAACTGCAACACCATTTATCGGTCATAAGAGTGGTACATTTGCTGCAGAAAAGCAACCAGCAAAGGCTGCAGCATTAGAAGCTGTTTGGGAAACTGAAAAGGGCGCACCTTTCCATCTTCTCCAAATTCCTGACCCTGAAAATGAGAAAAACAGCATTGAATGGTTAACCATTCCTAAACTAGGAAGCTTTATGTACACAGAAAGCTTTGATGGTGAAATTACAGGTTTAAAAGATATCCCAGAAGATGAAAGACCGAATGTAAATATGGTATTTTACAGTTTCAGAATTATGGTAGCACTCGGGATTTATTTCATGGCATTAACATGGTATGGAGTGTACTTATATAAAAAAGGTAAACTAGAAAACTCCAAAAAGTTCTTGAAAACCGTGCTATATTCAATGCTCCTCCCTTATGTAGCGATTAATGCTGGATGGGTGGTTGCTGAGGTTGGGCGTCAACCATGGGCTGTATATGGATTAATGAAAACGGAGGATGCCGTGTCACCAATCGCACTTTCACAAATTATCTTCTCAATTGGCGGACTCGTCTTGTTCTACACTGTGCTCATTATTGCGGATGTGTACTTGTTAAAGAAATACGCAAAACACGGACCAGCTCCTGAACTACAATCTGAGGAGGTTGTAACACATGTCTCATGATTTATTGGCAGTCATTTGGTTTGGCTTATGGGGATTGATTTGGACCGTCTATTTTGTTCTCGATGGATATGCACTTGGAACTGGAATGCTATTCCCGTTTATTACGAAAAATCGCCAGGAGCGCAATCAACTCCAAGAAGCAATCGGGCCATTTTGGGGAGGGAATGAGGTTTGGCTGATTACAGCGGGCGGTGCAACTTTTGCCGCCTTCCCGGAAGTATACGCCAACATGTTCAGTTATCTATATACACCATTTATGTTAATCTTATTTGCTTTATTTTTCCGAGCAGCCGGGCTAGAATTCATGCATAAAGACGATTCCCCTTTATGGCAAAAAAGCTGGAAATGGGCATTCTTTGTTGGAAGCTTTCTAGTCGCACTGCTGATCGGCGTCGCCTTTACAAATCTATATTACGGTCTATTGATCGGAGCCGATGGCTATGAAGGTAACCTATTATCATTATTGCATCCATACGGCATTTTAGGTGGGCTACTGTTTATTACGATGTTTATCGTGTCTGGGTCGCTTTGGCTTAGCTTAAAAGTCACAGGAATTGTAAAATCACGCGCGTTAGCGATTGCTAAAAAGGCAAGTGTTGTGAATATTTTACTGTTAGCTATTTTCCTATTAGCTACCAATAATCGCACTAATTTATTTGTTAATTTCGTCGAGCAGCCGCTATACTGGCTTGTTCCATCATTATCAGTTGTGTTTGCACTGCTAGTGTTCCCACTCATTTCGAAAAATCGAAACGGATTTGCGTTCGCATCACTTTCACTGTCAATCGCAACGCTTTCAGCAACCGGCTTTATCGGCTTGTTCCCGAATATGCTGCCTTCACGACTCGATGAAAGCTTTAGCACAACGCTTTATGCCGCTGCTGGTAGCGAACTAAACTTAAAAATCATGCTGATTGTCGCACTCATCTTTGTCCCAATCGTCATCGGCTATCAAATTTGGAGCTACACCGTATTTAAAGACAAAATCACAAAAGAAACCGCACAAGGATATCATTAACACTTTAACGCAGTGGGGGACTGTCCCCCACTGCGTTAATGTTATACCGTGTTAAAGGCAATAATTACGGAAGAAACAGTGAACGGCTCTATATGATATTGTTGTTGCACTGCTTACTGAGTGGGGGGAATGTCCCTCACTCAGTTTTTTGTTGTGGTGGTGTGTGCGGGTATGCGTGTGTGCGGCAAGGGGATTTGGAATGAGGGAGATAAGAGTCCTATTTTTCTGCCTTCCGTGAAACTAGGGTAGTTAGCCTTAAGAATATAGTTTAAGTACCCTAGTTTTCTGTCTTCCGTAAAACTAGGGTAGTTAGAGACCGTTTAAGTACCCTAGTTTCTGTACGCCTGTGAAACTAGGGTAGTTAGAGACCATTTAAGTACCCTAGTTTCTGTACACCTGTGAAACTAGGGTAGTTAGCCGTAAGAATATAGTTTAAGTACCCTAGTTTTTCTGTCTCCCGTAAAACTAGGGTACTTAGAGACCATTTAAGTACCCTAGTTTCTGTACACCTGTGAAACTAGGGCAGTTAGCCTTAAGAATATAGTTTAAGTACCCTAGTTTTCTGTCTCCCGTGAAACTAGGGTAGTTAGAGAGCGTTTAACTACCCTACTTTTCTACACACTCATGAAACTAGGGTACTTAGAGGTCTTATAAGCGTCCTATTTCTCTGCCTCCCGAAAAATTAGGGTAGTTAATACGAAAAATGGTGTTGCCTCACCCTCTCCTCCCGCCTACCTTAACTAATTAAGCACGCAAAAAAGAGACTCAAACACTTTTGAGTCTCTCGTCACCATTTACTATTAGTGCTTTGGCGGGAATAATGCTGCCTTTGCGATTTTAATATTTAAATAGACAAATCGAAGGAATTGGTAGCTATAGCATCGTCTAGCAAAAATTGTTCTCTTTGTCGGTTTCATTTCTTTACATAGTTCCATATCATTCACTCCTCAAATATTATTCAGGGATTACACTCCAACCTGGATTACCTTTCATTTTGTAAATGAACATGGTGTGCAGTGTACGCTTAATCCAAGCACCAGCAAGACCAACTTCCATGTCAGTAATTTTTAAATCACGACCAGTTTCTGGATAGCGCTCGAAATCAGGAACAACAGGATACATCACAATTGATGCCGCCGCACCGTTGGCAATTGATTTACCAATTGACGCGATACAAGCGCCTGGCATTGCTGCCATTGATTCGTGATGAGATGGTTTCTTACCATTAATCATATCGACGACATTTAACGCCGCAATTTTACCGATGATACCAGACGCCATACCAGTACGCGGTGCTGTTGCCGTAATCACAGTCCCATTTTTCGTCACATGCGGCTTAGAAATTGTACCTGGTGTCGCAAAAGCGATACCTGCCGCATAAATATTTTCATAGATTGGAGATTGATAAGTTGAAGGCCAATCAGAAGCCTTCAAGTCGTCCCATTTTTTACCGTATACGCCATCAACAAGGGTGAATCCACCAGGATTCGTCATTTTTGACGTAATATCATTGCCATCGCGGTCAACGTATTTAATTTTTGTACCAAGGAATTGAGGAATCAGCATAGCAAAATCAAACTCTGTTTCGCCTTTTTCCCCTTCATAATTTTCCCAGTAAGCTTTACCCTTCTCTACCTTTTGCACAGCTGTTTGTACTTGATAGTAGATTTCCTGCTCAGAAAACAATGATTTCATAAATGCTTCTGATTGCATGATATAGCCGTACTTAGAAGCTTGAAGTCCACCAACACCAAAATCACCTAGTTTAGGCTCGTTTGAAATCCACATGATTTTAGCTTTATCACGTAAACCACGCTTTTTAAGATCATTGTGGATATTAGTAATATATTCAAGTGCTGCTCCTTGACAAGTAGCTTGACCATGACCAGTACCAATAAGAAGTTTCACGTGCTCTCCATTTTCCATGCGCTTGACTTGTTCCAAATACGCATCGCGTGCCATTTTAGCATGGTGAATATTACAGATAGAATGAGAATTACCTGCATCTGGTCCAAGTCCTTCAGTTCCTTCAAAATTAAGATGTGGACCTGTTGCGTTAATAAGGTAATCATAAATGACTTTTTTCTTTTCGCCGTCTTTTGATTCTACTAATACAAATTGTTCCTCTGGGTGAATTTCTCTTGCCCAAGCTTGAATGAAGTTAATTTTATGTTTCTTTAGTACTGGTTCAAGCTCAAACATCGTTTTTTCTGGTTCCATTGCTCCAATCCCAACCCATACTAGAGATGGAATGTAAGTAAATCTAGGCCATGGATTAATAACAGTAATTTCGTGTTCTCGACCCAATTTCTTTCTTAAATAAAGTGCAGCTGTTTGTCCTGAAAATCCCGCACCAATTACAACTACATTGGCCATGAAAATTTCCCCTTTCATTATTAAATACCATTATGGGTATATAGGTGTATAAAAAATTTTTGATTGCCTTCTATCTATCTATTGGTCTTTCTAGTTCTAAGATACCATGTTTTTATTAATATAAAAGTGGTTAACTCGCAAATAGGGGTTAAACCCTAAATAGAATTTCTTTCGTGAAAAAATCGTGAATAACTATTGAAAATTTTGTTAAGGACATTGTAGAATGATGGTACAAAATACCCATAAGGGTATCAAACAAAGGGGGATTAATTTGAGAAAAAATTTAGGGGAAAATTATAATCCATTATATTTTCTGTCGGCATTAGGAAGTGGTGGATTAGGTATTTCATTTTTTATGTATTTAATGTTTATGGTAAAGCATCCAGGCAGACCAATGGCCAACTTCGAACATGTATATCCTGTTTTAACAGGAGATTTCTCGTTCTTACAAATTACTGTAGCGATCGCTTTAATCGGTATTTTATTTTTCAGCATTAAACATTTCCAATTGTTGTTTTGGAATATTAGCGAATTCAAGCTTTATAAACAAACAGCTGCTTATGCCAAATTAAAGAAATCAAACGCTGAGGTTACTTTAATGGCCATTCCGCTAACATTAGGAATGACCGTAAATGCAGTCTTTATTTTAGCAGGCGTCTTTATTCCTAATCTTTGGGATATCGTTGAGTATCTATTCCCATTTTCGTTACTTGCCTATGGTGCTGTCGGAGTTTATGCATTGGTTATTTTCAAAGGCTACTTTACACGGTTCCTGATTCATGGAGACTTCGATTATGCAAGCAATAGCAACCTAAGCCAAATGCTTGGTGTATTTGCCTTTTCAATGGTAGCCGTAGGCTTTGCGGCACCTGCAGCAATGAGTCATACCCTTATCGTATCGGCAATTGGAACTGTGTTAGCCGTCTTTTTCGGTAGTGTTGCCGTATTACTTCTAATAGTAACAATGGTTCTAGGTTTCAAATCAATGTTGAAACAAGGAATTGATAAAGCAGGTAGCCCATCAATTTGGATGATCATTCCAATCCTAACCTTACTAGGTATTACTGTTGTTCGACTTTATTCAGGCATCAACCACAATATTCTTCATGTCGCAGAACCAGCAGCTATTCATTTATTCATTCCATTAACTGTGTTCGTATCAATTCAAGTACTGTTTGGTTTCCTAGGTTACAGCGTGTTGAAAAAGCTTAATTATTTTCAGGATATGATTCATGGTTCCGAAAAAAGCCCAGGAAGCTTCTCATTAATTTGTCCTGGAGTTGCCTTCTTCGTACTTGGCATGTTCTTCGTCCACTGGGGCTTTGTGAAAACAGGTATCATTACCCAATTCTCAGCTACTTACTTTGCTGTACTCTTACCGTTCATTATCGTTCAAATGATTTCGGTTAAAACGATCTTAAAGTTAAACAAAAAATTATTAAGCGCATCTGGAAATCCTTCAGTTTCCACTAAAGCAATGTAAGAACACGCATGTAGGAAAACGCCAGCTTCAATAAATGAGGCTGGCGTTTTTTATTTGGCTGATTTGTTTTTTTAGCGGACACTGAATACCTTATTTTCATTCAAAATTCTTCATTTGCGAGGTTTACGGACACTAGGAACCTTATTTGGTCAAAAACCTAAAAGTTTGACCACTTTTTGGGCAAATAACGGCTTCTATGTCCGATTACGCCTCAAAAATGCTTGTTTTATTACAAATAACGGATTGGATGTCCGCTATCGGATGATGCCGGTGATTAAGCGGACACTGAATACCTTATATGTAGTCAAATGCTTTGATATAAAAATTTTGCGGACACTAGGGTCCTTATTTGGTCAAAAATCTAAAAGTTTCAACGCATTTTGGGCAAATAGCGGCTTTTATGTCCGATTACGCTTCGAAAATGAATGTTTTAGCAAAAATAACGGATTGGATGTCCGCAAAACTTGGGCAAAAATTAAGCCAAGAACACGGCCCCGTAAACTAGCGCGCCTGCAATGACTATAGCGGGATGAACCTTCAGTTTTTCCATTAATACAAAACTCAGCGCTGCAAGAAAGAGGGTTTGAATCCAGCCTGAGCTATCATACGCCGAGAAAAACATTTCATACGTCATAATTCCTAATAAAACAGCAATTACCGGACGCACAAACATCGTCATTCTTTGAACTTGCGGTGAGTTCTTGAACTTCATTAATAAACTCAGTAGCGCAATCATCAAGATAAGCGACGGTGCTACAGTTGCAAATACAGCCACAATCGAACCTAGCACACCCGCAACGTCATAGCCGATATAACCAGCCATTTTGGTGGCAATCGGCCCCGGCAGCGAGTTCCCTAACGCAAGCACTTCACTAAATTCACTCACGGTCAGCCAATGATTGCGGTCAACCACCTCTGCCTCAATGAGTGGTATTGACGCTGGACCACCGCCATAGCCTAGGATTCCAGGAAGGAAGAAAGCCCAAAATATATTAATATAGATCATTTGCTGTGCACCTTCTTCATTGTATCGGTAGGGGCTTTTTTATTTTTATAAACGAGCGCGCCGAATAATAACGCAAAAATTATGATTGCTGGATGCAGACCTATTACCTGTAGGAGAATTGTACTGACTACAATAAAGCCCATTGTCCAGCCCCAACCTAGCTTCGATTTGGAAGACTTCTTCACAAAATCCCATGTTAATGTCGCTAGCATCACGGCGACGACTGGTACTACTGCTTTCGACATCCCACTAACCCATGGTCGATCCTTATAGGCATTGAGTACAGTTAATAATAAAATCATTAAAATAATACTTGGAACCATTGTGGCAAATAGCGCGTTAATCATACCGAAAACGCCGCCAACACGAAAGCCAATATAACCTGACATTTTCGTGTTTATCGGGCCTGGCAGTGCGTTCCCAAGCGCCAAGACATCGCTAAATTCATCAGAACTCATCCATTTATATCGTTCTACAACTTCCTTATGTACAAGCGGAATAGAGGATGGTCCCCCTCCGTACCCAAGTATTCCCACTCTAAAAAAAGCTAAAAATATGTCTACTTGCTTCATAATAGCTTACTCATCCCTTCTTTTCCTTGGCGGGAATTCTGTGTTGCTTTGCCATCTATACAATATATTACTAAAAGATACCATTATTATTATAATGACTATTGTCCCAGATAACCATGTTGATTTGTTGAAATTATGGTATGGTGGGAAGTTGCTTGTTTAGTTTTGCAATAGGAGGCGCTTTTTATTAGAGTTGTTATTTAGTACACAAAAAGACACAGCCCTCAAAATTCAGGGCTGTGTCCTCTTATTCGAATTATTTTATTGAGCTTCAATTAACCCATAACGTCCGTCTTTACGCTTGTAAACTACGTTTGTATTGTGAGTTTCCGCGTTTGTGAATACGTAGAAGCTGTGCCCCAATAAGTTCATTTGAAGAATTGCTTCCTCACTGTCCATTGGCTTAAGGTCGAAGTGTTTTGTACGAACTACCTCTAAATCCTGGTCATCTTCTTCAACAGGAACTCCTTTGTTCTCTTCAAGAACAGTGAACATTGAAGTAAGTCCGCCTTTTTCACGGAATTTTCTGTTAACTTTAGTTTTATGCTTGCGAATTTGACGTTCTAATTTATCTGCAATTAAGTCAATCCCTGCATACATATCTTCATTAGCTTCTTCAGCGCGTAAGACTAATTGAGTCATTGGGATAGTTACTTCTACTTTAGACTTCTTGTCGCTATATACTTTGAGGTTAACATGCACTTGTGCATTTGGTGTCTCTGTGAAATAACGCTCCAATTTTCCAATTTTTTTCTCGACATATTCTCTTATCGCTGGAGTAACCTCAATGTTTTCACCACGAATGTTGTAGTTCATAAGTAACTCCTCCTTTTGTTAATGGCATAGCTTATGATTAGAGTATACAACTTGTCAGCAAGACCTGCCAACTTTTAACCCGAATCATTTTTCTATGCTTTGTGTTTAAGCTATGTATACTATTTCTATTTTGCCCAGGTTAAATCCTCCCATAACCCTGTAAAATTGTGTCTAATTTCCGAACGACACCACTTTTCATAAATAATTCAATTCAACGACCAAATTAGTGTTGATTTTACGCTATTTCACCAGAAAGACAGTACCATTATTTCCCCCTTCCAAAGAAAAACGGAGTTTAATTTATGGGATTTATTGGTAAGTATTCCTATGCTTAACTATTTTATGACTAATCCATTGTGATTTATGTTCTTTTTTTTAACAAAAAGTTACAAATAGCACAAACAATACTGTCCCCCTCTTGCCAACGTGAGAGATGATACATTTGCGGCACCCGCCTGCTTCAGCACTTTTGCAGCATGACGCAATGTTGATCCTGTTGTATAAATATCATCTACAAGTAGGATACTCTGATTCCTAACATCTATTACATCAGGAATGAACGTGAAAACCTGTGGAACGTGAATTCGCTCTGCTCGGGATTTTTTTGATTGTTTTTCGGTATGAAGCCTACTTAGCAAATGGGTTGGATTGTATCCAGCTTCCCTTATTAGCGCTTCAGCTTGATTAAACCCCCTTTCATACAAGCGTTCCGTACTAAGCGGAATAGGAACGAGAATATTAGGCATAAGCTCCTTCAGCTTTCTTTTTATAAAAATAGAAAAGGCATGGACGATCATATAATCTCCGCGGAATTTAAAGGTCGCCAACACTTGCTTCAAAAAATCATTATAGGTGAAAATTGATGTATTACAGGCGAGTTGATTGGACCACTCTAGATTTTCCTCCCAACGAATACAGTCGAAGCAAAGCTCCTCTCTCCTAAATAAATATTCCCCATTTTCAAAAGAACGACCACAAATCGAACAAGTTTCTCCGTGAATTTCAATTAATTTGTTTAAGCACGTTTTACATAACAACGTTGCAGTTTCTTTGGAAAATAGCTGACCCCAGCTCATTTGATAATCCATGTCCTCATGACAAACGACACAGCGCGGATTGTGAAACATCTCTTTCAATTCCAGCATAATATCGATCCTTTCGTTTTTAAAAAAGTTCCTAGTTAATCGACTAGGCCCCGCTGTTTCGCCTCACGATTCATATCAATGATTTGCTGTCTCGCCCGCACCATTGCTTCTGTTTTTCCGTAATGGAAAAAGCTGATTGTTCCTGATGGACAATCTGCACTTCGACCTACACGACCAGCGATTTGGACCAAAGCACTTTCCGTAAAAATCCGATCTTCTGCCCCGAGCACGGCCACGTCAATATTTGGGAAAGTTACACCTCGTTCGAGAATAGTCGTAGTTATAAGCAGCGATGTTTCTCCATTTCGCATCCTTATTACCTTGTTCTTGCGGTCAGGGTCCTCTGCATGAACACCCTCGATGTTTATGCCCGGAAAAGCTTCGTTAAGAATTCGGAGCACGTTTGGAAACAGGTCAATTTTTGGAATGAAAAGCAAAGCTTGCTTTCGAGGATGAGTTGCAGAGATGCGCTGTTGGAGCCAAAGAAGGAGTTTTTTCGGGAGTGCCTGGCTTTTATTTAGCATTTTGTTCCAGTTTCCACACCAGATGAATTCCGGAATCGGCAATGGATGGCGATGATAGCGAGCAGGAATCTTCACATGTTTCAATTTGCCATTGCGGCATAGCTTTTGCCATTTGGGACTTGGTGTTGCAGTTAAATAAACGAGTGCGGATTGAGGCTTTCTTGCCTGTTTAACAGCATATTGGAGTGCATCATCTGCGGTAAAAGGGAATGCGTCCACTTCATCAACGATGACACTGTCGAACGCTTGGTAGAAGCGGAGCAGCTGATGTGTGGTTGCAATCGTCAGTGGAGCGAGCATATGCCTGTCAGGACTGCCACCGTACAAAGAGGCAACATTAATCGTTGGAAAAGCTTGCTTCAGGCGTGGCGTGAGCTCGAGGACAACATCTGTTCTTGGGGTGGCGATACACACTCGTTGGCCACTTATCAGAGCCTGATTTATTCCGGAAAATAACACTTCCGTTTTGCCGGCGCCACACACGGCCCAAACCAATAATTCAGTTTGCTGAAGGAAAGCAGCTTCAACTTTAGAGGATGCATATTTCTGGCCTTCGGATAGTGTGCCTGTCCAGGCTAACAGAGAGCTAGTACTCCGAGCTTCATTTACTAGGGTTAAAGATGTTTCGTGTTCGTGATTAATTTGAGCTTCACGTTCAAGCATTGGTGGCTCAGGTCCACTCCAGCTAATCAATTGGGTACAAGAGCTAATTCGTCCCATCATGAGGCATTTCCGACAATAGATACAGGTTTGTCCACAGCGTGCACACGGAAAAACACCAAACCAAGATGGGTCATGGTTTCCACAGCGAACGCATTGGGTCTGGACTCTAGTTTTTGTGAGTCCATTTCTGAAGGTAATAAAGCCATTTTCAGCATGTTGTTGAATTTCGGTTGAAGGAAAAGGAAGATCATCAATTAGGAGTTGCTTTCCGAAGGTCATTCTTTGAAGGTCAACATTGAAGGGAAGCAAAAAAACTCACCTCACTCAATTTTCAACTAAATATAATTTAACGCACTAAAGCAGTGGGGGACAGTCCCCCACCACGTTAGCGCGGTAAAGCTTTTATTTTTTGGACCAGCCCATACCCATGGCACCTTCACCTAGGTGGGTACCGATAACGGCACCAAAGTAGCTAATTGTAAATTCTACATTTGGAAACTTCGGCTGTAGCTCTGCCAGCCAATCTTTCGCATCTTCTTCCCGATTCGCATGGATGATGACTGCTTCAAATGGTTCTCCACCTTTAACAGCCTCTGCTAGTAATTCCTCAATTCGCTTCATCGCCCGCTTTTTTGTCCGGATTTTTTCAAATGGAACAATCATCTTATCAACAAAATGCAGCAACGGCTTCACTTGAAGGAGACTCCCGATTAGTGCTTGAGCACTTGAAAGTCGACCGCCCCGTTGTAGGTGCGATAAATCATCAACCATAAAGTACGCCCGAACATCTTTCTTCATCTCTTTAAGACGTGCCATTATTTGCTCCGGGTCATTCCCCGCAAGAGCCAGTTTTGCCGCTTCAATAACGTAGAACCCCTGCACCATGCAGCTCACCTCAGAATCGAACGGATAAACAGTCAATCCATCGACCATTGTGCCAGCCGTAATGGCTCCTTGATACGTTCCGCTGATTCCACTTGAAAGATGGACACAGATTACTGCATCATAGTCCTTCGAAAGCGTCTCAAATAGCTCAACAAATTCACCGATTGGAGGTTGTGAGGTAGTGGGCAGCTCCCGATCCTTGACTAATTTATAAAAATCGCCAGGACCTAGCTCCTTTTCCTCTTGATATGCCTCATTACCAAAAATTACATTTAAAGGAATCATATTTATATTTAATTTTTCAAGAATGTCTTTCGGTATGTAAGCTGTACTATCTGTTACAACTGCAGTTCTCATATATCTGCCTACCATCCTAACTTCGTTTTCTTCTAATTTATGTCTACTGTCCATTTTATATGATAACCTTTCAAATTGCATTAATTAGGGATGGTCTAATTTTAGAACAAAAGCGCAAGCGCCTTGATCAGGGGCGACAGGCACAAGGCGAGCCCTTCCGGAAATCCTGATTTCCGGAAGGGATTGACTTGTGACCCCGAGCCCCTAGGCGCTGGAGCTGGACGTGTATAACGTTGTGAAACTTATCCACAGCATTACAATTTATAATTTCCAAAACAATCAAAAATAAAAACGCTGCATTGCTACAGCGTAATTGTCTTAGTTATATTGATTTTGCTAGAACCACATCAAGCCCTCTTTGCTTGATTTCAGCAAATATCGTATCGATAAATTGTTTTTCTAATTGATATTGTTGTGCTTTAAAATATACTTCCAGCAAGTCCTGATCAGTAAGAATTCGCAACGATGACATGGATAATTCACTCCATTCATGTAGATATACTACATTTTCACAAATAAGTGAAAATCAGTAAATAAATGGAGGTTTGATGTCATAATCTTTTCAATGTTCTGTGAATATTTTCTTAACATTATTATTTTTGTGATGAAAGTACTTGATTATTTGAAATCAAAGTTGATATTTTTATTTTACAATAATAGTTAGTCGCACAAATGAGCCTTTAGTACTATTAATTTCGTCAATAATGCATTTCCTGCTACTTATCTAACCTCTACCCAACCGTTCTTTATCGCGACAACAACAGCTTGTGTACGATCATTAACATTCATTTTCTGCAAAATATTACTGACATGGTTTTTTACAGTTTTTTCACTAATAAATAGGGTTTCACCTATACCTCGATTACTTTTCCCATCCGTTAATAGCTGGAGTACTTCACATTCCCGGCGCGTTAACAGATGAAGCGGTCGTCTAATTTCCGCAGCAGAAAATGCTGAAGGTCGTACTTCCTTAACTTCAACGGTCGCAGCCACTAAACGACGATACTCATTCACCAAATTATGGGTAACCTTTGGATGAAGATAGCTTCCTCCTGCCACCACAACTTTAACGGCCTCGATGAGCATCTCGGCATCCATTTCCTTCAAAAGGTAACCACTAGCACCAGCTTTTAATGCAGTCATCACTGAATTTTCATCATCATGATACGACAGGATAATAACCTTTGCTTCCGGTTGCTTCTCAATTAACAGCTTTGTAGCTTCAATCCCATTAATATTTGGCATGTTAATATCCATTATGACTACATCCGGTTTATATGTATCAATTAAGGTAAGGGCATCTTGTCCATCCTGACCTTCACCTACAACTTTAAATGTTGGTTCGAATTCAAGTATCCGTTTTACACCTTCTCTAAACAACTGGTGGTCATCCACAATAATAATATTCGTTGCCATTTCCCCTCGCCCCCTTATCGCGATTTTCCTTGTAATAGTTCGTGGATCTATTCTCAGCTCCTGATCCGATTTGGGAGTTTTCTACCTCGCCCCGTCTAAACTCTCTTTTCTTTTCCAAGAGGCAATTCCTACTCGAAAAAGAAATATGTTACACGCTGTTATATTGTTCGAAACTTATGTATCCCTTTTGAGGGTAAATAATAAATGAATCAAGATAATATAACTGTGTAAATCTGCTATTCCCGCATCCCATCTGCCAAAATATTCCCGATACAAACACAAGTTTTTTCTAATTTTTACCTTTTCAGAATGTTTCAATTATAACACAAAACACTTTCATATTAGGGCAAATTTTATTACAATCATCTAGGAAGAAACTGTCTTTTTATTGGATTTACCATCAATTTCACTCGGCTTTTGTCAGCCGTTGATGATTTTTGCAGAAATTTCTTTTATCACATAGATTGGAGGGGTTCAAATGCTACCTCATTACCATACAGTTAAAGGTGAAGGCGAACACGAAATCGTCATTCAAAAGTCCCGATTCATTGCTCATGTAGCCCGGACAGAACGCGAGGAGGAAGCACAAGCATTCATCCAACGCATTAAAAAACAGCACTGGAATGCGACGCACAATTGCTCTGCCTATCTTATCGGCGAAAATGACCAAATCCAAAAAGCAAATGATGATGGCGAACCGAGCGGAACAGCAGGCGTCCCAATTTTAGAAGTCCTAAAAAAACGAAAGCTAAAAGACACCGTAGTCGTCATTACCCGCTATTTCGGCGGGATTAAGCTTGGAGCAGGCGGTCTTATACGCGCATATGGAAAAGCTACCTCTGAAGGGCTCGATGTAACCGGCATTGTCGAGCGCAAACTCATGCGTATCATGCACACGACAGTTGAATATACATGGCTAGGCAAGCTCGAAAACGAGCTCAGATCCTCCATTTATGAAATTAAGGAAATTCATTACCTCGAAAAAGTTGAAATTGAAACGTCTGTAGAAGATGGCCAAATCCAAGTCTTCACTGATTGGATGGTGGAATTAACGAATGGTCAAGCGGAAATAATACAAGGAAATACTGTATATCAGGAAATCGACATTTAGCATTCATCACAATTCTCCAAAACTTTACTAGAAATTCGCTAAAAATACATTTTACGCAGAGATGGATTCATTGTAAAATGGAGGTTAGTCTATTAGTATTTTTGTACCATTAATAGGAATAGGATAAGGAGAATAATATATGTCTCAAAAAATTTACTCTTCCAGACTTGATAGGAAGAAAAAGAAAAAAGGCAAAAAAATTCTAATGTGGATCCTTTTCCCATTATTGGCTTTTGCCCTTAGCGCAGGTGTTTACGGTACAGTCCTATATAAAAAAGCTGAATCAGTAGTAAACGATTCATATAAACCGGTAAAAACAACTCAGAAAAGGGTTGAAAAGGCTGATCCCAAATTAGACAATATCTCAATATTATTAATTGGCGTCGATGAAAGTGATACAAGAAAATTTGGTGAAGGATCACGTACCGATGCTTTAATGGTGGCCACGCTTAACGAAAAGGATAAATCAGTAAAACTAGTCAGTATACCTCGTGATTCATACGTTAAAATACCTGGTAGAAAATACAAAGATAAAATCAATCACGCTCATGCTTTCGGTGGGGTTGAGCTAACCATCGATACAGTTCAAGAGTTATTTGATATTCCAATTGATTATTATGTGAAAATGAACTTCAATGCATTCATAGATGTTGTGGACTCACTTGGCGGAGTTGAAGTTGAAGTTCCTTACGATTTATATGAGCAGGATTCAAAGGATCGCGCGAACGCCATTCATTTAAAGGAAGGTCTTCAATTGCTTGACGGAGAAGAAACTTTGGCGCTAGCAAGAACAAGACACTACGATAATGATATTGAACGCGGTAAGCGCCAGCAAGAAATCATGAAATCTGTTCTGAAAAAAGCTGTATCATTAGAATCCATTCCAAAACAAGCTGACTTAATTGAAGCTGTTGGTAAAAATATGACAACGAACCTAACTTTTGCTGAAATGACTTCATTAATTGATTACGTTACAGCTGGCACTAATTTAAATATTGAATCCTATGCACTTGCAGGCAATAATTCAATGATTAACTCGATTTATTATTATCAATTAGACGAACAAGCATTATTAGATGTTCAATTACAGTTAAAAACTCATTTAGGGTTAATTCCGAGCACAGAACAGAGCAGTGAACAGGGTTCAGACCCAACGACCACCGCAAATCGAAATCAGAGCGAATTAAAAGCACAGGGAGATATCAATTAAACAACGTTTAGCTAAATAATGTATTACAAAAAGAGGTATAACCCAAAATTTCACGGGCTATACCTCTTTTCTATACTATATCGAATTGATTCAAACAATTTTAAAATTGGCCGATAGTTTTTCCCCGCTAGTCCAATAAACTCTGCGAATAATTCAATCATTAAGACTAAAAACAGAATTAATGCGTAGCCACCCCATAAATTTACTTTCGAAAAAATAATGCCTACTATTCCAAATAATGCTGCCATCGCATAAATAAGTAATACAGTTTGACGATGAGTAAATCCAGCTTTTAATAAACAATGGTGTAAATGTGATTTATCCGGAGCAGATAAAGGTTTCTTATTAACAACCCTACGTATGATTGCAAAAAATGTATCAGAAATGGGCACACCAAGAATAATCACCGGAATAATGAATGAGATAAACGTTACGTTTTTAAAACCTAACAACGACAGCACAGAAATCATATACCCTAAAAATAGCGCTCCCGTATCACCCATAAAAATTTTAGCCGGATGAAAATTATACAAAAGAAACCCTAGCGTACTGCCTAATACAATTAATCCAATCATTAGTACATATAAGTCCCCCATTGTAAAAGCCATCCAGGAAATCGTAACCAATGCAATGCAACACACTCCAGCTGCCAATCCGTCTAAACCATCAATTAGATTGATCGCATTAGTTATACCTACAATCCAAAGAATCGTTAATGGGATACTTAGTACACCCAATTCAAACTGTCCCCCGAAAGGTAAATTAATTACATTTACTTGGATTCCCCCAACGATTACCACAGTAAAAGCTGCTAATAACTGCCCAATAAGTTTGTATCTTGCTGACAATTCAAGCACATCATCTAAGAATCCAGTAATTACAATAAAAACACTGCCCATAAGGATATAGATTGAGTAGTGACCAATCGGTTTAAATAACAATATCCCAATGATGAAACTAATATATATTGCTAATCCACCAAGTCTGGGCATGACTCTTTGATGGACTTTCCTTTGACTCGGACGATCTGTTGCTCCAATTTTAAAAGCAAGTTTTCTTACTACAGGTGTGAATAGGATTGAAGAAAGTAAACAACTGAGCAAAATAAACAATATCATTGAAGCTCCTCCTCGCGTTTATTATTCCCATCAAAGGAGGAAAGAAACATCAAATTTTTCATGAATTAGTCAAAAATCTTTCTAAAAAAAGCGTATATTTTTTATATACTTTTTAAAAATAAAAAAGAGCCTAAAATGAAGCTTTTAGACTCTTAATCTATTATCTATTTTTCATGTTTACCGGCCTTAAGCCTTTAACAAATTTTATTAACGGTTTATAATCCTCGCGAATCAACCCAATCTTTTCAACAATTAATTCAATAGCCAAGACAAGTGCTGCAATCACGATTAACGAGCCCCAAACTGTAGCCTGAGAGAAAATAAATGCTGCTAATCCAAAAATCGCACTCATTACATAGATTAATAGAACAGCTTGTCGATGTGAAAACCCTACCCTCAATAAGCAATGATGCATATGTGACTTATCTGGAGCAGATAATGGCTGTTTGTTTACCAATCTCCGGACGATTGCAAAAAATGTATCAGAAATAGGAACTCCGAGAATAATAACAGGGATAACTAAGGAGATAAACGTAATCCCTTTAAATCCAAGCAGTGATAACACTGCAATAATAAAGCCTAAGAATAACGCTCCCGTATCACCCATAAAGATTTTTGCTGGGTAAAAATTGTAAAATAAAAACCCGATTGTTGAAACTGCAACGATTAGTGCAACGATCATAACGTATGTTTGCCCCATTACTCCTGCCATAGCAGCAATTGTAAATAAAGCAATTGTTGATACACCACCCGCTAAACCATCAAGTCCATCAATAAGATTAATAGCATTGGTAATTCCAACAATCCAAATCATTGTAAGCGGGATACTAAGCACACCGAAATTAATTTCCCCACCGAATGGTAGATTGATAAATTCAACATTCAAATCTCCCATTACTACAACGATGTATGCCGCTAACACTTGCCCCGCTAATTTTACCTTAGGGGAAATTTCCTTAACGTCATCAATCGCTCCGGTAAGAATAATAATGAAACTTCCAAGTAAGACTTCCCAGTGAAACGCAACATTAGGATGAAGGACAAACATCCCAATCAGGAAACTTAAAAAGATGGCTAATCCGCCAAGTCTTGGCATGATATTTTGGTGAACCTTACGTTTATTTGGTTTATCAGTAGCTCCAATTTTGAAGGCAAGTTTTTTTACTAACGGTGTTAAAAGTATTGACGCAAAGAAACAAAGAATCAATGTGATATATAACATAATGCCCCTCCGCATATCATTTCTTGTCTAAGAATAATAGATTTTATCAACTAAACTACATCTTTTTGGATTATAGCACACACAAAATTAGAAAGAAACATTTTTTTATACTGTCTGTTTATACACCTTATAGACACTTTCAGCAAAAGCCTCCACAGAAAAATGACTGGCGGTATAGTGATAAAACCTTGCTCCCATTTCTCCCAGCTCACCAGTTTTTTTCAACTCTATTGTCTTCTTAATTGCAGCCGAAATCGTCTCAACCTGATCGTCCCTTAAAATCAACCCGTATGTATGATTTGGAATCATTTTCTGCACTCCACCAACATCCGTTGTAATGACCGTTTTCCGCTCTCTTGAAGCTTCAAGTAAAACCAATGGAAAGCTCTCCGTTTTCGAAGTCAATATACCAACATCTGCCAATTTAAAATAATCAGCGATATTTTCCTGATATCCCAAAAAGATAACATGTTGTTCAAGCCCCTGTTGATTAACGTATTCCTTGATTGATGGTTCAGTCGGCCCATTTCCAATTAGTAATAATCTCACATTTTGTTCACTATTTAACACAGATTTAACTGCGGAAATTGCCAACTCGTGTCTTTTCACCGGGTCAAAACGTGCTACCATTAATAAGACGAAATCATCTTGAGAAAGTTTCAAATCTTTTCGCGAAATTATTGATTTAGTTTTTTGGTTAAAATCAATACCATTTAATATAGTAGAAATTTTATTTCTACTCACACCAAATTCAACCAACATCTCAGTAAATCTGTCTGAAATGGCAAAGTAATGATCTGGCTTTTTCAAAACCATCAAATTAAGTTTAGTGAAAATGTTGCCGATGATACCTCTTCCTAAAAAGTCGTTGCGCGGGTCACTGTGAATCGTCGTCATCCACGTAATATCCGTAAATTTGCTAATTAAATATCCATATAAATTTGCCCTCGCACCATGTGTGTGTAAAATATCAATTTGCTCTTTCTTAATGAAGTTAATAATTTTTGACAAGACGCTAAAATCATAGCGTGAAGATTGTTCAAAAGTTAACGTTCTAATTCCGAGTCCAATAGCCTTTTGTTCAAATACTCCTTTTTCCAAAAGACCCAGATAAAACTCTTCGCGATTAAATTGATTTAACAAGGATAAAATATGGACCATTCCACCGCCGGTTTCATTTCCGGCATTCAAGTGTAAGACCTTCATATATATTACGCTCCTGAAAGAGTTATGAATTTATTTAATGTTTATTTTTCTCAAACAAGACTTTAATTATGAAATCAGGCAATGCCAGCATTCTTCTCCATCTGCTTGGCTGCTTTAACAAACGATAAAACCATTCTAAATGTAATTTTTGCCAAATTTCAGGTGACCTCTTTACGTGACCTGAGAGGACATCGAAACTACCACCGACACCCATAAATAATCCTTTATTAAATGAGGCGAAGTGTTTTGCAATCCACATTTCCTGTCGAGGGAAACCTAGCGCAACAAAGATTAAATCAGGTTGCTTTTTTGCAATTTCATCTGCAACTTTTGAGGACTCCCAGTTGAAATATCCATCATTCCAACCGACCAATTTAAGCTTAGGGTGACGTTCCTTTACATTCTCTACTGCCTTCTCGATTACATCTTTCTTTGCACCTAGTAAATAGACACTCCATTCATTTTTATTAGCCGTTTCTAACAAATCCTGCATCAAGTCAAAGCCAGGAATTCTTTCAGGTAGTGGAGTACCTAACATTTTCGATCCAATAATTACTCCAATACCATCCGCAATGGTATAATCTGATTTATTTACTATCGATAAGTATTCAGGATCGCTATTTGCATACATCACAATTTCGGGATTTGCTGTAACTACAAAGGTTTTATCTCCCTTCGTAATCCTTTCGGTTAATTCATTTAACAATAATTCTCGTGTAGTATTTTGAAAATCTACATTAAGTATCTTAACTTTATTTCCTGTCATCATGTTAACCCTCTCTATGTTTAAAAACTATTTATCATCACTCTAGTGAATTTATAGATACATTTTATGAAAGTATTTATATATAATAGTGGTTGTAATATTTGTCGAATCTTGGTGCATCATCAACTCAAAACTTAATTATATGCTATTTTTCCACATTTGACAAAAGGATATAAGATTAGAATACACTCATGACGAATCAGGTTGTATTGACGAGTAAGACTACGTAAAATATACTTTAAAGCGTTAATTTATAAAGGGACTGATTTCACATTGGAAAAAATTATGTTTGTATTAAATTATACTGGTGATGGTGGGACCGAGAAATATGTTCTAAATTTAATCTCTGCCCTTGGGAAGGATAAATGTGTATTTGTATACTCCGAAAAGGGGCCATTTTTCGACAAATTCAAAACTCTTGGTATGCCCATTTACCAAGTTTCAATGAAAAGTCCTTTTGACTATTCCGCAGCAAAACAAATAAAAAAAATCTGTTTAGCAGAGGGAGTAACATATATTCACGCTCAATTTTTAAGAGAAAATTATATTGCCTTACTTTCTTCCGTACTAGGTTCAAAGGCTAGAGTGATTTGGACATACCATGTAAATGTCCCTATGCCTTCTTATATAAAATTTTCCAATTCGCTAATGTGTAGACTTAATCATAAAGTCATCGCAGTGGCTGAATTTATGAAAATTGAACTATTACAAAAAGGCGTACCTGAAGAGAAGATTAAAGTGATTTACAATGGAATTAGGGACCCCTATAGAGGTCATACTCGTCCGAAGGTTACAAATGAGAAGATCATATCAGTGGTCGGACGTCTAAGTCCTGAAAAGGGGCATCAATATCTCTTTAATTGCTTAGCAAAAGTAAAAAAAGAACGTCCGGATTTATTATGGAAGTTAAATATTGTTGGTGACGGAGGCTTGAAACAAGAGCTTAATGCTTTAGCGATAAATTTAGGGATAGATGATAATGTTGTTTTCAAGGGGTTTGTGAATGATATGCAATCGGAGTACGAAAATAGTGATATCATCGTAATGCCATCCCAGAACGAAGCATTTCCTTTTGTCGCCATTGAAGCTTTGGCGAACCAAAAACCCGTAATCTCAACGAATGTGGGTGGTTTACCAGAAATAATTAGGCACAATGAGACTGGATTATTAACCACCTACGGCGATGTCCATTCACTTTCTGAAAGTATTATTAAATTATTAGAAGATGAGACTTTAGCCAATAATTTAGCAGAAAATGGTAGAGAATACTTTCTACAAACTCTTACGTTTGACGAGATGCTAAATAAGACACTCTCGGTTTACAATTTATCAAGAGAAACAATTAAAATAAATAATTAGAGGTTAAATAGAATGAATTTATCATTAAACAGATTTCACATAATGTTAGCTGGGATTCTATTATTAATTATTGGCTTATTTATTCCAAACTCAATCGTTGGTATATTAATTTGCGTCACTTTAGCAGCTGCGGCTTTTTATGATGAAAGAATCGGCATTTATTTCTTAATTATCACAATTCCTATCCGACCTTTTATCATTTTGTATAATACCGGATATAAGTTTATTGGCGATATCTTGATTCTTTTTCTGCTATTGAAAATTGCCTATAATAACCGGAAAAAGATAACATCCTTGTTCCGTCTTAGTTTTCTAGAAATATCATTTTTGCTTTTTATTGCAGTAGGTGTTGTATCTGCATTCCTAACAGGAGTATCTCTTCCTGCAATTATTATGCAAGTCCGAGCGTTTCTGCTGTTCTTCTTACTATTCTATATAGTAAAAAGAATGACTATTTCTCAGAAAGATACTTATGATTTTGCTTTAGTAACTTTTGTTACTGCAACCATTTTATCCATTCAGGGGATTATCGAGAAAGTATCAGTGCGGACATTGCTATTACCAGAGATTTGGGAAAACATGGAACTTGCCGTTACCAATAAAACAAGGGTATACGGTTTAATTGGTGGTCCAAATGAACTAGCTCTTTATTTAGCCATTTCATTTATTATTAGTTTTTATTTGTTAATGAACGCCACTGGACGATTCAGAATTCTAATCTATACTGGTATGACATTAATTCTTGCTGTCTTCTTTTTAACGTATTCACGAGGAGCTGTGTTAGGGGTTGCAGCCTTCCTTATAATGTATCTGCTTATTAATCGTAAGCTTGCAAATTTCAAATCATTAATGGTGATCTTAATCTCGTCTGCTGTCCTATTTCTCGGAGTTGTGACTACTACAAACTACGTAGAAAAATATTTAGAGCAGCAATCCATTGAGGATGCGAAAAATCCAGACAAAAATAAAGAAAAAACGCCAGAAAAGGGACTAAACCGATTCACTGGTGCATTTTCCGACGAAAATATGGCACTTAGTAATGAGGATGGAAGAGTTTATTATGTAAAAAAGGCGATTGAAGTATTTAAGGATCGACCAATTAATGGTTATGGTTTCGGTACTTTTGGTGGAGCAGCAACACAAACCTACTCTTCTCCAATTTATAAGCAGTATAAAATTGCCTGGAATTTCTATTCCGACAATCAATATATTCAAATTCTTGCTGAGACCGGATTAGCTGGTACAATCTTTATTTTATTATCAGTTCTAGGTATGGGAAAGATGACATGGTCATTACGAAAAGGCTATATCTTCTCCGCCTTACTAATCTTTTTCTTCGTTACAGCAATTGTAAGTGGTGTCGTGTATAATATTTTGGAAAATGACGTATTCACGATGTACTATTTTATTCTCCTTGGTTTTGCTCATCACTTTTTAGCTGGCAAAAAGGGCAAGGATTCAACTCTTTAATTGGCAAAATTTCATAGTAAGGCACCTCCTATTTTTCTTCAAAACAAAGAGTTAAATATGAGGTGTCTTTTTGCTATACTAAGTAAGTTGGCTTACTTTAACACCTCTGCAAATTCCAAAAATAAGGATGGATTAATAATGAAAAAGGTATTAATTTCAATCGACAGTTTAGGTGGTGGCGGAGCAGAGAAAGTGCTCATCAACCTCTTAAAACACCTAAATAAAGATAAATATGAGGTCACATTGCTATTGCTTTTTAATGAGGGAATCTATCTTAAAGAAGTACCAAAACACGTAAAAATAAAAACAATATTCAACCCGAAAGGCAATATTCATCGTAGAATTCTCTATAAACTATTTAAGTTTTTTTCTGCTGAAAGATTATATAAGACATTTATTCAAGAAAATTACGATGTTGAGATTGCCTTTTTAGAAGGAAGCACAACGAAATTGATCTCGGGGTCGCCGAATTCAAAATCAAAAAAGATTGCTTGGGTTCATACTGATTTTGCAAATTACCATTGGTCAAAACATTATTACAAAAATAATGAGGAAGAAAAAAAACAATATAAAAAGTTCAATGATATTATCTTTGTTTCAAATGATTCATTGAAGGGATTTGAAAAAACACTACTCATACACGATAAGTTAAGTGTTATTTATAATCCTATCGACGCAGACGAAATCTCAAACAAATCGAAACAGGACAGCATTAAAAATGATATGCTTACTGTCATCTCCGTTGGAAGATTAATTGAACAAAAAGGTTATGACCGATTAATAAAGGTCCATAGTCAGTTAATCAAGGAAGGTATTGAGCACAAACTTGTATTAATTGGTGAAGGTGAAGAAAAGACTAAACTAAACCAACTATGTGATGATTTACATGTTAGTAAGAGCGTTGTGTTCGCTGGTTTCCAGACTAATCCTTATAAATACGTTAATGCAGCAGATGTATATGTTAGCTCCTCTAGAGTGGAAGGGCTTCCGTTAGTGGTAGCAGAAGCATTGATATTAGGTAAACCTATTTTATGCACAAGATGCAGCGGACCGGTAGAGCTTCTTGACAACGGGAAATATGGGATGATTGTAGATAATTCTGAACAGGGAATTTACGATGGGCTTAAAGAATTGCTGTTAAGCGAAGATACAAGAAAACAGTATGCTAAACTCGCCTTGCAGCGTAAAAGCTTTTTTGATATTAATAAAATCATCTGCCAAATTGAGCAGTTAATTGATGATAAATAGAACGAAACGGGGAATGGATATGTCTTCACCATCGATCAGTATTATTGTACCCGTGTATAAAGCTGAGTCCTTTTTACACCAATGTATACAGTCCATATTGAATCAAACCTTTAAGGATTTTGAGCTTATTCTTGTAAATGATGGATCGCCCGATAACAGTGGAAAAGTTTGTGATGATTTTGCCTTAAAGGATGAAAGAATAAAGGTCATCCACAAAAATAATGAAGGCGTGAGTAAAGCAAGAAACACAGGTATTGATGCCAGTATTGGTAAATACTTAATGTTTTGTGACGCCGACGACTTTGTTGAACCAACCTGGTGTGAGGAAATGATCAACAAGGTTAAAGACCATTCAGTGGTAATATGCGGACACTACTTAAATAATCAAAAAGCTAACCAAAATACCATCTCACCAGTTTTATTAGGAAATGATGGTGACTATTTTTCTTTTAAAAAGAAAGATATTTTCCCTTATTATCAGAAGCATTTTATTAATTCACCGTGGAATAAAATTTTTAATGCGAAAATGATTAAACAAAATCAAATTCGATTCAATGAAAGTCTAAGCATTGGTGAAGACCTACTGTTTAATCTTGACTATCTCAAATTAGTAGACGAGGACATAATTGTCGTTAATAAGCCTTTGTATCATTATGTTTTAAGAGACACTGACAGTCTAACAATTAAATACCATGCGAACCAATTTGACATTTACAAACAGTTATTTACTGAAGTGTATAACTGTTTTAAATTATTTGGGGTCAACCTTAACGAGATTAAACCAGTATATTTCAACTTATATTTACATGCGCTAAACCACGTGTTTGAGCACAAATTTTTCAAGGAATCTAAACTATCATTTTTCAAAAAATGGAAGTATAACTCCATGGTATTAAAAAGTAAGGAATTTACTGAGTGTCTTCAAAATGCACAAATTACAGACATGAATAATTTATATGTTTCCTTATTAAAGTCTCAAAACTATCTACTAGTTTACTTATACAATTACCTACGTCATGTAAGGAATCATTAAGGAGTATTTATGAAAGCCAAACGTAGCATATTAAACATCATATTCGGACTCACCAGTCAGCTCATAATTATTTCCCTTGGTGTTGTAATTCCTAGACTTTTCCTCGTAAACTTCGGTTCAGAGGTTAATGGTTTTTTATCTTCAATCACGCAAATAATGGTGTATATGACGCTTTTTGAAGCGGGAGTTGGTGCCGCATCCTTACAAGCCTTATATAAACCTATTTCTGGCGGGGATAAACAAGGAATTAATTCTATATTAGCAGCAACTTCAAAGTATTATCGTAAAACGGGAATTTATTATTTTATTACCGTTATTATTATTTCAATCGGTTATCCTCTGGTTGTTAAAACTAGTTTGCCGACTTCAACGATCGTTCCTGTAATATTATTAACCGGTCTTGGTGGTGCGCTAAATTATTATTTTGTTGGTAAATACAGGATTTTTCTCGTAGCTGAAGGAAAAAATTACATTGAGACATCAATCGTTACGGTCATAAATATCTTGATTAATGTTGCGAAAATTGTATTGCTGTTAAACGGTTTCAGCATCATCGCTGTTCAAGCAGCTTATCTTATTTTATCCATCATCCAAGTAGTCGTCTTTCTTATTTATATTAGAAAAAATTATCAATGGCTCGACTTAAGTATCAAGCCAGATTTTGAAGCCATTAGCCAAAAAAACTCGGCATTGGTTCATCAATTTTCTACCTTGATATTTAGTAATACGACCGTGCTGATTCTAACACTCTTTACAAACTTAAAGGTTGTTAGTGTGTACGTTATGTATAATTTATTATTCAGTATTATCGACAATGTCATAATCACGATTAATAGTAGCTTAACCGCAGCGCTTGGCCAGACTTACCATGAAAGTCGAGAAAGATTTTTAAAATTTTATGATGTATATGAAACCTATTTTATGGCAATTATCTACGCGTTGTTCACCATTGCCTATATATTAATTTTGCCATTTATGAAACTATACACGGCGGGAATAACGGATATCAATTATATCGATACTATACTCCCAGTGCTATTTATTATCATAAAATTATTAGGTAATGCTAGGATTTCATCTAATAATGCAATAAACATTGCTGGACACTTTAAGAAAACGCAAAATCGTTCTTTGTTAGAATCCGGCATCAATATTGTATTTACTTTAATATTTGTGCAAATTTGGGGAATCTACGGAGCATTAATGGGAACAATCACGGCACTATTGTATCGCTCCATTGACATGATTGTATACTCAAGCAAAAACATCTTAGAGAGAAGTCCATTAATTACTTCGAAAAGATGGTTTATAAACGTGTGTTTATTTTTATTGATTATTTTCATTGCCGGAAAATTTGATATCAACCCAACATCATATATAGGAATAGTAGGTTGGGCAAGTCTACTAGTTGCCACAATATTACCAACTTATTTAATAGTATCATCAATTTTTGAAAAGGAAGTTTTCCTTTATTCAAAAGCGTTTTTTAATAGTTATTTTAATAAATCAAAACAAAATTAAGAGAAGCTCCTATATTGTTTGAAGTATAAAGTTTTTCTCTAAGGAATAGTTGAGAGGTGCATCATGGAAATAGCAATATTAATTCCTTGTTATAACGAAGAACAAACGATTGGAAAAGTAATTGATGATTTTAGAAAAGAACTCCCTCATTCAAAAATATATATTTATGATAATAATTCCTCTGACAAAACCTATGAGGTTGCAAAGCTTCATGGAGCGATTGTCAAAAAGGAAATCATGCAAGGAAAAGGGAACGTTGTTCGCTCTATGTTTAGAGATATTGACGCAGATATTTATGTGATGGTCGATGGTGATGATACGTACCCAGCAGAGTTTGTTCATGATTTAATGAAGCCGGTTATCACTCAAGAAGCCAATATGGTGATTGGGGATCGGCTTTCTAATGGAACATACTTTAACGAAAATAAACGATTGTTCCACAATACTGGAAATAACTTAGTCAAGGGTTTAATTAATCTTCTGTATAAAAGTCAGATAAAAGATATTATGACTGGCTATCGTGCGTTTGATCGATTGTTTGTTAAATCAATGCCTGTGATGAGTCCAGGCTTTGAAATCGAAACAGAAATGAGTCTCCATGCGCTTGATAAAAGATTCAAAATAAAAGAAGTGCCAATTGATTACCGTGACCGACCTGAAGGAAGCGAATCAAAGCTTAATACTTTTTCTGACGGTTTTAGAGTACTAAATATGATCTTCACATTATTTAAGGAATTTAAGCCGTTCCAGTTCTTTAGTATTTGGGCCGTGGTGTTTTTTATGCTAGGACTTGCAGTCGGAATTCCAGTCATATATGAATTCTTTAAAACAGACTATATTACAAAGGTCCCATCGGCCATACTTGCAGTAGGATTAATCATTCTTGCTGTACTATCTTTTGCTTGTGGATTAATTTTGGATACCATTTCATCGCAAAATAAAAAACAATATGAACTAGAACTTAATCGTTTATCATCTAATCTCGGAGGGGAAAAATGGAAGGGAAAATAGCATACTTAACCTTATGCCTAACTGCTCTAATTTCAACATTTGGGATATTTTTCTTCTATTTTCCAATCAAAAGCGTTCCAATTTTTATTGTGTTAACTGGCTTTTGCATCGTTCTTGCCCTTTATGTCATCTTTTATCGTTTGTATTTTCACGATTTGCGTGAGCTTCCGTATAAGCAACGGGGATTATTAATCTTTTTTTCTTCTTTGTTAGCTATATTTTTTTTGATTAGCTCAAGCGGGAATCAAGATTATTTAAGCGATAATTCCTTCGTTATCGTTATGCTGACTTACTGTGGTAGCTTTTTATTCATTTCTTTTCTTATCATATTTGTTACGATGTTTGCTTTAAGCAATATCGCTAATTCTAATGTACAAAATGCGAGCCTCAAGAACTTTGCCGTATATTTTATGATGATCTTTCTTGCAGGAATTTTTTATTGGGCTGCTTTTTATCCAGCAGCTATGTCTTATGATTCAATGTGGTCGTGGAATCAGGTCCATACGAAGGAATTCAATGATTGGCACCCTATCATGTTCACATGGCTCATCTTAGGACTTACTTATGTCTGGGACTCTCCAGCAATGGTGACAATATTTCAGATTGTTATTTTAGCCCTTATTTATGCTTATTCCTTTAGTCAATTACAAAAATTAGGATTAAATAAGTATTTATTGGTGTTTACGTGTATTTTACTAGCATTTTCCCCACCCTTCGGAAACTACACGATTGTCATTTGGAAGGATGTACTTTACAGTGGATGTTTATTGTTTTTTACAGTACACCTTTTCTTAATCGTAAGATCTAAAGGTAGCTGGCTTATCAGTAAGGGGAATATAGCCCTTTTTATATTATCATCCTTTGGAGTAATATTTTTCCGCCATAATGGGTTTCCAGTCTATCTACTAACGATGCTTATCTTGTTTTTATTTTATTGGAAATACGTATTTAAGCGAGCATTACCCTTATTTCTTTGCTTGGTCATTTTCCATCAAATCTTGACGGGCCCAATCTTTACTTATTTTAATATCGAGTCATCTGATCCAAATGAAGCATTAGCTATTCCGACCCAACAAATCGGGAACGTCATTAAAAATGATGGAAAACTTACGGAACAACAGCTCGAATACTTTAATTCAATCATGCCAATCCATTTATGGAAGGAGAATTATTATCCACATACTGTTGACTATATTAAATTTCATGGTGAATATGATCGTGATGTGATCATCGAAGATTATCCTTTATATTTTAAGATGTGGGGAAACACTGTGCTTCAAAACCCGAAACTAGCACTTGAGGCATTCTTTAACCAAACTTCGTTAGTTTGGCAAATTCGGACACCAGAAGGTTTTTCATTAACCTTTTTTACCGATATGAGTGAAAATGACGTAGGACTGGAAAGGAAACCATTAAGTTCGTTTCTGTCTGAAAAACTTACTAGTTATTTAGAGTTCTCGAGAGCAAATCCAATCCTTAATTTTGTATGGCGTCCTGCTTCTTACGCTTTTATCATTTTTGTATTTGCCATTGCATTTTTTATGAAAAACGGCTGGAAAGCTGGCGTTGTCCTCTTGCCATTTTTACTAAATATGCTCTCAGTTACAGCAGCCTTACCTGCTCAGGATTTCCGCTACTTATTTGCCAATGTATTGATTAGCTTTATTTTCCCTTTAATGGCGCTAATAAAACCCAATATTAAGGAGGAGTGAAGCTATGGAACAAAATACGAATACTCAAAATAAAACTTATCTTGGAATCATCTTAATGATATCTGCTGCTGTATGTACTTCATTTGGTCAATTATTTTGGAAATTATCCGAGGCTAATTTAAATATAGAATTAATATTCGGCTTCTTCCTATACTTTTTTGGTGCAGTCTTAATGATAGTAGCATTTCGTTTTGGGAAACTGTCTATATTACATCCACTATTAAGTATAGGTTATGTATTCAGCACCCTATTAGGTTCATTTTTTCTGAATGAAGTCATCAGTATTAGCTCGATTATGGGGATAATTTTTATTATGAGCGGGGTTATCTTGATTGGTGGTGAAACCAATTAATATATTATTGTTAATTTCAATGACTATTTTCGGTTCCTTTGGTGGTTTCTTTTTTAAAAAAGCCAGTTCACCTTTGGAGAACAGCAAAAAAATTAGCTCATTATTAATGTTTCTTGCGATTGGTGGGTTTTTTTATATTTCAGGAGCGGTAGTGAATATTATTTTATTGAAGAAACTCCCTTATTCAATCGTTTTTCCACTTACATCAGTGACCTATATTTGGACAATGATTATTTCTAAAATATGGCTTAATGAAAGGATTACGTCCAGAAAGCTTTTAGGGGTTACACTTATACTGATTGGATGCGTCCTACTATCATATAACAAACTAAATTGAGCAATAAAAAACCTAATATTGCATTTTTAATAGAACAAAAAGGTCCCAAAATTGGGACCTTTTTTATTAGCGATTGATAAAATTATAGAACTCCTGCATGAAATAGCCGATTTTTCCAGCCCATGCTTCATCAGAAGCATATTGATGCCAGCTATTATCAAAACGCATGTTATCCACGGTTGGTTGATAATACGGAAGTTTATCATCTGTATCCCAAGCTCTAATGACATAATTACTACTAATCCAGCTAGCACCGGCAATGATTCCGCCTTCAGGTGTCGTATAATCATATGCACCCTCAGCAGGCTTAGAATCTATCGCACCGATTCCATAGAAATTATATTTTGTTTTAGAGATGGCAGATGTTCCCCAACCTGTTTCTAAACCTGAATGAGCTAATAGGTAAACAGCATTCAAGCCACTTTGCTCTTGAGCTGTCAAATACGCATATCCCATACCTGACATTAAGGTCGTTCTTCCTTGAGTCTTATAATTAATGAAACTATTAATTTGCTCAGCGGTTACGGTTGCTTTTGAATTAAGTGGCGTAAAAATTGAAACCTGATTAGTAAACTGACCTGTTTTATGAAATTCGTATTTGATTAAGTTATAGCCAGAATTTCCATCAGTGCTTATTGCTCCCCATATCCAGCCTCGTTGTCCAGATTCTGTTTGAACATAATACCACTCAGAATAAGTGTTACCAGGAGTTTGAATATAAGAGATTATTTTTAATTTTGCTTTTGCAGGTACAGTTCCTATAGCTTGAGCACTAGAATTTGAATCACTTCTTAATGTGCGTGCCTCTTTTAATAGCCAGTAGTCTTCAGTAAGATTGGTTTCTAAATAATCTTTATGAACCCAACCAACTCGTCCATCCGTAGTCTGTATTCGTGCCGCATACGATGATTCTTCGATTACATAAACAATATCACCATATTTAAGCTCGAAGAATCTAGTATAGCTTGGATTATAGTAGGTTAAGTGTTTAGTATAATCCTTTAACTCATCCAAACTGCGGTATACTGGTAATTTCACAGCACTAATAAATTTAGCATTCTGCGAAGTAAGGTCAACAATATCAACTTTTAGCTCTGCACCTTGAAGATTATCATAGTATTCTACTTTAATCTCATGGAAACCTGCCTCTAAATTGATAATACTATCCTTGTAATCTGTTGAACTATCAACCCAAGAATCAATAATTCTATTTCCATCAACATATACTCTTATACCATCGTCAGACCAAGTTTTAATTTGGTAAATTCCAGTATTAAAATAAGCCTTTTTAATAAACTTTGCCGAGAAATTATCAGCAGGTATGGAGCTATGTGGCTTACCTGTTCCCCAATTAAAGTTTAGTGATGTTAACGGATTGACTGAACCTTTCCCTCCAAGCAGGATAGCGTTCCCAGTTAAATCTTGTTTCGGATACAAGTATCCAACCCATTGATCAGTACTTGTTACGTCACTTAAAGGTTGAATAAACATTTCCAAATTACTCGATCCACTCATTTCAAGATACTGAACTTCAATCCAATGCACATCTTTTTCACTTGGGTTTGTTACATTTCTATCACTTACAGTAAATGGAATACTTGTTTCCTCATTAAACGAGCTACTTGTCCATTTATCGTATACTAACTGACCGTCTACTAATACTCGAATGCCATCATCTACTCGCGTCCGCAGTACATATTCACCAGCAGGTAGTCGCTTTGCTGTACGATATTTAGCAGAGAACTGATCCACTGGAATTTTTTCTGACGGGCTACCTTCTCCATTATTATCGACTAACATTTTACTGTTCCCAGTTGGAGCTATTGCCTTAACAAATCCAGGCTTTCCACTCAACGCATTATTCGGATAATAATAGGCTGCCCAACTATCAAACGGTAAAATATCGGAGTATAAAAATGCATTTCCGACATTTTCATAATACTTAGTAATAATTTTATGGTCACCCGGTTGAACATTCAGCATTAACGCTTGGTCCACTATGCCATTCGAATTAGAATCAGACCATCGATTAATTTTAAGTTGATCATTCACTAATACTTGAACACCATCATCAGCTAATGTTTGGATAAAATAATCTCCTCCCGCTAAATAACGAGACTGATCAAAGTATCCTTCAAATCCATCGGCAGGTAAAGAACTATTAGGGCTTCCTGTTCCCCAATCATAACGAACAGTTTCACCGTAGTTATAGAAGAGCTTTTTGTTGCTTATCATATTGTAATCAACTTTTAATAAAGCTCCACCAGTATCTTCTCTGTATTCAACCACAATTTTGTGGCTACCTTTCTCCAGATACACTGCCGCTTTTTTAGGCTTAAACACATTGTCATTTACCCAATAATCTGCAATTAACTGATTATCCACCCATACTCTCACGCCGTCATCAGCTAACATAGTAAATTCATAGGTGCCTGCTTCAAACTGCTCTTTTTTAGTAAAGCGCATAGCGAAGTTGTCTTGAGGGAAATTGATCGTTGGTGCTTTAGTTCCCCAATCCATATTGATGCTGTCAATCATGCTTGAGGAGTTTTTTCCACCAATGATTTTAGGATTCCCTTGAAAAGTTGTATTAGAATATAATTCTCCAAGCCAAGTACCTTCACTAGCAGATTCATAAGGTTCAATATTGAACTCTAACTGACTGCTTCCAGCTCCTTCAAAGTACTGTACTTCGATCCAATGGACCTCTTTTTCCTTTGAATTAGATGTTTGGTTATCCTTAATCTCAACTTTCACGGCATCCTCATTGCCAGCGCCTAATGTCCAACGATCAATGACTACTTGACCGTCAATTAAGACGCGAATACCATCATCAGCTTTTGTTCTTATAATATAATCCCCTGCTGACATTCTTTTAGCTGTTGTATATTTGGCTGAGAAGTTATCCGCCTGATATCCGCTAACAGGACCATTAGTACCATGGTTTTCAGCTAGCTTATTTTGACTATTAGGAGAAACTACTTTTGCTGCAGTTGGTAATCCCGCTAAATTTTGATTTGGATAATAGTAAGCTAACCATGTATCAAATGGTACAACATCTGAGAATACCGCTGCACTACCAGTGCCTTCATAATAATGCGTCTTAACTCTATGCTCACCTTCACTAACATCCAGCCACAGTGCACGATTTATTTCTCCACCTGAGTCTGACCAGCGATCAATTAGCCACTTACCATCAGCTTCAACTTTAATCCCATCATCAGCTAATGTTTGGAAGAAATAGTCACCCTTTTCAAATGACTTAGACTGATCGAAAACAGCTGTGAAGTAATCTGCTGGCGCACCCACTTTTGGACTATTATTTCCCCAGTTAAAGTGCACAGCCTCACCTTTTTGAGTTGGAAGTTTGTAGAAACTAGCATAATTAAACAACAAATGTGCTGCTCCACTATTTTCGAAGTACTCTACTTTAATCGTATGCTCACCTTGGGACAGATAGATTTTACCTGTCTTTAGTTGCCTACCATCGCTATCCTTCCAAACATCAATAACCTTTTCATCATCCACATATACACGTACACCATCATCGGCTCTTGTTTCAAATTGATAAGTTCCATCTTCTAAATAAACCTTCTTAGTATAACGTGCAGAAAAGCGATCACCTGGAACCTTAGCTAATGGTGAGGAATTACCCCAGTTAAAGTCGATATTTTCTACTTTATTACTAGAGTTTTTACCTCCAATTACATAAGGCGTTCCTTGAAGTTCCATATTTGGATAGATTTCTCCAACCCATGAATTGTCAATGGCTTCTTTAAAAGGCTCAACGAAAAATTCTACCTTTGCAGCTCCCTTCGCCTCATAGTATTGAACTTCAATCCAATGCACATCTTTTTCAGCCGCGTTTGATACGTTACGGTTTTCAATAGATACCTTAGCTGCATCTTCTTTGCCATCACCCGGTGTCCATCTATCGATGACGAGTTTTCCATCAACGTAAACTCTTACACCATCATCAGCTTTCGCTCTGAAAATATAATCACCAGCAGGCAAGCGTTTAGCCGTTGTATATTTTGCTGAAAAATCATCAGTCTTAAAATTACTTTCAGGACCAGCTACATCAAAATTTTCATAGAGCTTTTTTAAACTGCCATGCGGAGAAATCACTTTGGCCTTTGTAGGAAGTCCACCAAGATTTGGATTAGGATAATAATACGCTACCCACGAGTCCAACGGAACAATATCAGAAAATACGGCTGCATCACCACTATTTTCATAGTAATGAGTTTTTACGGTTTGTTCGCCTTCATTGACTCCTAACCATAACGCACGGTTTATATCTCCACCGGAATCAGTCCAGCGATTAATTAACCAATTACCATTAGCTTCTACCTTAACCCCATCATCTGCTAAAGTTTGGATGAAGTAATCACCGCTACTAAAGCTCTTAGTTTGGTCGAAAACTGCAGTGAAAAAGTCATTGCCAATCCCGTTCCCAGGACTTCCGGATCCCCAATTATAATGAACTTCTCCACCTTTTTGGGTTGGAAGCTTTGCATAGCTACGATAGTTTACATTAAGCTGTGCGTGACCACCATTCTCAAAATATTCCACCTTGATAGTGTGTTCACCTTTTGAAAGTGTAACCCTTCCGGATCTCAAATTGTTCATTCCACTATCTTGCCAAGAATCGATTACTTTTTCGCCATCAACCCATACTCTAATGCCATCATCGGCACGTGCTTCAAATAGGTACATTCCTTCTTCTTGGAAATACTCCTTTTTCGTAAAACGCGCTGAGAAACGGTCGACAGGTACTTTTGCATTCGGAGATGAATTGCCCCAATTTAGATCAAGTCTATCTATCTTAGAAGCCGAGTTTCTTCCACCAATAATATATGGAGTTCCTTGTAGATTCATATTTGGATAGATTTCTCCAACCCATGAATCCTCAATTTCTTGCTTAAAAGGTTCCATGAAAAACTCGATTTTGCTAGCTCCCTTAGATTCGTAGTACTGTACCTCGATCCAATGGACATCCTTCTCTTCTTGATTCGAAACAGTCCGGTCATCAATAGAAAGTTTAATGGCATCCTCACGACCATCGCCGTCCGTCCAACGATCAATTACTAACTTCCCATCAACGTAGACTCTTACACCATCATCAGCTTTAGTCCTTAAAATATAGTCTCCTGCGCTGAGTCTTTTCGCCGTTACGTATCTTGCAGAAAAATCGTCTACCTTAAAGCCGCTTGTTGGTCCCCCTAGATTATGGTTCTCATAAAGCTTTTTAAGTGCTCCCTCAGAAGGTATAACTTTTGCAGCATTCGGTAAACCTGCAAGATTCTTATTAGGATAATAATAAGCAACCCAAGAATCAAAAGGCACTATATCAGAGAAAACCGCTGCTTCTCCACTATTCTCATAATACTCGGTCTTCACATTGTGTAATCCGGCATTAACATTTAGCCACAATGCACGATTAATATCCCCACCGGAATCAGTCCATCGATCAATCAAATACCTTCCATCGACCTTGACCCTTACACCGTCATCCGCTAAGGTTTGCAGGAAGTAATCACCTTGCTCAAACGAACGTGATTGATCAAATTCAGCTCTAAAATTATTTAGAGGGAAGTTTGCTGGTGAGCCCCCACCCCAATAATAGTGAACAGGTTGCCCTGGTGCTGGCTTGAAGGTTGCTATTTCACTAGCATTAGAATGGATTGTCCAACTGATTAGAGCCGCTGCCGTTAAGCCGATTCCCGCACCTCGTATTAAATTTTTGTGTTTCAATTTAAGAATCAACCCCAATCTTATTAATGAAAACTATAAAGATACCAATGTATCCCATTTAATATATTAACATATTAATATGTTGAGTTTTACCTTTTTCGACCATTTGTTTGCTATAATTCGCAACATCTTACTTTATTATTTCAACATAGAATAACTGTTATCTCAACATTAAAGTTTTTTCCAACATGCTGTAAGCCAATAGGCATTTAAGGTGGGAAAATAAGTAAAAAACACAACTCATCAATGAGTTGTGTTTTTTACTTATTTTTTAAAATGGTTTTTCCAATAGTATTGGCTATGCAAAAATTCATTAACCTTTTTTTGACTATCTGATGGTAATTTCTCAGTCAATTCTTTTGATTGAACATAGCGACCACTACTATGAATAGCGTCGACTACTGAACGAACTTCATTCGCTTGCTTCATAAACTCATTTCCTTCATAGCCTGCATAATCGAAGAATACATTCATGAGAAAATGTGGACCAATTGTGGGCCCTTTGTCATTAAGATCGTTATTGAGTACTTGATTTGCACTGTCATTACCCCAAATTAGATATGGAGTATTATAATAATTATAAAATCCTTCTTCATTGCTTGTGTCGAGATCAATACCTAATTTCTCATAAATGGTATTATTATCAGCTAACCATGGATTATGATCACCGAACAAAATGATCACAACTGGCTCTTCCTCATTTCTGAAATGGTCAACTAATTTTTTTAATTCCTCATTAGTACTACGTATACCAGCTAAATAATTATTAAAAATATTAAATTCTTCTGTAGTTAAACCTTCATTTAGCACAAATTTCTCCTCATACGTTCCACCATGAGGATATGGACCATGATTTTGATACGTAACATTAAAACTAAAGTATGGCTTACCGGTTTTCTTATTTTTTTCAAAGAGCTTAATTATTTGTGGAAATACTATGTTATCATTTGCAATTTCTCCATTTGCAAGCTCAGAATAATAATTCTCAAAGAAATAATAGTTTTCAAATCCTAGAAATTCATTCACATTTTTTCTGTTATAAAACCAATCATAGCAAGGATGACTTCCTTCCACTGTATAACCCTGCTCCTTAAAATAACGAACGTAAGAGTTTACATTGCTTCTATAACTAGTATCAGTTCTTGCAAAGCCAGTCAGAAAAGATCGTTCAGTATCCACTGTACCACCAGCAAATATATTCGTTATCAATTCACCAGAAACAGATTCTGACTGTAATTGATGAAAATATTCATAAACAGTCTCATTTATCTCAACTTGATCAAATTTTGTAAAATCATTGTAAGCTTCTAGCATAATCGAGATAACATTAACTTTTTTATCCATAGCTATATCCGAATAGTCGTATGCGGATAACCTCTTTTTAGTTTCCTTTTCATTATATCCTTCTGGCTTTTTTTCAAATGAGGTTTGAATACTATAAATAAATGGATACACAAAACCTTTTGAAATATACACTTGTGTCGATGACCATTGATTGATTATGCCTAAATTTTCTGTTTCAGAATAAACTTTACTGTTAGAGTACACATATTTATAAGAAATGGCACATATCAGAAGAACGATAATAATACCAATTAATCTTGATTTTAATTTTTTTATTTTTCCCTTAAATAAATACTTTCCAATTATCGTCCCCAATACACAAGCCACTATTACTGAATTTATTTTCCAATCAGAGTTAATCTCATATTTACCCATCATATCTTGGGCTTCAGAGAACAACCTCAAATCAGCTACAAGTAATGGATCATTCCTAATCATCAGCTTAAAATAATTAATCCATGTAAAACCTAAAGTTATGATGGATGTTAGTAAAAAACTGACCCATACTCGATTAAAAATGAAATATAATAAAAATATCAAGGAAATAACTGGGAATATATTCAAAAACGGAAGATATTGGATTTTAAAGTAAGAGAGAAACATCGGCATTATGTAATGAGCTGCACCAAAATACATACTGATAAGTCCTAGACATAATCCCATTAAGAAAATGATCAAAAAAGTAAATGGCCATTTTTGCAACATATGAAAAATATTCTTTAAGCTATTTTTTGAATTTGACATTACTAATTCCCTTTCATAATATAACTATTGAATTATTATATCATAAAATTATATCTATATAACGAATCAACCGCATTTCTAAACTCTCAATGCTTGGTAAGCTGCTGTTTAACATAAATATATACATACGGAGGAATTACACTTATATGCAAAAATACGCCTATTTAATAATGGCTCATAATAACTTCAAAGTTCTTGAGAAGCTAATCAAACTTATTGATTATGAAAAAAATGATATCTATATTCACGTAGATAAAAAGACAAAAGATTTTGATAAGGACTACTTCAGTACACTACCAAAGAAATCTAATATATATTTTGCACCTAGAATTGAAATCAATTGGGGAGGGTTAAGTCAAATCATATGTGAATTATCCCTATTAGAAATGGCTTGTGCTAAAAATTATAGCTATTATCATCTTTTATCGGGTGCAGATTTACCATTGAAATCTCAAGAATATATTCATGAATTCTTTGATAAACACCAAGGCAAAGAGTTTGTAGGATTTATTGAAGATTGGGATCAGAGCAGGATCAAGTATTATCATGTTTTTAATGAGGTAGGTAGAAATACGGATATCCCTTCGCGTATAAAAAGAAAAATGAATAACCTATTAGTAAAATCTCAGAAGCTGTTAAATGTTAATCTTGCCTCAAATAGAAATTTTGCTAAAGGAGCAAACTGGTTTAGCATCACCTCCAATTTGGCTCAATATATTCTTGAGAAAAAGCATGAGATTTTAAAACAGTATCGACATGCTGTTTTTGCTGATGAAGTTTTTTTACAAACTCTAATTATTAACTCAGAATTCAAGGATCATCTATATAAAGATATATACGAGGATGAATATGAAAATAATTTAAGACATATTGATTGGAAACGTGGAGGTCCCTACACATTCACGAAAGAAGATTATCACGAGCTTATGAATTCAAATAAACTGTTTGCAAGGAAATTCGATGAAAATGTGGATTTTGATATTGTAAACACGATTTATCATACTTTAAAAAATTAAGATTGTTCTGACGCTCTTTTATAGCAGTAACGCAGGTATATCTAGGCACATGGACGGAAATGATACATTCTATGAGTATAGATATGAACTGTGGAGGGCTTTATGGCAAAGAGCATAATAGTAGTAATACCTGCCTTTAATCCAGATAATAAGTTAGTTAACCTTGTGAATGAATTAATAACTGCTAACTTTAATCAAATTCTTATTGTAAATGACGGCAGTAAATCGAATAGTAAAGCCGTTTTTGATCAATTACATCATTTAAAAGAATGCACTATTTTGAATCACGCTGTTAACCTTGGAAAGGGCAGAGCTTTGAAAACTGCGTTTAATTATGTATTAAACTATTTTGCTGATTCAGTTGGAGTAGTAACAGTTGATGCCGATGGTCAGCATTCTGTTAAGGATATTAGTAAAGTGGCACACAAATTATTAGATTGTGAAAACAGTTTGGTTTTAGGAGTTAGAAATTTTTCTTTAAAAGACATTCCTTTTAGAAGCCGTTTTGGAAATTTGATTACCATTAAGGTTTACAGCCTAGCATCAGGAATAAAGATAGCTGATACTCAAACTGGTTTAAGAGGAATACCTAACCACTTTATGAAGATATTAATGAATCTTAATGGAGAAAGATTCGAATACGAAATGAATATGCTGCTTGAGTGTAAATCGAAAAATATTACGATAGAACAAGTGGAAATTGAGACAATTTACATTGAAGCTAACAAATCATCACATTTCAACCCGATTATAGACTCAATCAAAATATACTCGTTATTTTTAAAATACTTGTTTTCATCACTACTTTCCTTCGGGATAGATATTTTACTATTTTCAGTACTGTTAATGTTATTAAAAGGGATATTACCAGCATATTATATTATTGGTGCAACCATTGGAGCTAGGATACTATCATCTCTATTTAATTATTTAGTAAATAGGAATATTGTGTTTAACTCTAACTCCCAAAGTGCAATTATTAAATATTACACGCTTAGCATTACGCAGATGTCAGCATCTGCCTATGGAGTGTTCATTTTCTACTCACTCATCGGTCGTAACGAAGTATTAATAAAGATTGCAGTTGATGCTGTATTATTTTTATTGAGTTTTTATATCCAAAGAGAATGGGTATTCAACAATAAAACCATTCCGTCTAGTCAGGTGGTACAAAGTGACTGATTATCTTAACTTTGGATTACTCTTTTTGTCCTTTACCGGATGGGGAATGTTTATTCACCATAAACTAAAGATATATCCAGCGTTTATCCCCTTATTTCTCTTTTCAATGATAACCTGCACTGTTTTCGGTGCAGGATTATTACATTTCATGCCTGAAATGGTCGTATTTATTTTCTATTTTGGCTTGCTTTTATTTGTTGTATATACCTACTTACTTTTCAAAGGGGTCATTCAGTTAAGAGCATTGGCATTACCTTCAATTGTAATATTTATTTTATTTTCCATATACAGCACATTACTACTAAAAGGTGTCTCCTTGCTTCATTATGATAATTTTAGCCATTGGGGATTAGTTGTAAAAGAAATGTTTAGAATTGACGCATTACCCAATGATTCAACGATTGTATCATTCAGAAATTATCCTCCTGGCAGTGCAGTCTTCATATACTTTGTTTGTAAAATTATTGGGTATAGCGAGAGCCACACCTTAATGGCACAAAGTTATTTAATTGCCGCAAATTTATCTGTTTTATTTACATTTTGCACATGGAAAAAATACGCCTATACAATGATAAGTTTTGTAGTAAGTATTATATTATTGTTGATTATCAAAAATAATATTTATGATTTATTAGTGGACACGTTATTAGCATTAGTTTCCCTATCTGTTTTTGTTGTAGCTTATTATTATCGTAATAACTGGAAGAAGAACTTATTAGTGAACGTATCCTTACTAATATTGTTAGTGTTAATAAAGGATAGTGGGAAAATATTTCTCATTTTTGATCTTATACTTATTTTAGGGATTATGATTTTCCAAGTTACGACACAGGAGAAAAGTTTCTTCTTAAACATAAAAAAACTAAGTATGGGACTATTATGGTTACTTATAGCTCCATTATTTATTAATTTTTTATGGACGAAGTATGTGGAAAATGCCTATCCGGCAGTTGGTGTTGAGAACAATAAATTTGCATTAAGCACAAATAAAATTACCGAAATAAACAAATCTGAGGAGTTTATTTCCAATTTAGCTCCCATGGTTATTCGTGCATCAACCGATTTAAGCCATAATAACAATTTTAAGAGTGTGCTATTATTGACCGCACTCTTAATAATATTTATCATATACATTTTCATAAAAAACAGAAAAATACCGAGACTTTTATTAGCATCTACTATGTATTCGATTTTCATTTATATATGTTATATTTTGCTTTTATATTTTATGTACCTGTTCTTAATGCCTGAAGTTGAAGCAAATTTCTTAGCTGGGTTCGAACGCTACCAATCGACAGTTGTAATCTTCATTTCTGGATTACTTATGTTTTCTATCTCACTGGAATGGTCTAGAATGGTACATCTACAAACATTTCATTATCAAAAATTGATAAGTTCCCTACTGCTTATTTTCATCTTCCTTTTCCCATTCTACGAAAACGCTGAAACACTGATTAGAAGGCCTGACATTAGCAATTCAATTAGACTCCAGGTTAAACAGGAATTTGAAAAGATTAAAAGTACCGGTATTTCCAACCCAAAGGTAATATACTATAGTCCAAGGAGTACGGGCGATCAGGGATATCTTTACAATACGTTAATTTACGAGCAACTTTCATTTAATTTCGCTTATTTCACGGGTATTCCTAACGAACAAGATCGTGATCAACTTTTAGCTTCCATTAAAGCATCAGATTTTTTGGTTGTAATAGATTCAGACAAAGACTTTAATAAATATTTTCCGCACCTTTTTACGGAAATTACTACAATACCGAAGGGTACATACAAAGTGATTCACAACCAAGATCGCATAGCTCTAACGCCTTTGAATTAATGTGAACAACACAATATAAAAAAGGGAAGCATAGTTTGGACCATGCTTCCCTTTTCGATATTTAAGCTTTCTTTATAACCTTTTTTAGACTTCCTTTAATTAGTTCAAATAATATAAATATCCCATAACTTTGGAGTATGATAAAACACGGCATAATGAAATATCTGTACCTTGTTTGTATTTCAATCAATAGGTGGACTGCAACATAGCCTAAAATTAATAAGAAAACTAGCGCAAGCTCCTTCCTAGAGAACTTATTAATCATTATTTTTACGAGTGATATTATCCCGAAGAAAATCATCACTAAATACATAAGTCTTTCTAATTTGAACAGATTATTAATGATTGGAATTCTTTCGGCATGCCCCAAACTCCACTCTAACGCTCCATCAAATCCAGACCACATCGAGCCTAACTTGGCCCAAAACAGCTTAAGTAATTTTTGTTTATCAGCAATTCTTTCATTTATTAATTCTGTTTCAGCTTTCTCTCTTTCATCACCTACAGGATATTGACCAACGAATTCTGCATCCTCATTGCTATACCAACCACCTGATTCATGGTTAAAACCTAGCACAAATTTCCATTGCGGATCACGATTAGACAATGGATATTTTGTTATATCCATTGCTATAAACAACTGACTAATAAAGAAATGTATCAGGAAGTATGTTACTAGAATTCCGGCAACTTTTTTTATCGTATTAAGTTTCCTTTGCTTATCTGCACCCAAAAATTGTGTCAAGAAGAGGTAAATTCCTATTGCCAATAAAATAAGGCTTCCCAACGGACGAATAATATCTCCAAGCGCTATTAGAACAGCTGAATAAATCCATAATGGCCTTTTTGATTCCTCATTTAAAATCAAAAGATAAAACCCTAAATAAAAGAGGAATGTGGCAAGATGCTGATTAGTTAACACGGAAGACATCACAATGCTTGGAATAAAGGCAGCATAAATAATCCCAGCAATTCTACCAGTGGTCTCATTAAAAATTTTCGCAGAAATTTTATAAACTAATACGGTTGTTCCGACTGAATAGATAATATTTAGCAGCTTAAGTATAAAAGGCCCCTCACCAAATAATTTAATGATAACGGCTTGATACATTGTAAATCCTAATTGATATACCCATGTAATAAAATAAGGAGTATCTGTGAATTGAAAATTCCCCTTCGAGGCATCAATCGCCCCCTGATACATAACCGAAAAATCAGATATTATCGGGGTATTTACATTTAAAACCCAGACAAGTCTAGTGACAAAGGCAATTAGCACCAAAAAGACAATAAACAAAGTCTTGTTCTTTAATACATGATTTACGATAAGTGGAACTAGTAATAAAAAAAGGCTAATTAAAGCCAAATCATACATAATGGTTCCATTAAATCCATAATTATTTCTCACAAATGTAAATACATTATAAAATGTAATAATAAAGAAAAGGATCGTTAATCCTTGTAAGAATCTATGTGAAAATATTTGAAACTTGGTTCCTTCATTAACCACTCAGTTCACCCTTCTTGTTCTCAAATTAAATATGGACGCCAAATTGTATCCATAATTAATATCAATTGTTATGAGACCCTTTTTTAAAGACAAAATATTTACTTGCAAAATAATTAAAAACGATCACTAGAATATTGGCAAAGATTTTTGAAAACAAGTCGTCTAATTTGAAATATTCTATTGCAATAATCATCGTTACAATATCAAGAAAATATGACAATAACCTAAAAAACGTAAAGGTCATCATCTCTTTCATTACAATAATGAAATTCATTTGTTTGCTTCTAAAAACATAAAGCTTGTTAGTGATAAATGCAAAAATCACAGAAATAATCCAAGCAATCGTTGTTGCAACTTTGTAGTCGAGATTAAATCTTACTAATATTGCATAACTAATAATGTTTATCAGTGTTGTTAGAACCCCAAAAAACACATAGCTAATTACATCATTTTTCTTTGCTAATGATAATGACATACGTCTAAAACTCCATATAATTTACTTAGTTTCGATTTGCAGAATAATAATATTCAGTTGCTTGCTTTTTGTTTAAAGCTTTTTCATCATTATATTCATCTACAAAATATAATGGTCTTCCCTTCGTTTCATTAAAGACTCTTCCTAAATACTCCCCAATAATTCCAAGTGAGATTAATTGAATACCGCCTAGGAAAAGAATGATAGTCATTAACGATGGATAACCCGCAACTGGTTCACCCATGATGATTGTTTTAAGAATAACCCAAATCATATACATAAAAGCAAAAATTGATACCGTAAAACCGAAGATTGATGACAATCTCAACGGATTGGTTGTAAATGAAGTAATTCCTTCAATAGCTAAATCCACTAATTTAATATAGTTCCATTTCGTTTCTCCAGCTGCTCGAGGATCTCTATCAAATAAAATTTCCTTTTTATTATAGCCAATCCAACTAAACATCCCTTTAGTATATCGTTGTGTTTCACGTAATTGCTTTAATGCTTCAACACACCGACTGTCTAAAAGCCTAAAATCACCTGTATCCTCTTGAATTGGGACCCTTGTTATCTTTTGCAAGACACGATAGAATGCACGAGATGTCCACTTTTTTAACCAACTCTCACCAGCTCTACTCTTTCTCTTTGCATAGATATCGTCATACCCATCTTCCCAATAACTTATCATTTCAGGAATTAATTCTGGGGGATCTTGGAGATCTGCATCTAAAATAATTACGGCATCTCCCAACGCATAATCCAGTCCAGCAATCATCGCAATTTCTTTCCCAAAGTTTCGCGAAAGATCAACATATGACACTCTGTTGTCTTGTTTTCTCAGAGATTTAATAATATTTAGGGTTTCATCCTTACTACCATCATTTACAAAAAGCAATTCAAAACGATAGCGAGGAAGTTGATTTATTACTGTGCTTAAGCGATTATATAGTTGATATAGTACATCCTGCTCATTATACGCAGGAATAAGTATCGTTATTTTTTTCAAATTAAATCCTCCTGAACATAATAAAAAAGTCTTATCAGAAAAAAATATTGATAATATTTACATCATTTCCCTATGGACTACTTTTTAGTACCTCTAATAAATAATATCAATATACTATCTTAGAACTTCAAAGGATGATTATACATTAAGTATTCACCTTTTAAAAGCACTGTTTATCACCCGTAAAAACAGATAAATATGGATTATTTCATATTTCTCATAAAAACGACAATCAACTGCAATGTGTTGCTTGTGAAAAATGATATTATCCTACAAAACTTTATTTTAACATAGAAATGGTTTTCATTCGAATATCATTTTAGTTCTAGTTGTTTATCTGATATTATCAAAGGTGACAATAATCTTATTTATATTTAATATCGTACAGAAGAATGAAGATTCCTACGTTTTGGAGGTTTATGATGAATAATAACAAAATAAAGGTTATGACCGTTTTTGGTACAAGACCGGAAGCAATTAAAATGGCACCACTTGTTAAAGAGTTAGAGAAACACACTGACCACATTGAATCAATCGTAACTGTCACTGCTCAGCATCGACAAATGTTGGATCAAGTATTAAATATCTTTGAAATTGTTCCAAATTATGATTTAAACATTATGAAGGATCGACAAACGTTAGTCGATGTGACAACCCGCTGTTTAGAAGGGCTAAACCAGGTTATTCAAGAGGTGAAACCAGATATAGTCCTTGTACACGGTGATACTTCTACCACATTCGTTGCAAGTTTAGCAGCGTTTTATAATTCCACCATGATTGGACACGTTGAAGCTGGCTTACGTACAAGAAACAAATATTCTCCATATCCAGAGGAAATGAATCGACAACTAACAGGTGTGTTAGCTGATTTACATTTTTCGCCAACTAGCCAATCAAAAAACAATCTTCTATCCGAAAACAAACTGGAAGATACCATTTTCGTAACAGGAAATACAGCGATTGATGCATTACAAACGACTGTCAAACCACAATACTCCCATCCTGTATTAGAAAAGGTTGGTAGCGATCGCTTAGTCCTAATGACCGCACACCGTCGCGAAAATACCGGTAAACCAATGGAGAATATGTTTACAGCTATTAGAAGATTAACAGAAAAACATGATGACATTCAGGTAGTTTATCCTGTACATATGAACCCAGTAGTTCGTGAAATCGCCAATCGAATCCTAGGAGAAAATGATCGAATCCATTTAATTGAACCGCTTGACGTTATTGACTTCCATAATTTCGCTTCTAGAGCTTATTTGATATTAACGGATAGTGGCGGAGTTCAAGAGGAAGCACCTTCATTAGGGGTACCGGTGTTGGTATTAAGAGACACTACGGAGCGACCAGAAGGCGTTGCAGCTGGTACTTTAAAGTTAGCAGGAACTGACGAGGAAACAATCTTTGAGCTTGCAGATGAATTACTGAACGATAAGACTGCACATGATAAAATGGCGAAAGCATCAAATCCATATGGTGATGGGAAAGCATCTAAACGAATTGTCGAAGCAATTCTTTATCATTTCAAGGTTACAAACGAAAGACCCAAAAACTTCGGGTAAAATTAACATTTTTTAGGTTCACCATATAAAAGGAGTGCAATCACAAAAATGATTGCACTCCTTTTTTCTTTTACATTTCAATCTGTTAACAAGCTTAATGGAACTAAATTATTGATTTTCTCTTAATTTTTCTTCCATGAATTTCAACAAGTCATCTCTTAGTTCTTTCTTCTCTAAAGCAAATTCGATAGTGGTTTCAATAAAGCCCAATTTCTCTCCAACATCGTACCGTTTCCCTTCAAATTCATAGGCAAATACGCGTTGAATTTGGTTTAAGTTCTCGATGGCATCGGTAAGCTGGATTTCCCCGCCTGCTCCAACCTCCTGCTTATCTAAAAACATGAAGATTTCAGGTGAGAATACATATCTTCCGATAATCGCTAAATTGGAAGGTGCAGTTCCCAGTGCAGGTTTTTCTACAAAGTTACGGACCTGGAAGGAACGGCCAATCTGCTCAATTGGATCAATGATTCCATAACGATTTGTCTCATCATCTGGGACTCTTTTTACACCAATAACGGATGAATGAGTTCGATTATACTCATTCATTAATTGCTTTAAGCAAGGAGTTTCCGCTTGGACTATATCATCACCTAGTAACACAGCAAAAGGCTCGTTACCGATAAAGTTACGTGCACACCATACCGCATGACCAAGACCTCTAGGTTCTTTTTGTCTGATGTAATGGATGTCAACCATTTTCGATGTCTCTTGGACAGCTTCTAATAATTCTAATTTCCCTTTATCCAGTAAGTTTTGTTCAAGTTCAAAAGCGTGGTCAAAATGATCCTCAATTGCCCGCTTTCCTTTACCAGTAACAATAATAATATCTTCAATTCCAGATTCAATTGCTTCTTCAACTATGTATTGAATAGTCGGTTTGTCGACAATTGGTAACATTTCTTTTGGCATCGCTTTTGTAGCTGGTAAAAAACGAGTACCAAGACCTGCAGCAGGAATAATGGCTTTTCTTACTTTTTTCAATGTTGATTCTCCTTTTTCAAAAGTTTATGTATTTTATAATCTAGAACAACTTCATTTGAATATATTTCCTCACGATACATACAACCAAAATTATTCCATAACCTGAGAAAATATTCAACCAACCACTTAGTGAAATGCTACTCGCAAACATTTTTTATTTTATCAGAATAACATTATTTGTATGCACCCTCCTTTCCCATTGCAAAAAACTCCTATTTCCTTCCATCATTTCATAGTACAATAGTCCTGTTGGAATTTTTTCAGAAAGGTTGATAAGATGCAAAAATGGTACCGTATTAAGAATCGCATTATATCCAATGCACTCATACTGCTAACTAGCGGTCTTTTAATTTTTTTAGCCACAGAGATTTTCGCTGTGAAAAATAAACTTGATAACCCCACCCAAACGTTATTTTTAGATAGCAACAACAAACAAATTAATAAAAGAAATGCAAAGAACCAGCACGAAACGCTTTCACCGAAAATATACTCATATTTAGCTAAAGAAATAGACACCGCTTCTCTTTCAGATCAAAGCTTTAGCTCCAATCCATTTCGACGTTCAATATGTAAGCTGTTATTGACTTCATTCTATGATGATAGGGATTTAGTTAATATTGCTCTTGACCAACTATATTTGGGTAACGGAAACATCGGAATAGATTCTGGTGCAATCTATTACTTTAATAAGGAACTTAAGCAAACTTCCGAATTAGAGCAGCTATTCCTTTTGTCAAAAGGAATACACGAAAATAAGGCAGGATCGACAGCTGAGCAATTTAAAAAATTTATCAGTCAGCTTGATGGTTTACAATATTCTGATGAACAAATTGATAAACTGCTTCATTCACTTTATCATGAGCAATCCTACGCGCAATCCTATCTTCAGCAAACCATTACGGAGGCGACATCAATTTTAAATATTTCAGAAGAAGCCTTAATCCGGAGTGGATATATTATTGAAACGAACCTTAATAAAACCATTCAAAGGGAAATTCACTCACAATTTGCTCAAAAGCATAATTTCCCCGAGCAAGAAGGCTTTCATGTTGAAAGCGGCATGGTCATTCTTGATCGAAATACCGGGGCTACTGTTGCTTTAATGGGCGGAAGGAATTATCAGCATAATTCTTTAAATAGAGCAAGTGACATCAAACGTCAGCCTGCATCAACCTTTAAGCCATTAATCGTTTATGCTCCCGCACTAGAACAGGGCTGGGCTCCTACCGATCAATTAATGGATGTGCCATTAAAAATAGGCGACTTTAAACCGAGAAACTACGACCATACATTTAGACAGCAAACTTCATTAGAGGAAGCTTTAGTCCATTCCTATAACGTACCAACCGTGTGGCTTTTATATAAAATTGGACTTAAAAATGGACTAGATTATTTAAAGAAATTCGATTTATTTGAAATCGACGAAATGGATGGCTATCAATTAGCGTTAGGCTATTCAAGTAAGGGGTCTAATCCACTTGAAATCGCTCAAGCCTATACCATTTTCCCCAATGAAGGAACGATGTTTGTAGCTTCAACCATCCGGACAATTAAGACTACATCTGGGAAAGCTGTATATAAAGCAAAGCCAAATAAAAAGTCTATTATTACAAGTAAAACCGCAAAAACTATGGATAAGCTTCTTCAAGAGACGGTAAAGACTGGAACAGGAAGCAAAGCGTACATCGAGGGACAGACTATTGCCGGAAAAACAGGAACGACTTCTTATGATGGCTGGTTTGTTGGATATAACAAGGAGTTTGTATCAGCAGTTTGGATGGGTCCGGATGAAGTCAATCCAAAGAGAAAAATTAGTGTAGATGGCGGTGGCTATCCAGCACTCCTTTTCAAAAAGGTCTTCACCGAAATATCAAAATAATGATCTATCTACTCATATTCTTCATGAATTAGCTAGATTGAAAGAACAGGAGAGATTGTTCAATGCAGTGGGCAATTTTTATCGTATTATCGATTATCTTTTTCATAACACCTTATCAAAAGGGTCTTTATTTTTCTTATAATCTATATTCGACAGGAATTATCCTTTCGATTCTGTTTATCCTAGTAGCATTACTACCTTTTATCAAAAAAGATAACGATCAAACTAAAGGATTGGTTGTGTTTTTACTACCCTTAGCTTTGCTCATTTCACTCCCTTTTGCAGCAAGCCCAAAAGGTGCATGGGATACATTGATTAAATGGATATTTTATGCTGAATTTTTCTATTTGCTGTTGTGGGTATCTCTCATACCTGCAATCAAAAAATTAATGCCTCTTCTATTCCAACTAAATGGTATGGCATTATCTGTATTCATGATGTTAAATTTTTACGGTGTGCTTGATTATCGAGCAGCAATATTAAATGACCGCTTCGCAGGTGTTTTTCAATATCCTAATACATTCGGAATGATTATGGCACTGTTTTTAATGTTTGCCATCATTCAATTATCATCTAAGAACCAAGGTACGCGAGATACTCTTTTGTACTCTGCATCTCTAGTTTGTTATACAGTTTGCTTTATTATGTCATTTTCCCGCGGGATGATGCTAATGCTTCCATTTGTTTGGCTTGTAGGGCTTTTAATGCTCCCTGCACTTAATCAATTAAAATATTTATTTATTACTTTCATAACCTTTGGAAGTTCATTGATTGTATATCAAGCAATCGAAGCTGATAAGCTTTCCAATAGTAGTTATCCAGGTTTAACGATACTAGTTGTGATGACATTCTTATTAATGGGATTAATCTTCCTTCTTGAAAAACTAATTACAACAAACTCTTCAAAATTTGAGACTGGTAAAATTCGGGGCTTCCTTGATTGGAAATTCTCAAGTTTGATTTTACCCGTAATGATTATGATTTCGCTGTTCTTAGCCTTTCTTGATCTCACGAATGAGGGGATACTTTTCCGTAGTATTCCAGAAAAGTTACAAGAGCGGATTTCCGGGATTAACCTTAATGCAGCAACAGCACAGGAACGAATTTACCTATATGAAGATGCGTTAGAGATGAGTAAAGATTCACCAATTATCGGTTTCGGAGGAGGAGGCTGGGCAGCGCTTTATAAGGAATATCAGCAAATTCCTTATCAATCAAATAAAATCCATAATGGATATTTGGAATGGCTCATCGACAGCGGTTGGCTTGGTTTTGTAACATTCTTAGGTGTTCTCTCCTATCTGATTTATCTTGTATACAAATCTAAACAAACCGAGCAAGGTTCGACCATACATATAGCTGTTATTACATCTTTCATAGCAGCCGCTTCACACAGTATTCTTGATTTCAACTTTTCATTTGGAACAGTAATGTTAATTTTATTTTGGTTATTAGCAATGGGAATTTCTGTTGAACAAGCCCGTATCGATATTAAATCCCTCGAAAAAAATAGATTAAAAATAAACGCATTAAAGCTAGTAACGGTTATCGTAGTTTTAGTCTCTGCCACCACAATGGTAAAATCATACACTTATCAAAACGCAAGACAAACTCCTGCAGCCAAAGCAGCAGGTAGCACTTTTTTTGAAAATGAAGCTGCCTTCTTAAAGACCATTAATAAGGACCCAGATAATATCAATCAATATATTCAATTAAGCAATCTTTATTTAAGCGAAACGATACTAAATAAAACAACTCAAAATAACATTGTGAAACTTATTAATAAAATGATTTCTGTGGAATCGAATAATCCAACCGTCCTACAAAAATCAGCTCAATTATCAGCTAAACTCGGTGACAATAAAAACGCACTTAAATACTATAATCAGGCTTTAAAGATTGATCATTTTAATACAAAGCTTTATGAGGACAGTATAAAGTGGAAAATCAAATCTGCTCTAAAATACAAAAAAAATAACAAACAAAATCTTTCTACTGAACTAACAGAGTCTGCTTTAAGTGATTATAAACAACTATTGTATTGGAATGATAAATTCAGCAAGAGCAACCTAAAGGAAGAATTTAACGGACGGAATTTCCACATAAGCAATGAGGTTTTCTACTATTCTTCACTTGCGTATTTCTTAATGGAGGACTATGAAACTGCGATTGAACTCACTAGCCAAGTTAATACTGAGCATAAGCTTTACCTAAACGCTGTTGCATTAAAAATCATTTGTTTAGAAAAAAATGGGGATACTATAGAGTCCAATGAATTATTTTCAAATACTATTAAAATCAACAAGAATTTAAATGATAAAGTTGCCAAATTTATAAATATTTTATATTAGTGGAATTTTCTACTAGACACATAGGACTTTAGTCTGTATAGTAATTTTATGGAAATGTTATATTTCTATAATTTTATACAGGAGGTGGCAGGGTTTCTTATAACATATAAGAAATCAAAGTATGAAGAAGAGAATATCATTTGTAAGTGGACTTACCGCATTAGTATTTTTCTTATTAACCTTTACTTCAAGTGCCTTTGCTGCAGAAGTAACAACAGAACTAGATTCTATCAGTTCTCCTGAAACTCAAGAAATCTTAACAACCGCTGCAGGTGAGACTAATCAACTGACAGGTGTTGAAGAAGATACTGAGGTTTCAATTGATTCACTTGTAGAAGGTGAACAGGATTCCCCAGCAGACATAGACCCATCATTAATTACAGACATTGAAGATGTATATGAAAGTACATACGGAAATGTATATGATGATGTTTATGAAGATGTCTATGAAAATGTTTACAATGATGTTTATGAAGATGTTTACGATGATGTTTATGAAGATGTTTACGATGGTGAGTATGATATCGAAGATGAATACTATAATTCCTACTATGATGCATTCGAAAATGCTGGTGCAGATGTTTATGGATACGGAATTGACTTAAGCGAAGCAGAAAATGGTACGATCACATTTGATGCTACAGACTCTCCAAATAGCAATCAAGTATTCTATATTTTTAATTCATTATCAGAAGAAGAAATTACTAATATTCCAGCAGGATTAATCATTAACTCAAAGGTGAAAAATTTAGAAATTTCTTTACCATCGGATATTTTACAAGGTTACTATTATGAATTATCCATTTTTAAGGATAAAGCTTCATACGATGGTGCATTGAGCGACGTATTTGATCTCTTCTTGTATAATATGCCAGAAGGCGAATTAATTAGTCAGTTCGATAAAGCAATCACACTTAAGTTTAAGATTGACCCAGCAAAAGTTAAAAATTGGGATGATGTAAAGCTTGTTTATATTAACACAAAAGGTGAAAAGGCTGAATTTATCAAACCAAAGAGCTTCGATAAAGTTACTGGGGAACTTATTTTTGAAGTGACTCACTTCAGTAAATATGGAGTTTTTGAAATAGCAAGCGCTGGTTCAAATAATAACGGAGGTGGCACTACAACCACACCGACTCCTACGACTGGAACAACGGTTACTCCTGGAACAACTACAACTGGAACAACTACAGCTGGAACAGGTAGTCCACTACCAAATACTGCCACTGATTCCTATAATATGTTAATCGCTGGTTTGGCATTTATTGCTGTAGGTGGAGTTTTCTTAGCATTAAGAAAAAAACCTAATTTTCAATAGGTCACTAACATAGAAAAAACCTCTTCACCATTGAGTGAGGAGGTTTTTTCCATTTTCGATTCATTTCCTTGCTTTGTTTTATTTTCCTTCTTTTCGTTTAAATACTAAACGAGTAAAACCAATCGCAATCAAAACTAAGCCCGCTAATAAGATGTTAAAGTTATTAGTTGCAGTGTTTGGTAATAAGTTTGCAATTATTTTTGCTGCAGTATTCACAGGTGGTGTAGTCACCGTTGCTTCATTCACCTGAGTAGTTGGTGGTGTTGTCGTTGGTGTTGGCTTTGGCGTATCAGTACCGTCACCAGGTGTAGCTGTAACTGGTTTTGGCAATATGACAAGGGTTTGAGGTATATTGCCGAGTTCACCGTCATTGAGTAGGTCGCGTTTATTTCCAACATTATCAAAGACTGTCAAGTTAACAAAGAACAAGCCAGTTGGACTATCAGTCGGAATGAGCCAATCTGTTTCCCAAACACCTAATACTGAATTAAACGTTAGTGGTAATGATTTAGCCACAGCAATGTTCTCACTTGAACCATCATAATAATTCTTCATGTCTAAAATATTGATTAAAGAAATCGTGGCTGAATGGATACCCGTTCCCTCATCAACCAATCTAGTTTCGAAATGGGCAACCTCACCTTGATACATCGTTGCTGGTGGATATTTTACAAAATCAATATATGGTGGTAAATAATCGTCTAAATTGTAAATTTCTACAACTTCACGATTTGACTCAGAAACGTTACCAGCATTATCGATTGCATAAACATAGACTACAACATATACATCATTTTCCTTGATTGAATAGTTCCCTTCATATCTACCAGTAGCAGGATTAAGATTTAATTCGATATCCTCCCATTTATCTGCAGAATTATAATAAATTCTTGCCATAACAGAATGGATACCTGAAGAATAACCACCAGGATTTTCGTCAGTAACCTTGGCATTAATTTTCATAACATCGCCAAACTTTACAGGATCACCAATCACATCAAAATCTAGTATTTCCGGTGCGAGCCAGTCAGTATCTGGGTTTTCCAGTTCAAATTGAGTGCCATAATATGTTTCAATATTTCCGTTGTTGTCTTCTGCAGTTATTATAACTGAATAATATCCTGCCGGATCAGCCACTGTCAGATCAACGCTTCCAACATATCTTCCAGATTTAGAATCATATTCTAATTGAGTAGTATAGTATTTATAGTCACCATCCCAGGTTTCTTGGCTTTTCAGGGCAAAACCTTTTCCACCACCACCATAAGAATAGGAAACTTCAGCGGTTACCGTTTTAACACCACTCTTATCGTCAACAACTGTAGCAACGATTGGAATATTTACAGTGCCTATTTCCTCATTAACCAGGAATGTGGCTTCATACTCAGGTGAGTTAACTGCCTTTAGTTCAGGAGCAACCACATCACCATGCGGATTTTCAACTACAAAATAACGATTTTCTTCATAAAAATATTGATTAGTGGTATTGCCTGCACGGTCAGCCACAGACATATAGTAATAAACCTCAGTTCCATCTGGAACATTTCCAGGGACGTTATATGTACCTACCCATTTTCCTGTTGTTGCGTCATAGCTTAATGGAATTGAAGCACTTTCCTCGTAATATCTAATCGCTTCATAATCCCTTGACTCGAAGTCTAGTAGCAACAGGGCATAGACGATATCAGATTGATTATTGACATCCTTAACTGTCGCAGAAAAACTCACTGCCTGTCCAGCTTTTACAGGATTAGGACTGGCAATTAACTCAATTGCTTGTGGAGCTGTAGAGTCACCTGTATTTAGTACATTAAACGCAAATTGAATATCTTTATATGTATAATCATATTCTGAATGGTCTTGATCTCCTGGATAATCGTTATAAACTTCCCAAGAATATCTCGCAGCTATTTCAGCTCTCCAGTAACCAGGTTTCCAAGTTTCTTGTACGATGAGGAAGCCAACCCACTGTTGATCATCAGCATCATATCTTAATCTAATATTTTGTCCACTATTAAAGTCCCAAGAATTTTGATTTGGAGCCCACAGCCTAGCCACGACTTCTTCAACAGTTTCTTCGATTGCGTTACCATCTTTCATTTTCACTGTTACCGTTACCGTATCGCCAACCTTTGCATCGCGAGGGCTAAAGGTAATGTCCCCAACTTCCGGCCAAGTTTGTTCTACCTTCGTCTCAACTTCTGTCTTAGTGGCAGGAGCCGGTTCAGGAGTAACGGCAGGGGTAACAGGTAAAGCTTGTTCTTTTTCTGGAAGACTAGGAGTATCAGCTGCGTCTGTATTTTCAACAGCTCGCTCCTCCAGTTCTTTTATTGCAGAAGCTTCAGAATCTAATACTGTTGCAGGGTCTACTTCTGTTTCAAAATCCTCTGCCTCTGTTGCCTCAATTTCTTCGACTGATTCAGACTCTTCTCCATCTTCAGGTTCAATTCCTGTTGTGGTTTCATCCTTAGATTCGAGTTCGGAATCTATTTCGGATTCGGATTCGGGCTCTGATTCAGTCTCAGATTGTGTGGCATCCATTACCACTTGCTCTATACTATCTAATAATGGAATCGCTGTTTCGTCAGCATTGGCAAGATTTGCAATTAAGCCGTTCGGCATTACAATCAAGAGACACAATATGCCTAACATGATATATTTACTTATTTTCTTGAATGGCTTTTTGTGCATAAAAAAATTCCCTCCTTCTTATAAAATAGGTATATTAAACTAGGAGTTTTATCCTATATTATTATAATATTATATAACCATAATTTTCTAGTTTAAATATTACATGTTATCGAACTATCCGAAAAATCAATAAATATAAAACCCTCTTCACAAAGTAAGGTGAAGAGGGTTTTATATTACTGTTAATGCATTATTTTTCTACTTTTCTTCTGAATACAAGTCGACCTCCACCAATCACAACCAATGCTAAGCCTGCGAATAGGAGATTGAAATAATTAGTCGCTGTGTCAGGTAATTCGGTAGCTGTTTTAGTTGGTGTGGTTACTGGAATTACCACTGGTTTGGTTGGATTATCCACTGGTGTTGGGTTTGGTGGTGGCTTAACTGTTCCATCGTCATCCGGTTGTTTTTCAATGGCTGGTAAAATGACCATTGTTTGCGGATAATCATCGAATAGCCAATCAAATACATAATTGGTCATGTTTCCAACATTATCGATTGCGTAAACATTAATCGCAAACAAACCTGTAGGTCCAGCCAACGGTAATAGGTAATCAGCTTCCCAAACGCCTTTTGTTTCGTTATATTTTAGGTCTAGTGAGATATCAGCGAAATCATCATTAAAAAATGTCTCTTCCTCATCAAAATAGTTCAGTTTATAGATTTTGGTTAAAGTTACTTTCGCTAGTTTAATACCGGATGAATCAAAAATGTTTGTTTCAAAATGGAAATTTTCCCCGAGACACATTGTTGGTGCTGGATATTTTATTCCATTAATCGTTGGTCCATAACGATCATTCATTTGAGTTACCCATGCAGGATTGTATCCAAAGTCTCCACGATTTCTGTTATCATTTCCAGCATTGTCTACAGCAGTAATTTCTACTGTAAAACCATTTGAATCATATAGATTCAATGTATAGAGGGATTCCCATTTACCTGAAGTAGCATTATACGTAAATGTTAACAAATCCTGACCACCGTTATAAAAATGAACAACTCCTGTAACATTTTTAATTCCTGAACTATTATCTCCATCATCAACCTTAGCGGAAATTAATAGTTTATCGCCCACCTTTGCTGTTTCAGTTACAGTCCCGATGCTGATATCACTTACAACAGGGCTATAGTTATCTGAGTCAGGATTTTCCAAGTAAAATGTATCTCCATATTCATAATCAAGTGTACTACCATTGTTATACTCAGCAATTACATAAATTGAGTAATTACCTTCTCTATCAAGATCGGTTAGCTTAATACTTCCTACCCACATATCATTTTCTAAACTAAGATTAGTGTAGTGAATGTCCTCATCCAAAACCACTGCAACAGATTTTACTCCAGTTGCGTTGTCTTTAACCTTTACATAAACATTTACTGTTGCATCGGTATCCCTATCAACATAATATTCATTAGTATCTAATCTGACTTCAACCCAGTCTTCAGTATCATTTTCATTGGATACATAAAAATATCGATCTCTGTCATTGTCATAATTTTCATTATCTATAATGTTTCCAGCTTTATCTGCAATAACGGTTGAGTAGTAAATTTTAGTTTCATCAGGAATATTTGCTGGGACATTGTAGGTGCCAACCCAATCATCCTTAGCTGAGTCATATTGTAATACAATAAATACTTCATCATCATATTCAACATAGTCTAATGATCTATATTCATCATAACCATAGTAATCTAGCATTAAATGGGCATAGACTATTTCTGATTGGCTATTCACATCCTGAAGTTTTGCTCGGAACTCGACAGGCATTCCAGCTTGAGCTGGATTAGGGGTTACTGTTAGACTTACAAATTGCGGTGGTGTGGAATCTCCTTCATTTAAAACATTAAAGGATTGGTAGTCTTCTGTGTATTCCGAATCGTAGCCATTCTCTGTATCCCATTCAAGATATACATAACTGGACCACATACCTGGATTCATTGTTTCTCTGACAACGAATTGACCAGTAAATTGCTGTTTACTAGCATCATATCTTAAAAATACAGCTAGTTCATCATCGTATCTCCAGTGCAAATCACCAGGTGCATATAACCAAAGACTACTTTCGTCACTTCCCCCTTTTATTTGTTCCGCGTTCTTCATTTTTACTGTAACAGTTACCATATCTCCAACACGTGCATTCATTGGAGCAAATGTTACAGTGTCAATTTCAGCTTTGGGAACTTCACCTGTAACATCTAGGACAGGATCTTCTAATAGATTTTGTGTCTCTGTTATAGGTGCATTTTCATTTACCGGCATAGCTTCGTCATTTGGCAATGCGTTTTCAAGTGGTTTTTCCTCCGCTGCTGTAATCCCTTCATCAGCAGGAATCACATCTTCAATCTCCATTGAGTCAACTGTAGGGGCTATCCCATCGTCGATTTTTAAATCTGCTGATGGAATTAAATCATCTGTTTCAACAAGATTTTCATTAGCTAATACACTATTTGGCAATACAATCAAAAAACACAATAAGCTTAGCAAAATGGACTTGCGTAGTTTCCTACGAGCTTTTCTGCGCATAAAAAATTCCCTCTTTCTTTTATAAGCGGGAATTGGGTTGTTACTCTATAAGATTGTAAACTGCTCTGGCCAGTTTCCGTTTATAACAAAATCCCTGAGTCATTTGTCTAACCACGGTATTTACAGCCAATCATACGAATTGTATCCATCGGCATCCTCCTTACATGTCAAGAATAAGAAGTCTGTCATATTGGGAGTTCTACTCGATTTCATTATAAGTCTTTTTTTATTTTATCTCGACTAAATTATTACATATTTTTGAACTATCAGAAGATTATTACAATAATATATCGATATAATATATAGAAATATCTGTTGATTTGATAATGAACGTTTTCTAAACATAAAATCACAAAGCATCACCGCAAAAAACCCTCTTCACCAACACTGTGAAGAGGGTTTCCGCCATCATATATTTTATGACTTCACCTTATCCAGATACAGTTCCCGTACTCCATCACTAATGGTTGCGATATAGAAGCTTGCGTCAAGACCAGTTTTGGATTTGTACTCTTGATTCACGTTCTCGGTAAACTGATCGACTTGACTTGCTTCAACGATGGCAATCGCCGAGCCACCAAGTCCAGCACCTGTCATTTTAGCTCCTAGCACGCCAGTTTGGTTCCAAGCTCCTTGGACGAGTGTATCAAGTTCGGCTCCTGTTGCATCATAATCATTTTGTAAAGATAAATGTGACTGCTTCATTAAATCCCCAAGTGCAGTTAGATTTCCACGTCTAAGCTGTTTTACCGCCGAAAAGGCTCGTTCATTCTCAGTAATGACATGTCTGGCCCGCTTTTGTAACAATTGGGTTGGGATTAGATGCTTAAAGTTCTCGAACTGCTCGATGTTTAAATCACCAAGCGAAAGGATATTAATTGCACCTTGGAGATGTCTGAGCGCATGCTCACACTCATCCCTGCGTTTATCATATAATTCCACAAGCTCTTCGCTCTGTTTGTTTGAATCCATAATAACCAGCTTATAATCCTGTAAATGAAATGGAATATAGTCATAACTTAATGTATGACTGTCGAGCAGAATCGCATGATTCGCTTTCCCTTTTGCAACAATAAATGGATCGCTCATTCCGCTTTTCATTCCAATAAAATACTGGTCAGTTTCTTTGCACGCCTTAATCAGCTCGATTTTAGAAAGATGAAGCTGATATAGCTTATTTACGATTTCGCCGATTAGCATCAACAACGATGCTGACGAGGATAAACCTGCACCAACCGGAATATTTCCCGATACGTACAAATCAAAGCCGCAAGGAAGGCGATGGCCACTCTGTTTGAGATAAGAAAGCATTCCCTTAGGGTAATTTGCCCAGCCATGAGAAGGTTTGAAATCTAGTTCATCTAATGTGAATTGTACTATGCCTTGCTCTGAAAAATTTTTCGAAAATAGTCGTACCAAACGATCTGTTCGTTTACTAATAGCACCGTATATACCAAGTGAAATAGCACAAGGTAGTACATTAGCGCCATTGTATTCTGTATGCTCTCCGATTAAATTTACTCGACCCGGAGAAAAGAAATAACGTTCAGCTTCTTGTGAAAATGTGGTATGAAAGTCAGATGCAAGGGCGCGAAAATCCACGTGAACCACTCCTCATAAATGAGATTGTTAGTGCAGTAAACCCTTTCCAACTATAAGCGTATTATTTGTACGGAAATACGTCAATCAAAATATGTTGGAAATTTCCTATTAATACCTATTTTCTGTTATAGTGGCTTTTCACGAGCACCATTCAGGTGATATCGTGCCACATTTTCTGGTTTTTTCACGAGCAGCAACCCCAAATATATGCCTATAACATCATAGCCAACATCCAACAGCCTGCCACTTCTACCAGTAAAAAGCTGCAGAAGCTCTGTGCTAAATGCAAATAGTATTAGAATTAGACGAGCCTTCATAGATGATGTTCGTACAGCTAATGCCAGCATGAAAAAGCAAACTATATGTCCAAGCTTTTGAATGATATAGCCTTGTGAAAATGACTTAGGAAGCTCAATCAATTGTGAGAAGTTAGGCTGGGAATCCCAAGCAATCATGATTTGTGGAGGCTTATCCTGAATCAGACTTGAAAAATCAGAAACTGCTGTCAGGATTACAATTGCGCTTCCCCATATCATCATAAATAACCATCTCTTCAATTCATCTCCTCCTCCCACTGATAGAATCATTATCGGCTCTATAACTCACTAATATACTATTATTCCTTCATCTTTATGACAGCTTTAAAAATATTAATTCTATAGATTGCGAAAAAATCATCTTTGTTTTATTATTTAGTTAAATAACTAAATACTTAAATAAGAGAGGAGACGGATCTGTTGAATTCGACCTTTAAAGCATTATCAGATCCGACCCGGCGGCAAATTCTTGATTTATTAAAGGAGCGCGATCTAACCGCTGGTGAAATATCTGACCACTTCCAAATGTCCAAACCGAGTATCTCCCAGCACTTGAAAATCCTGAAGCACGCTGACCTTATCCAGGATGAGAAAAAAGGGCAGTATATCATATACTCATTAAACACTACCGTTTTCCAAGATATTTTAAATTGGGCATTTAGTTTCACTCAACCTTCTCACCACGATAAAAAGGAGGACTAATTGATATGAAGAAACACATTTTTCCTATTTCCATTATCGCCCTGACAATTATCGTTTGGGCCATCGCATATCCTAAGCTTCCAGCTGAAGTTCCAACTCATTGGGGATTTAATGGTGAGGTGAATGGATACTCAAGCAAACTCAATGCGATGCTAACACAAATTGGGATCATGGCACTACTATACTTTTCGGTAGCATTTTTACCAAAGATTGATCCTCGAAGAAAAAATTATAAGTATTTCTCTTCTAGCTATCAAATGATGTATAATGCGCTGCTTGTGGTCTTCTTTGGCTTAAATGTATTTGTGATTTTTTACGCATTAGGGTATGACATCCCGATGTCATCATTAGGTACGGTATTCATTGGGATTATTTTTATCGTCCTTGGTAATGTAATGCAACGGGTTCGCTCCAATTTCTTTATAGGCCTGCGCACACCATGGGCATTGAGCAATGAGGAAGTATGGCGGAAAACACACCGCTTTGGCGGGAAGTTATTTTTTGTCAGTGGAATTATCCTCTTATTAGCTACCTTTTTATCAGGTCCCGTGAAAGAATATTTGATTATTGCTATTATTGCGGTCATCATCGTCGCCCCATATATTTATTCTTATTTGATCTATAAAAAGTTATCTTAACTAAACAAGAGCATCCAAAAGATTGGATGCTCTTGTTTTACCAGTGGTTATTTTTTGCTGCTAAATGACTCTACCTTTCTTCTTGGCATTAGCATCAAATATTGCTCCGATTATAATTCCGGAAATGAGCCCGATTGAAACGGAATATAAATTTAAGAACATAAATGCAGAACCAATTAGTAATCCTATCACAAGCCACTGATTCATTAATTGACCTGGTTCAAATAGACCATGGCCCTTTTTTACATGCGTTAGGAGCTCTTTATAAATATCCTTGTATTCCTGGGGATTAATAGACTTTCCTCGTAACATGTCTTCAAGTATCCCGATTAATACATCCGCCTTTTGCTGCAACGCTTGACATTGCTCACAATTTTCTTGTGAGAATTCATCTATTCTACCGACTATTTTTTTTATTTTATCAACCTTAAGTCTTCTTAAACCATCATTATGCATCGTCTCGATAATTCTATCTAATCTTCCATTTGCCTGATTCAACCATTTTGATTGTTTCATTGTTGCAGGTCCCTCTCTTTCTTAACGGTATATATATCTTATCATGCTAAATATAGAAATTTTTATAAAAATAAAATTCGTATTATTTCGACATTTGTATTTTAGCATACATGCGAGAGTTGTTGTATTTTCAGGGTATTTCTGATAAAGTCGCTTGTAGTTTATGGTAATTATCTGCCTGTTTAGCTGTTTTATAAAGCATTCTATTCTATGAATCTAACAATTTTTTTGGTATTGTATGTGTATTAGATTGTAAAACATTTGGAGGTTTTTTGAAATAATGTCAAAAACTAAGAGTAAAAAGCCAAAATGGCTGCGAATCCTTACAATTGTTGCCCTAGTGCTATTTATTGGTGTGGCAATCTATGGGGTCACATTTTATATGTCGCTATCAACTGCTTTAAAAGATATTCATGAACCAATTGAACGGAAATCAGAAAAACGAACGCAAGAGGTTACATTGCAGAAGAAGGAGCCATTCTCGATTTTAATGCTTGGTGTAGATGAACGGGAAGGTGACAAAGGCCGTTCTGATACGATGATCCTGATTACGGTCAATCCGAATCAAAATTCAACAAAAATGCTAAGTATTCCTCGTGATACTTATACAGAAATAATCGGAAAAGGTATAAATGACAAAATCAACCATGCCTACGCCTTTGGTGGACCAGAAATGTCGATGGATTCTGTTGAGAATTTCTTAGATATTCCTGTTGATTACTTTATGAAAATCAATATGGAAGGCTTTGAGGAAATTGTCAACGCGGTCGGAGGAATTACGGTTAACAATAACTTGGATTTTGAATATGGGGGAGTCCATTTCCCAGTTGGTGAAATCACGTTAAACGGTGAGGATGCATTAATTTATTCTCGTATGCGTAAAGAGGATCCGAACGGAGACTTCGGACGTCAGCAAAGGCAGCGCATGATTATCCAAGGTGTAATTAAAAAAGGAGCTAGCTTGAATTCCGTTACGAATTTCGATTCCATTTTTAATGCATTAGGAAATAACGTTAAGACGAATATTTCGTTTAGCGAAATGGTCGATATTCAGCAGAACTATAAAAATGCCAGCCAAAACATTGAGCATATTACGATTTCTGGTACGGGTACACATATGGGAGGCATCTACTATTTAGTTGTGCCTGATGGGGAAAAGAACCGTGTTCAATCGATATTGAAAAATCACTTAGAATTAGAACCTGTCGTACAGGAATAGTTGTTTTTGCGAAGTACATGAATTCGCCTTTGGTCCGGATATTCGGGCCAAAGGCTTTTTTGTTTTTTCGTTCAGTTTTGATTTTTAGCGTGATGAAGGCGTTGATCACGGATGGCGTCCTGCTCTGTCAGTCCTGGTTATAATCCCAAAGCAGCTTCCACTCCCCTTTTTCTTCTACGACAAAGCATGGGTGTTCAATCGTGAATTTGCCAAATTTACTTTGGAAGGTTTGATAAACGGTTACTTGATGGACATTTTTCAATGCCTTTCCACCTTGTGTTGCCCTCCACTCGTCGTGCTTTTCTGTATCACCAAGCTTAAAGGTAAAGCTGTGCGCATTCATATCCTGCATAAATACATGTGCCCTGCTTTGGATGTATTGATCTTTATTGAAGCGCTCCTTCATTTGCGAATGAAATAAATCCCACGAGCTCCCGAAATCCCCCTCCTGTTCGAGCTGATAAAATTGTTCCACTACCTTTTCTGGTTTACTTTTTAATGAAGCCACTAAGCTTGCTACCGCAATCCCAATTACCGCAATGGCGATTGCGATAATGATCAATGGATTTTTCCGTCTTCTCACAAGGCATCACCTTGTACTATGTATATTGGGCCGGTTTTGGAATTATGTGAGTGACTCTCTATCTGGAGATTTTAGGGTTTATCCGTTTATCCGTGGATTTCTGGATTTATCCGCGGGATCTGAGTTTTATCCGTGGATTTCTGGATTTATCCGTGGGATCTGAGTTTTATCCGTGGATTTCTGGATTTATCCATGGGATCTGAGTTTTATCCGTGGTTTTCTGGATTTATCCGTACTTTAGAACTATTATTATTTTTACAAAAAATAACCCGGTAAAACTCCTTACCGGGTCTCGCAAATCTATATTATTATGCGTTTTGCAATTGCTTTGGTTTCATTGCTGAGTAAGTTTTCCAGCCACCGTCTAGATTTTTCACGTTAAAGCCGTATGCCATTAAGAGTCTTGTAGCAAGATAGCCACGCAAGCCAACCTGACATGAAACATAAATCGTTTCATCTTTCGGTAGCTCATCAACATGGTTGCGAAGCTCATCAAGCGGAATACATTGAGAGCCGTTAATATAGCCATTGTCACGTTCTTTAGGATTACGTACATCAATTAACAGTCCGCCAGCTGCAACGATTTCATCAATTTCATGCCATTGTACAGTTTGAATACCTTCATCAATGATGTTTGATGCCACATATCCCGCGTAATTAACAGGGTCCTTTGCAGAAGCAAATGGCGGTGCATAAGCCAATTCAAGTTCTGTTAAGTCGTGAACAGTTAATCCGCCTTTGATAGCTGTGGCAATAATATCAATTCGTTTATCTACGCCATCCTTACCAACTGCCTGGGCTCCGAAAATTTTACCAGTCTCACGGTCAAAGATAAGCTTTAAGGCAATTTGACTGGCACCAGGGTAATAGGTGGCATGACATGCCGGATGAATATGTACGACTTCATAATCGATACCTAATTCTTTTAATGTTTTTTCATTATTACCTGTTGAAGCGACATCAAGGTCAAAGATTTTCGCAATCGATGTTCCTAGTGTACCTGGGTATTTCTCGACATTGCCTCGAACGATATTATTCGCTACGATTCGGCCTTGGCGGTTCGCTGGACCTGCGAGCGGAATCATTGCTGGATTTTCATTGATATAGTCAACTACTTCAATCGCATCACCGATTGCGTAGATACTTTCATCACTTGTTTGTAGGAATTCGTTTACTTGAATCCCTCCACGTTCTCCGATTTCTAAACCTGCTTCTACCACTAAGTGATTCTCAGGTTCAACGCCAATTGAAAGAATCATCATATCTGTGCTGATGCGCTTACCGCTAGTGAGGATTAGCGTATTTCCGTTATCTTCAACTGATTGAACGACATCACCAAGGATAAGCTCAACACCTTTATCAATTAAATGTTGCTGAACAACCGCAGCCATTTCAATATCTAACGGCTTCATGATCTGGTTTCCTGTTTGGATGATCGTCACTTTTACTCCGCGTTCAACAAGGTTTTCAGTCATTTCTAATCCGATGAAACCAGCGCCAACAACTACACAATGCTCAGGCTGTTGATTGTCCACAAAATCCTTAATTTTATCTGTATCTGGAATATTTCGTAATGTAAAGGCGTTATGCGCTTCGTTTAATCCAAGCCAATTTGGTACTCGTGGTTTTGCGCCTGGTGACAAAAGTAAAACATCATAGGCTTCCTCATAAATTTCTCCCGTGTTAACATGTTTTACCGATACCGTTTTCTGTTCACGATTGATTTTAACGACTTCGCTAAAATTGCGAATGTCTAATTTAAACCTTTTGTTCAAGCCTTCAACGGTTTGGACCATTAATTTACTTCTTTGTTCAATCACTTCGCCGATGTAATATGGAAGACCGCAGTTCGCAAATGAGACAAATTCACCGCGTTCGAATAAGACGATTTCTGCCTCTTCATCAATTCTTCTTAATCTTGCTGCTGCTGTAGCGCCACCCGCTACACCACCAACAATGACAATCTTTTTACCCATCAATTATCCCCTCCATTCCTCATCATATCTCAATACCCCTACCCCTATCAAGAGGGAAAATGATTAGTTGAATATTTCTTTATTTTTACATTTAATTACTATATAAATATTGCGAATAGATGTATTAATTTTTGCAAAATAGTCAAAATTTTTGTAAAATTATTAACATATAAAAACTGACATTTCAACATATTCGTTGTATAAGAATTCGTGTTGACATCATACCCTTTAGGGTATAATATTAACCTAGTTCTATTTTCGAAAGAGAATTTTTTGAAAGATAGGAGGGTAACCAATGGATTATAATGATAAAATAAAAAATCGCGTAAAGCGAATTGAAGGTCAACTTCGCGGAATTCTTAGAATGATGGAAGAAGATAAAGATTGCAAAGAAGTCATCACACAGCTTTCCGCAGCAAGAACAGCCATAGATCGAACTATTGGTGTTGTCGTAAGTTCGAACTTGATTAAATGTGTCCGTGATGCCGAGGGAAGCGGCCAGGACTCAGAACAATTAGTGAAAGATGCTGTCGATTTGCTTGTGAAAAGCCGTTAATGATGAACTCTTTAAATCATTTGCATTTTTTTACAGCGAGACAAACATAAAAAAGGAGAATCTCCTTTTTTATTTTAACACATATGATACCCATAGGGGTTTAGGTGTTTTCACCTATTGTTAAACCCACATATAAGGAGGATTTTTGATGGATTATTTAGGTTATATCATCTTTGCGGGCGTCGTGCTTTTGTTAGTACTTAGAATGATGCCAACTAAAGGTGTAAAACAAATTACCACTTCACAACTAAAAAGTTATTTAGACAATAAAAATATTCAATTTATTGATGTTCGCACACCTGGTGAGTACAAAGGAAATCACATCCGTCAGTTCAAAAACATTCCATTGCATCAATTAAACCAAAAGCTCGGCGACTTATCTAAAGAAAAAGAAGTCGTTGTGATTTGCCAAAGCGGAATGAGAAGCAACAATGCAAGTAAAATTTTAAAAAAGGCTGGATTTAAGAGTGTCATTAATGTGAAGGGCGGCATGAGCGCCTGGAGTTAATATATAGATAATTTGTGTGTTTCGGTTTACCGCACGTTTAAATTCGTGCAAGTATAGATTTGCCGTTTCGGTGTATTACTTAGGAGGAGAAAAAATGAAACAAATTTCTGCAAGAGATTTAGAAGCACTATTAAAGGAAAACAAAGACCTGAATATTATTGATGTTCGTGAGCCTTCAGAGGTTGCAGGTGGTAAAATCCCTGGAGCAGTCAATATTCCTTTAGGTTTAATTGAGTATAAAATGAACGAATTAGATAAAAACAAAGAGTATTATATAGTATGTTTATCTGGTGGAAGAAGTAGTTCAGCTACTAGATTTTTAGAATATCAGGGTTACAACGTAACGAATATGAATGGTGGAATGATGGCTTGGATGGGCGAAATTGAGTAAATGACGGACTAATTGCCTAATACAACACTTCGCTATTTTGATTTTGAGGCAACTATAATTTGTCATTGTTTAGATATGTTAGTTTGTTTTATCAGCCATTAAAATGATAATGGAGACTATTATACAATCAGGAGTGGATCATCATATGACGAAAAAAATTATCGCAGGGCTGGTAGTGCTCTTATTTGTTGGGTTTATTGGATTTCAATTTATGAACCAAAGCACAAGTGTTAGTAACATTTCAACTGATGAAATGGCCGCAAAAATGAATCAGAATGATGGGAATATGGTGTTTATCGATGTCCGTGAACCGGACGAGTTTGCAGCTGGACATGTTCCTGGAATTGTTAATCTTCCACTTAGTGAGTTAAGTGAAGAAACCGCAGATTTTCCGAAGGATTCTGAAATCGTGATCATTTGCCGTAGCGGCAATCGTAGTTTGCAGGCTGCTGAGAAGTTGCAAGGCTATGGATTTACAAACCTAATCAACGTCCAAGGTGGCATGAACGATTGGAACGGCGAGGTAGAGTATTAAAAAGGGAAAGCTCCTTGTTTTGCGGAGTATGGAATAAAGCACATCAACTAAGAAACTAAGCTGCTAAGGACTAATCTGACTTAAAGCGACTGTTATTGAGACAGTCGCTTTTTTATGCACAAGAATTAATCTTGTCATACTGATTGGATTTTAATTTACAAATTATGACTTTATCATATAAATGTAATTGCTATTATTATCAGTTTTTGTCATAATTGAACAGAGCTTTTTAATAGTTTCGCCTCTAATCGTTTATACGTTAATGGAGTTGAACTATTTAGATACATAGGGTTTGAATATTGGAGATTCATTCAAGTTATTATTACAAGAAACTGCCATCGGTCGGTGTCATGAAACCCGTAAAGGCAGGACAAATTTAAAGTTTTGGAGGTTGGTAGATTGAAAACAATATTGACTATTGTATATGGAATTATATGTATTGCTTTTATCAGTATTAGTCATTTTTTGTGGATTGATAAGACAACAGCCCTTCAAGCTGAAGAAAAAAATAGCACGCAAAAAAATGCAGAGGTATCAAACGTTAAACAGAATCCAATTGATAGCCTCCTCCCTTTAACTAAAAATTGGCCCGAAGCAGGTGCTGAGAACTTTAAAAAAGCTGTTGAGAATAATGAAAAGTTCACGATTGTAATTGCCGGCTCAGACGCATTAGGTGGGGAAACTGGTTGGGCTATGACAACAAAGGCTAAACTACTTGAAGCTTATGGCGAAGAACATATTTCTGTTGAGGTACGTGAATACGATACGAATTCTGAACAATTTACGTCTCAAAACAAGCATCTTGAACTTGCAGATTTAAAAGCAGATTTATTATTATTTGAACCGTTTATTCTTAAGAACAATGGAGAAGTTGAGTTAGTGAATACCCTTGCCAATTTAACAACAACCATTGAGGCAGTTAAAGCGAGCAATCCGGAATGTGTCATTATCGTACAACCAGCAAATCCTATCTATAAAGCGAAGATTTATCCAACTCAAGTTGCTCAATTAAAAGCATATGCTGATGAATTTAAGCTTACCTTCCTTGATCACTGGGGAATTTGGCCAGACCCGAATACTGAAGCAATTAAAGAATATATTACACCTGAGCATTCATTCCCAAATGAACAAGGTCATGAGGTATGGAGCCAATTTGTTAACGCATACTTCATTAATCAAGAATAATAACAAATTATGATCACTTAAAAGATTTTTCAGGCACTCCATTCAATTTATTTGATTGGAGTGTTTTCTTTTCTTTTCTTTTCTTTTCTTTTGGATTTCTATAAATTTCCTGGGGAATTTTCCCGCGAAATGATGAATTAACGCATAATATGATTGAATGTTTCTTTCTTGAGTTATGAATGATGAATATCTTCTTTCATCAACTGTGATAAACATTATTACATCAAGAATTAGAAAACAATATAATAATGTTATGAATAGAATGGGTATCCATATGGCGTAGTAGGGAAAAATATTCTAGTCCAGTGCGGACACCCCCTAGTACGGCAACGCTTTAATTGGGTGGGGGACTGTCCCCCGGTGCGGTGATGCTTTAATTGGGTGGGGTGCTTCCCACGGGTAGAGGAGGATTTGCTAGTAATGCAACATGATTCTTTTTTTCAAGATCATCAATATTTAAAGACCATATTTGATCATTTAGATTTAGCCTTTTGGTCAGTGGATTTACTGAATGGAAACATATTTATGTCTAAAGGTGCCGAAACACTGTTAGGCATACCTCGATTAGCCTTTGAAAAAAATCCCGCCATTTTAAAGGAATTCATTCATCCCGATGATCAATATAAATACGATAAAGTCATGTCTGACCTCTTTAAGGACCAACGAAGTCAACTAGAGTTCCGAATGATTAATCAAGATGGGGATATTCGTTGGTTAAGGGTACACGCCTCAACCATTTTCAATCCCGACTTAAAGATGAAGCTTCAATATGGAATTATTTTTGATATTACTGACTTTATTAATGAACACTCCAATTTAACCTACCAAAACGGCTTTATGCAAAAACTGATTAATGAAGTGAATATCGTTCTATGGTCCTATGACCTCAAGACTAAAGAAACCTATTATTCACAAAGTGCTGAAGAGCTTTACGGAGTTCCTCTTGAAGATTTCACCAAAAACCCTTCTTTATGGAAGGACGTAATACATCCTGAGGATGTCACAGAAATTGAAAAAGACGAAAGACTCCTCTCCGGACGCAAAGTAACATGTGAGTACCGAATTATTCGACCGAGTGACGGAGATATTCGATGGATTGAAGACCGCGCCTTTCCGACAATCGACCAAAATGGACAGGTTACAGCCTTCACTGGTGTAAAAATTGACGTGACTGCAAGAAGAATTTCTGAAGAAAGAATTAATCAACTCACATTTTTCGATGTACTCACAGGTATCCCGAATAATTATTATCTAGAACAATATTTAAATGAAATTACATTAAGTGATGAACCGCATCAAAGCTTTGCATTTTTGCTCATCAATTTTGACCGGCTTAAATTAATTAATGATTCATTAGGGTATCATTTTGGTGATTTACTACTCGTTAATGCAATTGAAAGATTAAGGCAGCAACTTGCTCCCACAGATTTACTGTGCAGAATTGTTGGCGATGAATTCGCGATTGTATTAAAGGACGTAACAAGAGAAGATGTTGAACAAACCTGTCACCGCCTGCTTAAAATATTCGACGAACCATTTTATATTAAAAATAAAGAAATCTACACTTCGATAAGTATTGGAATCAGTGATTTTCCTGTCACTAATCTGAATCGGAAATACTTAATCAATCAAGCTTATTACGCAATGCTTTTAGCAAAGGAGAACGGAAAAAATACTTATTATTTTTATAATAAAAAGGATGAAATCAATAAGTACAATATCGAAACGGAAAGCGAATTAAAAAAGGCATTAAAAAACGAGGATTTTGTGCTGCATTTTCAGCCCTTATTTCATTTAGTGACTGGAAAATTGACCAGTTATGAGGCCTTGATTCGCTGGAATCACCCGATAAAGGGGTACATCCCCCCTTCAGAATTTATTCCAGTTGCCGAGAAAACCGATTTAATCGTGGCGCTCGGAGAATGGGTGATGTATGAAGCCTGTAGGCAAAATCAGCAATTTCAAAAGCGTGGCTTCCCCCCTGTTGTCGTATCTGTCAACGTCTCGACGAGGCAGTTTTACGATACTTATTTTGTAAAAAAAGTGAAGAATGTCCTTCGAAAGACTGGACTTGATCCGCAATATTTAGAGCTTGAAATTACCGAAAGCATCATGCAAAACATCGAAAAAACAAAGCCGATTATCGAGGAGATTAAGAATCTCGGTGTTAAAATTTCTATTGATGATTTTGGGACAGGCTTTTCTTCATTAAGCATTTTAAAGCATCTTCCTTTAGATAAGCTAAAAATTGATAAGTCATTTATTGATGATATTGGCACGAAAAAGGAGCCACTGGTGAAATCAATAATTGAACTTGGAGTTAATTTAGATATGTCCGTGGTGGCCGAAGGTGTAGAAACGGTGAAACAGGCTGATTTCTTACGGGAAAACAATTGCGATATCGGTCAAGGCTATTTGTTTAGCAAACCGGTTCCAAGCGAACAACTAGAAGAAGCGTTGCTGAAAAACTTAAAGCATGGGGCTCAAGATTAGTATTGGTTTCGGATTGGGTTAGGGTGATTAAGGCAGATTTTTATGCCATTTTTCAAAGTGTAAATTGGGTAATATTAACAGCTTTTCATTTGAAACCCGCTTCTGTTAGGAGTAAAATATAGGTGTAAGGTAAGGTAATATTCCATAGGAAGGAGGAATCAAGTATGACCGGCAGATCATTGCGGCGTTTAGATCGCGATTTAGGTGAGATGTGGGATACTTTCAATGATTTCTTCGGTGATAATTTCCTTACATCTTTTCGCGGTGGTGTTCATCAATTCCGAACAGACATCAAGGATAATGGTGATCGATATGTAATCGAGGCCGAAATGCCTGGATTTGACAAAGATGCGATTAACATTGATTATGAAAACAGCTATCTCACCATATCCGCAAAACGAGAAGCGATCAATAAGGACGAAAAAGAAAACTATATTCGTCAGGAACGTCATTATGGAGAGTTTGTTCGTCGCTTCTTCGTGGAAGATATTGACGATCAAAACATTGAAGCTAGCTTTAACAACGGTGTCCTAACCATCATTTGCCCTAAGCTTGCTGTTACACCTCCAGACCGCAAACGAATTGAAATTAACTAATAATTTATTAACTTAATTAATACCACCGGACGACCGCATTCGATCTATATTTTTCGAATGCGGTTTTTTTTTGTTTTTTAAATGTGGTGTTTCCCTCCTCCAATTCGCAAAGTTTTTGAATTTTATCACAATATTTTTCATAACTATGACAAAGTTCACTTACATTGTTTATCAGATAATTTAAACTAATAGAAAAATGAGAATTTAATATTCAGAATTCAGGTGAATCTATTCGATAGCATACTTTCAGTCGTGCAACATTACATTAACATTTCCTCTACTGATTAGTCACGGAACTTAATAATTTGAGAGGTGTAATATAATGGTTGAATTGTTGAACACTATGGAAAAAGTAAATAATTGTGGGTCTTTCACTCCAATTTTTCTAAACAATCGGCTAAAAGGCAACAGAACACTAGAATTAAGCAACTACCACGCATCCTCTTCACCGCACCACCGTGGCGGGGGACAGTCCCCCATCGCGCTAAAGCGGGAACGTACTGGGGGACTGTCCCCCAACGCTTTAACGTGGTTCAGTGGGTCGTAGTTGGATAGCGATTGTTTGATAACGTTTTATCCTTAACAGGGTCTCATACGGGATCCTGTTATTATTTTTGCTTGATAGATTGAATTCCAAGTTGTGCTTGTACTTCAACCCGAATCGGGTAGTCTTCGATCCCCTTTAAGCCAATGCTTGTAATGTAGAGTTGCAAGAATTCATATTTGTATACCTCCATCTTGCTCATTTTCATCTTCTCTTTCGACGAATTCACGATAATTTATGTGAGCAGGTTCAGGAAAAAAGGAAAAGGTTTTGCTAGTGTCGATATGCGGATTTTCAGATAGCTGGAGATAGGCGGAGTAGCTGCTCCAAGGATAATCCTCTGGTTTGGCAACCATATTGGCTTCGAGAGGATTGCGGTGGATGTAGCGGCTCACGGTGAGAAAATAGTTTTCTGAAATGATAATTCTTGCGTTGTAACGTCCTTGAAAGACATGACCATCGACATCGAGTTTTTTGTTTAAGTAAATAGCATAGTGCATATGTAATGTTTTCATGATGTTGGGAATGATGTTTTCCAAAGTGGGGAGCTTTGGCTGTAGTTGTAGGTGAATGTGGTTTGTCATTAGGCAGTAGGAATGCAGAATAAATGGATACTTTTCGCGGACATCCTCTAGTATTTCGAGATATTTCTGGAAATCCTTACGTTCATAAAAGATTGGGGCGCGCTTGTTGCCGCGAGCAGTTATATGGAACGGGGCGCCCGGATAGTATTCCCGAGGTTTTCTTGACATGTGGCTTTCCTCCTTAAATTATTATATAAATATCATAATTTATCAGAGTGATTTCGGTCAATTGATAACCATAGGGACTTATAATGTGCTTCATCGCTTTAGCGGGGTGGGGGACAGTCCCCCACTGCTTTAGCGCGTTACCTTGCTGTGTAGGTGGCTAGGGCTTTTTGGACTTCGAAGATGCTTTTGTCTTTTTTGAATTGCTTAAGAATAGGCTCTTCCCAACCAGAAATCCAAATTTTTAGTTCAGCATCCAAATCGAAGGTTCCAGCTGTTTCGCAGCTAAAGTGGGTTATGCTTTTATATGGAATTGAATGATATTCTACTTTTTTCCCAGTCATTCCTTGCTTGTCGATTAAAATCATTCTTAAGTTTGTAAATACTAATAAATCTCTTACAAGTTTATATGCTTTTTCGATGTGCTCATTTTCTGTGACAATCATTTCTAATTCTTTTTCTACTGCCTCTGCTTCTACTTCTGAGACATTTCCGATAAATCCGTCAAGTAAACCCATGCTTCTATCTCCTTCGTTTATGTACTTGCCTTTGACATCTGTCATGACACTGTTTCGGACAATGTTATTATAACAAGTGGCTAGGGAAATATCTGCCTTTTTGTTTTTTGATTAAGCTGTATTAAATTTGAATGTTGATTTCCGTTGCAGACGCGTGCGGTTCATGGGGCTAACTGGGACCCTGTCTAGCTGCAGTGGCTAGGGGCTCGGGGTCATAAACCAATCCGTCCAGAAGGTAAAAGTCAACCATCCGGCCGGCTCGTCTTATGCCTGTCGCCCCTGGGCAAGCCACTTCCGCTTTTCGTACTCCTCGGCGCTTTGCGCCTGTGGGGTCTCCCATTCCAGCTACTCCCTTAGGAGTCTACGTGCCTGCAGCGAATATCAACGTGTCTAAAAATCATCGCCGCGTATTAAACACAGCCTTTGATTAAGAAACTTGAAAGCTTATTATGATAATTGTAGTATGGATTTATTCGCTTCTCCTCATACTAAACAAGAGGTGAGGTCGATGAATTTTAATTGGCTTTTTGCCCTTATGGTATTAGGTCAAACATTAGAAGTGCCAGCAGATAATCTATCGATCAATACGAAAAGCGAAACGATCTCGGTCGTAAACAGGGCCGATTTTATTTTGCCATTACCCATGCTTCCCTTTTTTAACCTTGATAGATTTGGACAGCTTGAAGAGCAGGTAGCCCAACAAATTAAAAAAGAGCCCGTTAACGCCGGACTTGATCAGCACGGAAATATTATTGCTGAGAAGCCAGGAGCTCGACTTGATCGAGTAAAATTTAAAGAACAATTTTATCAATATTTTTATGGATCAGGACCTAAAATGATAGAGGTTCCTATCCAAGATATTTTTCCAAAGGTTGATAGTGAGTTGATTTCTGATATTCGCACAGATATGATTGGCCATTATGTAACTTATTATAATTCTCATAACATGGAACGCTCTCATAACATTGCCTTAGCAACAAGTGCACTAAATAATCATGTCGTTTTTCCAGGTGAGACGTTTTCTTTTAACAAAGTGGTTGGGAAAAGAACCCCTGAAAAGGGTTATTTATCAGCACCCGTAATTGTGAAGGGTGAATTAACAGAGGGAATTGGCGGTGGGATTTGCCAGGTTTCTTCGACATTGTATAATGCGGTCGATCAATCTGGTCTCCAAATTGTTGAGCGATATTCGCACAGTAAGCGAGTGCCCTATGTGCCAAATGGTCGGGATGCAACAGTGAGCTGGTACGGACCTGATTTTGCGTTCCGAAACTTATATAACCAGCCTATTTTGATTCGCGCTTATGCAAATGATGGAAGGATGTTAGTTATGCTATTTTCTTCAGATTCCATTAATTATTATCCACGCAACGTCCCACGAATGTCCGGGGACCTACCACCAGAAATACCTGCCAACTATTAAAAGTAGGCAGGTATTTTAATGCTTTAGTGCAGTGGGGGACAGTCCCCCACTGCACTAAAGCATTAAAAAACAGACTTTTATTTAAAAAAGTCTGTTTTAGGCTTATTTAAGCTTTTTGTACGTTGGCTGCTTGTGGTCCACGTTGGCCTTGTTCTACATCAAAAGTAACTTCCTGGCCTTCTTCCAATGTCTTGTAGCCCTCAGTTTGAATGGCTGAAAAGTGTACAAATACGTCCTCTCCGCCTTCTCTTTCAATAAAACCAAAACCTTTTTCACTGTTAAACCATTTTACTTTTCCACGTTCCATTTCATTGCCTCCTAGCATTCACATGTACACAAAAATTCAAATGAATCTTGCTCATTTTATTATGTCTGTAAATCGGAAATAATATACATAAATGTTATTTTTTATTTTTTACATTTTAAAAACTTTTGGAAAAACATCTTAAAACTTGAATAGCCTATAATATACACAATTAGTATGACAACAAATGGTATAATTTATTATGAGTAATTAAAAAACTTTACTTTGAAAGAGGTGAGTAAAAATGACGATAACAGAGATTAAGAAACAAGCCCTTAAGGCATTAAAAGGTCAGTGGGGAGTAGCTGCAGCCTTAACGTTAATAATTTTCATCATCAACTCCGTACTCCCGACCATATTTGAGGTAATGTTAAGTGGCGGCTGGGAAAATTGGTTTTTGGCAGATCAGCTCCCAATCCAAGCTGAAATCGTTAGTATGATTATCACATTATTGATTATGCCATTAGCAGTCACTACACTTTGGTTCTTTTTATCATTGGTTCGCTATGAAGGTCCGCAGCTTTTTGATGTTTTTGCAATTTTTACGGATGGGAAAAGATTTTTCAAATTAATCGGTACTTCAATTGTAATGGGAATATTCATCGCCCTATGGACACTTTTGCTATTGATTCCAGGTATCATAAAATCAATTTCTTACTCACAAACATATTTTCTGATGAAGGACCATCCAGAATATACGGTGTTAGAAGCAATTACCGAGAGCAAAAAGCGGATGAAGGGATATAAGTGGAAATACTTCCTACTGAATCTAAGCTTCATTGGCTGGGGAATTCTTTGCTTACTTACATTGGGTATCGGCTTTTTATGGCTATCCCCTTATATCCAAGCTTCCACGGCAACATTCTATAACGAGCTAATCCTATCGCAAGAACATAATCAAGAACCTGTACAGGTACTTGAAGATCAAAACTGGGAAGAATAACGAACTTTAACACAGTAAAGCGGTGGAGGACAGTCCCCCACCGCTTTACTGTGTTAAATTATAAATTATTTGTCTTTGATTTCGAGTAGTTTTAGTCTTAGTTCGTTTTCCATTACGGCCAGCTCTTGTTCAGCTGCACGGCGCTTGTTGCGGCCTTCCTCTTGAATACGAAGCGTTTCTTCTAGTGTTGAGATCAAGTTGGATTGGGTTGTTTTTAACGTCTCAATATCTACTAAACCACGCTCATTTTCTTTTGCAGTCTCAATTGTATTCGTTTTAAGCATTTCGGAGTTTTTCAACAGCAGCTCATTCGTTGTTTTCGAAACCTGCTTTTGCGCTTCGACGGCATGACGCTGGCGAAGTAAGGTTAAAGCAATCGCCACTTGGTTTTTCCATAATGGAATTGCTGTTACGATTGAGGATTGAATTTTTTCAACCAAAGCTTGGTTCGTATTTTGAATCAAACGAATTTGCGGCGCACTTTGAATTGTTATTTCCCGACTGAGTTTCAAATCGTACAAGCGTTTCTCAAGACGGTCGGCAAATTGAATCATATCGTTGACTTCCTGAAACTTCATTTGGTCCTGTGAAGCCTCTGCCGCTTTTTTCATCGCTGGAATTGTTTTTTCATTAAGTTCCTCGAGCTTAATTTCCCCTGCCGCTATATACACATTTAATGCATGAAAATAATCCTTATTTGTCTCATAAAGTTTTTCAAGCATGCCAATATCAGATAGAAGTACATTCTTACTTCGGTCTAACTTCACGCTAATGCGATCGATTTGAGCACTAGTTTTCTGATATTTGGAAAGCACCTCTTGTATCGAGCCGGAAATTTTCCCGAACATCCGTGAAAAGAAAGATGGCTTTTCCTTGAGCTCGTCCGGACTAATATCATTAAGCCGCTTCATGAGATCGTTGATGATGTCACCAACTTCTCCGACATCCTTTTTTTGGACATGCTCAAGCATTGTATGTGAAAAAGTTAGCAGCTTACTTTGAGCCTGTGTTCCGTAAAGAATCATCGATTGATGGTTTTTCGGGTCAATTTGCTGGGCAAGCTGAAATGCCTTTTCACGATTTTCGGCTGGGATTACGTCGATTAGTTTCACCGGCTTATTATCATTATTAACCTTTTGCATTGCCATTGGATCTGCAACTAAGACATCTGTCTTGTCACCGAACGGATTGGCAAGAATATCATCTAGTACATTGTCAGTTTGTTTGAGTAAATCTGGTTCTTTATCACTCATTTTTTCAACCTGCTTTCTTCTAGAGATTTAACATCCTTCATGTTTTTGATTGAATGCTTGGCAACATCCACTTCAAAATTCAAGTGATCAATATCATCGGAAAGGACAACATATAGGTCTTTTTCAATTGTTTTTGTTAATTCATTGAGCGTGTGCCTTGTATCGTGCAGGGTTTGATTGAGCTCAATATTTTTCTTGGGCTGTGATGAAAGCAATGCGTATTTTTCCGTGATTTCAACAAGTGAATCAAGGTGTGAAAAATAAAACTGTTCTGCTTTATAAAAGCGCTTCGGCTCTTTCTTTGTTAACTTGTAAATTTGTCTTGTTATTTTTGCAATTTCAATTCTTTGCTTAAAAGATGGAATTTCGCGAATCATGAATGCTGCCTTATTCAATCGATTAATTTTTTGCTTCGCTTCTTCTAAATTCTGCTTTATATAGCGATATTCCTTTCGAGACAGCTGGTTTTTCTTTAGGAAACGAGACTTCATTACCATTGTAACCAATGAAAAAGTTAGGAAACCACCAATAAATGAAATTCCTGAAGATGGCCAAAAGGCATGGTCCGTGATGGCAAAAAAACTAATTAACCATATACTTACAGCTACTGGAATTGTAACGAACGTTCCAACCAGAAAAGAAATGAATGCGTTCATATTATATCGACTCCTGACTTTTATCCTTACTATTATACGAACAAAGAAGTACAAGGTTTCATAATTTCTTCTTATATGTTCAGAATACACCATTGCCTGAAATTTTCCCATAGACTACAACTGTAAAAAAAAATACGACCTGAGACCTATTTATTTTAACGCAGTAAAGCAGTGGGGGACAGTCCCCCACTGCTTTACTGCGTTAAAGTCTGTTTTTCTTTAAATATCATTTCTGCTATCGAAATAAGATTTGTAGTGTAAAACATGTGTATATAAAATTGGAACACATGTATATTTCCTGTTTGTCTGCATAAAACTATGGTTACAATTTTCCTACTAACTATTATTTTCAACATTCCATCTATCTACTACCATTACAGACTATACAAAGCTGAGGTGCATCATGTTTGTTTACTTGGTTGAAGAAATCAGCGCGGCATCTATTCCGGAGGGCAATACATGTTGAATCAAATACAAATTCAAATACAAATTCAAACACCGACAATCTTATTAATCAACGTAATGGATTTAATCAATCCGACTCTAGTTTAACTACTAATAATAACAGAGCGAATAATCATTTTCACAACTATAAAAAGGTGAACCGGACACTTAACGAGAATAGGAAATTTCTAGAAACCACTTTAGGAAATAATTCTGGAATTATTAATAGAAGCTTCCAAGTAGGCGAAAACGCTTATTCCTCAGGTTTATTATTTGCAGTTTCTGGTATGGTCGAAACGACTGTGATTAATGAAAATGTGCTTGGGCCGCTGATGAAAATGGCAGAGCCACCGGCTAACCTACATAAATCCCTGCTCGTCTATTTAAAGGAATCTGTCCTTTCTGTTGCTGAAATTGATTTAATAGACAACCTCCACCAAATCGTCAATGAGCTGTTTACAGGTAAAATTGTTCTATTTGTTGAAGGCGAGGAAACCGCACTTATCATAAATGCTCAAGCATGGGAAATGCGGGGAATCGAGCAGCCGATTACGGAAACGGTGATTCGAGGTCCACGAGATTCCTTTACTGAAGATATATCTACCAATCTTACCTTACTGCGCAGAAGAATTAGAAATCCTAACTTGCGCTGCGAATCGTTACTGCTCGGGAAACAAAGCAACACGAAGGTCGTTATTGCCTACATAGACGGAATTGTCAATAAAGAAGTTTTAAAGGAGGTATACACTAGATTAGAAAATATAAAGGTTGATGCTATTCTAGAGTCCGGTTATATCGAACAATATATCGAGGACGCTCCCTTCAGTATTTTTCCAACGGTGGGAAATCAAGAAAAGCCAGATATTGTGGCGGCCCAGCTCCTTGAAGGCAGAGTATCCATTTTTGTAGACGGCACGCCAATCGTCTTAACGGTGCCCTACCTATTAATTAATCATTTCCAGGTTTCCGAGGATTACTTTTCAAGGCCCTATTATTCAAACTTTGTCAGGATTTTACGAGTAATCAGCTTTTTTATTTCAGTTCTGCTCCCAGGAGTGTTCGTTGCAATTCAATATTTTCATCCAATCCTTATTCCTTTTTCACTTTTAGTAAAATTTTTCATTACCCGCGCGAACGTTCCATTTCAGCTTTATGTTGAAATGATTCTGATGCTCATTATCTTTGAAATCATTCGTGAATCGGGATTAAGAATGCCCAAGCCCGTTGGACAAGCAGTCAGCCTCGTCGGCGCACTGATTTTAGGGGAAGCAGCCGTCTCGGCTGGTTTAGTCGGGATTCCAGTTGTTGTTACCGTCGCCTTAGTGGGAATCTCTTCATTTCCAGTTAACTCACTATCGGAGCCAATTAGCCTATTAAGAATCGCATTTGTGGTTGCGGGAGCGACGTTTGGCTTATTCGGCATACTGATGCTTGGCATGATTGTTGTCAGTCACCTCGCTTCGCTGAGATCGTTTGGTGTTCCATTTACTGCTCCACTTTTTCCAATAAAAATCAGCGACTGGATCGACGGTATCATTCGCATTCCGCTTTGGCTCATGACAAATCGCCCAGCTACAATAGGCTCAGCTAATAGAACAAAACAAAAGTTTGGAGGTCTTTCCGGTGAAGGAAAACGGGGAAAAGAATAAGCCTTTGCTCAAGATTCTTTCATTATCGATATTGATTTTCCTCTTGTCAGGATGCATGCGCGGAGAACTAGATGAACGACTCATCCTCTCTTCACTCGGAGTAGATAGAACAGAAGATAATAAGGTAAAAATAACAGTTTCGCTAATTGATACACGCTCAGTGGACCAACAGGAAGCTAAGGGAGTAAAGGTCTATTCTAGTGTTGGCGACACCATATTCGATGCCGTCCGGTCAACAATTATTAAATTGGGGAAGCAACCTATTTGGCCTTATATTAAAATAGTTGTCTTAGGGCCATCTATCACTGAGGAAAACATCCTTCCCTTTCTTGATTTTTTAAATCGTAATAACGAAGTTCAGCCCAATCCATTCGTATTAATTTCAAAGGTAGAAGCCGCTAAAATCATAAAAGCAAAACCTGATTTCACGACAGTTCCATCAACCGTGATTGAAAAGCAGCTGTCACAGCAGAAAAATGTTTCATACATTCCTGCTGTTAGGCTGCACCATTTTACAGAGATGATGTTAAGTCATAATAAAGTTGGCTATGCCGCTATCATTGAGACAATTAATAAAGATAAAAAGCACATTCCATTTTCCCAAAGTACAGCCATTATCAAAAACGGAAAATGGATTGGTGTTTTAAACAAATATGAGACAAGAGGCTTACTTTGGGTAATGGAGGAAGTGACCGGCGGAATTTTAGTAACACCTGCTTTAGAGGGTTCTGGAAAAATCGGCCTGGAGATTTTAGACAAAACGAAGGTAAAAATAAAGCCCAAAATCGTAAAATCCCAATTAAAGCAAATCAATATTAACGTGAAGGCAACGGTTAGTATTGGGGAAATACTATCGCAACATACCCTTTTAACACCCGAAAAGATTGATAAAATCGAGAAACTTGCCCAGCAAGAAATAAAATCTGAAATTCTCGCCGCAGTCGAAAAAGCCAAATCTCATCAAACTGATATATTTGGTTTCGATGCAGCAGTACATCGTGAAGACCCACAATTTTGGAAGAAAAATAAGAAAAACTGGAACAATCAGTTTCCAAACTTGCCTATTAGCGTAAACGTAAAAGTCGATATTCGCAATTTAGGTTTGTTTAATTATTAAATTTTACTAGGAGGATATTATGGGGAAAACATCAATAGCCACACGGCAGATTTTTTTTATCATGACCCCGCTAATCGTAATTCCTGGACATTTCTTTTTGATAAAAATCTTTCTTGGGTGGGCAGGGCGAGATTCTTGGCTCGGAATCATTTTAGGGTTCATCCCAGGCATTATTATTTTTTTAGGCATGGCCTATTTAAGTGAAAAATTATACGGTAAAACGATAGTGCAGTGGTCGCTCGAAACACTCGGACCATTTTTCGGAAGAATTGCTACTCTTCCACTTATTACCTTTTTTATTATCCATATCTGTGTAACCCTATATGGATATTCAATTTTTATTACTGCAGTGTTTTTGCCGCAGCATCACTTATGGGTGATTGCGACCATGTTTGGACTATGCGTTTTCTTCACTGTTCATATGGGGATTGAGGTCATCTCAAGAGTGGCCGAATGGATCATTATTTTGAACCTTTTGTCTGGAATTTTTGTATCGTTAGCCTTAAAGCCGGAAAAGGATTATGAAAAACTGTTGCCAATACTCGAAAATGGGATTGAGCCGATTATTCCCGTTGCCCTTGTCATTTTAGCTCTGTTTGGCGAAATGATTGTGCTCTTAATGATCAATGTGGAAAAGCCGAGTCCAAAGTCGGTTTCGTTTCGGAAAGTATACATTATTTCCTTCATCGTCAACTTAATTATTTTCCCATCAACTGCAGCTGGGGCAATCGCAATCTTTGGTGATGCGCAAGCAACGAAATTCATGTACCCGGTTGAGAGCATGGTTCGCTTAATTAATGTTGGCTTTATTGAGCGCTTTGATATTTATGGGCTCACAATCATGTCTGTGTCAGCATATTTGCGTCTTGCACTCCTTCATTATGGTGCAAGCACTGCTATTTCAAACTGGTTTAAACTCAAACAATATCATGGCGTAAATTGGCTTTTAGGCATAGTTGTCGTTTTTATATCGTTAAACTCATTTGATACGGCGATTGATTTTTATGATTTTATGGAAAAATACTACATATATGGGCTCGTCTTTAGTGCGGCGATCATTCTTCTCGTACTCATTGTTTTCATAGCATCAAAAGCATCTAAAACGCAGCAAGGCCAGCCGCCAAAGCTTGAAAATAATCAAGAAAAAAGACAACTATGATTTGAAGCTCATAGTTGTCTTTATTTTAATAAAATATTAATTGTCGGTCGGGTTCAAGTCGCATTGTTCCAACGGAATAACTTTCGTCTTTTTCATCAATTTATAGCCAAACCATACGACAAGGAAGATTGGCAATCCGATGTAGGAAACGAGGATACCGTTCCAGTCAATCGATGAGCCGAGAAAGGCTTGATAATTTTGTCCTAAAATAACAAATGAGCATAATATAAATGCAAAAATTGGACCAAACGGGAACCATTTAGCGCGGTACGGCAGCTCATTCAAACTGCGTCCTTGAACTTTAAACGCTTTGCGGAATCGGTAGTGACTGATGGCAATGCCCAGCCATACAATAAAGCCTGACATACCAGATGCATTCAATAACCAAAGATAAACAGCGCCATCACCAAATAATGAAGCGAAAAAGGCTACAAGCCCAACAGCTGCGGTTACAATTAGCGCATTGACCGGAACGCCACGCTGGTCAACCTTAGCTAGGAATTTCGGGGCCTTGCCTTCCTTCGCGAGATTCCAAAGCATCCGAGTTGAGGCGTACATTCCAGAGTTCCCCGCCGATAATACTGATGTTAAAATAACCGCATTCATTGCAGACGCTGCAAAGGCAAAGCCAGCGCGTTCAAAAATCAACGTAAATGGACTTAATGTTACATCGCCGCTTGCTAATGATTCATTCGTAAATGGAATCAGCATGCCAATGACAAAAATAGCTAATATATAGAATAAAAGGATTCTCCAAAATACTTGGCGAACTGCACGAGGAACATTACGAGCAGGGTCTTCACTTTCCCCGGCAGCAACCCCAAGGAGCTCTGTGCCCTGGAAGGAAAATCCAGCCACCATAAAGATCCCAATCATCGTGAAAAATCCACCATGGAAAGGTCCATCAGCCAGCATAAAATTAGAAAATCCGACTGCTTCACCTGTAAAGACGCCAAAAATCATTAATACACCAACGGCTAAAAAGATAATTATGGTAATAACTTTAATCAGCGCAAACCAGAATTCTGACTCACCGAAGCCTTTAACAGATAGGTAGTTTAATCCAAACATTAATGCCAAAAATAAGGCACTCCAGAGAAGGGATGAGCTATCCGGGAACCAAAACTTCACAATCAGCGCTCCCGCTACTAATTCAGCGGCAACGGTAATTGCCCAGTTATACCAGTAATTCCAGCCGAGCGCAAATCCAAGTGCCGGATCAACGAACTTTGTTGCATATGTGCTGAACGAACCAGCTTCAGGCATATAGGCAGCCAGTTCCCCAAGGCTTGTCATCAAAAAATATACCATGACGCCAATAATTGCATAAGCAAGGAGGGCTCCACCAGGTCCTGCGGTGTGAATCGCTGCACCACTCGCTAAAAACAAACCTGTTCCGATTGCTCCACCAATGGAAATCATTGAGAGGTGGCGAGCCTGCAAGCCGCGTTTTAATTGTGGTTGTTGCGATTGTTTCTCGTGTTGCTGTATTTCTTCGTTGACTAACACTCTTGCTGTTGTATTTCTTTGACTCATAAAAAAAACTCCTTTGATTTGTTTGGGAAGGAGCGCAAAATTTACACAAAAAAGCCAACGACGGATTGCTTATTTGCTTTCACTTCGCAGGCAGTTTTTATTCAACCGCATCAAACCTTCTCCATGAAGATAGCTCAACACGCAATAGCCGTATTTGTAATGTTATGGCTCTTGCGTGACAGTTCTGCCCCTTTCGGAAGCAGCCCCAGCTCGTCTTGGTTAGAGATTTTGGACAAGCTTCGGCGATTTTTCCTTTTAGGTAACTTCATTGATGTCTCTCCATCTCCATTACCTTACTTATAAAAATCGCGACCTCTACCTCATCGGTTAGGATGAGGGTGATGATTATTATATTGAAATAACTATATACAACTATAAATCTAGTACACCCCAAAGTCAACAACCGAAAAATTCCATAAAAGCCTCTCTCTTTAACACAGTAAAGCGATGGGGGCCTGTCCCCCATCGCTTTACTGTGTTAAAGTTTATGCTGTTATACGCCAAATTTGTTGCGAATTTTCTTCATGACACCTGACCCAACCATGTTGTCGGCAGTTGCGATAATTTTTTTGATGACTTCGAGTACGTCTTGATCACCAGCCCAGTGCTTCTTCACGATTTCAGGATTTGTATTATTAACCATACTATTTAATACAAATGCGGCAACAGCGATATCATCCACATAACCTAGTGGCCCCATTAATATTTCCGGAATAAAATCAACCGGTGATACAAAATAGGCTATTGCAGCTCCAAGCTTTGCCTTATCCGAGATAGACACTTCATTATCAATTGCCATCTTGCATAATAAGTGAAATAAATCTGGTCCAAACATCAAGATTTCAACGTATTTATTGTTCTTACCTTCCTCACTTTTCGCCCACCATTGAATCCGTTTCCGAAAGCTCTGATAAAAATCCTCATGTTCCATATGCTCCATCCTTAATGTTCACCTCTTTCTTCTATATATTTAGTTACATTCGACAAAATCAACCAAAACACCTTGCAACCATATATGTCATTATTTTGTACAAAACTCAGCCCATCTAACCAAACTTCAGCACGTTAAAGGAGTGGGGGACTGTCCCACTAGCGTTGCACGACTTGAAAAATATGTAAAAGTGACTTAATTAATTTCTAAAAAATAAAAAGGCTCCTATTGTAGAAGAGATAGACCATACTTGTTCCCTCATCTTCTACAAAAGGAGCA
>NZ_LR656192.1 GCF_902168435.1 Bacillus marasmi
TCAAGATGAGATTTCCCATAGCGTAAGCTAGTAAGATCCCTGAAAGATGATCAGGTTGATAGGTCAGAGGTGGAAGCGTGGCGACATGTGGAGCTGACTGATACTAATCGATCGAGGACTTAACCAAGTTTAGGTGATATCGTAAAAAACATTTCTTCTTCATTATCTAGTTTTGAGAGAACGAAGTTCTCTAACAAAATAGTCTGGTGGCGATAGCGAGAAGGTCACACCCGTTCCCATACCGAACACGGAAGTTAAGCTTCTCAGCGCCGATGGTAGTTGGGGGCTCTCCCCCTGTGAGAGTAGGACGCTGCCGGGCAAAAAAAAAACAGCTGATGAGGCTGTTTTTTTGTTTTATATGAAGGCTGTTTTCGCTGTCTAGGTATGACACTTAAACGAGTTTGGTACAAATAAAGAATAAATGTCCGTTCCAAATTTCTACTGATTCGAGCGGACACAGAATACCTTATTTACAGTAAAAATCCTTCATTTAAAAGTCTTGCGGACATCAGATACCTTATTTCGCCAAAATCTTGAAAGTTAGACGGTGATTTGGGCAAATAGAGGATTCAATGTCCGCTTTTACCTTGAAAATACTGTTTTTAGCACAAATAAAGGATTGAATGTCCGCTAATTTTTGTTTCCAACCATCTTAATCCAAAAAGCAACAGTCTTTTAGAAAAGAGCCTATATGAAAGATTACATATTAAATAAAAACACACTCATAACTATCACAAGTCAAAATATAAAATAACCCATGCAAAGTCTGCTCCTGCGCCATAGCTTACTCGATGATGCCTATGTTCAGCTCGTCGCAAGCCAGCAGAGATGCAGATTCAATGCCGTAGGCTTGGTGGCGATAGCGAGAAGGTCACACCCGTTCCCATACCGAACACGGAAGTTAAGCTTCTCAGCGCCGATGGTAGTTGGGGGCTCTCCCCCTGTGAAAGTAGGACGTTGCCGGGCAAACAAAAACAGCTAATTATTAGCTGTTTTTTTGTTGTTTTCGAAAGACTGGTAAGCTTTTTTAGTAAAGTCGACTAAAAAACTTTGGATTTTGAATCAAATTGGACGCATTTTTATTTAATGAAATCAGGATTTTGATAGATTTATTCAATTTGGACCCATTTTTTGTATGTATTTTTAAGAAATAGGTATTACTTACTTGAAATATTTACACAGAAGAAAAGGTGGTATGCACGCAAATAACCTTATACGCACAAAAACTAAACTCCAACGCCATTCCAACCAAACTCCCCATCCCAAAAATACCTCACTATTACCCCCGCAATTGGTTTGTCAAATACTGATAAACTAAAAACGGTCCTTTATGAATCGTTACCTCTAAAAAGGCTTGAATGAATGGATAATCATTATTGCTCATCATTTTCATTAATTCACTCCACCATTCAGTTTCATATCTAGCAATCATACTCAGATTATATAGAAGTAAATAATGAATGAGCATCTCTGGATATTGAAACAGTCCCTCTTTATTGAGCGGAAAACAATAATGTTTTTCTAATATATTAAAACGGAATGGTAAAGCCTCATTACCATGTAAGATTTTCTTATTGTTATAGCCCACTTCAATTTGCTCACCAGCTCCTTGCTTGACTGAGAAAGAGCCCTTGAATTTCCCTCGTAAAAAATCTTCAAATCGATTTTCTGTCATATGAAACGCATCCAAAACCCGATGCGATAAAGTAAAAAGATTATTATGGAGCTCTGCATTAATGAAGGTTTTTCTCCCTTCGAGCTGATAAAAGAGCTGACTTAGTTCTGGAATATTTGTCAGCAACTCCTCCATTAAAACTTTATCCCCCTCTAACTGTTTCATGTGAAACAATTGATCTGACATATAGGGGAACAGTCCTGTTTTTTGGATTCGGACATCATCTTCTAAAAAGCAGTATTGTTGTTTTTTTCGTTTCCTGGTAGATACACCATGAGCCAAAACGGAAGTCGTTTCAGGGTACGAAGGATCCTTGGTTAAGATGCAGGCTTTAATTAAGTGTACAAATCCATAAAATAATAATATAGGTTGTATGATTAGTGGAGACTTTTCTGCTTGCTCGTAATAGATTTTTCCATGCTCAAGATAGTAAATGAATGGATAACAGTTTTGATAGCTTTTTTGTTCAGCACTTTCAATATTTTGTTTAAGATAACAATTTTTTAAAAATGATTGCGTAAAGGATGCAGAAAAGAACATTTTATAGCTATTTATGTTACGATAAATCATGTAGAGTACCACCTTGTAATTTTCTGAAAAGTCTAACATATATAAAGTTTCTTGACAGTATTTTATCCAATTGATAACCTACTAATAATATTTTTTACGTATCCAGGAGGTCAAAATAAAATGTGGGAATCTAAATTTAGTAAAGAGGGTTTAACGTTCGATGATGTATTGCTCATTCCGGCAAAATCGGAAGTATTACCACGAGATGTAAATCTTCAAGTAGAATTGACAAAAAAAATCAAGTTGAATATCCCAATTATCAGCGCAGGAATGGATACGGTAACAGAAGCGGATATGGCAATTGCAATTGCAAGACAGGGTGGCATCGGAATCATTCACAAAAATATGTCAATTGAACAACAAGCCGATCAAGTTTTAAAGGTTAAGCGTTCTGAGAGTGGTGTTATAACAGATCCATTCTTCTTAACACCTGAGCAACAGGTTTTTGATGCTGAACACTTAATGGGAAAATACAGAATTTCTGGCGTGCCTATCGTAAATAACGAGGAAGAGCAAAAACTAGTCGGAATTTTAACTAACCGTGATTTACGTTTCATCCAAGATTATTCAATTCTTATTTCTGATGTAATGACGAAGGAAAATCTTGTTACTGCACCAGTTGGGACAAGTTTAGAGGATGCAGAAAAAATCCTGCAGCAGTATAAAATTGAAAAACTGCCATTAGTTGATGAAGCTGGTGTCTTAAAAGGACTTATTACAATTAAGGATATTGAAAAGGTTATTGAATTCCCTAACTCAGCTAAAGATTCGCAAGGCCGATTATTAGCTGGAGCTGCAGTTGGCGTAACCGGTGATACGATTAACCGTGTTGATGCACTTGTAAAAGCAAATGTTGATATTATCGTAGTTGATACAGCACATGGCCACTCAGCAGGCGTAATTAATACAGTTAAGGAAATTAGAAGTAAGTACCCTGAGTTGGGTATTATTGCAGGTAACGTAGCTACAGGAGCAGCTACTGAGGCATTATTTGAGGCTGGAGCAGATGTTGTTAAGGTTGGGATTGGTCCTGGCTCTATCTGTACTACACGAGTTGTTGCTGGGGTAGGTGTACCGCAAATTACAGCGGTGTATGATTGTGCATCTGTAGCAAGAAAGTATGGAAAATCGATTATTGCTGATGGTGGGATTAAATACTCAGGTGATATCGTAAAAGCTCTAGCAGCTGGTGGACATGCCGTTATGCTAGGTAGTATGTTGGCGGGTACATCTGAAAGCCCTGGGGATACTGAAATTTATCAAGGACGTCGCTTCAAAGTTTACCGTGGTATGGGATCCGTAAGTGCAATGGAAAAAGGCTCGAAGGATCGCTACTTCCAAGAGGATAATAAAAAGTTTGTTCCAGAGGGAATTGAAGGACGGGTACCTTATAAAGGACCTCTTGCTGACTCAATCTACCAATTAGTTGGTGGTATTCGTGCAGGAATGGGTTATTGTGGTTCAAAAGACTTACACGATTTAAGAGAAAATGCCCAATTTATTAGAATGACTGGGGCAGGATTAAGAGAAAGTCATCCACATGATGTGCAAATTACGAAAGAAGCACCAAACTATTCACTATCATAAGTCATATATATGGTTTAATCGCAAACCAAATCAATATTTTTAAGGAGACAGAGGTTGCATTCTCTGTCTTTTTTCTCGTGTGCTTTTATGTTAAACTATTCAAGGTGTAAAAAGAGATTAACACTCTCAATTATGAAATGCATAAAAAATTAGAGCTGGAGGAAATCGGGTTGAATTATTATCGTAAGTTACTGTTGTTCGTTGTCATGTTTTTCGTTAGTTTTGCATCTATAGCAACTATTGTTCCGAATCAAGCTAGTGCGGAAGGTGATCCGCTCGGTATAAATGCTGAAGCTGCTATATTACTAGATGCTAAGACTGGTAAAATTTTATATCAAAAAAATCCCGATGCCGTTCTAGGTGTAGCAAGTATGTCAAAAATGATGACTGAATACTTGGTATTAGAAGCTATTCATAATAAAAAAATCACTTGGGATCAAAAGGTAATGATTAATGAATACGTTCATAATTTATCTGCTGCTCCGGGATTGTCGAATGTTGGTTTGACACAAGGTGAAGAATATACAGTTAAAGAGCTTTATGAAGCAATGGCTATTTTCTCGGGCAACGCTGCCACAGTGGCTTTAGCAGAAACAGTTGCTGGGACAGAAAAGAATTTCGTTGCGCTTATGAATAAAAAAGCCGGTGAATTAGGATTAAAAGACTTTAATTTTGTAAATTCATCAGGTCTCAATAATGAAAGCTTATTAGGAAATATTCCAGCTGGTGGACCAACTGATGAAAATGTAATGTCTGCACGTGCCACAGCTAAACTAGCTTATCGATTAATTAATGATTATCCAGAAGTAATTCAAACGGCTAAAACGCCGAAGTTGAATTTTGAAAAGGATGGAAAAGAATATCCTAACTTTAACTGGATGCTACCAGGCCTTATTTTTGAATATAATGGTGTTGATGGTTTAAAAACAGGTTCAACTGATTTTGCTGGATATTGTTTTACAGCTACAGCAGAGAGAAATGACCAAAGATTCATTTCTGTTGTGATGAAGGCATCTTCCAAGGATACTCGCTTCACAGAAACAAGAAAAATTCTTGATTATGCATTTAATAATTTCGGAGAGGAAAAAGTACTACCTAAGCATTATCAGGTAAAAGGACAGAAGACTCTTCCTGTTATTAAAGGTAAAGGTGATAGCGTTAAGATTCACACGAAAAATGCGATTAACATAGTCATGAAAAATGGGGACAAGGATAATTATAAAGCTGTATTAGTTTTAGATAAAAAGAAGCTTACAAAAAATGGCGAGTTAACGGCTCCTGTTAAAAAAGGTGATAAAGTCGGGTACGTAACTCTTGAATCAAAAAATGGTGAAGATTTAGGCTTTATTACAGGTGATGCTTCAAAAGGAATTAAAGTAGATGTGATCGCTGCGGAAAATGTTGAAAAAGCGAACGGATTCGTGTTAATGATGCGCGGTATCGGCGGATTCTTTGGCGATGTTTGGGGAAGCGTGTCGTCTACTGTAAAAGGATGGTTCTAAAAATGAGGGTTCTTGTCTTGACAAGAACCCCTTTTTATTGTTTTATTTAAAAAAGAATAATCCGATAGAATTAATTGTTCTTAAAATTCAATAACTTAAAATTTTTGGGGGGAAGTTTCCGTGAAAACAGGAACAGATCGCGTTAAAAGAGGTATGGCAGAAATGCAAAAAGGCGGCGTCATTATGGACGTTATTAATGCCGAGCAAGCTAAAATCGCTGAAGAGGCTGGCGCAGTTGCCGTTATGGCACTAGAGCGTGTGCCTTCAGATATTCGTGCTGCTGGTGGCGTTGCGAGAATGGCTGACCCAACTATTACAGAAGAAGTAATCAATGCAGTTTCTATTCCAGTTATGGCAAAATGCCGTATCGGTCATATTGTAGAAGCACGTGTACTTGAAGCATTGGGTGCTGATTACATAGATGAAAGTGAAGTGTTAACTCCAGCAGATGAAGAGTTTCACTTATATAAAAGAGACTTTACTGTACCGTTTGTATGCGGATGCCGTGATTTAGGTGAAGCAGCTCGTCGTATCGCGGAGGGTGCTTCTATGCTTCGTACAAAAGGTGAGCCAGGAACTGGTAACATTGTTGAAGCAGTTCGTCATATGCGTAAAGTTAATGCACAAGTGAAGAAAGTTGTAGGCATGAACGAAGACGAATTAATGACTGAAGCTAAGCTTTTAGGAGCTCCATTTGAAGTATTACTTGAAATTAAACGTTTAGGCAAGCTTCCAGTTGTTAACTTTGCGGCTGGTGGAGTTGCAACTCCTGCAGATGCTGCGTTAATGATGCAGCTTGGTGCAGATGGCGTATTCGTTGGTTCTGGTATTTTCAAATCAGAAAACCCAGCTAAATTCGCAAGAGCGATTGTTGAAGCAACAACACACTATCAAGATTACGAATTAATTGCGAGCCTTTCTAAAGGTCTTGGAACAGCAATGAAAGGGATTGAAATCTCAACAATTGCTCCAAGTGCTCGTATGCAAGATCGCGGTTGGTAAGGAGTAAGTCGATGATTAAAATTGGTGTTCTAGGATTACAAGGGGCTGTTCGTGAGCATGTCCATTCAGTTGAGGAATCCGGAGCGGAAGCAATTGTAATTAAAAAGGTAGAACAGTTAGATGAGATTGATGGATTAATTTTACCTGGCGGCGAAAGTACGACAATGCGTAAATTAATTGATAAATATCAATTTATGGATAAACTAAAAGAGTTTGCGAACTCTGGTAAGCCGATGTTTGGTACTTGCGCTGGTTTAATTTTATTAGCTAAGCGAGTCGTCGGTTACGATGAGCCTCATATTGGAATCATGGACGTTACGGTTGAACGTAATTCCTTTGGTCGCCAACGTGAGAGCTTTGAAGCGGACTTAGATATTACAGGTGTAGCAAGTGATTTTCCAGCAGTATTTATCCGTGCACCACATATCGTTGATGCCGGGGAGAATGTTGAGGTTATTTCAAAGCATGATGGTCGTATTGTTGCTGCACGTGAAGGGAATGTCCTAGGTTGTTCATTCCATCCTGAATTAACAGATGATCACCGTTTAACTCAATATTTTGTTACGATGGTTAAAGAGGCAAAAACTACGCAATCTGTATAATTTGGTTGCTTTTTAGAGATAACTATAGTACATTATGTGTGAATTCATATGGTTTAAAGCAATGAGAGGAAATAGTAGCGAATCGCTATTCTTAAGAGAGCCAGTGGTTGGTGTGAACTGGTGATATGCGTTTGTGAATCCATCCTCGAGTAAAGCATGGAATACCTTAGGGTTAGTAAATGTTTTCGGTAACAGCCGTTATCTGTTTGAGGTGGAAGGCGTATTGCTTTCAACCAGGGTGGTATCGCGAGTAACTCTCGTCCCTGTTATAGGGGACGGGAGTTTTTTGTTTTTTAGTAGTTAGAGTTAATTTTGATTTTTCCTAAGTTGATTGTAGCGGAAGGCACGGAGACTCCTATGGGTGTAGCTGGCATGGGAGACCCCGCAGGCGCAAAGCGCCGAGGAGTACGAAAGGCGGAAGCGGCTTGCCCAGGGGCGACAGGCACAAGGCGAGCCGACTAGAAGGTTGTCCTTTAACCTTCTGGGCGGGTTGACTTGTGACCCCGAGCCCCTAGCCGCTGCAGCTAGACAGAAAAGCGGAAGCGGCTTGCCCAGGGGTGACAGGCATAAGACGAATCGCGCAAGAGACGTTAGTCTCTGGAGTGATTTGGCTTATGACCCCGAGCTCCTAGCCGCTGGAGCTAGACAGAAAGGCGGAAGCGGCTTGCCCAGGGGCGACAGGCACAAGGCGAGCCGACTAGAAGGTTGTCCTTTAACCTTCTGGGCGGATTGACTTGTGACCCCGAGCTCCTAGCCACTGCAGCTAGACAGAAAAGCGGAAGCGGCTTGCTCAGGAGCGACAGGCATAAGACGAATCGCGCAAGAGACGTTAGTCTCTGGAGTGATTTGGCTTATGACCCCGAGCTCCTAGTCGCTGGAGCTAGACAGGCTCCCAGTTAGCCCCATGAACCGCACGTGCCTGAAGCGGAAATCAACTAATTTGATTAAGGAGGACAAAATAATGCTTGATATTAAAGTATTAAGAGCCAATTTTGAAGAGGTAAAAGCAAAACTTCAGCACCGTGGTGAAGATTTAACAGATTTAGGAAAATTTGAAGATCTTGATACAAAGCGCCGCGATCTAATTGTTGAAAGCGAAAAATTAAAGAGCAAACGCAACGAGGTATCTCAACAAGTTGCACAACTAAAGCGTGAAAAACAAAACGCAGACCACTTGATTGCTGAAATGAAACAAGTTGGCGAAAGCATTAAAGGTTTTGATGAAGAACTCCGCGTTGTCGAAGAACAACTTGAGAATCTTATGCTTAGCATTCCAAATATCCCGCATGAAAGCGTGCCTGTTGGTGATTCTGAGGATGATAACATCCAAATCCGGACCTGGGGTGAAATTCGTGAGTTTGGCTTTGAAGCGAAGCCACACTGGGATCTTGCAGATCAACTTGGTATCCTTGACTTTGAACGTGCAGGTAAGGTTACTGGAAGCCGCTTTGTCTTCTACAAAGGTTTAGGCGCACGCTTAGAACGGGCATTATTTAACTTTATGTTAGACCTTCATGTAGATGAACATGGTTATAAGGAAATCCTTCCTCCATATATGGTGAACCGCGCTTCTATGACAGGGACGGGACAATTGCCAAAATTTGAAGAGGATGCCTTTTTAATTGGTAACGAGGATTATTTCCTCATTCCAACTGCTGAAGTTCCGGTAACAAATCTTCATCGTGATGAAATTATTAATGGAGAAGAGTTACCAATCAGTTATGCGGCATTTAGTGCATGTTTCCGTTCTGAGGCAGGCTCTGCTGGACGGGACACACGTGGCTTAATTCGTCAGCACCAGTTCAATAAAGTTGAGTTGGTAAAATTTGTAAAACCCGAAGATTCATATCAAGAGCTTGAGAAACTAACTGGCCATGCGGAAAAGGTCCTTCAGCTACTAGGGCTTCCTTACCGAGTAATGAGCATGTGCACAGGCGATTTAGGGTTTACAGCTGCGAAAAAGTACGATATCGAAGTTTGGCTACCTAGTTACAATACGTATCGTGAAATTTCTTCTTGTAGTAATTTCGAAGGCTTCCAGGCACGTCGTGCAAATATTCGCTTCCGCCGTGATTTGAAGGCAAAGCCAGAGCACGTACATACGTTAAATGGATCAGGCCTTGCTATCGGTCGAACAGTTGCAGCAATTTTAGAGAATTATCAGCAAGAGGATGGCAGTATCTTAATTCCAGAAGCGCTTCAGCCTTATATGGGCAGACATAAAGTAATCGTTCCTGAATAATTGAGATATACTAAAAAACTGGGCGTCATTTTCCGTCCAGTTTTTTTTATTAAGATGTTGACATTGTTTTTTCGACATGATATATTATTTCTTGTCACGGAGGAATACCCAAGTCCGGCTGAAGGGATCGGTCTTGAAAACCGACAGGCGGGTTAAACCGCGCGGGGGTTCGAATCCCTCTTCCTCCGCCATTACATCTATGATATTAATTACTATCGTGCATAAATTGGAGATTGAAGCCTGCTACTTTTGGTAGCAGGTTTTTTTGCCTATATAAAAAGAAAATTCGACAAAAATGTGAACAAGGGCAAAAAAACTAGAAAAAAATTGAAAAAAAGCAGGTGTTCCAGTTGAAAAGGAATACCTGCTTTTTTTTACCGCATTAATAGTTTGGTTTGGTTCATAAAGTAAGAAACTCGTTCGATAATTGGCTCAATCGAAGCAGAGTCCTGAGAAAGATCATAATCTTTAATATTAATACGAAGTACTGGACATGCGTTAAAAGAATTAATCCAATCTTCATAGCGCTTGTGCATTTCATACCAATAATCGATTGGTGTTTGCTGCTCCATCGGCCGTCCGCGTTTTTGAATTCGCTCAAGAATATCCTCAATCGAACCTTCTAAGTATATTAATAAATCAGGATGTGGGAAATATGGTGTCATAACCATTGCGTCAAAAAGATTAGTATAAGTTTCATAATCAATCTTTGACATTGTCCCTTTTTCAAAATGCATTTTTGCGAAGATACCGGTATCTTCGTAAATGGAGCGGTCTTGAATAAAGCCGCCGCCATATTCAAAAATGCGCTTTTGTTCCTTGAAGCGTTCTGCTAGAAAATAAACCTGAAGGTGAAAGCTCCAGCGGGTAAAGTCTGCATAAAACTTGTCTAAGTAAGGGTTTGTATCAACTTTTTCTAAAGATGTTCGGAATTCCAGAGCATCTGCTAGGGCGTGAGTCATCGTTGATTTACCTACGCCAACCGTACCGGCAATAGTGATGACCGCATTGGTAGGGATTTGATACTTCATGCGTAGATTCATAGTTGTGGGCTCCTTTTAAAAACATGTTTAGAGAGTGTGTCTAATATATAGGACAAATCCTGCTGTTGTTTAACAAAGTCTAATTCATCACCATTAAAGCGGATTACTGGAATTTCAGGGTGTTGTGCTTCGAATTCTAGCATCGCTTGCTCATAATCTAATGATAATTGCTCTAGATATAGTGGACTGATATTTTTTTCAACTTCGCGACCTCTTAGTTTTATTCTGTCTAAGAGTGTATCAAGACTTGCGTTTAAATAAATGATTACGTTTGGCTTTGGCATATCTGAGGTTAGAATTTGGTAAATTTGATAGTACTTCAGATATTCATCTTGATTAAGTGTTCTTTTTGCGAAGATCAAATTTTTAAAAATGTGATAATCAGCTACAACTGGCTGATTTTGTGATAGGTAATAGCCGTTGATGTCCCCGAGCTGCTTATAGCGGTTGCACAGGAAGAACATCTCAGTTTGAAAGCTCCACTCTTCAATATTTTCATAAAATTTCCCTAGAAATGGATTTTCATCGACTATTTCTTTTAATAGGGTAAATTGAAAATGGTCAGATATTGCTTTTGCTAGGGAGGTTTTCCCCACACCTATCGGACCTTCCACCGTGATAAATGGTGTTCCCTCCATAGTTGTCCTCCTCAATAAGCTTACAATAGATATATGTCATTTGTTATATGGATATAACTTTTAAAATAGCGCAAAAGTAATTGTAACACAATTACCTTGGAAACGTACTTGGAGATTATATGTATTTTTGAAAAATAAAGAGACAGCACAGCAGCTGTCTCCAGTTTAAGATTTGGTCTGTTTCGAGATTGGTTAAGTTCCCTTCTGGAGATTAAATTTACATATACATTTATCGTTTAACGACATTAAAGTTTTCGACGATAAGGAGCCAGTTTTGTGGAAAGGCGAGCCCGAGCTTCCAGTAGCTGATTCCGCGTAAATTTAATTCTTTAATGAGATCGAACTTTGCCTGGATTGAGCATGCGTCCTCAAACCACACCTCATGCCGTTTTCCATCACGTGCGGTGTAATTGAAATGGGGAGCCTGTGCTTTTGTATCATATTGAATCGGAACATTATTACTTGCCGCAAGTTGAATCGCCTGCTGCGGACTTACAGCTCTGGCTACTGTTCCTTGAACAAATGGGAGTGTCCAATCATATCCATACAAATTTTGCCCCATCATGATTTTCTGTCCTGGCATTTCTGTAAGGGCATAGTTGAGTACCCGTCTAACCTGGTCAATTGGCGAAACAGCCATAGCTGGTCCACCACTATAGCCCCATTCGTAGGTCATAATGACGACAAAATCAACAATTTCCCCATGTGCACGATAATCATGTGCTTCGTACCATTCACCCTTTTGGGTGGCGCTGGTTTTCGGGGCTAAGGCTGTGGAAATAAGCCAGCCTTCCCGTTTAAAGCGGTCGCGAGCCCGACGGAGAAAAGTATTGTATGCCTCGCGGTCAGTTGGCCGCAAAAATTCAAAATCAAAATGGATATCTCTGAAGCCATACTTTTTCGCAGTATTAACAATATTGTTTAAGAAACGGTTTTGAATTTGCATGTTAGTAAGGAGAATGTGGCCAAGGTCTGCATTAAATTGGTCATTTTCCTGATTGGTGATCACCATCATTAATGTGTTGTTATTAGCTCTGGCAATTGCCGGGAAGTTATTTAATAATGGTTCCTTTAAACTTCCATCACGCAAGGCTTGAAAGCTAAATGGTGCCAAATAGGTTAAATAAGGTGCCGCCTCACGAGCGCTATTTTCCAATTCTGGTGTTACTGTCCTTCCACGTGGTTCAACATAAGCATTTGTTTCTGCATTTCGTTTTGGGCGGGGAGGAATATAGAGTCTCATCCCAATTGAAAGTGGTTGATTAGCTGGAATCCGGTTAATTGTTGCCAGCTGTCCGGCGCTAATCCTAAATCGTCTTCCAATTGAATAAAGACTATCTCCATTTTGGACCCAATAGAAGCGCCCGACGATTGGAATGACTAAAGCCTGCCCTAGAACTAAATTATTAGGATTGGGAATGTCATTTGCCTCAACGAGATCATTGACTGTCGTACTGTATGCCTGAGCAATCCCAAATAAGGATTGATTTGGTCCAATCACATGAATTTGCATGGTATGCCCCCCTTTAAACACCTAAATATAAATCATTTTATGATATGAAAAATAAATAAATGATTTTTAAAAGAAACTCAGACGTAGTATTCAGTGCATGGGCAAACTAGTTCTTGTAAAATAAAAGAAACATGATTGAATGAGGTAATATATGAAAATTTACAATAATGATGAAAAATATATGCTTGAGGCAATTAAAGAAGCAAAAAAGGCCGAAGCTAAATTAGAGGTTCCAATTGGAGCTGTATTAGTCTTAGAGGGTGAAATCATTGCTCGAGCTCATAACTTACGGGAAACGAACCAAAATGCGTTAGCCCATGCAGAGCTATTGGTAATTGATGAAGCCTGCCGTAAGCTTGGAACATGGCGTCTTGAAAATGCAACGCTATATGTAACACTAGAGCCATGTCCAATGTGTGCAGGTGCCGTCATTTTGGCGCGGGTTAACCGGGTTGTGTATGGCGCAAAGGACCCAAAAGGGGGCTGTGCGGGCACTTTTATGAATCTTCCTGAGGATGAAAGATTTAACCATCGCAGTGAGGTTGTCAGTGGGGTATTAGAAGCGGAATGCGGCGAGCTGTTAACGAGTTTTTTCAGAGGAATCCGCGAGCGGAAAAAGGCTGAGAAAAAGTTAAGAAAGCTTGAAGAGACTGACTTACAATAATTAACATCGGTTTGAGATTGCAATTTTAGTCGAATCCTAGTATACTCTTAATTACCGTGCTAAGCGGGGAGGTAGCGGTGCCCTGTACTCGCAATCCGCTCTAGCGAGGCCGAATTCCCTCTCTGAGGCTGGCTGACTGTAGGGTCTGCCTTAAGTAAGTGGCGTTGACGCCCGGGTCCTGCGCAATGGGAATCCACGAACCATGTCAGGTCCGGAAGGAAGCAGCATTAAGTGGAAGCTCCCATGTGCCGCGGGGTTGCCTGGGCTGAGCTAACTGCTTAAGTAACGCCTATGGTCGTCAGTCGAAGGAGGGTGCACGGTATACATACCGAACATCCAAACTCATCTCAAACTTAAGATGAGTTTTTTTGTTTTTGTCCTTATTCATTTTGTAAAATTGAAAATGTATACGTTATAATAGAGGAGATACTTTTGGACAGCTAAGCACCAAGGGCTGTGAGTCCGTGGGGCAAAATTAAAGAAGGGGCGATGTCAGTGAGTTATCAAGCTTTATATCGTGTTTGGCGTCCACAGGCCTTTATTGATGTTGTCGGACAAGAACATGTTACGAAAACTTTACAAAACGCCCTGCTTCAGCAAAAGATTTCCCATGCATATCTTTTTTCTGGACCACGCGGAACAGGGAAAACGAGTGCTGCTAAAATTTTAGCCAAGGCAGTTAATTGTGAGCGATCTCCAATTAGTGAGCCATGTAATGAATGTGCAGCTTGCCGGGGAATTACAGATGGATCCATCCCAGATGTAATCGAAATTGATGCTGCCTCAAACAATGGTGTCGAGGAAATTCGTGATATTCGTGATAAGGTTAAATATGCCCCGACATCAGTTAGATATAAGGTCTATATTGTCGATGAAGTACATATGCTTACAATTGGAGCGTTTAATGCGCTTTTAAAAACGCTGGAAGAGCCGCCAAAACACGTTATCTTCATTTTGGCGACAACCGAGCCACATAAAATCCCATTAACAATTATTTCACGCTGCCAACGTTTTGATTTTAAAAGAATTACAGCAAAAGCGATCGTCGGTAGAATGCGGCTGATAGTCAATGAATCAGGCGTCGATTGTGATGAGCAGGCACTTCATGTTATTGCCAAAGCTGCTGAAGGTGGTATGCGTGATGCGTTAAGTCTATTGGATCAAGCAATTTCCTTCAGTCAGGAGCGGGTTACGCTAGAGGATGCCTTAACTGTAACAGGCTCTGTTTCACAAGGATTTCTAAATAGTTTGGCAAGGGCAATTCTTGGACATGATACTGCTGGTGGATTGAATTCGCTTGACCAATTATTGGCCAATGGTAAGGATCCCGCACGCTTCATTGAAGATTTTATTTTTTACTTCCGTGATATGCTTCTTTATAAGGCAGCACCTTCCTTGGAGGAAACACTTGAACGAACGATGGCTGATGAGGATTTCAAACAAATTTCTGAAGAGATCAGCAATGATCAAATTTACGATCTGATAGAAGTATTAAATAAAACTCAGCAGGAAATGAAATGGACGAACCATCCAAGAATTTTTCTTGAAGTTGCAATCGTGAAGCTTTGCCATTTAGAACGCGCTTCAGGAGCAGCTTCAATCGATGCACCTGAGATTGATAAGCTTCTTAGTAAAATAGATCAGCTTGAAGAAAAGATTAGAAATTTGGCCATCGCAGGTCCAAGTTCCCAAACTGCGCAGGAAACCACAGCAAAACAACCAGCACAAAGAAGCTCTCGCAAAGGTTTCCAAGCTCCAGTTGGAAGAATCAATGAAATATTAAAGCAAGCAACGAAAAGTAACTTGAATCAAGTGAAAGGCAAATGGGCGGAAATGCTCGCCTTACTTTCGCAAAAGCAAATGCGGTCCCAGGCTGCTTTGTTAAATGATGCTGAACCAGTTGCGGCATCTGAACACACATTTATCATTAAATTTAAATATGAAATCCATTGTCAAATGGCGATGGATAACCCAAGGTTTCTTGAAACTGTATCATCGATCATGGAACATTTATTGGGAAAAAATATGCAATTTCTAGGCGTTCCAGAGGATCAATGGCATAATATACGAGAGAACTTTTTATCAAGTCAGCACCAGGAGTCTTCAAGTGAAAGTCAAGAAAAGCAAGAGGATCCATTAATAACCGAAGCAGTAAAGCTGTTTGGTGAAGATCTGGTAGAAATCAAAGAATAAAACATATTGGAGGTTTTTTAGTTATGATGCGTGGTGGTAACATGCAAGGTATGATGAAGCAAATGCAAAAAATGCAAAAACAAATGGCAAAAGCACAGGAAGAATTAGGGGAAAAGCGGATTGAAGGTACTGCTGGAGGAGTTGTAACAGTTATTGTTACTGGACATAAAGAAGTGGTTGAAGTAAATATTAAACCAGAAGCAGTTGATCCAGATGATGTTGAAATGCTTCAAGATTTAGTATTAGCTGCAACAAATGATGCACTGAAAAAAGCAGAAGAGCTAGTGAATAACACTATGGGACAATTTACAAAAGGAATGAATCTTCCAGGGTTGTTCTAGGAGGAATTAACTGATATGCATTATCCTGAACCAATTTCCAAGCTGATTGACAGCTTTATGAAATTACCAGGAATTGGGCCAAAGACTGCCTCAAGACTGGCATTTTATGTATTAAGTATGAAGGAAGATATTGTATTAGATTTTGCGAAAGCTTTAGTAAATGCTAAAAGAAATCTAACTTATTGTTCCGTCTGCGGCCACATTACTGATCAAGACCCATGCTATATTTGCGAAGATCAGCGTAGGGATCGCACGGTTATTTGTGTAGTTCAGGATCCGAAAGATGTCATTGCAATGGAAAAAATGAAGGAATTTTCCGGTTTATATCATGTTTTACATGGTGCAATCTCACCGATGGATGGAATTGGACCTGAGGATATAAAAATACCTGAATTACTCAAACGACTTCAAGATGAAACAGTCGAAGAGGTTATTCTTGCTACGAACCCTAATATTGAGGGGGAAGCAACGGCAATGTATATTTCTCGATTATTAAAACCGTCTGGAATTAAAATCACAAGAATCGCCCACGGTTTACCTGTTGGCGGTGATTTGGAGTATGCTGATGAAGTAACACTTTCAAAGGCATTAGAAGGACGAAGAGAAGTATAATTCAATCGGGGGAAATACCTATGTTTTTTCAACGTAAAGGTCGACTTCGTAAAGAGTTCGATGAAAAACTTTTAACACAACTTTATAAAGCGCGAAACGACTGGTATAACCAAAAGGCGCTAGTCGAAAAGTGTCTCGATCCTTCAGAAGAAATAATTAGTGAGTCTAAACTTGCTGAAATTAAATATTTCTTTTTAATAAGAGAAGCGAAGAGTAGAAATATCTCAATTAGATAATAAAGATGATCCCCCTTACTATTGGTCTTTTTTAAGATGCTTGTACATAACTTATTAGTACAAGAAATATGGTAAGGGGGGTTATTTACATTTGGAACCAGTTATCATCATCTCGATTATTGGTGTTTTAGTGTTGTTGTTATTATTTATTGGTGCACCAGTAAAACCAATTAGATATATTGGGCAAGGCGTCATAAAGCTATTAATCGGAGCGATGTTTTTATTTTTCTTAAACACCTTTGGAAATCAGTATGGGATATATGTTCCAATTAATCTTATTACAACGGCAATTTCAGGCTTTCTTGGTATACCTGGTTTAGCAGCATTAGTTGCAGTTCAAATATGGGTTATTTAAAAAATAATGCAGGTTAACTATTCCGTCATCACTATGGCGGTTTTTTTTTTTAAAAAAGTTTTTCTATTTTTATTTACGGACGAATTTTACCGTGGTAATATAAACAATGTCGTCAAAAACGAAAAAGCATTTCAAAAAAATGTTTGACAGAATAATGACGAAGTGTTATATTAATAAAGTCGCTTCAAGCGATAAGTTAATAAATTGCTCTTTGAAAACTAAACAAACAAACGTCAACAATAAACAAAATTTAGTGTATCTGACTTTGGTCATGAACACTAGCCAACGTAACTTTTATGAGCTAATCAACTTTCTCGCGTATAACGCGCAGTAATATCCTAACGGATAACTGCCCGTAAATGCCCGATTGATTCGACTAACCATCTAAAGATGGAAGTCTCATCTTATTGGAGAGTTTGATCCTGGCTCAGGACGAACGCTGGCGGCGTGCCTAATACATGCAAGTCGAGCGGACTTGAAGGAGCTTGCTCCCGATAGTCAGCGGCGGACGGGTGAGTAACACGTGGGCAACCTG
>NZ_LR656171.1 GCF_902168435.1 Bacillus marasmi
GTCGCCATTTGTAAAGAAAAACGTAAGAAATAAGACATTTTAAATAAGTAAAAAAATGGGAACAAGGTCTTTTATAGAACCATGTTCCCGTTTTTTCATTTAACAACTCTGAGTGAATGTAAAAAAATTACATAAATTCAATTTAAAGACACTCATGCAAGACTAATGGGACTGTCCCCCACTGCTTTACTGCGTTAATCATGTGTTACGTAGGTTCCGGCGATAAAGTCGTGGATGGCCCGTTTGTCTGAACGCAAGCCGACCATAAACGCACTAACGATTACTCCTATTCCTAAGGTAATCGCATAAATGAAGCCCGCTACAATCGTTCGGATTAACATCGTACCAAACCCAACTCGCTCTCCATTCACTTTTACAATCCTCACGCCAAGGAGCTTTTTCCCAATTGTATATCCCGACCAAACTACTGGGAGAATAATTGCATACAGCAATTCAATAATAGACACGGCAGAGTTTAACGATGTTTCACTCAGAAACAACCCAAATAAAAAAGTTAAAGGGACACTTATAATAATACCATCGATAAGACCTGCACCTAATCTTCGCCAAAATCCCGCAGGATTTGAAACCATAAACATTCCCCTTTCATCTTGTAATGACAACGGTCATTTGTCCTTGTATAAACCGATACTATTACACTGATGAGTACTGGATTAGTTGCGAAAATTAAGCTACTTATATTTGCCCTTAATCTAGTTTATTAAGTTACTTACAATATTAGCACTATTTTACGGTCAACTTATTTTTAGTTAACAATGGACGTCCATCTTTCCAGATGACCCCTACATCAAGACCAAAGAAGTCTGACAGAGTATGATCCGATATCATTTCGTCCGTTTTCCCTGCAGCGAAAACCTCACCTTGTTTAAGTAAGAGTGTATGTTGGAACTCTGGCAAAATCTCTTCAGCATGGTGGGTTACATAAATGATTGTTGGTCCATTCGTTTCTTTAGCGATTTTCTCCACCGATTCTAGCAGCATTTCTCGAGCCAGAAAATCAAGACCATTCGTTGGCTCGTCCAATATGAGCAGCTCGGGGTCAGCCATTAACGCCCGACCAATTAGGACACGCTGTCTTTCTCCTTGTGAAAGAGTTTCATAATTCCGATTCGCATAATCATAGCAACCTAACTCTCTTAATAAGGAAATCGCTTTTTCTCGCATTTCATCGGTGGGACTTTCATATAGTCCAATCGAAGCAAATGCGCCGCTTAAGACGATTTCAAAGGCATTATCACCGTTATGTAGCTTTTGCTGGAGACTCTGAGAAACAAGTCCAATTTTTTTCCGAAGGCTTTCTGCCAATGGCGCCTTTCCGAATTCCTTACCGAGGACCGTGATTTTTCCTTTAGTTGGATATTCATAGGCGTTTAATACATTGAGCAAGGCCGTTTTACCGGCGCCATTTAATCCAAATATCACCCAATGCTCGCCTTTGTTCACTTTCCAATTAATCTCTTTTAAAATCCACTTGCCATTTCTCCTCAAGGATATATTTACCAACTCTAATACCATCGTGCATCACCCTTTCTTGCCCAATTTCCAAAACACCTTATCCTTTTATTTTTTGGCGATTTCCTATAAAAGTCAAATTATAAAGCTTGTTTTACTTCTAGTTCTCTACTGTCCATCTTAATAAAATAAAAAAGGATGACACAAATAAATGCATCATCCTCCACTAAGCCATTTCATTACATTATTATATCTATATCAATAATTCACCAATTACATCGTTATTCTTACACGGCAGCTAATTCAAAGCATGGATCATTAAAATAAATTACCTCAGACAGAATTTTACAACCTTTGATGTTTTTGAATGCCTCTCTTGCTTCACACTCAGTCTCAAATTCGTACATTGTCGTTTGATCCTTTGAATGAACTGTGATTACCCACATTATAATAAGATCTCCTTTTTTATTTACTCCTGGAAACAACCTACCCATTTTTCACTACGTTTGAAGGAGTAATTTTTATTGAACGGACTCATTATAACACCATTATCTGGGCTTTTTTGTTACAACAATATGACATTACACTAAAGAAAAAGTGAAGAAAAAACAAGCTATATTTACAATCCCACCAATAATATGCCAGTATAATTTAACCACTGATAATATCCTGCTTATAAGCGGAAATAGATTGGACAACTGCTTCAATTTCTTCATGATTCATCTCATGGTTTTCCATCGAAGTACGCAAATGATTGATCAATGTATCAAAATGATCCTCCTTCGTATTAATTCCACCATGCGCTTCCGCTAATGCTCTTCCAGAATAACGATTAGGACCACCCATTATAAAGCTTAAAAAATGAGTTTGATGTCTTTTTTGTGTCTCCATATCTACATCATAAAAAAACTTTGCTAAAGAGGGATCCTCCAGAACACTTTTATAAAATTCATCGACCATTTGTCCTACCTTCTCTTCTCCACCGAATCGCTCATAAATACTTTCTAGTTGGTCCATCTGACACGCTCCTTATTCTTCGCTGACTTGATCGGTTTTGTTAAAGAAAATATAAACGAGAATAGCGCACAAAAACATAAATCCTAACGCCCCTAAATAATAAACTAATTCATCATAGTGTCCGGCTAAATATACTTCGACCATGTATTGTAAGAAGATGATTTGTACGGACAAAAGAGCCATAAACAGCCACCAGGCCATTCTCACTGGTATCACTCCTTTAATCTTCAAAAGAAAAGTGGACATACTTCATTTATTCCTAAACGGTTTTACAATTTCAAACGGTTTGTTCGGACATTCCAACGGCATAGATACCGTCGTTTCGTGTTTCAATCGAAATGGCTGGCAGGCCTCGTTGCGGTGGACCAGCCAATACAGAACCGTCATTTACCGAAAAGAACCCATGATGACACGGGCATACCATTTGATTGGAGGACTTGTCGAAATAAACCGGACATTGAAGGTGTGTGCATTTAATATGATAGGCACGGTATTCATCCGCATTAATACGAATAATCATCGCCGGTTCGTCCTCATCAATGTACGAAAAGGTCTTACTATCCCCAATCTCCAGTTCATCGAGTTCGGCAATTTTCACTGTTTTCTCATCATCGTGTATTTTACTACCAGCTTGACTGGCTAATGGAATGGCCGATACAAACATCAACCCCATTAAGCCCATGCTTGATGCGATAAATCCACGTCTGTTTAAATCGATTTCTTTATCTCTTCTGACATTAAAGGTTAGCTGCTGAAGGAATTGATCAAATTTTTTCATGTCACTTCACCTTGTATATCATAGTATCCATACTTGTGTGTTTTTGTATCAGGTATCCCAATCACCGTTCTTGTTTCAATTTGTGTGCCCCCAAAATCCCATACGTATTGGACAGGTTTTTTGGCCATTTTTTTAATCGCCTCTTCCTCAACAAATTGTATTGTGTCAGTGGGACAGACGCTTACACACATTGGTGGTCTTCCTTTTGATGTCCGGTCATAGCATAAATCGCATTTATACATAAGCTTGCGGTCATCATCAACGCGCGGGATCCCAAACGGACAAGCGTATGTACAGTTTTTACACCCTATACATTTTTCGTGAGAGGCTGACAGGACCGTTCCATCCGCAGTTAATTGTATAGCTTGCACTGGGCATGACTCAGCACATGCCGGAGTGTAGCAATGCATACAAGGGGTCGGTGATTTCGCGACGGTCTCACCTGGCATAAGTTCATCGACGAACATTCTCGATAAATGGTCGTGCCCGCTGCACTCTTCACAACCAATCATGCACGCTTTACAGCCAATACATCGTTCAAAATCGATAAAAAGAACCTTTGTCATGAAGGACTCCTTCTCTATGTTTTTTCAAGCCTGACTGCACACACTTTGAATTCTGGTATTTTCGATTTAGGATCAAGAGCTGGGTTTGTTAAATGATTTATCGCCATTGTTTTACCCCAATGGTATGGCACAAAAAATGTATCTTCTCTAATCGCTTTTGTAATTTTTGCGGGTACAGAAAGTTCTCCACGTCGACTGACCAACTTCACCAATTCTTGATTATGTACCCCTAATTTCTTTGCCGTCTCAGGATGAATTTCGACATACGGCTCAGGGCAAAACTTGTTCAATGCTTCAATTCTTCTCGTTTGATTTCCACTTAAATAATGATAAACAACTCGACCCGTTGTTAATATGTATGGAAACTCCCCATCGACCTTTTCATTTGCCCCTGTATATTCAAACGCCAATAACCGTGCTCGTCCATCAGGGAAATGAAACTGTAAATCCTCGAACAAACGCGGAGTCCCTTCGTGTTCTTCATCTGGACACGGCCAGAAAACGCCATCCATTTTTTCAAGCTTCTCGTATGTAATACCAGAGTAATCAGCCTTACCTCCTTTTGAGGCAATTCTCAGTTCCTCGAATATTTCTTGCGATGATTTGTATTGAAAATACTGCCCTCTTCCAAGCCTTTCAGCTATTTCACATAACACTTGCCAATCGCGCTTAGCCTGTCCAGGAGTGCGATCTAATCCCTTTAACAGGACGACCCTCCCTTCAACATTGGTCGTTGTTCCAGTATCTTCAATCCATACAGTTGAAGGTAACACCACATCAGCTAGTTCGGCTGATTCTGATAAAAACATGTCGATTGCGACGAAAAAATCTAGCTTTTCTAAATACTTCTTTACATCCCCTACAGATGGAGCAGAAACCATCGGATTACTACAGATTAATAGCAAGCCTTTCACTTCATCCCCAAGTGATTTTAGCAACTCGAAAGCTGACATCCCTGGCCCTGGGATTTCCGCTTCATCAATTCCCCAAACCCCTGCGATATATTTTCGTGCTTCCGGATCGGTGATTTTTCGATAACCAGGCAATTGGTCAGCTTTTTGGCCATGTTCACGACCGCCCTGGCCATTGCCCTGGCCAGTGAATGTGGCAAATCCCGCACCCTTACGGCCAATTTTTCCTGTGAGTAAGGATAAATTCACATAGCTTGATACTGTATCAGAACCGTTTGAATGCTGTTCAATTCCGCGTGCAAACAGAACATAGCCATTTTTCGCCTGACCAAACAGCCTAGCAGCCTCGGTGATTTTTTCAACCGAAACACCAGTAATTTCAGATACCCGCTCAGGCGTATAGTTTTTGGTTAAATCATCAAGCTCTGTAAAGCCCACTGTATGATCCTTAATAAAATCGTTATCAATCATTTTTTCTTTTATTAAAAGATGAATCAACCCGTTGACGAGTGCGATATCAGTTCCAGGACGAACATCAAGATGAACATCAGCTACTAAAGCGGTTTTGGTCTGCCTTGGGTCAACGACTATCATCTTGGCGCCCCTGTCCCGCGCTCCCCAAATGTACGGCATAGAAAGTGGATGACATTCAGCCGTATTTGATCCAGCTATTAACAGGACGTCAGCAAATTTAATGTCAGACCATGGGTTGGTCGAGCCCCGGTCAATACCGACACTTTGATTAAAACCAACTGCTGCTGAAGACATACAATACCGCCCATTGTAATCAATATTTTTCGTTCCAAGACCAATACGAGCAAATTTTCCAACAAGATAGCATTTTTCATTTGTCATCGATGAGCCACTATAAATACCAAAGGCATCCTTGCCGTGCTCTGCTTGAATTTCTTTCATTTTTGACACCACTAAATCAAGCGCTTCTTCCCATGTGGCATCGACCAATTGGCCATTTTTGCGAATTAATGGATTTTTTAAGCGATCGCCTAATTCCGCCTGACGATATGCGGAAGCACCCTTCGGACACAATCTGCCACCGTTCATCGGAAAATCATATCGTGGTTCAACACCAACTACTTTTTTTGATTCTTTTTCAACCCGGATGTTCATTCCGCATTGCATTCCGCAAAAACAACAATGGGTCGCAATATTCTCTTCTCCCTCTCGTAATATTGGGTCAAATTCTCGCTGAGCGTAATCAGCGTTTTGTGGATGCCCCATTTTCAAGTCCTCCCCCTTTATTTAACATTAAGCCGTTTTTACCATTCGGCATCACTTTAACACCAGCTTCACCGAAATGAACAGCGGTCCCAAAGGCAGCCAACCGATTTGTTACCCTCCGACACTCTGAGCATAAATCAGACATATGTAAATCCGTTTGTTCAATCGGCACTGACAAGCTCCGTTTACTTAAAGCCAGTTGAACATCTTCAATTTGGGTTTCTGTTGCATAATCAATCCCGCAGCGAGAGCATTTTTTCTGACTTTCCAAAGCATGGTACGCCGGAATTACTATCGCAAGAAACCTTAACGGAATATGCCAAAATTTCCCGAACGGAAAATACAACAAAAAGACAATCACGGCAATTTGATGACTAATAGATATCCCTAAATAAAATCGTCCTTCGATAAAATAAGTTGAAAACGTTAATAACGATCCAGTGATAGAAATAACAATTAGCAGGATAAGCGGAAAAAAGTCATATTCCTTTGCTTGTTCCACCAGCTTCTTTTCCTCGGAATATCTTCTGTACATCGCCATCCCACAACCAATAATCACAGCAATCCCAGTCCAGTTTAACCCATGGTAAATAAGAAACGCCAGTGTTGAATCGACAGGCATGCGAAAGGTAGGAATTCCAAACACGACTACTTGGTACGTTCTTGGATTAACTAATTCAAAATGAAGCCAGCTAAAAACAAGCGAAAACGTGATAGCAAAGGAAAGTAATACGCCCCAAGAAATAAGCATATGTTGCATCCAGCGGTATATCGATCTCTTTGAAATGAACTTTTGCGCACCGATATTTTTCCCCAAAGCCCCAAACATGAACTTCCAACCAGCTTTTTTTGAAAACATCCGTCTTCCTTGCTGCCATAATCGACGAGTTGGAGGCCGCATGGTCCAAGCGGTAATACGTATTGACAGCATCATAAAACTGACAATTGAGGCCCACAAATATCCATAAAGCGCCATATCTAAATAGCCAAAGGCTTCAGAGCCGATATAAATAGATATAATTAGGATAACTAAAACAATAAATGCATTTCTTGCGGCTTTTTTAGCAAATGTGCCTTGTGAGATGGTATAAGCCTGATAGTTTCGCGCATTTTCGATCATGTACATCCCCCTTGTCAATTACTAGCTAATTGGTATTATTCTACAAAGGCAAGAAATTATTATTCTTACGATCAATTTGTAGATAGTATTAAATAGCTTTATTTTTTTGAAAATCAAAAAAGGCCTGAACTCCTTCATGGACTGATGCTAGTAATCAACTAGTATCCACCGATAAAAGAAATCAGACCTTTATTATTTTGTTAAATCAAAATGAAATTACAGCGTTACTTTGTGACGATCAACTTTACCAAGTTGGCATTTCACATTTCTTACCATTTCATCAATCAATAGCTCCATGCCAATGACTGTTAACGATGCAAAATTAGCGTAAAGTTTCTTTGTTTCCCATTTTAGTTCATTTTTACCGCAAATACTGTGACGGTTAACTTCAAGCACTTCACGCTTAATTTCAGCAAGTCCTGCTTCTTTTTCCGCTTCAGGTAATGCTAAGATACCATCGATCCGATCAATGAATTCGAGTGATTTCGTAATCTTTGTTTCAATGTCGTCGTATGCCGCCTGGTCAATCAGACCGTATTTAAGCTTAAACTGATTTAATAACAATGCAGAATCATAGGTGCCCTTTACGATTTCCTCACGGCTCATTTGATCGGTTTCATAGCTTAACATATATTTCCACGAAGGTTGAGCCATCGCCGAACGGAACTCTTCAAGCTTCGTATAAAACTTTTTGTAACCATACTTTTCTGGGTTTTCAAACGCTGGGCTCCCAGGATCAAGGAATGGTGACAGCGGTGCAACAAAGTAAGCTAAACGTGGATCCTCATCACACAACTTGTGAATCTCTTCACAAAACGCAATATTGTCTAAAGCACTTTGATAGGTTTGTCCTGGAATACCAACCATGAAGAATAAGTCGATTTTCGCACAGCCATATTTCAAAGCGAGTTGCAGTGTTTCAATGATTTTTTTGTTTGAACAAGGAAGCTTGCCATTTAAGCGGCGTAAGTCCTCATCCGCTGTTTCAAGTGTCAGTTCAATACTATATTTTGGTATGGCTTCTTGTAGCTTTTTAAAGAATTTTTCATCCGCAAACTGGAAAAGTTCAAATACGATTTCATTTTTTAAATCCATCTTCTTTAAGCCTGCTAAAAATTCATCAACGTATTCCGGTCCACCTTGTCTAATATCATTTAATAAGAAAATCGGTGCGCGGCTAAACCGTTGAATAAAAGCAATATCATTTAACATTTTTTGCGGTGACTTCATCACAATTCGTTTTCGATTACAGTTTAAATCGTAGGCAGTTCTTGAGCCACCACATATTAAACAATTGTACGTACAACCTTTAGAGGTAAGTAAAGCTGTATTAGGGTATTGGAGCCAGCCTTTGTATGGTAGTGGATCAAGTAGATTACCATATTTAAAGACTGAGCGGATAACATACCGATAACCTGGGTGCTCGAACTCATCAAGATCATCTGGGACGTAAGTAATCGGATTGTAATGATACTCGCCATCTTTTTTCCAAGTTAAGTTTGGTATAGTCGTAAACTCTTTATGTCCATTTTCAAGACGATTTAAGAGCATGAGCAACGGTTTTTCCGTTGTATCACCACGCATAACAAAATCAATATAAGGATATTCAATCAGTTCTTTATGGAAATAAGTAGATGAAAGTCCGCCAAAAATGACTGGAACATTTGGGTGTAGTTTTTTCACTACCTTTGCCAATTCTACGCTTCCGTGTGCATGTGGTAGCCAATGCAGATCAATACCGAATGCTTTCGTTTTAATCTTTCTTAGCTTCTTCTCGACGTCAAAATTAGGATCTAATAGCATTCGATTTGCTATATTGATAATTTTCACCTTTAGGCCATATCGTTCTAGATAGTCTCCAATACTTGTTAAGCCAATTGGGTACATTTCAAAAACCGGCGATGAAGGGACGACGTCACTGATGGGACCGGTAAAAATCATTTCCTTCCGAAAATCGTAGACTGTCGGTGGATGTAGTAGGACCAGGTCGTAGATCATTGGATCACCCTCTATTTAATATATTAGGAAAGTGTTATTTCCTTAAATTTACTATAACCTAAATTAGCAAGAAATGGTCGTGAACATTCGTTGAATTATCTTACAATTCAAACAACTTATTTACGGTAAATACTTAATTTATGTGATTATCTTCGCAAACAAAAAAGGATAGCTAACTGTCAGAATTTCCATTCCAACAATGCTATCCAAAATCAAATACATCATATCGTTTATATGTGATATTCATTATCCCAATTCAGTTGAGAGTGCCTCACGAAGCTGATTTTGCAAAAACATTTTTCTAATTTTACCACTTGCAGTCATTGGGAACTCTTTCATTATGATAAGTTTATCAGGTACCTTATAATCTGCAACTCTTGGTTTTACATAGTCAATAAGCGCCTGGGCTTCCACCACATAATTTGGTTTTAGTTTTACACACGCGCATGAAATCTCACCAATAGCAGTATCAGGTAAACCTACAATCACCACTTCCAAAACAGCTGGATTCGAATACAAAATTTCTTCAATCTCACGTGGATAAATAATAAAACCCCCTTTATTAATCACTTCAATTTTTCTGCCAACTATGCGAAGGTTTCCACGGTTATCGATTACACCAAGGTCACCGGTGGTAAACCATCCATCCTCACCTAACACCTGGCCTGATTCTTCAGGCATTAAGTAATATCCTTTCATCACCCCAGGTCCTCGACATGCCACTTCCCCTAATTCACCGGGGAGTGCTTCACCACCGTTGCTATTTAATATTGCAATTTCTGTTCCAGGAAGAGGTCTTCCAACAGTTTCAGCACGTGTCATATCGTCATCAGGAAATGATGTCATCGTTAAAATTTGTGAGGTTTCACTCATCCCGTAGGCTACAACAATTTCGCACCCCATTTCCTTACGGATTCGTTTCACAACCTCCACTGGGCAAGTTGCCCCAGTAATAATACCAGTCCGAAGTGCAGAAAGATCATAATTTGGGAATTCATAAAGATTTAATTCAGAAATAAACATAGTTGGATAACCATTTTTAATTGTCACTTGTTCCGATTCCATTAACTCCAAGGCTGCCTTTGGTTTATATTCCTCCATCAACACCATTCTTGCTCCAACAGCAATCGTACTTATTATGGTAGGGATCATTCCGAACACATGAAAGGCAGGTACTGCAACTAAAAACACATCGTTTGGCCTGCAATCCATTTTCTCAGCAGAGGCTACTGCTATGGAAACGACGTTAGAATGCGTAAGCATCACACCATTAAGTGTACCTGTTGAACCTGGTGTATACAGAATCGTGTATACATCATCCGCTGGATTAATAGGGACAGGAGTAAAATCCACCCCACCCGAAATTTGTTTGACTAAATCCTGATAACTATGCATTTCAGCCAATTCGCAGCGAACTGATATAAAACTTTGTAAAGATGGAACATCCTTCCAAGTAGACATTAATCTTTCTAGAATATCAACACCGTTGAATTCATTAGTGATAAATATCGCTTTTGCGTTAGAGTGGTTTAAGATATAAGTAAATTCATCTGTGCTAAGACCGTGATAAATGGGAACAAGAATTGCTCCTAGGTTAGAAACAGCCATGTAAATAACAACATATTCATTCCAATTTGGTAAACAAACAGCAACACGGTCCCCTTTTTGAATTCCAAGTTCACTTAACGCTGCGGCTAGCACCTGCGAATCTTTCCACAGCTCTCGATACGACATCCGTTTGTAACCATCATAGGAAGCTTCATGATCCGTACTTCTGTTGTAAGCGCTTAACAGTAATTCCGTCACACTTTGCTTCCTGTTTACTCCTGGCAATTTTCTCCCACCTCCAAGCTACGTAAATTCAGTTGACCAAAGTGATATCGAATGAATCTTGCAAAGATGTAAAGGCTTTCTAAAATCTGAACAGTTAACTTGTTTTTATTTTTAATATTTTGAATATTCGTAATCATTATACTACTTACTTCAAAAATTTTACACATTTTTTGTTTATTTCTTGCACGCTTTTCCCTAATATTACAATCCAAATATTAGAAATTATTTGGTATACTTATCATTAGAGGTGATGAATATGGCTACAGCCTTAAAGAAGAAAAAACTCATTCTATACTTTGGGTTAATTTCACTAATCTTGTTCAGCAACTTTGTTTTATACCGGTTACCAGTTATGCAACCTATTCCAAACGGGGCAGTTCTTGGTTCAATTTTTGACTTAATGCTTCTTATACCCTTATTAACGTATTTTTTTATCATTCGAAAACGATATTCTTTAAAGTATATCGGAATAGTCATATTAGCCGGTTACGGAGCAGCCTATTTCATCATTCCCAACCAACACCTGCAGCAGTATCCCTTTATCCATTATATCGTGGCTATTTCGGAAGGTTCGCTTGTGTTATTGGAGCTTTACATTATATATAAAGTCCTCACGAAATTACCTTCGATAATTCGTGAGTATCGCAGTATCTCCCAGCAAAACTCCTTTTTTCAATATAACTTAAGAAATGCGATTGAAAAGCATTTAAATCATATGCCGATGTTACATGTATTTTTATCAGAGCTTTCGATTTTTTATTATTCGCTATTTTCTTGGCGTGCAAAAGCTACCGTTGCTAACGGTCAGACCTACACCTATCATCAAAAAACGAGCACCATTTCCGTCTATATTTTGTTGATTCATGCTACCGTTTTAGAATCGGTAGGCTTTCATTATTTATTACACTCCTGGAACGCAATTGTTGCTTACGTTTTACTATTTTTAAATGTGTATGCCGTTCTTTATTTTCTCGGTGAAATTCAAGCAACAAGGCTGACACCGTTTTATTTATCAAATCAAGCCCTTTATTTACAGGTCGGTTTATCAAAAAGCATGGAGATCCCGCTTGATAAAATCAAATTAGTAAAGCATTATGAGGGTCCAGAAAAAATCAAGCGTAAAGATGCAAAAAATTCTTTCGATGCTCGTGCTGTTGATTTTATTATGGAAAAACCGATGTTTGAAATCCAATTAACAGAGCCCGTAACGGTTCGCTTAATGTATGGTTTAAAAAGTAAAGCTGATAGAATCCTTGTAAGCGTTGATGAGCCGAATCAATTTCAGTTTAAACTAAATGAAATGATTGAGCGAAGAAGATCTGAATACTAATCTAATCGGTTCTCATTGAGTGCAATCTATGCCTCATTTGAGGACCATTTTTATTTCGTGGATATGCTGGTACAAAAAACGTTTCCTCAACTAACAACACTACTCCAAGCTCAGACAGTGGTACATCTGAACTAAAAGCTAATCAGGAATTACCAAACACTGCAACAAATTCCTATAATGCGTTGTTGTTTGGGACTGTAGTACTTGCTCTAGGAACATTATTGGCGTTTAGAAAAATGCAAAATGCTAATTTAATCGTCTGTAACTTTCTATTACACTTAAGATGATTATATAGAAAAAAAGCCGGGACATAAGTGTTTCAACTAAACAAAAATCGAACTATCATGCGAATTTCTAACTTAGAATTTCCTAATAGTTCGATCTTTTTTATTCCCTTTTTACAATATGTACTACCTTAAAATAACTGTGGTTAACATAGATGTGTAAATGATCTTGCATGCGGGGCTGTTACCGTTGTGTTTGAAAATAAGCGGAAGAATTCCGCTTATTTTGGGAAATGCCCATATTTCCTTAAAAATAACGGGAGTTTTTCCGCTTATTTCATAAAAATCACTGGATTTTGTCCTTTTGAGAGTAATTAAGCGGAAATTTTCCTCTTATTACAGCTCAATTAGCCCCCCTTACATACAATAAGCGGAAATTCTCCTCTTATTGTTTCTCATACATACATGAAAATTAACGCTGAACTTTAATTTAGTCCTCCATAAGTATCATTCGGTTTTAATAAGTGGACAATTTAGTTCTATCGCAGCTTCTTTCTCAGTTATTTAGATTCGCTTTAGCTAACTCATCCCTGTCTGAGGCAATCGGAGGCTGTTCTAACCATTTATTTTTTATCATGATATTCGCTCCATCCTCAGAATAAAGCTGAACTTCTACCATTAACCTACTATACATCACTCCAATATCTACCCTTGGACTTTGAGCGATACCTGTTCCGTAATATCCGATGCTCAATCCGATTAGTGCTGATGTATAAAACATCATGAGCTTATCCGAAAAAGTATAAGCCGTGCTATTAGTAATTTCTGTTGCCCAAGTAGTCGGCACCGATAGATAGCTATCTTCGAATTTCTTTCCAAATAATTTGATATGTTTTTTGGCGATTTCAATGCCTCTAATAAAAAATTGTTTTACTTCTTTATCCTGAGCAACTTGACAAAACCCTGCTAATGTAGCAGCACCTAAAGCATTTCTCAGAATATTAGCAAATAAATTTGTTATTTCAGAAGCCACTAGGGGTCTTTTTTCACCAATAATATCCCAGACAAACCCTTGCTTTTTTACAAACTCTGGTCTTTCTAAATTCGGAAGATATGGCGACCTTATGTAAAGTCCTTTTGATAAAAGCACTTCTTTTGACTTTTTATAAAGCTGCATCGTCTCTGAAATGCATTCCATATAATAATCGGTTATGTCAGCTCGAGCGGAAGCTGACAAACTTGCTGAGTAAATTGTAAGTCCAATCATAGACATCTGGTGCACAAAGTTTAAAGCATAGTTATCTGAAAATAATCTAGGCGCACTTAAATCAACATCATCTTTAATATTAAAACCGTGTGGGATTGCAAATTTTTCTTCCTTAAATAGATGAGTTAATTTTTCTATATGGCGTTTCGATAGTTCTAAAGCGTGTTCAATGATAGGCTTAATATCTTCATCCTCTGCTTTTTCTACAAAATAGGTAAGGATGCAGATACTTCCACTATCATTCATATACTGTGCCCACAGCTGAGCAATTTCTGAAGACGTCAACCTCACTTGCTTCCCTCTATCCATATTAAAGCCTCCGTATCTAATGGATTTTAGAATTATCTTAGTTTTCGCCATTACGTTTTACTTATTCGTTTGTACCTTTGCAGTTCATAATTTACTACCAAAACTCAATGTACCTGTTGGAAACAAGCACCTAATTAATATTTTTATTTACATTGTTATAATATTGTTTTGAGAGAAGGGAGGCAAACTAGTGAAGATATTGAAGTACAGTCTTCTTTTCATCATCATAATTGGCATTAGTAGCGCTGCCTGGATGTATTATCCACAATTCAAAATTAATAAACTTAAGCAGGAGTCAATATCGGTGGAGAAAATAGAGGATACCATTTCGATTTTTGAGCATTACAGAAATATGAATCAAGAGGTGATCTATCATTTAGCGCTTGGAGATTCTGTTGTTCGTGGTTATGGGGTCAATGATAACGAAAATTTAGTAAGTCGATTTTCTCATCAACTATCATTATTGACTGGAAAAAATGTTGATTTTTCAAATGCCGGAATAAACGGAAGTACCAGCAATGAATTGATGAGTTTAATTGAGGATGGTCATTTTGATGCTGAAATTGCCAAAGCCAATATCATAACGATTAATATTGGTGGTAATGATGTATTAAAAGGCGCACAACAACTCAACTATTCCAAGGCACTACAAGGCTTTGATGAGGTCCAATCGACGTTTATTAAAAATCTTACCGGTGTTTCAAGCAAAATTAAACAAATAAATCCCAATGCTACCGTTTTGTTTTTAGAATTATATAATCCAATGAACCCTAATGATAGTCTTTATCCAATTGCCGATCAGCTTTTACCAAAGTGGAATATCAACATTTATGAAATCGCACAAAAGCACCCAGGTGCGTTGGTGATTGAGACTACCGAAGTCATCAATGGGGAGAATCTTCAAAACCTTTCAATTGATGGGATTCATCCAAATTCAAATGGTCATGCTGCCATTTCTGATTTGATGATTAATCAATTGAAAAGGGTTCGGATTAGTGTGGCAGTTTAAAGAAAATTTTCTTTGGAGGTTTTTTAACCTTATTAACTAAAAGTAGTCCATGAGTTCACTTCTATTATGTTTTCCCCTTGTTTTGGTCTTATGAAGGGCTCATGAGACCACTTTCTGACATTACTTTGATTCGTTTTGGACTCATGAAAGCCTCATGAGACCACTTCTTTTATTTTTCCGACTCGTTTTGGACTCATGAAAGCCTCATGAGATCACTTCTTCCATATTTCCGACTAGTTTTGGTCTCATGAAAGCCTCATGAGATCACTTCTTCCATTTTTCCGACTAGTTTTGGTCTCATGAAAGCCTCATGAGACCACTTCTTCCATTTTTCCGACTGGATTTGGTCTCATGAAAGCCTCATGAGACCACTTCACTCATTTTTCCGACTGGATTAGGTCTCATGAAAGCCTCATGAGACCACTTCTCCCATTTTCGCTCATTGTTTTGGTCTCATGGCGACTGAACCTACTCTAACCACGGTCAACGTTTCATTCTATATCATCAATATCTCGCGGATATCTTCGTCTGTTAATGTTGAGAGGCGTTTGCCAGAAGAATTGATGATTTCATTAATCATATCCTTCTTTTTATCCTGGAGCTCATTCATTTTTTCCTCGATTGTTCCCCTAGCGACAAGCTTAATCACCTGAACAATCTTTTCCTGACCAATTCGGTGGGCCCGATCGGCTGCTTGTGCTTCAACAGCTGGATTCCACCAAATATCGTATAAAATCACCGTATCTGCACCGGTTAAATTTAGTCCAGTTCCCCCTGCTTTTAAAGAAATTAAAAATAAATCACGTTCCCCGGTATTAAATCGATTGCAAATCTCAAGGCGCTCTTCACTAGGCGTGCTCCCATCCAAATAGAAAAAGGAATCTCCAGCTTGCGTAAGCTGTCTACCAATAATTCCGAGCATTTTTGTAAATTGTGAAAAAATCAAAACGCGCCGTCCCGATGCTTTTGCCTCGTCTAATATTTCAAATAACAATTCAAACTTTGCGGAACTCCCTTGATATCCATCTACAAATAGAGCCGGATGACAGCAAATCTGGCGTAGGCGCGTCAAGCCAGCGAGAATTTTGATGCGATTTTTCCGGAGCGTCTCCTTGTCCAAATGCTTCAATGTATCGTGACGGAGTTTAGCTAAGTATGCCCCGTACAGCTTTTTTTGCTCAGGCAGGAGTTCTGAGGTTTCTAGCGTTTCGATTTTCTCCGGCAACTCACTTAGGACATCTTCCTTCATCCGTCGCAATAAAAATGGCTTAATTTTTCGAGCAATATCCTTACGGGTTAAGTGGCTGTATTCCTTTAACCCTTGGAATAATTCAGGAAAGACAACATGGAAAATCGACCAAAGCTCTTCAAGCGAATTTTCAACTGGTGTACCAGTAAGAGCAAAGCGTTGTTGCGCCTTGAGCCGTTTAACTGTTTTGGATGTTTGTGTAATCGGATTTTTAAACGCTTGTGCCTCATCGAAAAACACAGTGTGAAAGGTTTGCTTTTCATACCAATGGACATCCTTACGTAATAATGGATAGGAGGTAATGATGACATCGACTTCACCTATTTCTTTTTGAAGCTTCATCCGCTCGGCATGCGCCCCATCAACCACAATAGCTTGAACGGCGGGAGTAAATTTCATAAATTCACTAAGCCAGTTATATGTGAGCGACGAAGGACAAACGATTAATGCCGGTTGTTTCGATTCACGAATCTCACTTAGTTCCGATGTAATAAACGTGATGGCTTGCAGCGTTTTCCCTAAGCCCATGCTGTCCGCTAAAATCCCACCAAAGCCGTAGCTCGCTAAAGCTTTCATCCATTTGTAGCCGTGAATTTGATAATTTCGCAATATTGACTGAAGACCCTCGGGCACCGCAAAGTCTAAGCGTTCGGGATGGTACAATTGCTCCAAAAACTCCCGAAACGATTCCTCAGCAGTAAGAACACCACCACCGTCAAATCCATCCAAAAAGCGTATCCCACTTATAATCGGCAAATTCAAACCTGCCTCTAGGTCCTCATTTTGCACAGGTAAGGCTGTTAAGAATCTTTGGATTTCCTGAAATTCTCTTGTTTCGAGCGACAACAGCGAGCCATCGCGGAGACGATAGTATTTACGCTTTTCCTCCAAGGCTGCTAAAACGTCGCGAATATGCTGTTCAGGAATACCGCTCATTTCAAACTTAAACTCGAGCCAGTTCATGCGCTCTTTTTTCACCTTGACTCTGATTTTTGGCTTGGCATTTCCTTTAAAAATCCGATTCCTAATTGCGGTTGTTGCATATACTTGAACATGCTTTTGTAGCTTTGGCAAAATGTGATATAGAAATTGATACTCTAAATCCTCATTGTGAAGATAATAACCACCCTCGGTTTTAGTGAATTCCGCCTCCTCTATTAAGTCCAAAATCACATCTTCTTTATCTTTGTCCCTCATGATGATTTTCCCCGAAGTTTCGACGTTGTCCTCTAATGGGTCAATCACATGATTTTCGTATTGAAACTCAAGGCCTGCTAATAAACGATTTTTTACGCGATCCAAATATAGCTTCGCGATGAGTGGAGGTTTCTCGATTTGGTTCATTAATACTCCGGAAATACTAACATTTCCTAAAGATTTTAAACTTGGTAAGACTTTTTCTAAAAATACTTCTTTTTGTGAAGCTGGAATCCGTATTAAGTTTGAGCCGGATTGATCGATTAGTTGTTTAAAATAGTTCAGTCTTTGTGCATTTCCTTGGTTTATTTGTATGATTTTCCCGTTATTGAAGACGGTATAATATTCTGGTAAAAATAGTATTTTATCAAGACCTGCAATATGTAAACCGTACTCCTCTTCGTTCGTTTTGGAAAAATCAAACAGAAGACCGAGACCACCCATTGCATGGTGAATTCCTTCAAAGACTTCATCGTGATATTTAAACTCTACTTGCGGTGCTTGTTCTAGCTTTGGCAATAGCCGATCCCATGCCGAGGGAGGTAAAATCAAAGCTTCAGAGCCCTTCTGCTGGAAGGTACCATACACACTTTCATCTTCAACAACCTTAATCAGTTCTCCTAGAACGTCGTTGTTTTCTTTTGAAAAACATTGTGTCTGTGGGTTAAACACTTTTTGATTTCCAATATGGTATGGCTTACCTTCTTTTAAAATCGTTAGGAAACCGCGAATATCCGAAACCTTTGCATTCGATAGCTTTATGTTCACTGCAAGCATAGTGGACGTCTGTTCCGTTATGGGTACAATTAAAAAAGCCACATCAAGCACTTTCCGATTTTCAAAAAAATGCTGGTGTCCAGCTGAACGAACTAATCCCTCAGTGAAAAGATTAATAAAGTCGTTTGTGATCACAGATTGTCCGTGCTCGTCTGCAAATTGACTTTCCCCAACTAAATTAGGAACAGTTGAAGTCTGCTGATGGTTATATAGCTTTAGCAAAACTGCTGCTATATGCTGACAATCCTTTTGAAACGAGGCGAGCTTTGGACAGCTGCAATTCATTTCAATTCTTCCGTCAACATGCTTGTTTATTTTTACAAAGAAATCCTCGCTCCCACTTACGATGGCTTCACAATGGTCTTCGTTATATTTAGTAAAAGATACTTTATTTCCGCGACAAAAAGAGTCTCCTCTTTTGAAGGAGACTGCACCGCACATATCTTGAATGATTTTATGATTAAGCTTAATATTCAATGGGCTTACTCCTTCCGGTGACTTAATTGAATTATATCACACGGTGGAGAGTTATTTCGAAACGAACTTATCCCTCGGTTAATCCTTGGTTTACATATTGATGTTCATCTATATGGGTGATGGTTCCGTTATAATCTATCTTTTGGTCTAATTTTTCTAAATCAAGCTGGTTCATTTCCTCATCATCAAAGTCGCCAATTACTGCGATTACCCGTAAATTTTCGCCAGGGTCGCCTGTGATTAAAGCCATTGATTGATAGGTATCATAGCCATTTTCCCCAGCCAAATATTCAGTTACAACGTCTAATATGTCATCCTCATTTAGCTTAAATATTTTACGTTTTTTCGGTTGATGTCTCATTTTGTTCACCCCTAATGGTGGATTACTTGTTTAGGTTGCCCATTTGTAAATTAGCTAGTATTAATTTTTCTTATAAAGCGTTATAGTTTTTTCGTAATTTTCAATATACTCTGAATTGTGTATAATGAATGAAGCACAATACATAATGTTAGGAGAATTACGAATGGACGAATTAGTATTAAAATTTAAAGGAATTCCTACTACAGCAATTTCTGATGCGTTGGACGGTTTATTCAATTTGGACCCTGCAATAAAACCTTTAAAGGAAGAATACACTTTTGCAGGTCGTGCTTTAACAGTAAAAACTGCTGTTGGCGATAACCTAGCTGTGCAAAAAGCTATTCGCGTAGCACAAGAAGGCGATATTATCGTAGTCGACGCTAAAGGTGATCAATACCGCGCGATGGCTGGAGACTTTGTTGTCGGTATGGCAAAGACAATGGGTGTTTCAGCAATGGTCATTGACGGGGTGATTCGTGACCTGGTTGCGATTAAAGAATTAAATTTCCCGGTTTTTTCAAAAGGCACAACGGTTGCAGCTAGCGGCAAAGCTGGTGTTGGTGAAATCAATGTACCCATTTCTTGCGGTGGCCAAGCGGTGAATCCTGGTGATATCGTTGTCGGCGATGCGGATGGTGTTGTCGTGATTCCTCGAGCAATTGAACAAGAGGTATATGAAAAAGCGGTCAATAAAATCAAAAAAGACGAAGAGCGTGAAGCAAAAATTTCAGGTAATCGCGAAGCCATTATCGCTTTTATCGACAAAAACCTCGGGAAATAGAAAAGCGGAAGCGGCTTGCTCAGGAGCGACAGGCATAAGACGAATCATTCAAGAGACGTTAGTCTCTGGAGGGATTTGGCTTATGACCCGAGCTCCTAGCCGATGGAGCTAGACATAATAGAAAAGCGGAAGGCGCCCGTTTATCGGCAACAAGCACAAGACGAGCCGGCCGGAAGGTTGCCTTTTACCTTCTGCACGGATTGGCTTGTGACCTCGAGCCGATGGCGCCTGGAGCTAGAAAAAGAAAAGCAAAAGGAAACTGGGCCAGAACTAAATTGTTCGCTATTAAAACCGAATGATTTTTATGGAGGAATATATTAAAGTTCAGGGTTGATCTTCATGTAGGTATGAGAACCTAAATAAGAGTAGAATTTCCCCTTATTGTATATAAGGGGGGCTAAATGAGCTGAAATAAGAGTAGATTTTCCGCTTAACTACTCCCCAAAAGACAAAATCAACTGATTTTTATGAAATAAGCGAAAAAACTCCCGTTATTATAATGGAAATATGGGTCTTTTCCAAAATAAGCGTAATTCTTCCGCTTATTTTCAAACACAAGGAAATCAACATTCGGGTTAACAAACCCTCAAGCAAAAAAACTGCACTTAATGTGTGATCCAATCCACATTTATTTCAGGCTAGCTCTATAGTAAAAAGGAATTAAAAAATCGAACTATTAGGAAATTCTAAGTTAGAATTTCGCATGATAGTTCGGTTTTTTGTTTAGCTGAAATACTTATGTCCCAGCCTCCTTTTTCATTTCTAGGGGATTCATAATATTTGTTTTTTCTAAAGCTGTTTATTATGATTAATAGTAAGAATTTTCAGATATGATTACAGCATCAAGTACTGAGGTGAATAGATTGTTGAATTTACATGTACATTACGAAAAGGTCATTCCGGTTATCGTACCGGTAGAGGACGGACTAAAAAGTATTAATTTTTATATTGTAAAGCATGGTCAATCACTGTCATTGATTGATGCTGGAATGAACAATAAAGCGTGTTGGGATGCCTTAATCTCGACGCTACAAAAGCACGGTTGGAGCTTAACTAATCTTACTGAAATCATCCTTACCCATCACCATATAGACCACATCGGTTTAGTGAATGCCATCGTTGCTAAGCATCCTATTCCAGTTTACGCCTCACCCATCTCGCTCCCCCGCCTAAAACGCGACCAAGCATTTCTGGAAATGCGAATGGAGTTTTATGCAAAGCTTTATGAAGAAATGGGATGTGGTGAAGTTGGCAAACAGCGAGTAGCTTTCTTGAGAAAGTCAATTGAGGAAAATCGAAATCAAGCGATTGAGGCAGCGGTCCACGAAATAACTGAAAAAAGATTGTTTCAATTTGACATTTTGGAATATCCCGGGCACGCACCTGATCAGCTTGCTTTTTATCATCGCCAGCAAAAATCGTTATTTGCAGGTGATTTGCTTATTCAGCATATTTCCAGTAATGCGCTCGTTGAACCCGATGACTTCGGAAACAGATTACCAACCCTAAGCCAGCATGTCCAATCACTTAAACGATGTAATGACTTGAAGCTTGAGGTTGTTTATTCCGGACATGGCGAGTTGATTCATCAGCCGTATGAACTAATTAAGAAACGCTTAGACGGAATAGAGGAAAAATCCGAACGATTTTTAAACATGATTCAATCCGGCATTACGACAGCAAATGAACTTGCCCAAACCTATTATAAAAAGAGATACAGTCCACTTTTCCAATTAGTGATGTCAGAAATCATTGGTCATCTCGACTATTTAGAAGTTAAGGGGAAAGTCGAAAAGGTATTGGTCCAAGGAGTCTGGCATTATTACGCAAAACAGAACAAATAAAAAGGAAATCTCCTAGCCATTGATGGAGATTTCCTTTTGGTTATGTATAACTCCATATTAAGATTGCTTCGACTTAACCGCTTCCACTAAATTTTTCAGATATGTGTAAACGAGCTGATATGCCTCGGCAATTGTAAGCTCTTCCTTAAATCCCTCAACATAATTTAAACCAAAATTTAAATCCCAAAGGCCGTCATCACCATTAAACATGAGACTAAATCTTGCCTCTTCACTTTGAAGTGTAGTTTGTAAATATTCCTTAATTGATGCTTGGAATTTCTTTTGCAGCTTTAAGCCTAGCAACACCTCGTATGTTTCAAACACATCATCAACCTCAAATGAGATACCATCGACACCAAGCTCACTAAATGCTCCAGCTTCTAAATACATAAATTCATTTTTATGTTGTTGAAAATAGGAAATTGACTGATTTAAGAAGCCTTGCTCCTCACTAGCTAATATTTCTTCTGTTTCTTTATCAAGACGCTCAATATATGCATCACTAAATTGAGTCATGAATTCTAACCTCCCACACTTATAAAATAAACCCAACATCAGTATATCCTATTTTTTCGTCACAAAGGATTTTAATCGAAAATAATGAACAATTTTCTACGGACCTTTGGAAATTGAAGCCTTCAAAACACTTGGTTGAAACGTATTAATTGGATATAGATTACCATCTATCGCAAATGAAATGTTTCCTGATTCCTCAGAAACAACTAATGCAAGCGCATCACTTTGTTCCGAAATCCCTAGAGCCGCACGATGCCTCGTTCCTAACTTTCTCCCCTCATATACTTTTTTTGATAAAGGCAAGACATTTGCTGCCGATACCACTACATTCTCACGGATTAACACTGCACCATCATGCAGTGGATTTCCGGGGTAAAAAAAGGATTCCAATAATTTGGACGATACCGTTGCTCCAATGGATGTTCCTTTTTGAATCATCGGTTCTATCGATTGACTGCGTTCCACCACAATCAGTGCTCCATGATTCTGCTTAGAAAGATGCTGTACCGTTATCGATAATTCCTCATATGTATCGGTAAAAGAGGCTAAATAACAGTTTAAATAATAAGAAGCCGCCGTTGCCTCAATTGAATTTAGTAGTTTTTTAACATCTTCTATGCCACCCAAAACACAATGGTTTTCATTCCCAAGTACTTGTAAATTTGCTTGAAGTAAATGTATGAGGCGTTTCATACCAACCTCTACATTCTCTTTTAAGGGTGAAAAATCACAATTAATGCTATCCATACTTGTACCTCCAGCTCGTTTTCTATAGTGTGAAATTATTTTTTTAGCTAGATATATAATCATTGTTCCCTTGATTGTTGTTCAAAATGTTTTTTAAGACAACAAAAAAAGAGTGGCGGATTTAAATCCCGGCACTCATTTGTCTCATAGAACCAAATTCTTAGCTCTTTTTAAAAAGCATGGAACCAATAGTTTTTGCGGACATAGAATCCGCTATTTTTGCATAAATCTGTATTTTCGAGTTGGAAGCGGACATAGAGTCCCTTATTTGCCTAAAAAACAGTCTAACTTTTAAATTTTTGACCTAATAAGGTCTCTACTGTCCGCAAAACTTCCAAATAAATGCATTCGTCTGCAAATAAGGACCTCTGTGTCCGCTCAAATGAATACACAGCCTAATTGCTAGGCTAATAAACAGCCTTCTTAGCGATAACAGTCTACTCGAAAAACTATCTAAATTACTTAAAGTATATCAATCCAAATCTTACCTGCCGTTGCGACTATTAATAGCGCCAACACTACTTGCAACACTTTAGTATTGACTTTCTTTCCAGCAACAGCCCCTAGTGGCGAGGCAATGATGCTGGCGATGACCATAATGAATGCAGGAAAATAGTCAACTTGACCAGTTGTCACCTTCCCAATTGTCGCTCCAATCGATGATATAAACGTTATCGCAAGTGAAGATGCAATCGTCATTCTTGTTGGAATTTTTAATACCACTAACATTATCGGCACAAGTAAAAATGCTCCTGCTGCACCTACAATCCCTGCTCCTATACCAACAAGTAGCGAAAGCCCTACTGCTAGCCATTTATTAAACTTTACCTGGTCAAAAGGAATATCATCGATGCCCTTTTTCGGGATAAACATCATGATTGCGGCGATTAAAGCTAAAATTCCATAAATGACATTGATGCCACCTTCACTCATAAGCTTAGAGCCGTAGCCACCGACAAAGCTCCCGATTAAGATACTTCCACCCATATATAGGATTAACTGTTTGTTCAAGTATCCACCTTTACGGTAGGCCCAAACACCTGAAATGGTTGCAAAAAATACTTGTATTGCACTAATACCAGATACTTCATGAGCCGTAAAGGCCGCATATCCCATTAATGGTGGAATATAAAGCAACATCGGATATTTTATGATGGAGCCACCAATACCTAACATTCCAGACACGTATGATCCTAAAAATCCTATCAGAAAAATTGTAATAATAAATCCTAAATCCACGATTTAAGCCCCCTATTAAGCGAAGGGAACCAAGGCTGGTTCCCTTTCAAATTGGCCAGAACTAATTAATGCGTATGGTGTACTGCACAGCGGTTTGGCCCAATTTCTAATTCTTGCTGCTCTTCATCTGTCGCCGCTTTTACCCCTCTGTTAATGGCGACAATATCTTCAAAGTTTGGAGGTGTGTCTGTAGATGCCGATGAAGCTACATGGTCGACGAACTCTTCAACCGTTTTGCCAGCCATCATATCATTGATTTTTCGAATGTTTCCTAATGTATTTCCGATATAGCCTTCTTCGTTAATTTCGCCATGGAAATCAGCATAATGGCCAGGTAGAACGATGATGTCATTAGCAATTTGAGACACTTTGCTATAAATGGAATCATATAAATCAACTGCCCATTCACGAGCTTTACCGCCTAAATCAGGGCGACCTAAACCAGATACAAAAATGGTGTCACCAGAGAATAGTAATTTATTATTTACGAAGAAAGAAACACTTCCTGGTGTGTGTCCAGGAGTTTTCACTGCCAACACTTCTAATTTCACGTTCGCAAATTCAATTTTATTGTGGTCCTCGAGATGTTCGAAATCAAATACAGCACCTTCAGATTTCATTAAGTAGTATTTCGCACCGATTTTTTCAGCGAGTTCACGCCCACCAGTAATATGGTCAGCATGTAAATGCGAGTCAACAATATGAGTTATTTTCGCGCCTTGTGACGCCGCAAAATCAGTATAGGTATCAATAAATCGTGACGGATCAACCACTAATGCTTCTTCCCCAGATGTCACGATATATGACAAGCAGCCTTTCCCAACGCGGATGAACTGGTGTACAGTAATATCTTCATCTTCATATACTTTAGCTGGGTATAAGTATTCACTCCAAGTTTTCATACCGCCCTCTAGGTAGGAAACCTCTAGACCCTTTTCTGTTAGCATCTCAGCTATCATCATCGAAGAACCTTCCTTAGCACAAACAACGATGATTTCTTTGTCAGTTGAAATTTGTTCTAAGATTGGCTCAACACCATCAATCAAATCGAAATAAGGTACATTCAAGTATTCAATATTTTCCCCTTCAATTTTCCAATCATTAAAATCATCCTGATTACGAACATCAAGCATAAAGACTGGTTGTTTATCCACAATCAATTGATTAATTTCCTTAGCAGTAATAGCTTTCATGAACAAATCCTCCTTATACCTATATAGGTATTTATTTTTTATAAAAAAAATAATGTTAAGCTATTTTAGTTAAAAAGTTAAAGTTACATTTGCATCCTTCGCATACTCTAGAAACGTTACAGCCCCACCAACTTCAATCCCGTCAAGAAGATCTGCAAGTTCTAGTCCCATGACATCAATTGTCATTTGACAGCCAATGAATTTGACACCTAACTCTTTTGCGATCTCAATCAATTCTGGTATTGCAGGAACGTTTTCTTTCTTAAACCCTTGGGCATAATGCTCCTTACCCGCAGGGATTGGCAATGCTTGGTTTGCTTGTTTGTGAATAAGATTAAGCCCTTCGAAAGTGAAGAAAATAGAAACTTCTTTATCCATTGAAGCTGCTGCAGTTGCTATATTGAAAACCTTATAGGCATCAAATAAACCACCATTACTAGCAATAATAGCTACTTTTCCACTCATCTTATTTCCCCCTCAATTCTGTTAAATTGTTAAGACCAATTGTTTTCCCAATCCATTCACTCATGCCAGGCACAACATTAAATACGCTCTTAAAACCGTTTTCTGCTAAAAGCTGTGCGGCGAAATCACTTCTGTTTCCTGTCCGGCAAATAACATAAATCGTAGCTTCTTGATTTAATTCGTTTAATCGATCTTGTAAGTCTCCTAGCGGAATTGATAGCGCATTAGGGATATGATCGAAAGCATATTCTGCCGCTTCCCTCACATCAAGAACAACGCAGTTATCATTAGCATCAATTTTCATGGCCAACTCTTCGTTAGTCGCTACTTGAGAGTGTTTTTTTTCGACTGTCTCCTCACTTGATGCCTTTCTAATGTAATGAATAATGACACCGTCTGTTTCAATCACACCTAAATATTGATGACCTGCGTTTTTTGACCAAGCCTTTAGATCTGCTTTTGAACCCTTATCTGTTGCAATAATTTCAATCACTTGTCCTTCAACTAGCCCATCCATTGCCTTTTTTGTTCTGACAACCGGCATCGGACAAGCAAGACCCTTTGCATCTAATACGAAATCTGTTTTAATCGGTTCCATGTATATCCCTCACTAATTACCCTATAAGGTATATTTTTGCGTAAAATTTTTTACTTAACCTCACCTTTCCAGGCAAGCATTCCTCCATTCATATTGGTAACCTTAAAACCTTGGCTTTTAAGGAACTGAGTAGCTCGACCACTGCGAGCACCTGAACGGCAGACCATAATGTATTCTTTTTCTTGATCCAATTCATGCAAACTGTTCGGAATCAATCCCAATGGAATATGGATAATACCTGGAATACTTCTCTCTAGAACCTCATCTGCTTCACGTACATCTATAAGATTTAATGTTTTTCCTTCTTTTAGTAATGCTTCCACTTCAGTTGTTGATATTTCTTTCATTAAATAAGCCCCCTTGTTCGAAAATAACCTCTTTTTGTATACCCCTAAGGGTATATTACTAAGAATTAAAAACATTGTCAACATATTAAGCAAAGTTAATTGGAGATTTTTTTAAAAAATCCTAATTGATAGTTTGATTGTGTTTATAAAATTTACAGGATTTTTGATTGAGTGGGAAGTTTTGTTTGGTTTTTTGAAAAAAATGAGTTATTTTCGGTGAAAAACCTTCATTTCTGAGAAATATCCTTCATTTTTTTAGTAATGAAAGAGAGGGTGTCCCATTTTCTAGACACCCTTCATCCAAAATTCAAAATCTAAAATTAGCTAGAAACTGCAACTTTAAATTTAGCTTCTGTTTTTTCAATTACTTCCTCAACGGTAACTCCTTCTTGTGTTTCAACAAGAACCATACCTTCTGGGGTAAAATCGAACACTGCTAAATCAGTGATTAAGCGGTGAACAACACCTTTACCAGTTAATGGTAGTGTGCAATCCTTTTTCACTTTGGATTCACCATGCTTGTTCACATGTTCCATGATAACAACGACGCGCTTTGCACCATTCACTAGGTCCATTGCACCGCCCATCCCTTTTACCATTTTTCCAGGAATCATCCAGTTTGCTAAGTCTCCAGATTCAGAAACTTCCATTCCTCCTAGGATTGCTAGGTCGATATGACCACCGCGAATCATTGCGAATGATTCTGCGCTGTCAAAATATGAAGCGCTAGGAACTGCGGTTACGGTTTCTTTTCCGGCGTTAATTAAATCTGGATCTTCAGATCCTGCAATTGGGTATGGCCCGATACCTAATAGACCGTTTTCTGATTGCAGCAATACATTATAATCACTAGGAATCTCGTTAGCAATTAGGGTTGGAATCCCGATTCCTAGATTAACATTCATACCATCTTGAATTTCCTTTACGGCACGTTTAACGATGATTTGGCGTGTATCCTTCATTATCTATTCCCTCGTCTCTTTGATTATTTTTCGCAAAAATTAAGCTTGAACTACAGTACGGCGTTCGATGCGTTTTTCGTAGTTTGTTCCTAGTAATACGCGTTGAACGTAGATTCCTGGAGTGTGAATTTCGTCTGGATCTAATTCGCCGATACCAACGATTTCCTCAACCTCAGCAATGGTGATTTTACCTGCAGTTGCTGCCATTGGATTGAAGTTACGAGCTGTTTTACGGAAGACAAGGTTTCCAAGTGGATCTGCTTTCCATGCTTTTACTAGGGCAAAATCACCAACGATCCCTTCTTCTAAAAGGTAAGTCTTGCCGTTGAATTCCTTATGTTCTTTACCTTCTGCAATTGGTGTACCTACGCCTGTTGCTGTGTAAAAGCCTGGGATTCCAGCGCCACCGGCACGAATCCGCTCAGCAAGCGTGCCTTGTGGTGCTAGTTCAACTTCAAGCTCACCGCTTAAGAACTGAGTTTCAAAAATTTTATTTTCACCTACATAAGAAGAAATCATTTTCTTGATTTGCTTGTTAGCAAGAAGTAAACCTAAGCCCCAGTCATCAACGCCGCAGTTATTACTAACGACTGTTAAATCCTTTGTGCCTTGGTCCCGTAGTGCAAGAATAGCTTTTTCAGGAATTCCGCAAAGACCAAATCCACCAACGATAAGTGTATCCCCATCTTTAATATCTTTAACTGCTTCAGCAAATGAATTGACAACCTTACTTTTCGTCATTATTGTAACCTCCCTGTAAAAACTTAAGTATTAAACTGGATATACTGGGTGTTTGCGATCTGTGAATTGAACATCTTTTGATGAGTAAGCATCATAACGGTTGATTAACTCGTCACGTAGTGATGTTACTGGGATGATTCCGTCGATGACCATTTCAGATGCTAGACGGTAAATATCGATATCCTTTGTGTATTCCTCACGTTTTTCAGCAATGAATGCTGGACGCTCTTCTTCTGGTAACGCCGCAATTTTATTAGCATAAACAGCATTTACTGCTGCTTCAGGTCCCATTACTGCGATAGAAGCAGATGGTAATGCTAACACTGCATCAGGTTCGAATGCTGGGCCTGCCATTGCGTATAGACCTGCACCGTATGCCTTACGAACGATGACAGAGATTTTTGGAACAGATGCTTCACTCATAGCAGAAATCATTTTCGCACCATGACGAATGATTCCAGCACGCTCTACAGCTGTACCAATCATGAAGCCTGGAACATCCACAAGGAACAATAATGGAATATGGAAAGCGTCACATAGGTTGATAAACTTCGCTGCCTTATCGGCTGTATCGTGGAATAGTACGCCACCTTTTACGCGCGGTTGGTTAGCGATAATTCCGACAGCTTTACCGTCGATGCGAGCAAGACCAGTAATTAATTCACCAGCAAATAGCTTTTTAATTTCAAAGAAAGTACCTTCATCAATAATTCCGTTAATTAAATCAAGCATATTGAACGCTGCATTTTGATTCGCAGGAATGATTTCTTCTAATGGTTTCTTTAATTGCTTAGGTGCAACTGATTCTTGAACCGGTGGTTTTTCAGAATAGTTTGCTGGGAAGTATGACAAATATTTACGAGCTTGAGCGATTGCATCTTCTTCATTTTTCGCAAGAACATCACCACAACCTGAAACTGAACAATGCATACGCGCTCCGCCCATTTGCTCTAATGTTACTTGCTCACCGATAACCATTTCAGCCATACGAGGTGATCCAAGGTACATTGATGCATTTTTATCAACCATGATGACGATATCACAGAAAGCTGGGATGTATGCACCACCTGCTGCTGAAGGTCCGAATAAAATACATACTTGTGGAACTCGGCCAGAGAATTTTACTTGATTGTAGAAAATACGGCCGGCACCACGGCGACCTGGGAACATTTCCACTTGGTCAGTGATACGAGCACCAGCTGAATCGACAAGATAAAGTAGTGGAACACGAAGCTTTTCAGCTGTTTCTTGGATACGGATAATTTTTTCTACAGTCCGTGAACCCCAAGAACCCGCTTTAATCGTAGAGTCATTTGCCATTACGCAAACAAGCTGGCCATTGATTTTACCCATACCTGTGTATACACCGTCTGCTGGAAGGTCGCCCGCCATAAAGTTGGCAAATAATGCATCTTCAAGTTCGAAGCCTGGATCGAAAAGAAGTTTTAAGCGATCACGCATGAAAAGCTTGCCTTGTTCTTGGTTTTTCTCATGGTATTTAGGGGCGCCACCCTTTTTAATTTGGTCTATTTTTTCTTCAAGTGAGTTTTGAAGGGACTGTACATCAACTGTCATATCATTCTCTCCTTCTCGTCTAGTATTTATAGTTGATTTCCGCTTCAGGCATTTCGCTTTCTACTACAATCAACTGTATGGGCATAAGCCCGTCTCTTCTACCTATCTATTTATTCACCTATGTATACAGGTGGTCTTTTTTCTTTGAATGCTTGTAAGCCTTCTAGACGGTCTTTTGTTGGGATGGTAATTTCGTAGGCGTTTTGTTCAATAGAAAGACCTGTATTTTGATCAACATCGTAACCCTTATCAATAGCAAATTTTGCTTGAGTTACTGCGATTGGACCATTTTTAACAATTTGTCCGGCTACTTCCATTGCTTTTTCAAGCAACGAGCCTGCTGGTGTTACGTACTCGACTAAGCCGATTTCTCGTGCTTCCCAAGCATCAATTCGTCTAGCTGTAAAAATAAGTTCTTTGGCACGACCTTTTCCTACTAATCGGGGTAAACGCTGTGTGCCGCCTGCTCCAGGGATAATTCCAAGTGATGTTTCAGTTAAGCCCATTTTCGTAGTTTCTGAAGCAATGCGAATGTCACATGCAAGCGCAAGCTCCGTTCCACCACCAAAGGCAACACCGTTGATTGCTGCAATTACCGGCTGTGGTAGTGCTTCAATTGCATTGATATTACCGCGAATTAACGCGACTGTTTTGCGAACTTCAACCGGATTCATTCCAGCGCGTTCTTTCAAATCAGCTCCAGCGCAGAATGCTTTATCGCCAGCTCCTGTAATAATCACGCAGCGTACATTTTTATCGAATTTGATATCATTGATTGTTTCTTGAAGTATTTTTAACATTTGCACGGACAAAGCGTTTGCCGCTTCTGCCCGATTCAATGTAATGATTGCGATTCCATTATCTTTTTTCGTAACCAACACAGGATTCCCCATGAATATTCCCTCCTAAAAATCAATCCTAACCTACAGTGGAACATGCTACCTGAAGGCTCCGGCTTGGTAACGGTTTTCCAATTTTCTCTTGAATAAATCTTGAAGCGTTTAAAAGCTTTTCTTGATTGATACCTGTTTGAATTTCCATTTCATGTAGCATATAAATCAAATCGTCTGTGGCAACATTTCCGCTTGCTCCAGGAGCATACGGGCAGCCACCTAAACCACCGATTGAAGAATCAAAAGTAGTGATTCCCATATCTAATGAAACTAAAATGTTGGCTAAGGCTGTTCCGCGTGTATCATGGAAGTGCATCGCTAATTTTTCTGGAGGAAAACGTTTTAACAATACCTCTAAGACTTGCACGACCTGCTTTGGATTTGCCACACCGATTGTGTCCCCGAGTGATAGCTCATCGATTCCCATTTCGAATAAGCTTTCTGAAACACGAACAACTTGCTCGATGTCTACTTTTCCTTCATAAGGACAACCAAATACGGTTGAGACATATCCTCTTGTTTGCTTTCCTGCTGTAATAGAATCCTGGACGATTGCTTTTAATATTGGAAAGGTTTGATCGATAGATTTATTGATATTTTTTAAATTATGAGTTTCACTTGATGACATGAATACAGCAACTTCATCTATGTTAGCGGCAAAGGCCCGCTCCAAACCTTGCTGGTTTGGAACGAGTGCCGAATAGGTAACACCTTTCGCGCGGGTAATCCCGGTTGCAACTGCAACGGCATCTGAAAGTGCTGGAATCCATTTTGGATTTACAAAGGAAGTAATTTCAATATGATTTAATCCTGTTTCGGACAGTTGATTAATCCAAGCTATTTTATCTTCCGTTGGAATGAATGCTTTTTCATTTTGCAATCCATCCCTTGGGCCTACTTCTTTTATCGTGACATTTTGCGGCCAATTCATCTGTCTTCCACCTTCTTTCAAAAAGTTTGCAGTGTGGATTACTCCTCGATTTCTACAATGATATCGCCTTCGTTAACGAAATCACCTTCGTTAATTTTTACGTCTTTAACTGTTCCATCGACTTCTGCAGAAATTGGAATTTCCATTTTCATAGATTCCAAGATGACAACATCTTGACCTTCTTCAACTACGTCACCTGGCTTCACTAATACCTTCCATACGTTTCCAGCCATGCTTGCATATACTTCATTCATCTTGATTTCCTCCTATTTCACGCTTTTTGCGGATTTTTTTTGGGGTTGTAGGTGCTTTTCCACAAAGTTCGTTTGTGTATCACCACTACGGAAAGCCTCATGGGCAATGACTTCCTTAAGCATTGGGATATTCGTCTTAATTCCTTCTACTTCATAACCCTCTAATGCTGCCTGCATATTTTCGATTGCTTCTTCACGGTTGCTTCCTTTTACGATGAGTTTCGCAATCATCGGATCATAAAACGGAGTGACAGCTGATTGATCATGGACTGCCAACTCATGGCGGATTCCTGCACCTTCAGGCAACACCAATTTGGTGATTTTTCCTGGTGAAGGGAAGAAGGTTTTTGGATCCTCCGCATAAATTCGCACTTCAATCGCATGGCCATAGCGCTTAATATCGTCTTGGTTGAAGCGCAGTGTTTCACCAAAGGCGATGCGAAGCTGCTGCTCAACTAAATCTAAGCCTGTGATTTCTTCTGTTACAGGGTGTTCAACCTGTAATCTAGTGTTCATTTCTAGGAAATAGAAGTTTTGTTGTTCATCAACTAGAAACTCAATTGTTCCTGCATTTTTATAGCCTATTGCCTTAGCTGCCGTTACAGCTGCTTGCCCCATTTTCTGACGAGTTTCTTCAGAGATGAATGATGATGGAGCCTCTTCAACGACTTTTTGATGGCGACGTTGTACAGAACATTCACGTTCCCAGAGATATACCGTGTTCCCTTGACCGTCTGCTAAAATTTGAATTTCGATATGACGTGGGTTTTCAACGTATTTCTCAACATACATCGCTCCATCGCCGAAAAAATCGGTCGCACGTTTACGGTTTCCTTCAAATGCTTTGCGGATTTCATCATCGCTTTTAACGACTTGCATGCCAATTCCGCCGCCACCAGCTGATGCTTTAAGCATCACTGGATAGCCAAATGTGTTTGCTACTTGAACCGCTTCTTCAGCGTCAGCTAATGGATAAGTAATTCCAGGAACAACAGGAACACCTGCTTCCTCCATTGCTTTACGAGATTCAATTTTTGAGCCCATTTGCGATATAACTTCTGGAGAAGGACCGATGAAAACAAGTCCTTCCGCCTCACAGCGCCGAGCAAATTCGGCATTCTCAGATACTAAACCATAACCAGGATGGACGGCTTCTGCACCTGAAAGTCTTGCAACCTCTAAAATCTTTTCGATATTTAAATAGCTTTCAGATACGCGGGAGCCACCAATGAAATAAGCTTCATCAGCCAATTTCACATGAGGCGCCTCTGCATCAGCTTCTGAATATACACCTACAGTAGAAATCCCTAACGCTTTACATGTGCGCATTACTCGAGCTGCAATTTCCCCGCGATTAGCGATTAGAACTTTATTGAACATTGATTTTCACCCGTTTCTATATTATTTAAGTACGTTCAATACTTTTTCAGCATTTTCTCGAAGCTTAAACTTCTGGATTTTTCCAGATGCTGTCATTGGGAATGAGTCACAAAACTCAATATATCTAGGAATCTTAAAGCGTGAGATTTTCCCCTTACAGTATTCTTTGATTTCTTCAACAGTAGCAGTTTCGCCTTCTTTTAATTGAACCCAAGCCATGACTTCCTCACCGAATTTCGGATCTGGAACACCAACAACTTGAACATCAAGTACTTTTGGATGTGTATATAAAAATTCTTCGATTTCACGCGGGTAAATATTTTCACCGCCACGAATGATCATGTCTTTCAGACGACCAGTGATTTTGCAGTAGCCGTTTTCATCCATTTCAGCGATATCACCAGTATGCAACCAGCCTTCTTCATCAATAGCATCTTGAGTTGCACCAGGATTTTTATAATATCCCTTCATCACATGGTAGCCTCTTGTGCAAAGCTCACCTGAAACTCCGTACGGAACTTCTTCATTAGTTGTTGGATCAACGATTTTCACTTCGACCTCCGGCATAGCCCTACCAACTGATGCAACACGTAAATGAAGTGGATCATTCGTTCTTGTCATCGTAATTCCTGGAGAAGATTCAGTTTGACCATAAGTGATGGTAATTTCACTTGCTCCCATTGTTTCTGTTACAGCTTTCATGACTTCTTCCGGGCAAGTGGAGCCAGCCATAATTCCTGTTCGCAATGAAGATAAGTCAAATTTTGAGAATTCAGGATGATTTAATTCAGCAATAAACATCGTTGGAACTCCGTGTAATGCCGTACATTTTTCAGCTTCAACAGCTTTTAATACTTCTAACGGAGAGAATTCTTGAACAGGAACCATTGTTGCCCCTACTGTTACACAAGTGAGAGTTCCAAGTACGCATCCAAAGCAATGGAAGAACGGTACTGGAATACACATGCGATCCTCATGCGTTAAATTCATACATGCAGCTACGTTCACTGCATTATTTACTAGGTTACTATGGGTGAGCATAACCCCTTTAGGAAATCCGGTTGTTCCTGATGTATATTGCATATTGATTACATCATCTGCCTCAAGTGTAGACATTCTTGCATCTAGTTGTTCCTCGGTGATTTCATTTGACATTTCTAAGAGATCAGACCAGTTGAACATACCTGGGTAGCGTTTTTCACTTAACACAATGACATTTTTTAAGAATGGAAGCTTCTCTGATTTTAATTGACCTGGTTCTGAAGTCTTCAATTCAGGAACAATCTCGTAAAGTGTATCGATATAAGAGGTTCCGCGATACTCTTCCATCAAAACTAAGGTAGTAGAGTCCGATTGTTTTAATAGGTATTCTAGTTCTGCTGATTGATAGCTAGTATTAACTGTAACTAGAACAGCACCCATTTTTCCTGTAGCAAATTGAGTTGTAACCCATTCAGGATAATTCGTTGACCAAATCGCCATATGATCGCCCTTATCTAAACCGAGCTTCATATATCCTCTTGCGACTTTCCGACAAAGCTCATCAAACTGCTTATACGTATAACGGAGATTACGATCTGGATAAACCAACGCTTCATGGTCTGGTCTTTCCTTCGCAACCTTTTCAAGCAATTTACCAACCGAAATCTTTAAAATCTCACCCATTTTGAAGTTCCACCTCTTATTTAAATTTTTTATTTAGATTGAAAAAATTTATAGTTTTCGCAACCTTATGGATGCTTAAGACATAAGAGATTAACAGCCAATTTGTTTCGCAATTACCATGCGTTGAACTTCAGATGTACCTTCACCAATTTCAAGCAATTTCGCATCACGGAAGAAGCGTTCTACTTGGTATTCCTTCATGTAGCCATAACCTCCGTGGATTTGTACTGCTTGATCACAAACCTTCATGCAGATTTCAGAAGCAAATAGCTTTGCATATGCTGCTTCTTTTTTGAAGTTTTTACCTTGGTCTTTCAACCATGCCGCTTTATAAACTGCTGTTCTAGCAAGATCGATATACATTGCCATATCTGCTAATTTAAATTGGATTGCTTGGAAGTTTGATAAGCTTTTACCGAATTGTTTTCTTTCTTGTGCATATTGAAGCGCTTTCTCAAAAGCCCCTTGAGCAAGACCGACAGCCATTGCACCAATACCGATACGTCCACCATCAAGAGTAGCTAAGAATTGTTTGTAGCCATTTCCTTCTACTCCTAAAAGGTTTTCTTTTGGAATGCGTACATTTTCCAAAATTAATTCAGTTGTATTAGAAGAGTGAAGACCCATTTTTTCGTAATTGCTGATGACAGTGAAACCTGGTGCGTCAGTTGGAACGATAAATGCTGAGATTCCGTTAATGCCTTTTGAACGGTCAGTTACCGCTGTTACTGCAAGATGTTTCGCATAGCTTGCATTCGTAATGAAGCATTTAGAACCGTTAAGCACCCACTCATCACCATCAAGTACTGCAGTTGTTTGAGTACCAGATGCGTCAGATCCAGCATTTGGCTCAGTTAATCCAAAAGCTCCGAAAGATTCGCCTGTACAAATTGGAGTTAAGTATTTTTGCTTTTGTTCATGTGTACCAAATAAGTTAAGTGGAGCTCCGCCTAGTGAGATATGAGCGGAATATGTAATCCCTGTTGACCCACATACACGGCTTAATTCTTCAACGACGATTGCAAAGCTTGTTGTATCGGCATCGCCACCACCATATTCTTCTGAGAATGGAAGACCCATGATACCTAGTTCAGACAATTTCGCAAAAATCTCTTTCGGGAATTCTCCTGTACGGTCACGATCGTCGGCACCTGGTGCAACCTCTGCTTCTGCAAAATCACGAATAAGTTTACGGATCATTTCTTGTTCTTTTGTTAATTCAAAGTTCATCTATTTACATCCCCTTTTTCTTAATATTCTGACTTCTTTCGACATAATCTCGCATATTGTAGCAAAATAATAATATCTCCTAATGAAAACGATAAAGGATTTTGTCAAAACACCTCACAAATCCTTATATATCAACTCCTTTCTTTATTTTCAAAACTTTCTTATAATTATAACAATTAGAAATTAGAATACTATGTTTAATCCTCTGAATATATTTTCAGAATTTTGTGTAATTTACACAAAAATGAATTTTAGTAAAAATATGTAATATAAATACCACAACAGATAAGGATGATAGAATTTGCAAGATACGTTAACACACCGTCAGTTGAAGTCATTAATCCATGTTTCCAACGTCATTAACTCGTCATTCGATATCGATACGATTATTGATTCCATTATGATTGAAACGATTTCTGTTGTTGAGGCAGCAGGTGGAGGCTCTTTTTGGTTATATAATAAAGAAGAAGACTACCTCGTTGCCCAGTCCGCACAAGGAAATTTTTATCCGCATATTTTCAGACAAATTCGTCTTAAACCGGGCGAGTCTATGACTGGTATGACATTTGCTGCTGAAAGAGGACTTCATTACCCAAATGCTGAGGAAATCAAAAAAGCGCTGACAACATTAAAACCTCATAATCGAGAATTATTAGATCAGTCTATTGCCAATAACTTTCATTTCACGTCGGTCATCTCTTCTCCTATTAAATTAAAAGGTGAATGTATCGGTGTCATTACATTAGATTCGTTTCAAGATTCGTTAACATTTAAACAAGAGGATATTAATTTACTAGAGGCTATCGCCCATCAGGCGGCCATTGCCCTAGATAAATCAAGCCTTTATCAGGAAAAAGAAAAAACGGTACAAATGCTAACTAAATCTATCGACGCTCATACCAATCTAGCTAATCTCGTATTAAACGGTGAAGGCTTACAATCAATTATGAGCTATATCCAAAGTACAATTGGTGAACCAACATTCCTATTTGATGATCTAGGTGAGTTAATCGCTTCAGCTTATGATTCTTCACTTTCACCAGATGCTCTGAATTACATAAAGCTGCAAGCAATCCAATTTATCCTTTCAATTGAAAATTCTCGTTCAGTAACAGATATCGAATTGTATGGAGAATCATATCAACTCATTGCCTTATCACTTGGCTCAAAACCTAAGAATTTAGGGATTTTGTTAATTTTATCCAAAAAGCGAATGGCTCAGCTTGATATTGCAGCTCTAGAGCATGCCTGTACCGTTATTTCTTTAGAGCTTGTAAAGGAGCAGGCAATATTCGATACGCAGCAGAGATTACGCGGGGATTTTGTCAGCAAGCTTTTATCCGGACAAATGGATGAAACCTTGCTGCAAAGAGCGAAAAATTTAAATTTAGATCCAAATCGAAATTATGTAACCTTGATGATTAATTTTGGCGATTCGAATAAGCTTAAAATCAATCGCGAGAATATGATGAGGAACCTCCTTCATTTCGCGAATCAAAATTTCCTTCAATTTAATCCGCATGGAATGGCCGTTCCAATTGACCAACAAATCGTTGTTCTACTATCATATGATAGCAAGATGTCTGCGTCTTCCATCGTTTCTCAATTGAAAGCGTTGGCAAAAACGTATTTAAAGGAAATACAAGTTAAATATGACCTTGACGGAACGATTGGAATTGGGCGGGTTAAATCTGGATTAATTTATGGTCATCAATCGTTCAAGGATGCAACAAAATGTATTAATTTTATCGAAAACTATCATTTCGAGGACAATGTCCTTTGTTATACCGACCTAGGCGTACAACGATTTATTCTGCAAAACTCAGAGGAGGAATTAGTAGATTTTACTCACGAGGTACTGGGCTCACTAATTGAATATGAAAGAACTCGCAAAGCTGAGTTATTACAATCCTTGTTTGTATATTTTGATCAAAACCAGAATATCAAGAAAACAGCTGATGCCCTTCATATTCATCCAAACACCTTAAACTACCGTCTAAAGCGAATCGAAGAAATTCTCTCAGTCGATTTAATGGACAATAAACAAATCTTCAATATTCATTTAGCAATCAATATTTATCAATATGTAAAAGAACGACCAAGCTTTCAGATGCAAAGCAGCTAATAGAAATACTCCAGGATTCATTTTATCCTGGAGTGTTTGATTTCTTGCTAGTTAAGTTTTTATTACATACAAACTTACAAACTGATAAATCCCAAATAAGCATCATGCCTTTTGGAGTAGTGCTTTGAGACTTCTAAAGTTTGACCGCAATGGTGACAGGTAATCACCTTCGCTTCTGTTTTTTGACTATGCTGATAGCATTTCACACAAAATACTTGCTCTTCCTTATCTCCGAGACCCTTGATGATGATTTCCTCATCTGAAAATCCTGTCGTGACGGCAAGTCGCTTCAATCTCATGACCAATTCCCATTCGCCGATCAACACTAACTTTGACCCCATAGTAGCATTTTTAAGGATGGGGAGTATATCTTCCTCTGAAAAATCAGAAACAAGATGGACAGCGCTACTGATCTTTGGCGTTAATTTTTCAATAATATGATCCTTTTGCTTTTTCTGCGAAAGAAAAATCGTTAGCAGCTCCTGTTTCACATTTTCTCACCTACTCTCTTGAAGTTTAGAAATTTCTGTTTCTAAATACGCTAATAGTTTTGCTTTATATGAGCTAAACCCCTTATAATCTGCCATATATTCCGGTAAATCTAACAATACATGATAAAAACGCTTTAGCCATGCTGGATTTTTCGGTAATTCACACACTGGAAGAAGATGGGTATGAATGCTGAATAATATACCATTACTGCCTGGCATTCGGAATAGTCGTTGATCCTCTGTTCTAAGGTGAACAAGCTTGCCGACATTTTGAGGCGAGATTTGATCCTTTTTCACACCCCATTCGGCATAGGTTTCCGGAAAAGTATCAAGAATTGATTCAACTGTTAACGTCCAATTCAGGCGGGTCCAAGGTTTACCTGCTTCCATCTTCATCAAGAACTTCTTCACCTTCTCAGCCATACCACTATCGGAAAAATGAGGGACAGGCGAATGCCATTCAGTAAAGGTCATTCCCGCATCAAAGGCAATCGACCAATTTGCTGGAAAACAAAGCTGACCAGCATCCATATATAAATCCCCGTCTCTTTGGGATATATAAAATAAATCTTCCTGGACATGTCTTCCAATAAAATCAAGTGGCTCATAAGGCAATGAAGAGCTGTCGCCAAAAATAAACGCTATGGTTTCATTTAACAAATGATTTACAAAAATCCAGTGATTTCCATCTTTTTCAATAGTAAAATAATCGGGGTAATTTGCACATAATTCATCAATGATCATCTCCATGCATTCCCATTGAGCCTCGAGTGAATGTGAAAATGATTGATAGGATCGATGGTGTACAGTAGTAAGTAAGTGACGTTTTATCCCGATTTCAGCAAAGTACTCTGGAGTGATTGTAACAATTTGACCAGATTCCAAGCTGACAGAGTTATTTGAGTAACGATAGGAATCACTTTTAAACGGGAAGGGGAATCTAGTAATCTGCGGCTGCTCATTTTTAATCACGATAGAATTGACAATTTCCGAATTTACCATCGATATACTCCTCTCATACAAACTTTTTGGTTAATTTTTTAAAAGTCACTATACAGAAACGGTCTTAACCTCTTATCCTTGAACTGACCAGCCCATAAGGACATCTGCTTCCATATACCTCTTTTGTGAAGTGAGCCTGCGGATGCGACTTGAGGAAATTGCCTCTCCTTGTTGACATCTAACAGGACTAACCACTTGAACCTCATATTTCTCCTTCAGGGTTTGAATATCGCCCCGCTTATTTTTTCCGAAGTGGAAATCAGGACCTGACCAGATTTCCACCGGCATAAACTGACTTAATTCATGAAGAAAACTCTCAGCAGAACGATTTACATACTGTTCATTAAAGGGTGCCACCACTGTATGGTCAACACCAAGTAATTCTAATCTACTAAGCTTTTCATAAATCGTTGTTAATGGTTGAACTCCTTGAAATAATACCTTTGGTGGAGGATCAAATGTATACACAACTAACGGAACACCGAGGCTGTTTGCTCGGCATTTCGCCCCATTAATTAATGCTTGATGTCCTAAATGGACCCCATCAAGAGCTCCAACCGTCACGATTGATGAAAATAGATGCAACGCATGAACTGGATGTATCTGCATCATTTCCCCCCTTGCTTCTACTTACTTTCTTTTATCCACTGATTGGCTGATCGGGCATGATACCAGGTTTTGTTGTTGGTATGTTTGCTGTTGTTGGTTGCGTAGTAAGATTATAGGCTAGTTCCTCATGGACACTCAGATCAAGGCCAAGCAATTCTTCTTTTTCAGAAACACGTAAAGGCGTAAATAGACTGATGAATTTTAAAATTAAAAAGGTTCCCACTGTAGCGAGTGCTAATGTCACTCCAATTCCCGTTAGCTGATGAAGCACCTGCTCCGGATTACCATAGAACAAACCGTTTCCACCAGCAGGATTTACATCTTTTGTCGCAAAGAAGCCAGTTAATAATGCCCCCCAAATTCCACCAAGTCCGTGAACCCCAAATGCATCCAAGGTATCATCATATTTGAACTTAGCTTTGATAAAGTTAACTCCGTAATAACAGACCATCCCACCAGTAAAGCCGATAATTATCGCAGATAAAACCGTTACATAGCCTGCTGCTGGTGTAATCGCAACTAACCCTGAAATGGCACCAGTTGCTGCTCCGACTAAAGTTGGGCGTTTTCGTATTATCCATTCAACAACTAACCATCCAAGTCCACCAGCACTTGCTGCCACTTGGGTGTTAGCCACTGCAAGAGAGGCCAAGCCGCCAGAAGCAAGGGCACTGCCGCCATTAAAGGTCAGCCAGCCGAACCATAGTGTTGCTGCACCGATTAGAAACAACACGATGTTGTGAGGTGCTCCTTTATTTTTCCGATGTCTTGGTCCAATCATCAGCGCTGCTACCAATGCACTTACACCAGACAACACATGGACAACTGTACCGCCGGCAAAATCCAATTCACCGATTCCTGAGAGCCAACCTCCCCCCCAAACCCAATGAGCCATTGGGGCATATATAAAAGTTGGCCAAAGAATCGCAAATAGGATCCAAGCTGGAAATGAAATTCTCCCAGCAATACCACCTGAGACGATTGCCACAGTAATGGCTGCAAACAAGGTTTGGAATATCGCAAATAAATAATGAGGAATTGTTAAAGTTCCAAAGGTTGCTTCCGTACCGACATTGTTAAAGCCAAGATAATCTAGTCCTCCAATGATACCGTTAATATCTGTACCATATGTAAGACTGTAGCCCCAGAGTACCCATACAATCGTGACCACCAGGAGACTAACAAAGCTATGCATCATCGTCGACACTACATTCTTTTCGCTAACTAAACCGCCATAGAAAAGGGCGAGGCCGGGAATATGCATAAACATCACAATTGCTGTTGCTGCGAAAATCCAAGTAGTATCACCAGTATCTACTGTGACACTTTCCCCTTGTGCCAAAGCTCCGATTGGAAACAGAAACAAAACGCCAAAGGTTAGCATGAGTAACAGCGAGAATTTTCCTTTTAATAAATTCCTCATTGTAATCCCCTTTCTTAAAAATAGTCATTGGCAGTTGTTTTTTTAAAAATGGGATGACCCCTATTCTAGCCATGGCACTTCAATTAAAGTTCGACCAATCCATTCACGCAAAATTTCATTTGTTGGTCCCATTAATGCTCCAGCACGGCCGTCACGGACAAACTTTTCAATTTGACCAGTTAAATAGCCTCTTCCTCCTGAAATTTGCATCGCTTGATTGGTCACGCCAATTACCATATCTGCCGCTAATGTTTTCAACTCCCATAGCGGATACAAGCAAGTAGAAAGTTCTTCTCCACTCGCTAAGACACGATCCATCTCCTCCGTTACCCTAAACAGCATACTTCTCGCACAATCAATTTGGATTTGCGCTTTAGCTAGTTCATGTCTTATGACTTGATACCCTGTAACAGCAGAACCTGTGTCAGCATGAACCTTTGTCTTAGCTCCTTTTAACGCAGCATTCAGTGCGCCTTGAGCAATGCCAATCCAGCAGGCTGATGTTCCCAATAGAAACAACGGGTCGATGACATTATCGTTGTAATAAAGCATTCCACCCTCTGTGCCAATTCGATTTTCACTAGGCACATAGACGTCCCTAAATGTCATTGGACCACTTGAGTTTCCGCGCAATCCCATTGCTGAATATGGGAAATAGTTGACACCATCCTGATTTTTATCTACAAGCAAAAACATTAGTTTATCCTCATTTTTACTATCTTGTGAACTAGTGCAAACAATATACCAATCCGCTTCACCGGCGCTTGTGACGAAGGATTTATCAGCATTTAACACATACCCCTGTCCCATGCGAGGTGCAGAACTCACCACATTCCAAAAATGTCCACCAGTTGCTGGTTCACTGAAGGCTAGTGCGCCAATTTCCCCGTTCAAAACACCAGGTATAAATCGCTTACGCTGTTCTTTTGTACCCGCTGAATAAAGGGTTTGAACAGCCGCATTGTGCATAACCCAACACATGGTTGAAGATGCACAATACTGGGCGAAGCTTTCTGCTAAAACCGCAAAGCCTGTGATCCCTTTACCAAGACCACCATCTTCGATTGGAATAGTTACCGCACCCCAGCCAGCATTGGCAATTGCCTTTAGACTTTCAGAAGGATAGCAGCTATTGCGATCAGAAATTTCCGCTCGCTCCAACAATTCATTCCGACCTAATTCATGTGCTGCCATTTGCAAACTTTCGTATCCAGTTGGACATTTCCACCAACTTGGAATTTCCATTACCCCTTCTTGATACATTTGATTTTCTACAGCCATTCTCCTCACCCCTATATAAAAATTTTCCAATCGACCACCCTGTGTTTAATGGCCGATTGGATTCATCACGACACCGTAAACGGAAAATTTTTTTAGATTACATAAATGATGGCTCTGGCAAACGGTGACCAGTATAAATTGCTTCTCCATCACTATCTTTGTCAAAAATAACTGTGGTTTCAGGCGTAAACACCAGTACATCTCCAGCTTCTGCAACATATTTGGTACCTTGTAGATCTCGGACAACAATTTTCCCTTTAATAATGACCTTTACCTCTAGGTAAGTGTAGGTAAACTCAAAGTCCTCTGAAGGTTGCATTGAAAAATATCCCATAGATAGCGCGTTTTCTTTTGAACAAATCGGTACGTCAATAATTTGACTCTTTAGTGCAGGAATCCCTAATAAACCATTCAATTCTTTTTTGACGTAAGTCCCAGCTTTGATTAGTTGGATACCCGGCTCCACGCTTAAATAGTTGTACTCGACTGTGTTGGATGCTGTTTTTTTACTCATTTCCCACCACTCCTAGTATGAATTTTACCTATTAATTTCTGAATATTTTTAATATTCTTATTAGGTTGACCCTATATTCTCATAAATATCACCAATGCGAAAATCGATTTTCCCAAACAGTGAGATGAATCCAAATAATCTGTAAGAAACCCTCACAAAAGACCGCATTTTTTTAAAAATTATTACTTCTCGCCAATTCAATGTTAGCTTTCATTACATAATTTTGACTTTTTCTCAATTCCCGAGATTCCTTGCTACAGCTTTATCTTTATTTATGTAATGATTTATAACACAAAATTAAAAGGAGAGTGAATCTTATTGCATACTACTAATTCTCTAAATTTGTCGCAGTTTACATTTTCAGTAAATAATCATGAAGCCAGCTTTGAAGATATTTTTCCTGATTTTAACGAAACCGACAGAATTGGAATTGTTCTCCGTAGCCCTGGAGGCAGCGCAGGAGCTAGCAGTTTGCTCATGGCTGCAATTACAAAATTTTATGATTTTCATCGACCTCTATTAGGAGCCGAAAAAGATAAGCTTTGGATTTATCCGGATTACTTTGCATTCCATATTAATCATTGGCATATGGATCACTACTGGCTCGATGTTTGGCCGCCCCATAAGGAAGTTATAGTTGAAAACGATCCTGAGCAAATACTCGAGGCGATTAACGATCGAGGTATTACAAGATTGATAGTAGAAGATATGTCACCAAATCAAGCTACCTTTCTTCGTGAAACGGTCACAAACGCCAAACTTCGGATTAAAAGCGCATTAGCTTATGCCGCAAATGGTAGAGTGGAAAACGACGATGTTCGGATTCGAAATAGGTCACAAGCTGAAACATACGTTAGAGATTCCTTGAAACGAACGAAAGGTATTTCGTCTGAGTTTTATCAAGAAATATGTAACGCAAGAGACGGGTTGGTAGTTGATGATTGGGTGGAGGAAACCTTTCGAAGAATTAAAGTAGACGATGCGTTGAATATGCTAAGCGATTCGACCGAGCCTGGTCCAACAACTAAGCATTATATTTCGTTATTGTGATAATAGTTTGGTAGTGTCTTGGTTAAGAATTCATAAATGAGGCTACAAAAGCGACCGGATTTACCCGGTCGCTTTTGATAAGCATATTCAGCTTTCGTTAAAGTTTCAATATCAAACGATCTGATTTCCCACGCGAAACACATGTGAGAATTACATTCTTTTGATTTTTCTCCTCATCAGAAAGGTACACATCCCGATGGTCAACTGTGCCCTCCAGAACCTCTAGCTCACAGCTGCCACACCCGCCAATTTTACAGGAGTAAGGAGCATCAACCCCATTTTTTAGAAGAACCTCCAAAAGACTAGCCTCTGCTCCAACCTGTAAAAGTTGATTACTTTTTGCCAGTTTTACCTCAAATGGATGAGCAGGTCCGAAATCAGGTGGGGAAAACAATTCAAAATGGATGCTTTTTTCTGGATAGCCGTATGAACGGGCTGAATCTGTAAACTCTCGTACCATCGTTTCCGGGCCACAGAAATAAACATGTGTTCCGATAAGCAGCTTTTTCATTATCTCCGGGCTCATGCGACTTTGTTCCTTTGTAAAATAAAAATGAGTCTCATTTGGATAATTTTTCTTAAGCCAATCATAAAAAGTACAGTCTTTTTGTGAACGTGCTGCATAATGAAGCTCAAATGTCTTTCCTTGTCTTTTTAAATCTGCCGCCATCGCTATAAATGGCGTTATCCCTATTCCGGCTGCAAAGAAAACATGGTGTTTGGCACTGAAGCTAAGATGGAAATGATTTTTGGGTAGACTTATTTCAAGCCTTGTCCCTTTTCGAACATGATCATGCCAGAACACAGATCCCCCTTTTGAAAGTGGATTACGCTGAATAGCAATTTCATAGTAATCAACCTCTTTTGGATGACTGGTTAATGAATAATGACGTTCAATTAGTGCTCCGTTACTCTCTTCTATATAAGTAGTAATATGAGCACCACCACTGAATCTTGGCAATGGTAAATCTGTTGAGGAAATTAACCGAAATCTTTTCACCTGTGCAGTTTCTTCAATTACCTCACTTACAACAGCCTCAATAACTCCCTGCTTTCCCATGTCAACTTCCTCCCCTATATCAAAAAACCCTTCTTATATGAGTATCTTTTCAAAAATTAAAAACTGAAACAAGCGAATCTTCTCAAATATTAAGATGAAAAAACATTTCAACACAGTAAAGCGGTGGGGGACAGTCCCCCACCGCTTTGCTGTGGCAGAGGATCGCAGTCCTCTGCCACATTTATTTATCTAAGATTTACAAACTATCGCCAAAGTCGGCTCTGAATTTGGCGACTAATTCTGTTTGCCAGTCGGAAGTCGTCGTTAATTTTCCAAAGAAAAATCGTAATACACTAGGCTCATCCACAAACTTCAAACCGCCGATTAAATGGCGATTTTCATAAAGCCAAGCCACACGGTCCACAGCATATTTTACTTGAGAAAGTGTGAACACGCGACGAGGCATCGCTAAGCGAACCAATTCCATTTGCGATAATGTCTCATTACCATCTTCGTCTCTTTGTTCTGACAAGGTGCCGCGTTCCATTCCACGTACACCACTGACAATATACAATGCTGCAGCAAGGGCACCCGCTGGATATTCTGTTTGTGGTATGTGCTCCACAAATTTCGAAGCATTGATATGGCAGCCTAAACCACCAGCCGGAGTTACAACGGGAACGCCTCTTTTTAACAATTCTTCAGTCATATAGGCAATAAATTGCGGCCCTTGATTGATCATCTCGATATCCATCGTCTCTTCCAGACCAACCGTTAATGCTTCCATTTCGCGAACAGACATCCCACCATAGGTTAGGAAGCCTTCATAAAGCGTGATATATTCGCGCATTTTCATGTAAAGATCTTTTCGACTTGTGCAAATACCGCCACCACGTGCACTGCCTAATTTTCGAGCAGAGAAATAAATAATATCAGAAAGGTCCGCAATATCTCGGGTAATTTCTCTAATGCTCTTGTCCTTATAAGCTTCTTCTCTTTCTTTAATAAAATAAAGATTATCTGCTAATAAGCTCGCATCTAGTACAAGCATAATCCCATGCTCGTCACAAACTTTACGAACCTCACGCATATTTTCAACGGCATAAGGCTGTCCGCCAATTAAGTTCGTACCAGCTTCAAAGCGAACAAAAGCAATTTTATCAGCACCATTTGTTTCAATCAGGTCAGTTAGTTTAGCAATACTCATATTCCCTTTAAACAAGTTCGTGCTTTCCGTATTTAAAGCTTCATCCATAAAAATTTCTTCAACTCGGCCACCGTTTAAAACAATATGCGCCTTAGTTGTCGTAAAGTGATAGTTCATCGGCACAATCGAGCCTTTTGTTACGAAGGCTTGTGAAATGATATTCTCACAGGCACGACCTTGGTGTGCTGGAAGGAAATATTCCTTCCCAAAGATTTCTTTTAGTTTATTTTCTAGCTTTGTGAAAGTAGCTGAACCAGCATAGCTGTCATCGGCCTCTAACATAGCAGCCTGCTGTTTGTCGCTCATCGCATTAACACCGCTATCAGTAAGCATATCCATAAATACATCGACATTTTTTAATAAAAACGTATTGTAGCCCGCATCCTCCATCGCTTCGAGACGGCGTTCAATCGGCGGTAAGTTTAACTTTTGAACAATCCGCACTTTGTGCATCTCTAAAGGCACATTTTCCCCTGAATAAAACTTAACTTTTGACATCATTTCCCCACTCCTACTTATTTATCGTTATGCCGAATCCGGATGTAAGGTATTCAATGAATCGTCATTTAAGCAAACCAATCGATGTTTTTCTAAAATAATTGTTTTTATTACCCAACCGCTTTAAAGCGTTTTGGCGCAAAACCCTCGACACCATTCTACAATATTTTTGAAATTTTTAAAAGACTCAAATAATACACAATCACTTTCTACTACAGAAACGCAGTAAAGCGGTGGGGGACAGTCCCCCACCGCTTTACTGCGCTGATGCTTGGCAGGCTAGTCGATAGCCTTTTTGGACGAGGCTTTCGAGTTTTTTTGCCTCTGCTTGATTTGGCTGTGTTAGATAGGATTGCCCATTAACAATTCTTAGCGTACATTTGCCACACGTGCCCTTTTTGCACTTATAATCCAACCCTACGCCGCTCTCGAGCGCCGCTTCAAGGATATTTTGACCAGGATATATTTCAAATTTGAAATAGTTCTGCTTTTGTTCAATTTCCAAGATCCGTTTTAATTCCTTGAATTTGTTTTTAGTAATGACAATGGATTTACTTTGTGTTGAAGGCTTTCTTACTCCCGGTTTTAATGAACCAATCGTTAATTTTTTCTCCAATCTCATCCCTCCATTTTCACAAAATAAATTATTAACAAAATCGACACCATTAATTGTATTGACTGATAATGATTATCATTGTAGAATAAAGCCATACTTGAAAATGATAACGGTTATCACTGATAAAACTTAAATTTTATTTAAAAAAATCTATCCTCTCATAGGAGGCTGACAACATGAAATTTCAAATCAATGGTTTAAAGGATATTCATAAAGTGATTGTAAACGAACGCAAAGTTGGTGGTGCAATCGAGGTTGAAACTCTTCGTCTTCGCACTGGTGAAACCTACCACCATGCAGTCATTACGAATATCGATTATATTGGTCTTTCAATTTATTCTATCGGCTTCGTCACAGCCGATGGACAAAACCTAATCATCAATATTTCAGAGCTTGGTTTACTTCATGAACCAAAGCACAAAAAAATATTTGAACTAAATAATGAAGCCTATAAGCAAATGAAAACGATGGATAAATTGAGATACCTAAAGCGCTTATTTGAAGTAAATGAAGGCAGCCCAACTCCTATTTTCCGTGAGGAAGCAAAAATGATTATTGATGATATTGGTCTACCAGTAGCTAATAAAGAAGTTGATACGACTATTGTCTATCCTGATAAGAAATTAGTATCTATTGCATAAAATAATATAAAAGAGGCTGCCAAGAGGTCAGCCTCTTTTTTTGCGAATTGATTTCACCCCTAAACGAGCCGCTTCCGCTTTTCGCTATTACTCATTAAAATCTTCCAATGTACAGATGGCTGTCGGGCGTTTGATTCTTGGGACGATTGCTTCATAGACACGGAAGTGATAATTCATATTATCCAAGTCTAAAAAGACTGTATCAAAGTCGCTTGCAATCGCTAAATCTAGGTTTTGTTTACCTGCATCGACTACAACTCCTGTACCGCTTTTGATCATCGGAGACTGGTACACACCAGCTGTCATTAATTCACGAATATGCTCAATTTCAAGCACATGTGTGCCTTGATGAACACGGTGCACAAGCGCATACAATTCCGGTGATAACACAAGCGCGTAAGGACCTGTATGTCCCATTCTCAGTAACTTATTGCGCGCTTCCACGACATCGCTAAACGCATTTCCGGATTCCATCCAATCACTACGAATATGAGACAACTTCCCCTTCACATTCATAATGCCTTGAATATGAAATTCCTTGGAGCCATTAAAAATGATATCATCCTCAAGCAAAGCACATTGTTGTGCTGCATTGGCTGATGCAGAAAAATCAATTGGGCTTCTTAACGTTTTTGCCTGCTGAATATCACGCCAATATAAAACAAAATCCTTATACAGCATCGGAATCGTTAATGTGACACGACGCGTGGGTACCGATAATTCTGAGTCCTCTCCATGAAAACTTATCGCACCTGATTCTGGATTCTCGTAAATATCATTTGTTACTGATTGAACCCCTTCTCCAAGCGGGCCATATATATCAATAAATCTTCTTCCTACTAATTGCTTCTTTACACTTTCAAATACAGTTTGTTCAAGTTCATGCCATTCCTCTTTCAACAATGGTGCTTCTGGAAATGCTATTGTTTTGTCCATATCGTTCACTCCTATTATTAATGCTTCAAGCTACCTACAGTTAAGCCTTTTTTCGCATAAGGTTGGGATACACCAGAAACATTCTGTTCTAAAGCTTTAGTTCCCGTACTTTGGTGTTGATGTTCATGATCATGATCATGGTCATGTTCTCCGGCATATGCAGCAATTTTTAATTGCTCACTTATTCCCTCTTTTTCATCAGTCGGAATAGAGGTATTAAATTGGATACCACCCTTAAATTCTTGATTCAGTGTATCCAAAATCCCCTTCATGCGTTGATAATCCTCGTATGTAAAATCTCTAAGCTCCTGGATTTTTGGTTCAAATTCTGTTCCTTTAAATTGAAAAAGTGACAAGTCTAAATGCTCGAGAAAATTGTGTAAGCCAAACTTCTCCAAACTAATATCCTGAAGCAGATGGAGAAAATCTCCATGTTTTTCAGTCAGATTAATTCCTTCAGATACAATTTGTTCCAATTTTGGCATGAGCAGATTTAAACGATCATCGCGGTGATCCTCTTCTTCATAAATATGGTGCCAATACAGACGCTCGTGGTCATCGGTAGCATTATCGATGATAGGTGTGATCATTCCTTTGAAATCAGTTAAAGCGTTTCTAGTTCTTTGAAAGATTGAATCCATTTCAGAAAATGTTGATTCCAAACCCTATTCCCCTCCGCTAATAAAATGGTTATTAGCAAATATAGCCAAGATTTTATGAAAATAAACCTTGGCTTTCGACGCTATTTCAAAACGTTTTTTCAATTATTTAAAAGAAGCTAACCACTCAGTAACGATGGACATTTGAATGATAGGGTGAAACAACAGTACTACTTCTTTCGATTACGTAAACGATAATGAGTGCAGACATAGTCAAAATTGAGATAAAACCAATCACCCCAACCCAATGGTAATGTTGCCAAAAATATCCACCTACAGAACCAACAATACTTGAGCCAGAATAATATGCAAAAAGATAAAGTGAGGACGCTTGGGCTTTATCTTTTGTGACAAAATCGCCAAGCCAAGAGCTTGCCACTGAATGACTTGCAAAAAATCCGAATGTTAATATCGATATCCCGATGATTTTACCTAACAAAAATGGAAGTAACGTAGTAAACGCGCCCATCAGCATGATGCAAATGCTGATTTTTAAGACGATACTGGCACCGTACAAATCAGCTTTTTTACCCATGTAAACCGAACTAAACGTGCCAAATAAATACAGAATAAAAACGAAGCCAATCACGGTCTGACTTAAATGGTAAGGTGCTTGTTCCAATAAAAAACCAATATAATTAAATATCGTGACAAAGCTTCCCATTAATAAAAACGGTAAAATGATCAGCAGCAATAGTTGTTTATTTTTAAAATGCTCCAGATATACACGCCAGCCCAATTTGTCGTCAATTGAAATAACCATTTGCCTTTTAGGTGCCGGCAGTAAGAAAATAAACAAAACACTTAACACAAAAGTAATCATGCCAATCGCTAGTATCGCAAATCTCCACGAAAAAGCATCAGTGATTGCACCTGTCAACATCCTCCCTGCCATTCCGCCAATGCTCGTACCGCTAATATATAGCCCCATAATATTGCCAATTCCACTTGGATTAAACTCTTCAGCGACATAAGCCATTGCTATTGATGGTACTCCCGCAATAACCACTCCTAGCACTGCCCTTAAAGCTAACAGCACCCCAAAATTTGGACTCAGAGCCGTTAGTATACTAAGGATAGAAGTAGAGAACATTGAGAATACCATCATTCTTTTTTTACCTACTAAATCGGAAAGTGAGGCGGCAATTAACATGGAAACCGCCATCACGCCAGTCGACAACGACAAAGTTAAGCTCGCAATTGGAGCTGAAACATGAAACTCTTTAGCAAAAACCGGCATCAATGGTTGAGTTGTGTATAAGATCGCGAATGTCACAAACGCACCAATGAATAATGCAATACTAGCGTGTTTGTAATCCATTGACCCTTTCTCTATATAAGTCATAGTGAACACTCTTCCTTCTGTTGAGTTAATTTAATTTTCAGAAAATAACTTATTTATTTTATCAATCATAGCAAATCAATGTCCAGTTTTCGGTCATTTTGTTCATTTTAAAAATAGTGATAGTTTTGTTCACAAAATTGGTTCATTTCTGTAGCAATTTTGTAAAAACCACTACCGGCATTATGTTTTTTCTCACTTTATAATGAGTTTGTAAGGGATAAAAATGATAAACTGCATGCCAATAGTGATTGGTGCAATACAAAACTAGTAAGGTTTGGTGATAAATATGAATGGACATCCACATGGAATGGGGCATCCACATAGTTTAGGACATCCGGGCGGACACCCTGGAGGACATCCAGGCGGACACCCTCATGGAGCCTCAGCACAGATTGATTATAACGAAAATCCATTTATTGTTATTTGGGAAGTAACTAGAGCCTGTCAATTAAAATGTGTTCACTGCCGTGCTGATGCACAGATTACTCCAGATCCACGCGAGTTAACACATGAGGAAGGCATTAATCTTATCGACCAAATCTACGATATGAATAACCCGATGCTAGTCTTTACTGGCGGGGATTGTATGATGCGTGAAGATTTATTCGAGTTAGCTGATTACGCAGTAAAAAAAGGCATGCGTGTATCGATGGTACCGAGTGCAACTGATAATGTAACGAAGGAAAAAATGATCAAGGCAAAAGAGGTTGGTCTATCACGATGGGGCTTCAGCTTAGACGGACCTACACCAGAAATTCACGATCAATTCCGTGGGACTCCTGGCTCTTTTGATTTAACTGTTGAAAAAATCAAACAATTAGTCGAACTTGGAATGCCACTGCAAATCAATACCGTTATTTCACGGTATAACTATGATCATCTAGAAGAAATGGCGAAATTAGTTGAAGAACTTGGCGCCATTATGTGGTATATCTTCTTGCTTGTGCCAACTGGCCGCGGTCAAGAGGATGCCTGTATTACGCCTGCGGAGCATGAAAAAGTATTCCGCTGGTTATACGATTTAAGTAAAACTGCGCCTTACGATATTAAAACAACAGCTGCCCAACACTACCGCCGCGTCGTATTCCAACAAAAGGCACGCGAGCATGTTGATGGTGTTGATAAGCATGATATTAATTACGAAGATACACTAACTAAAGATATGGCTTCAAAAATTGACGGCTTAAAGCGCGCTCCTAAAGGAGTAAACGATGGTGTTGGCTTCATTTTCGTTTCACATATTGGTGAGGTATTACCAAGTGGCCTCCTTCCGATTGTTGTAGGAAATGTTCGTGAACAGCCACTTGCAGAAATTTACCGTGAATCACCAGTTCTTAAAGAATTACGTGACCCTAACAACTACAAAGGAAAATGTGGAGTTTGTGAATTCCGTTTTGTATGTGGTGGATCACGTTCCCGTGCTTACGGTGCAACAGGTGATTATTTAGAGAGCGAACCATACTGCGTTTATATTCCAGAAGCACTGCGCAAAAAAGAAAAAGAACCAGTTAAATAATAAAAACAAACAGGAGGCTACAGCAGGTTTAAGAATCATTTTGTAGCCTCCTTTTCTTATCTTTGTGAATTAATCAATTTGTCACATTTACTTAGTATTAATACCTTGTATCAGTGCATTACATATCGTAATATGTATACATACTAAAATGTGAATGATTTCACAATAACTTTTTTATAGCACTTATTTAGTACTTTTATTTTTATTTTCAAATGTGAATACTTTCACATTAACGGTAATTAAAAGGAGAGATTATCATGAGTAAACCAAAAATCGTCATTCTAGGAGCAGGTTACGGCGGTATTATGACTGCAAAAAATTTAGAAAAACAACTGAAGGCAAATGAAGCTGAAGTTCTGTTAATTAACAAGCATGATTATCATTACGTTACTACACAATTACACAAAACTTGTGCTGGCACAGCTTCAGATGAAAAAATCGCTATGCCAATCCGTGACTTAATTGATAGCAATAAAATCACGTTTAAAAAAGCCACAGTAGACTCGCTAGATTTTGATCACAAACAGATTCTATTAGAAGGCGGAGAAACAATTAGCTACGACTACCTTCTTGTTGCGCTTGGCTTTAAAGTAGAAACATTTGGAACACCTGGCGTTAATGAACACGGCTTTAATCTACGAAGCTTCCGTACTTCAAAAGCTGTTTTCCCACATATCATTAAGCAATTTTCTTTATACAAGCAGGATCAAGATGAATCACGTTTAACTTTCGCCGTTGCAGGTGCTGGTTTCACTGGAATTGAAATGATTGGTGAATTAATTGAGAAGCTTCCTAAAATCGCCCAATCATGTGGTGTGCCTTTCAATAAAGTAAAAATCATCAACATTGAAGCAGCTCCAACGGTATTGCCTGGATTCGAAAAAGAAGCTGTTGATTATACAAACAAACTACTAATCGAAAGCGGAGTTCAAGTAATGACCTCTACTAAAATCCTAGAGGTTACTGAAAACTATGTTAAAGTAGCTCCAGGAGTTGAAATTCCGACAAAAACCTTGATTTGGTCTTGTGGTGTTCGCGGACATGAGCTATTCGAAAAAGCTGGACTAAAGACTGTTCGTGGCAAATTGCCAGTTGATAAGCAATTACGAGTGCCTGAGTTAGATAATGTATTCTGTATCGGTGACAATGCATGGTTCATGAAGGATGAAAAAACTGCCCTTCCTCCGACTGCACAAGTTGCCCTTCAACAAGCTCCAGTTTGTGCAAAAAATATCGTTGCTGCAATTCGTGGTGAACAACTAGAAGCATTTGAATACCACCATAAAGGTTCCGTTGCATCAATTGGCGGTGGTTACGCTGTTGGTAAAGTTGGACCAGTTGTCATTAAAGGTAAATTCGCAGCGTTCATGAAGGAAGTAATCGAATGTAGATACTTATTCCATTTGAACGGTCCAGGATTTATGATTAAGCAATTCTTAAAGCGTAAACCAGAACCAACAGAAGTACAAATTAAACAAGCACAGTAATGATTAATACAAAAGGGCTGTCCGGTAAATCAGTATTGATTTATCGGGCAGCCCTAATTTATTAGTTACTGTTTTTGCCACACTCGCTTGTTATCTATTCGCTTCGTATAGCCTTTCGCATCAAGGCGCTCTAAAAATGGAATCATATATTTTCTTGAAAGGTCTAAAACGTCCTTTGCATCCCCTACCTCAAACTCCGGACCTGTCTTACTGCGCAGTAATTCTACCGCATTGGCAAATATCTCCCCATCCCAATAATATTGATCATCTAGAGGTGCGATTTGCCCTTGATCTTCAAGGAATCTCTTTAAATCCCCTGTTAACGATTCTGGAATACCAGCTTCTTTAAAATAATCAAGCAGATAACGGACCTTCATGCCATCTTTTTTCATCACCTGAAGCATGTTCTCTGTACGTTTTGCCCAGTTCGTTGGGACATGAGGAACAAATTCCTTTTGCGAAACAAACTGATCTTTTCGTCCAAAAGTTCCGTTACTAACACCTTGCTCAATGACAAAATCAAGCAAAGCTCTTGGATATTGCTTTTGCATAGATTGCAATATTTCCGCTTTATTGATCCCCTGCTTCATTGGATAGCTACGATGATAATCACCTAAACGATCAAACAATTCATCCTCAATCATCATTACGAGCGATTTCAAAGTGTATTCCTTCCCATTGTATAATAGGAAGTCTTCACTATTTAGTTCACTTAATAATGTTTCCTCATCCAATGCCGTTCTTTTAATTAACTCTGATAATCCTAGGCTTTTGCCCTCAGTCAACGCTGCAACGATTCGCTCATGCGGGGTCCCGACCTTTTTCTTCTCCAGCTCTTCAATCGTTTGAACACCAAAGCGATGCTTTTCACCTCTTGGGTCAATTACCCAACCGCCACCAATCGTTTCCTGGGGACTTGGGCGCCGGATAATGAAGCGGTCGCCACGCTTAGTGACAATTTCTTCATCCAAGCGAAGCTGACAAAGGATTTCTCCATTCTCTTCCTTTAATTCATTCCGATCAAAGAAAACAATACGTCCCATTACTTCGGCTGTGCCAATATGACATTTAATTGGCATCCGTTGCTTCACCATGTAATCGAGATCCTCGACAACTCGAATTGCGACATCAAGAGTACGCGTTACATTAAAATGTTCGGAAGAAACTAAAACATCGCCTCGTTCTAAATCCTCTTTAGAAACATTGGAAAGATTAATAGCTACACGTTGACCAGCAAAAGCCATTTTTGCTGGCTGATGGTGGACTTGAAGCTGTCTTGCACGGACTTCAATCCCCTCTGGCATAATCTTTAGTGCGTGGCCTTCTTCAACGGTTCCTTCATAAACCGTTCCGCGTACAACAGTCCCTTGCCCTTTAACCGTGAATACTTGATCAATTGGGAGGCGGAATGCTCCTTTTGCATCGCGCATTTCTTGTTCTTTTAGCGTATCAATGATCAATTTTTTCAAATAATCGATTCCCTTTTTAGATAAACTATCTACTAAAACAAATGGAGCGTGCTCAAACACCGTTCCCTGTAATTCTTCAAAAATATCATCCTTGACTAGATCGATAAATTCCTCTTCAACACGATCAATTTTAGTAATCGCCACAATCCCATTCTTAATTCCCAAAAATCCAAGAATGTCTAAATGTTCCTTCGTTTGTGGCATAACTCCCTCATCTGCAGCGACCACTAACACAACTAAATCAATTCCTGCTACTCCAGCAATCATTTGCCGGATAAACCGCTCATGCCCTGGTACGTCAATAACAGATATTTGAATTTCTTCATCCTCATAAAGTGGTGCAAACCCTAATTCAATTGATATTTGTCTTTCTTTTTCCTCTTTAAGACGATCTGTATCAACATTCGTTAATGCTTTCGTTAATGTCGTTTTGCCATGATCAATATGACCAGCCATGCCGATGGTAAAATATCTTTTGTGCTCCATTTATGACACCTACTCTTCTATCTAGTTAATTCATAAGCTGAAATTCTGTTGTACTTCCAGTTTGAGTTGCAAATACCTCAAGGCGGGCATCCATTCTTTCCTTCAACTCTGGAACATGTGAAATGATGCCGACAAGACGACCGCTACTTTGTATGTCAATTAACGCTTCAATTGCTTGATCTAATGACTCCGGATCCAATGTTCCAAAGCCCTCATCAATAAACATCGTTTCTAAGGAGACCCCTCCGGCATATGCCTGAACCACTTCGGCTAAACCTAAAGCAAGTGCAAGCGCGGCTTTAAAGCTTTCACCACCTGAAAGTGTTTTGACATGGCGCTCTTGACCTGTATATTGGTCAAAAACAAGTAATTCTAAACCACTCTGCCCAGCACCTTTAGAACGGTCTGTTTTACGTTGCAATTGATATCGTCCACTTGTCATCTTTGTTAAGCGAACATTCGCCTGAGTTAAAATATCATCAAGGAAAGACGCTAATACAAACCGTTCAAACGTTATTCGATAAGTATTCTGACCTTTGGCAATTTCATGTAAATGGCCAATTAGTTTGTATCGTTCTTCAAATTCCTTTAGCTGTTCGTTCAGTGCATTGATTCTAGTCAGAATATCTTCATTCGTCCGTTTTTGCGAATAAATGTTCATGTATTGATTCTGAAGGATGCTCAATTCCTGATTTACGGTTGCAAATGCTTCGTTCAGTTTTTCTAAATCTGGAGTCTTAACATCCTTTAACAGCTCCACGAGCTCAGTATAGCGGTCTGAAACAGAGCGCAGCTCTTCGCGATAGGCACGAATCATTTCAGCCAATTGTTTAAGCTCTTGCTCCGACCTTTTTGCTCCATTGTAATTAGCATAGGTTGAAAAGCCTTGCTCAGTCAATTTTTCTAAAAAAGCTGCTTTTTCCTGTTCTAGCTTCATTGCTGTGCTGACAACTTGCGTATTTACCGTGTCAAGCCGAGCTGTTTCGGTAGCAATGCTTTCCCGAGAATCTTGATATTGCTGGTTTATTTTTTCAAACTGTGCCTGCAGTTTGGCGTTTTGTTCAAATGCTGCATTTACTGCTGATTCATAAGCCTGAATCGAGCGAAGCTCTTCTGGTATCTGCTCAACCATCCTAGTCAAAGTGGTTCGCTTTTCTGTATATTGGATCGTTAAGCTATTAATGCTTTCACCTAACGCCTTACTTTTATCGTTAAATTGAAGCTTTGCCGCTTCCGTTGCTTCTATTTGCTTGTTTAAAGCATCTAGCCGATTTATTTTTGTAGCCAATAGCTGTTGCTGTTCATTTAATTTTGTTTGCTCAGTCAGAATTGAATTTCGTAAAAGGTCAAAGGATTCGTCTGAAAAATCAGGACGATTTTGCACAATTTCTTCTTTTAGCTCCTGTAAAGATTGAATAAGTGCACTTTGAGCAGATTGGTATTTATAATAATCTGACTCTACCTTGCTTTTCTCAGATTCTAATTCTACAACCTGAGCTTTTGCGGCTTTAATGTCTTGCTGTGTTACAATATGACCCTCGTCATGCTTTGCAAGAGACGGGTGATGTTTCGAACCACAAACTGGGCAGTCATCTCCCTCTGATAATGTGCTAGCTAGAATTGCAGCTTGACTTTGTAGCCAGGTTTGCTCAAGTTTGTCTACTAATGCCTTACCATCTTGCAAGCGTAGAACAGCATTTTCAAAAAATTGCTTCGCTTTTACTAACACTGCCTTTGATTTTTCAATTCGGGTAAAAAGGACCCCGTATTTTTGCAACTGCTCCAGTTCCGTTTGTAGCAACTCTAATTTCCGTTTATTTTCTAAAAACGAAATTTGCCCTTGGTCAATTTCTGCCTTTTCAGCCTGCAGCATTACGAGCGTTTCGCTAGCTTTTTCGCTCTCTTTCTCCATTTGTTGCTGATCTTGCTTCGCTTTTAAAAGCTGTTGATTCAACTTTTGGACAGTTGCTTCTAAGTTGGCAAAAGAGAAGACATCTTCCTTTATTAACTGGAGGCGCTTGAGGTGATCTGCTGCTTCTTGACGCTCAGGCTCGCGTGCCTTCTCTTTTTCGAATTGCTGCTTAAGTTCTTCTACCGTAATCGTAAGCTGTTCTACCTTATTATGTAAAAGCTTCTTAGTATCTTCGGCTTGTTTTAGTTCTCGTTTTAAATGATGACAAATCTCTTCTTGCTTAGCTAAGAGTGCAGCCCTTTGTCCTAGCTCTACCATTTTTTCGTTTTGATCATAGCTATCTTTTTGATTTTCTAATTCCTTCTTTTTTGCTAGAAGCTCTTGTTTTGTATTCATTTGCTTCACAATTACTTCAGCCTCGTAAATGCTTTGTTGGAGGCCATCGCGTTCAAGCTGTTTACGGTCAGACTCTTGCTTTAATTGTTGAAGCTTTTCGGTTTGGAAGCTGATTTCTTCTTTAAGCAATGGAAGGATTAATGTATCATTCACACTATCAGCAGCTAAGTAGTCCTTTAATTCCTCATTTTCAAGCACTTGTATTCCACGTATTGCTTGATTTCGTTCATCGATTTGCTTTTCAACTGCCCGCTTTAATTCCGTTGCTTCTTCTTTAAGTTTTTCCTCAATCCTTTTATACATTTCAGTGTGAAAAAGCCGTTGTAATATGACTTCCTTATCCTTGCTATCAGAAGTTAATAGCTTGCGGAATTCTCCTTGTGGAATCATGAGAATCTGGCGAAACTGATTGCTATCTATTAACATAATTTCCTTTATGCGCTCATCCACGTCACGGACATTTGCCGCAAGGAGTTGTTTATTTCCATGTTCATCATAGACATATAGCTCTGCTTTGGCGTTTATCGTTGTAAATCCTTCACCGCTCTTTTTTTTCTTTTGCTGTTGCGGGGAGCGCCAAATGTAATAACGTTTTCCGCGCAATGTAAAATCAAGCGACACCTCAGTTAAAGCATCTTCATGTGCGAAATGGCTGCGCAGTTCAGGCCCGTTCCTATCTTCACCACTAGCTTTGCCGTAAATGGCATAGCTAATCCCATCAAAAATCGTCGTTTTTCCGGCACCGGTTTTTCCTGAAATTACAAACATCGTCCGATTTCCTAAAATCGAGAAATCTATTTCTTCCTTTCCGGCGTATGGACCAAATGCTTGCATCATTAAATGGATTGGCTTCATCCTATACACCTTCCTCTTTATGGACCTTATTAATAACCGTCGCCATCACTTCACGCTTTTCATCGCTAAATTCAGCCGTCGTCATTTCTTGGTAAAATTGTTCAAACAGCTCCAATTCTGATCTTCGTTCATCTCTTTGAATTGAAAATGAACCTTTTTTCTTTGTATCCGTCTGGGAGAGTTTCCGCTCAAGGTGAAGCACATTCCCATATACTTGACGCAGCTTGTTAATGGGGTCAATTAATGCTCCTTCATCGAGAAGAGTCACCTTTAAATAATCATCACACTTTTGTTTTTCATAAAAACTTGGGTCGAGTAGTTCCTCGAGATGTCCCTCTAATTCGCGCATATCAAATTTTGGTGATAACGAGCGATAACGCTGTTCAAATCTCCCTTTATCGTCCATTTCAATGATCGATATTGATTTTTTCTGCTTTGCTTCTGAAAAAGAATACTTTAATAATGAACCAGAATACTTTACAGTTTCGTGCCGAATCGCATCGGGGCTATGTAAATGACCTAATGCGGTAAAGGAAAATGGCGCAAACAATTCTGCACCAACACAGCCAGAGCCTCCAACAGATAACGTCCGTTCAGAATCTGAAGTTTGTCCGCCTAATACAAACGCATGTCCGACTAAAACATTTGGCTCATTAGGATTCATATTTTTTTCAATTTGGTCAATAATCGCTCGCATCGCCTCTTGATGAGAATGGATTGAGTCATCCCCCAATAGCTGCCTGACAATTCCGGGTTCTGCATATGGAATTAAGTAAAAATTAACACCGTTTATGTGAACAGGCCGAAAATCGTTCGTCAACTTGCCTGTTAAGTAAAAATGACTGTTGCGATACCATGAGCTACCGAAGGAAAGTCGTTCTGCACTATCATGATTACCGGCAATCGCAACGATTGGCGTATTTAATTCAACATTTAGCTTATATAGTACTTCATCTAATAGTTCGACCGCTTCGGTAGGTGGCACAGATCTGTCATATAAATCACCAGCTATAATAACGGCATCTGGCTTCTCTTCTGCTACTACATCTGCAAATTCACCAAGTACCAATTTTTGATCTTCTGTCATATACTTTCCATGAACAAGCTTACCCAAATGCCAATCTGCTGTATGAATAAATTTCATGCCTATCATCCTTTCTAGCTAAATACAGCTTACTTCATCAATATTCTCTATTATACCAAACATATCTTCGTAATGATTTTGGCTAGCGACTGAATTCTATAAAACTTTTCAGCTTAAACGCAAAAAACAGCTCAACCTCTTCGGGTTGAGCTGTTAGGAATGTAATGATTATTATAACTTTTGAACGTTTGCAGCTTGTGGTCCACGAGCACCTTCAACAACTTCGAAAGATACTTCTTGACCTTCTTCTAATGTTTTGAAACCTTCTGATTGGATTGCAGAGTAATGAACGAAAACGTCATTTCCGTCTTCAGCTTCGATAAATCCGAAACCTTTTTCTGAGTTGAACCATTTAACTTTACCGTTTTTCATGTAACAAAATCCTCCTATTGGCTGGTCCTCTTAGGAGTGACCATTTGTAAATTCACCAATTTACAACGTTGATAGCTTTACCTTCATTACTTATCCAAACGTTTTCAAAGACATTAGAACAAGCTTTTGCATAAATCTAACACGGTGCAACGGCTTAGTTAAATATAACATTTTTTGCCCATAATGTCAATATTCCCAATGGTTTACAACCCTTCCTTCATGCGCTCTGGGAGGCTTTGAATCGACATTACAACAGTATCTAATTTTGCCTCGATTCGATGCAATAAATACAAAGTAACAACGATAGGAAAGCCGACATCGCTAATGAAAGGTATGACTTGATCCACAGTTATACACTCCTTTTCTTCTAATGCTGAATTCCGCTCAAACCAACATAGGATGGGCGTGAGATTTGCTTCAAAAAAACAAGGCCGGTATCGTGAATGAAACCAGCCTTGTCGGAACTTAATGATTAAAGTTCATATTCAGTAACATTCCGATCGATTACTCTCGCTCCACTAACTGAAGCTAAGTTTCCATTTGCTGTATGAAAAACATTAGCTGTAATAATTTGCTCCATTGCTAGCGTTACTGCAGCAGGATCAATCGGTTCAATCGGACTTTCAAATGATAATTTAGCACTTTTTCCAGAGTCGGTTCCAAAAACAAGTTCCAATGTTTTAGCCATTCTATACACCTCCCTGTTAATTTATTTGTAATGCTCATTACGCAATCACATCAAAGCTGTTGTTACGTTCGACTGTAACAAGTGGATGTGTGCATAATGTCGAAATCGCTTGTGCTACTTGATAAATCTGTTCTGCTTCTGCCTCCTTCTTCACATTATTAAATGACTTTGTTTTGAAGATTGGTTCGCCTTTATCATTTAGACCCGTCTCAAAAATCAAACGCAACTGAGTGCTTTTTAACATTTCCTGTGCCATGTTTTCCTCACCTCCTTTCACCCCTTATATAGGGAGAAAGGGTAAAAAAAGACATGGTAAATTACGCCTCTTTATGAATAATTAGTGAACTATTTTTTTAAGTGGAGGTAAAAATTAATTCTATCTTTAGAATTAAATGGTAGAATATCAAAAGAACTCCATTATATTTTGACGGGTATTTTGTCAAAATAACAACTGTTGTTTCATTCTTACAAAGGGAGCTGGTCTTATTGAGATGGCATAAAAAGGTATTATCATTAATTCAGGAGCGTCAAGCAAAGAAGGTAGCATTAGCGATTGATACCTCTTCCAATCAAGTAAACACCATATTAATAAATAATATTGTGAAATTATTTGAACAATTAAAGCCTGATACGCTGCTAGTTCAGGCTGATTATAAAATCCGCAGCATAACCCCGATTAAATCTGATACGATAAAGTATTACAGTCATGGTAAATCATCCTATACACTTGTATTAGAGTGGGCAAAAACAGAACAGATAGACACTGTTTTTTATATTACCGATGTAACTGGTTATTTTTATGAAGATATGGAAGAACTAAACTTTGAAATGTTTTGGTTGGTTCCGAATGATTTCATCCCTAAAGTACCGTTTGGAAAAGCCATTAAAGTGGCTTAAATCAAGCTCTACCTCATTCTAGTAATTATTTTAACTGATTAGTTTTTTGTCCAATCCATTCCACCATTTTTTCCATACAATGCTAATAGCTATGAATGGAGGTGAATAGATTGGACCTACTAAGTGCTTTAAATGAAAATTATTTAATGCTAGTACCAGCTTTATGGGTATTGGGATTTGCATTAAAACAAACGCCAAAGGTTCCGAACTGGTCTATTATTTGGATTTTAACAATTCTGTCGCTAGGTTTGGCTGTATTTGCCTATGGTTTTAACGTTGATGCTATTACCAATGGCCTGGTCGCGGCCGGTGTAGCCGTTTATGGTCACCAGTTAGTAAAACATTCCATTCTATCAAAAAATAACAATAATAAACAATAACTAAGAAAACCACTAACTTTAAACTCCGATCACCATAATCTCTTTTCGGTTATTTTTCTGAATCCCCAAAAAAGAACGAGGCTAAATTACACGCCTCGTTCTCTCAGTATTTGGAAATTTTACAATAAATTGCGTACCATGTTTAGGCTTACTAATAATTTCAATTGTTCCGTTCATCGCTCGAATAATGCTGTGGGCAACCATCATCCCGAGCCCTGTTCCATGCCCTTCAGTAGTTGAGTAAAATGGTTCACCCAATCTGTTAAGGATTTCCTCGGACATTCCATATCCAGTATCAGTTATCGTAATAATGACTAATCCTTTGTGATCCGAGGTTTGAATCGTTAAGTTACCACCTTCTGGCATCGATTCGATATTGTTTTTTATTAAATTATGAAAACAACGGCGCAGCATTTCTTTATCGGCAACAAGAGTGCTTTTGGATGTGAATTTTTTCACAATTTTAATGTCTTGATTACTTATCATAGGTGATAATTCACTTAATATTTGATGAAAAATCCAATGACTATTCACTTCTTCTACCTTCTCAATGGCGGGTTTTGCAAAGGTTAGATAATTTCCAATTACTTCCTCAGCTTGATTCAATTCTGATATTGCTATTTCAATATACATTCTTTGAGTTTGGTCGAGATTTTTTCCTTCATTCAAAAATTGCAAAAAACCTCTTGCTGATGTTAGTGGATTGCGGATTTCATGAGATATGGCCGCTCCCATTTGACTGACCGCTTCAATCCTTTTTGATTTTAGTAATTGTTCACGCATTTTCATGTTTGAATGCATTGATTCTATTGAGTAAGCGATAATGCCCGTACCTAGCGCAGCAATAATAAAATAAGGAATCCATATTTGCAAACCATACGCTAGTTGGGTAAATATAGAAACAAAAGCTGAAAATATCATTGACGCAATGATACTTAACATGATGGAGACTACGATTCTATTTTTGCTTGTAAGCTTTAAAAAATATGGCTTTACTAATAAAAGCAATAAAGCCACTGATAAGTTTAAGAAGACCGTTACTAAAAAGCCGGAATCGAAATCGATTATCGCCCGGACGAAAATAGCAACACCGGCAAATAAAAAGGCTGAACCTAAATATAAACCCGAAATGATTAATGGTACAAGCCTTAAGTCCATGCGAACTCCAGGATTAAGATAACTGGAAAAAAGCATGCAGAGGACAATCGCGATGATACCATACATATATGCAGTCTTTGTTTGTTTGTTATATGAAAAGTTTTTCTCAAACCACATTTGCATAAAAAATAGTAAAACTAATAATAGAGATAAATTAAAAAGCAAGTGTTTTGCCATTTCCATCTAATCACCACCAAAAAAGTCCACTGTTAAAATTTTAAAATAATCCCATTCATTTGGCAATGTTTATCAAGTTATTTCTTTATATAAATATAATTATAATGGTGAATAATTCGAAATAATTTCATAAATAGAAACAAAAGTGCCTTGTAAACAAAAAACCATCCATTACGGATAGTCTTTTGAAATAAGCGATTGATTAAATTTTCTTAGGTATTTACCAAAGGCAACACGTTCTTCTTCAGACCATTCTTCCAAAACCTCTCTAATTGCGTTTAATCGGTTATTTTTGTAAAGGTTGAATTCCTTGGCCCCTAGTTCTGTAATGTGTAAAGTATAGGCTCTTCCATCATAAGGATCAGGCTTTCTTGTTAAGTAGCCCTTCTTCTCAAGCGCACTTGCTTGACGACTTACTGTCGAAATATCCAAATGAAACTCATTTGCTAGTGTTTTAACTCCGACTGACCCATGTGTTGAAATTTGATGCAATAATAAAAAACCAGATCGATCTAGATTTCCAAGTTTTTGCTTTGTTGATATATAAGTAACTCCTCGGATTAATACAGCTAATTCCATACTGATTAAGTCCAAACCATCTTGCTCCATGACTATCCAACCTCGCAATGAACAATATTATTATTATGCCAATCATAGCATGCAAAAGTTATTTTTTGTATGATTTTTCACATAAGTGAATTAATATTACTATTCCCAATTAATAGTTGTATGACACAATCAAAGGATTAATATAAAATAATCATATAGATTAACTTAAAGTTGGTGATTATAACTTGAAGGCTCATGATATCATGGTTCGCGAGGTATACAAAGTAATGGAATATGATACGGTCCGAACGGTAATTGAAAAATTCATCAAATATCGCATTAGTGGTCTCCCGGTGGTAAATGACCATAATGAAATTGTTGCTTATATTAGTGATGGCGATATAATGCGTTATATCGGTAAGCGGAAGGATTACTATGTTGACAATTTTTATTATTCCTTTGTTATAAAGGATGATTTAGAGGATTTCCAAGAACGCGAACAAAGGTTGCTAGGTCTAAATGTCATGGAAATAGCGAAGAGGAAAAGTGTCACGGTAGATTGGAACGAGAATATTGAAGACATCGCTGCATTATTAGGTAACAGACAAATTAAGAAAGTGCCAGTCGTTAGAAATGGTGTCTTGGTGGGAATCATCAGTCGTGGTGACATAATTAGACACGCCTTTAAGTCGATGATTTGATATTTTTATTAAAGAGGACCTGTCACAAATAGTGACAGGTCCTCTCATTTTAGTGAATATCGCGCTTTTTGAAGCGCCCGCCTCTTACTTCTGTAATATCAGCAATCGCTAAAAAGGCTGAAGGATCGATTTCTTCCACAATTGATTTTAATTTTGATTCTTCTAACCTGGTGATAATCGAAAAGACTACCTTCTTATCATCACCAGTAAATGCACCCTCACCTTTTAAATAGGTAACACCTCGACCCAAACGCGCATTCACTACTTCACCAATTTTGTCCGCTTCATCACTAATAATCCAAACTGATTTCGATTCTTCTAATCCAGCTACGACTGTGTCAATTGCTTTTGCAGCAATTACGTAGGCAAGCAATGAATACATTGCACGATCCCAACCAAATACAAAACCAGCTGTTCCGAGAATGAAAACATTAATAAACATAATAATTTCGCCGACTGAGAATGGAACCTTTTTGTTTATTAAAATGGAAAGAATCTCAGTGCCATCCAAAGCTCCACCATTTCGGATAACCAAGCCCACTCCAACACCAAGGATAATCCCTCCAAAAACGGTTGCTAACAGGATATCATCTGTAAAGGCTGGAACTGTATGAAAGAGTGATGTAAACACAGATAACACGATAATTCCATATATAGTGGAGATTGCAAATGTTTTTCCCATTTGTTTAAATCCAAGATATACAAAAGGTAAGTTTAATAGGAAAAGAAAGATTCCTAGTGCCACGCCTGTTAAATGTGAAAGCATGATGGATATCCCGGTTATTCCGCCATCAATAACATGGTTTGGAACTAAAAATATTTCTAATCCAGTAGCCATTAAAATAGCCCCAAGAGTAATCCCTATTGTTCTCATAATCTTTTTTCTTGCTGTAAGCTTACGATGCTTTGCTACAGCACCAGCTAATTCCGCCGCTTTTGTCAATTCTGTCACACAACCACCTCTTATAAATTATAAATACAGTTTATTATATCAAAATATACCTAACCTATGGTAATTTCGGGGTTTACTTTTTCCTAATATTTTGCATTGTATCATATTAATTAATGACCTTCTCAGAAAAAAAGCCCCTAGCATTTAGATGCAAGGAGCCTATAATCCATTCATGCTCATTCCGATAATGCTTGGTCGAGGTCATCTCTTATGTCCTCCCAAGCCTCCAAGCCAACGGATAATCTTAACAACGTGTCACTAATACCCATTTTTTCACGTTCCTGTTTCGGGACCACTGCATGCGTCATTGTTGCCGGATGCTGAATTAATGTTTCCGCATCGCCCAAACTAACAGCAAGCTTGATTAATTTTAACCGATTCATAAAATCCTGGGCAGTTTCCCTTGTTCCTTCTATACAAAAAGAAATAAGACCACCCGCTTGCTTCATTTGCCTTCTCATTATGGCATAATCAGGGTGCTGATGGTCGCCCGGATAGTAAACGGCTGAAATCTTCGGATGCCCCTGTAAATACTCAAAAAGCTTTGCAGCATTTTCACTATGACGGTCCATCCGAACTGCCAGTGTTTTAACTCCTCTAAGCAACAGCCAGGCATCAAACGGAGAGATTGTTCCCCCGATATCCTTTTGTGTCGTCTTAGACACATCAGCGATAAATTCCTTTCCTCCAACTACCAAACCTGCAATCACATCACCATGTCCACAAATGTATTTTGTGGCACTGTGAATGACGATATCACAACCATGTGTTAATGGTGTTTGTAAATAAGGCGAACAAAACGTATTATCGACGACAACGGGTATTCCCTTTTGCTTGGCTGCCTGCACGACTAACTCTAAGTCTATAAGCTTCATCGTTGGATTGATTGGGGTTTCGATATAAATGCAAGCAGTATTAGGAAGAATTTGTTTCTCTAACTCTTCCTTTGACTTCATTTCTGAAAAATCATGATTTATTTTGTATTTTGTTCTTAAAAGCTGAAGCAAGCCGAAAGTACAGCCATAAATACCCTTTGAAACGAGGATATGATCACCCGTCTTTGTTAAAGCCAATAAAACGGCGGAAACGGCTGCCATCCCCGATGAAAAAGCTAATCCAGCTTCTCCTTTTTCCAATGCGGCTATACGACTTTCCAATATTGTTACGGTTGGATTCCCTAATCTTGAATAAACATATCCAGCTTCTGTGCCAGCAAATCTTCTTTCCCCTTGCTCTGCCGATGAAAACGTAAACGTCGAGCTTTGGTAAAGGGGTGGAACTAAACTATCCTGATGCTTATCTGGTGAATATCCAGAATGAATGACCTCGGTTTCGAATCGGACCTGTTTTTCTTCCATTTGGCGCACTCCTTTGCCAACATATAGGCCTTTTCCTATAGTATATGAGTGAACCTGTATTATGGGATGCAATAGTCGCATTCTCAACCCAAAAAAAATGAAGCATATTTCAGCTTCATTCATTTATTCGTATCTCAGCGATTCAATTGGGTCGAGCTTTGCGGCTTTTGAAGATGGTAATAATCCAGCAACGATACTGATGATCGTACTGGTCGCCAAGCCAAACAGGATGTTCCCTAACGAAAGATTTATCAACTCTGCACCAAAACTGTCCTGGAGGACACTGTTTAATATCGCACCTATGGCTACCGCTGCAACGACGCCAATCAATCCGCTTAACAGTCCCAATAGAGCTGATTCAGAAAAGAAGATACGCTTAATGTCCTTCTTTCGTGCTCCGATCGCCCGTAAAATCCCAATTTCTCTGGTTCTCTCTACCACACTAATATACAGGACGACTAAAATCATAATTCCTGAAACGATTAAAGAGATTCCAGCAATGCCAGCTAAAACAAAGGTAGCCATGTCCAAATAGTTGGTCACCTGCTTTAACAGTTTTTCTAAATTCGCGCTTGAATAGCCCGCCTTTTCGATATTAGTCTTTAACGCTTCGAGGTGATCCTGGTCATCGGCATAAACATTCAATTGCATCGGTTTAAGCGTCTTTCCACTACCTTCATACATTTTTTCCAGAGTCTCATATGGTAAATATGCGATATTGGCATTGGCAACATTCGCATTTTCAATATCCGCAATTCCAGATACCGTAAGTTCTCTTTCTAGAATGATCGGCTTATTTTGTTCATTAATATCATTCACATAAAACATTAATTTTTTACCTACCAGCTTTTTATAACTTTTTTCACTGCTGATTGCCTTCGCTTGATCGGCAGTTAGGACAATTTCATTTGAAGCTGGGAATTCTCCTACTACTAAAATACTTTCATCTGTATCCTTCGTCAAAGTTGAAAGTTGATTAATTTCTGTTCTGTTTTCGCCATAAACAACACTGCTTTGCCGCATTAATGAGGCAACGCTATCAACACTTTCGACATGGTTAATTGCTTTAATTTTATCAATATCCTCTTGTTCAAAAGGTAGCAAGGTTTGTTGAACAGCTGCTCCCGGATGTGCTTGTTCAGATGGTGCGCTTTTATCGGGCTTCGTTACATCAATCATTAAAGGATTCAAGCTGGCATTTATTTCATCATTGATATAATTTGTTACACCACTTCCGAGGCTTAACATTAAAATGACGCTTAAAATCCCAATCGAACTTCCTAATGCGACCAATAAATTTCTACTAGCTTTTAACCGCATATTTCTTATTGCGAGCTTAAACGAAGCGCTTAAACTAAACGATTTTGCTTTATTATGTACTTTTTCAGTTAAGGTTTGATATCGTTCCTTTAGTTTGCGATCCTCTTTAATTTTTCCATCCTCAATTTTCACAATTCTACTGCTTTTATCTGCTACCTTTTGTGAGTGAGTCACAGTAATAATTAAAATACCTTTTTGGGCGATTTTATCGAGTAAATCTAGAATTTGTTCACTTGTGTCTTGATCTAGTGCGCCTGTCGGTTCATCAGCTAAGATAATTTCCGGATCATTCGCAAGCGCCCTGGCAATTGCAACACGCTGCTTTTGACCACCGGAAAGCTGATTTGGCTTTTTTGTTAGTTGATCGGCTAAACCAAGCTCGGTCAATATTTCTTTAGCTCGAAGGTTGCGTTCCTTTTCACTCGTATCAGTCATTTGCATAGCAATCGTGACATTTTCCAGTACGGTTAAATGTGGTATCAAATTAAAGCTTTGAAACACAAAACCTATTTTATTTTTCCGATAATCATCAATTTCCTTTTCCTTCATCGCTTTAAAGCTCTGCCCTTGAATTAGGATATCCCCTTCAAAATCTGAATCCATCCCGCCGATGATATTCATCAAGGTTGATTTCCCGCAGCCTGATTCACCGAGAATCGAGACAAATTCTCCTGTTTCAAAGCTCAAGTTCACATCATAAAGTACTTGAACTCTTTCCTTGTCATATAGCTTATAGGATTTGTTAATATTTTTTAATTGCAGCAATTCCATCCCACTATCCCCTTAATTGTGTCTTTGAGGTGCCGTTCGCAATGGTTGTATTCTCTCATAAATTATAGCATTCACAGGGGTAGGAAAATTTAACAAAATAGTGATAACACCTAATATCTTCAAATAAAATAACAAAGGCCATGTAGGAACATGACCTTTGTTTATTGCATATTATTATTATTTCTGCTTTTCATTGTTATAGTGCCTTTCCTTACCTCTGGGCCCTCTAAATATCATGTGTCATGGAGTATTTATTTAAAATAAAAGCTATACAACGATGCGCATCTTTGCGATTTGCAAAAAAGGATTTAAGCTCTTCTACAACAATCGGAATCGGATTCATTGAATAACTAGAAATTGCTGAATGTACATCAATTAAAAGTTCACGATAGAATTCTAGATCTTCAGTCTTATCACCGCAAGTACAACTACCTTTCTTCAAGTGTTTATTCATGTTGTAATATGCCTGCCCCAGCTCATACCGGACTAAGCCTAGTAGTTCAAATGACCAAGATTCATTTAATAAAATGGATAGAGCCTTTAGTGCATGTTCGTGTGCTAGTTTCCCTGAATTTTTCTTCATAATAAAACCTCCTTAATAACTTAGGTATTTAGATTAGAATATTAATGGTCATTCTAATCAAAATGATTCATTCTTAAACGCCCACTAGTTATAGAGGCTTGAACAGGGATTGTTTCATTTGATTTCAAATGTTCGATAATGAGCAAGCCATTGCAAAAAATAAAGCACATATTACTTTAGCTGCAAATTACTCATATTCCCTATGGTTCAGAAGCTTTCCAAATTATTCGCGCGAATAAATTATTAATTTAGAAAATTCTGAATATATTTAATATTAATATACATGATATTCTTGGGTTGTGTCAACATATTTATTATTTATTAACAATGCATTTGGATAAAATCACAAGAAATAACGCAAATTCAACTTGATATTTGGTTCATACACATAGATTCACTAAACACCAACACAAAAAATATATTAAAACTGCATTAGGCTAAATATGCCTCATGCACAAACATTCCTCGATGAAGTGGTCTTTTCGACTTAGAATGATAAAAAAAGGATATCTCATAAGCTATTTGCTATGATTCATCCTTTTTTTGTTAATCAATATTGGTTTGGTTGAAATATCAACGTTTTAAACTAGGTTCCCTTTTATATAGATTTACTTGATTTCTTCCGGCATTTTTTGATGTATAGAGTGCGTTATCAGACATTCTTATAATATCCATCGGTGTCAAAAAGCGACTTGGGATAACAGTAGCAACTCCAAGACTGCAGGTTACAACATTACTTACTATTGAGGAAATATGTGGGATTTCCAGCCCCTCAATTGCTAGCCTTATTTTCTCTGCAATAATCAGACCACCTTGTTGATTTGTTTCCGGTAATATAATGGCAAACTCTTCCCCACCATATCGACACACAATATCAGATGGTCGACGAATACAATCTTTAATTGTCTGGGCAACTTTTATGAGACACTCATCACCACTTTGATGTCCGTATGTATCATTGTAGGCTTTAAAACAATCGATATCGAGCATGATTAAAGTAAGAGACTTCGAAACTCTTGAGCAACGTCCCCACTCATTATTAATCGCTTCATCAAAGAAACGACGATTAAGGATATTCGTTAATCCATCAACAATGGAGGCTTCCTTTAGTTCTAGCTCTAGTTTTCTTTGTTCCGTTATATCTTTAAATTGCCATAGATAACCTTCGAATTCTCCATTTGTAAAAATTAGAATAGCGTCGCGGCTTATTAAATCTCCATTCTTTAATCTCCATTCCTCCCCTATCACCTTTTCTCGACTTGCGAATATTTCTTTAATACGATTTTCTATTAAGTCACCTTCTAAAAATTGATCCTTACCTAAATTAAATAAATCCACATGTTTCATCCCTAAAACATCAGTAGGTAATACAGATAATTTAAATACATTACTGAATTGTTCGTTTATGAGAGTAATTTTATTTTCTTTGTCTTCAGCCACAATTCCATAAGGCATATGTGAAATAATCGCTTCAAGTCTTGCAGCATTTCTTTTTTGCTTTTCTTCCATTTCTCGCCGATCAGTAATATCACGGATATTTGCTAGAATGGCAGATTCATTATTAAAATGAATGAGCGAACCTCTTACTTCAACAATGATGGAGCTCCCGTCTTTCCGTCTGTACACCTTCTCACCAACAAAATGTTGATTTTTTTTCAGTACAGTTTCAATATTTCCCTCAACCGTAGCCATATCGGATATGATAATATCTTCAAGCGTTAACTTAAGTAACTCTTCTTCCTTATAACCAAGCATTTCACAAAACCGTTCATTCGTCTCTACTATCGTTTTATTAAAAGGGTTAAATGCGTAAATGCCTTCTGTAGATTGTTTTAACATCGAACGATAGCGTATTTCACTATCATGAAGCTTATTTTGCAATAGCTTAACCCGATTCAATTCATTGATTAATTGTCCACGTACACCCTCTGTAAAACGGGATTCATATATTTTTAATAGAGAATAGCTAAAAAAGAACAATAAAAAATAGTAAATATCTGTCTCTTTCCACTGAACGAAAAAGCCTTGTCCATTAAAAATCATAAAATAAGTAAAAGCTCCAGCACTACATAGAGTCGTAAAAATGATGTTCTGCCAATTTCGATATGCTACACTTAACATTGGCGGTATTAAAAGGAAAAATAAATTTATATAATGTTCTTCAATCGTATTCAAAATAAATAAAACTGTAATACTTAATATTGATAAAAAATACATAGTAAGCTTAGGGCCAAATCCCTTTTTAATTAAAAAGGTTAAAAGTAACATTGGAGGTATGGTAAAAGAAGCAATTAGAAGCCCCGTTTCGATATCCTCAAAAATCATATTTAAAGGAATATCTAAAATGATGAAAATCCATACTCCTTTCACCATTAAACTATTACGATATTTTATTAGTGAGTCATCATCCATAAGAATCACCACCCTTTATAGGTTAATTTTACTATACATTTCAAAAAAATCCCAATATTAATTATTCTAATAAAATATTAACACTTATTGAAACATCCTTTCATTATAGTATTCATCATTGTGAGATAAGGGTTTTACCCTATTTTTTTGATAAGTTAAAATATTGTCACTATACTGTAGTTTGTGTTGACAAGTTGTTTTATACTTAAGTTAAAATTTGAAAAAAGAGGTGCTTTACATGAAAATAGATGTAGCGATTATTGGCGGAGGAATTGCTGGTCTTTCAGCCGCTTTGTTCACTGGTCATGCTGGATTAAAAACCTTGGTGTTCGATTCCGGAGCTTCACAAATTAAACAAGTATCAACTTTAAATAACAATTTAGGGACACCAGGTATTTCAGGTGAACAGCTTCTGAATCAATACCGTGAGCAGGTTAATGAATTTGTAGAGTACCGTGATGCGGAAGTCGAATTTCTTCAAAAAGAAGGCGATGTCTTTATTGTAAAGGCAGCTGGTGAAAGTTATGAAGCGGATACAGTAGTTGTATCAACAAATCTTCAAACTCAACTTTTAGAAAATATGGGGCTTGAAATTGGAATAAATGAAAATATAAAAAGCGGAAAAATAAAAAAAGTTGTTGGGGTAAATTGGGAAGGAGTAACATCCATTCCAAATCTATTTATTGCAGGTCTACTTGCTGGTGTTGCTAGCCAGGTTATGATAGTCGCTGGTCAAGGTGCAGCAGTCGGAGTAAGGATTGCTCAGAAATCCACTGGCGAAAAATATATGTGGCATGATAAATAATCAATAGATGTTTGTTGAATTTTCCAGGTGGGATTCCGGGAATCTCACTAAAATATTACATTAGAAAAAAATAAACAAGGTTAGCTGAGATTGCTAACCTTGTTTTTATATCAATCTACTATTCGATAATTCGAATTACACGACCACTAAAAGTATTGGCCCAATAACCACTAGACATATTAGCAATTGCCACACCAGTAGAGTCTTGAGATCCGATGAATCGACCTCCACCCAAGTAAATGCCTACATGTCCATCTGTTTTGTAAGTATTAAAGAATACTAAATCTCCAGGACGCATTTCATTAGTCGATACTCTGCGACCGCTATTTTTCAAAGAGTCTGTACTTGCCCCAATGCTAATTCCAGCTTGAGAAAACGCCCAGTGAACAAACCCTGAACAATCAAATCTACCGTTAGCCACATCGTATGCATTACGACCGCCACCAAATACATAGACAGAATTGCCAATATATCGGTTTCCTACAGTTGTAACAATTTGAATTTTTTCACTTGCAGAAGCTGATGCAACATATGATGGTACGCCTGTGCTAAAATTCCCACCTGAAGTGCTTTGAGTTTTTGTTGGTGCTTGTTGCGCTGCTAAGCTACGATCTTGCTGCTGCAAAGATGCCTTTGTGGAAAGACCTGCTGCTTCCTGCGCCTTAAGCTCCGCACGTAAATTGTCATTTTGCTCCTTTTGCATCATAATTCCAGTACGCATTCCTTCTAATTCAACTTTCATATTGTTAAGATCACCAAGCTTACCTTTAACAGAAGCCTGCTTTTCTTCAACTGCTTTTACATCTGCTTCATGCTTTTCACGAAGCTCCTTGTCAGCATTCATAATGGTAGCAACTGCTCCAATACGATCAACAAAATCTGTAAAGCTTGATGAGCCAAGTATTACATCAACATATTTTACGTTGCCAGTCTCTTGATAAGAACGTGCCCGTTCTTTTAATATCTCATTTCGTTTTTCAATTGCTTCCTTTAAACTCGCAATCTCTTCTTCAAGCTTTTGAATTTCGAGATTAGCAGCATCGATATCGCTTTGAGTTTTTGCAATCATTGCTTCATTATCTTGAATCGCTTTTTCAGTACGTTTAATTTGTTCATTAAGTTGTGCAAGCTCATTCTGTACAGCTGAGATTTGTTGGTTTGCTTGTGTAATTTGAGCCTGGAGGCTAGAACGCTGAGTCGAGATTGAGTCTGCATGTGCAACCGGAAGCGAGAAAACGCTTCCTAAGCCAATCAACACGGTTGTATTTAGCACTAGGAGCTTCTTCTTAATCATTTTTTCCCTGCTTTCTCTATCATTCTATTTATGTATTGTAGATACATGTAATCATAGTTTTAATGTTTTGAATTATTACATTGTGCAATTAGGTTGAAACCCTTTTATATTCAACACACAAACCGAAGTATAGCACTGTAATTTGTCAGTTACGTTATAAAAACATTACAAATATATTTCAATTGCTACACAATGCGACATTTTACACAAAACGTTCACATATCAAGCAGTTATTTTGTTCTTTTTTCACAAAAAAAGACAATTCCCATCGATTAATGGAGATTGTCTACATTATCTATTTTCTCTTTTTTTGTTTTTCGAGAGCGTTTTGTGTGTTTTCTTCGACTCTAAACTGGACTATTTTTGAGATGGTTTTGATTGGTAGAGGTTGATCGAAAGGGAATTGAACCGCTCCTTTTGAGCGTTTGTAGCCATTCAATTGATCTGTAAAATTGGCGATTCCGCTTGGTGCTGGGTAAAAACCAATATGATGACTATGCGCTGCAAAATGAACAAGGTTACCATAGAGATAGAAAGTTGGCATTTGATAGCTAATTTTCTCTGTAGCAGTCGGTGCAGCCTCCTTTATCACCTTTCTAATTTCATGTAGTTTTTCTTGTACATCAGGAGGAAATTGGGATATGTAATCATTAATTACATCAACAGCCTGTTTGCTCACTTCCATGATCACTCCTTCATTTAATTGCTTCATTAGAAATTATTTTACCAAACCATCCACTATAATTCTGTAAAATAATCATTTTTACTGGTTTCTTTACTTGCAACACCGTACATTGTAATACCGTTCGGTGAGTGCTGCCATAATTTTTCTTTTACAATATTCGCTTGGGCTTTATTCTCGCAATAAATCAGCAGAAAAACTTCCGTTGTAGCTCTGTCTCGGATACTTCCCTTCCTCTCCTTTTGCTTCACTCTTAAATAATCAATAAAAAATCCTATGCCCATTCCAATAACTAATCCAATAATCGCCCAGATTATTGGGCCCCATTTAAGTACATAGCCATAAATCGTTCCAAGTAACATCAATATCATCCCAACAATTGGAGCAGACTCGAATAACATCCTCTGTTTTTCCGGAAGTAATTCTCGTTCAATTTTTGTTTCAAGTGGTAAGGCTAAAATAGCATCACTTTCAATCCCAATCATTTCTAGTTCTGCAATCGCATGTTCAAATTGTTCTGTTATTCTAAAAGATGCGACTACGTTCATCATTTTATTTTCTCCTTCATACCTCTAATACTACTAATTGGAAAATGTTGATTTTGATAAAATTTTTTCAAGAATCGTTTCTGCTGCAACATATAAATTTTATTGTTTGATAACGTTTGAACAAAAACATCGTACCATATAAAGCAATATATGGAAGGGAGATATAACACCCATTGCGGATCGATGTTTTGTTTTGCTTTGAGAAAATCTCCTTCTAAGGTAAAGTGGAAAGCGGGTAATAAATGTGATAAATGAAAAACCATCACAAACCACGGTACCAATAGAATCATGAGCATTTGATTAATATAAACATAGCCAATTCCCGGTGCAAATATGGACCATAGCACAGCAAGAATCGGATTTTTGATACTTAGTCTGTTTAAACCAAAAATTGAATAATCCTTTGAAGCAATTTCATAGCCTCTTTTCATTGCAATCTTATAATCATTATTTAGTTGAATTGTCCGTTGATAGCCATCCCATATCGCGAAAATATATGGACAAATATAAGCGATAATCCATTTTTTATTTAGCATTTGTTTGGCCATCTCAAAATCCCCGATCATTGAATATACAATTGCAGAATTTAATCCTGACAGCGTATTTGTAATCATTTCATGCGTGATTAGAATAAAGCCAATTAAATAATGTCCTAATATCAAGTGACCAAAACCTGGTAATGCTGCTGACCACCAGGCAATTACACCAGGATGATAAATCCCTATTGTATTCATTACAAAAGGATTGACGGATGCGACAACTGATTGATTTTTGTAAAATTTGGAACTATTATCATTCAAAAAAATCATCCTGTTCTTCATCATAATGCCTGTAGTATTTGGAATTAACGCTAATAAAATACATAATATGGAAGGCGGTGTTTTTATTCTTAAATCAGTGTTTTTTTAACTTTGCACATGTGGTAATATACAGATATTATGCTTAAAAATTGGAGAGGTTGGTTGGATTGGTTTATAAAATAGCTATTTTTGTCGTAAGAGTCTTTTTAAATATCCGTTTTAAAATGAAAATTATTGGATTAGAAAATATCCCTGAAGGCGCAACGATATTAGCCATGAATCATACGAGTAATTTCGATGCACCGATGGTTGGCGTCTATACTCCAAGAAAAATGTATATTATGGGAAAAGAGGAGTTATTCCGTAAAAAGTTTTTTGCTTGGCTAATTACGGAGTTAGGCTGCTTCCCTATTAAACGAGGACAAGCTGATATCAAATCTCTTAAACATACGTTAAAGCTTTTAAAAGAAGGAAATATTTTTTCTATTTTTATAGAAGGAACTCGTTCCAAAACTGGTGAAATGCAGGAAGCTAAAAAAGGCATTGGCTTTATTGTCGCAAAAAGTAAAGCACCTGTTGTCCCTACTTATGTTTTCGGGACAAAAAACGGTTGGTTTAAACCAGCTGGAATGATTTTTGGGAAACCGATGACTTTTGAGGATGGCTTAAATCCTGAAGAAATTGCAAATAAAATCGCTGAAGAAATTAAAAAACTGAAGCCAGAACAATAACTAATAATCTCAAGGAAACAAATGAAACCGCACGTAGCTTAATTGTCAACGTGCGGTTTTTGATTACATCAGCTTAATTCCCAAAGTACTACTTCGTCAATTATTGTAAATGCTTTGGTGGATTGTTAGCATGTGCCTTATTCTGAACTTCTGCGAATAGGTCCTCTTGGCTATCGACCTCAAACTTTTTATTAATAACGTTTAATATTTCGTTAATCTGAGTAATTTGGGAATTACTTGGCATTAAATTAATTATTATTTGTTTAAAATCCTCGAAATCCTTTTTCGTTACAGGTTGGGCATCCTCTATTAACTCAAAACCTAATTGACCATTCGGTTCCAATGTTGCCCATTTTACGTCACTTATTTTAGATACACTATTTTGTCTAAGCTTCATTTCAAGCTGATCTACTGATAATCTAAGTTTCCTCAAGTTTTTTTCATTTAACGATCCGTTATTAATGATCACCTTGGCTTTACCAGTAATCATTTTTTCAAGTGTGTCTGATTTTATTTGAATATATTCCATTACCAATAATGTTCCGACCAGAACACTACCAACCAATATCGTCGTCCAAATATTATCTCCAGCTACAGGTTGAATCAACAGGGACCCAATTCCCACCATTATGACTGTTTCAGCCAATGTCATTTGTGAGATAGTTTTCCGACCTGCAATTCTCAATAGCACTGTGCCCGCAACAACAACTAATATTGCTTTCCATATAAAATCCCATTCCATATAAATAAAACCACCATTCGATTAAAAAGAATTAATGCTATCTTTCCCAAATTTCACTCCATTATCCAATCGCTCATGTCCAAACTATTCCTTAAAAAGAGGCTGGGACATAAGTATTTCAGTTAAACAAAAAACCGAACTATCATGCGAAATTCTAACTTAGAATTTCCTAATAGTTCGATTTTTATATTACTATTTACTATAGAGCTACCCTGAAATAAATGTGGATTGGATCACACATTAAGTGCAGTTTTTTTGCTTGAGGGTTTGTTAACCCGAATGTTGATTTCCTTGTGTTTGAAAATAAGCGGAAGAATTACGCTTATTTTGGAAAAGACCCATATTTCCCTTATAATAACGGGAGTTTTTCCAAAAATCAGTTGATTTTGTCTTTTGGGGAGTAGTTAAGCGGAAAATCTACTCTTATTTCAGCTCATTTAGCCCCCCTTATATACAATAAGGGGAAATTCTACTCTTATTTAGATTCTCATACCTACATGAAAATCAACACTGAACTTTAATATATTCCTCCATAAAAATCATTTGGTTTTAATAGCGAACGATTTAGTTCTGTCCCAGTTTCTTTTCAAGAATAACTTTAGATACACTATTGTTTTGATGCTTAAGATTTCCTCAACTTTAAGTCGAAGCGGTCTGCATTCATTACCTTTACCCAAGCAGCGATAAAGTCACGAACAAACTTCTCTTTGTTATCCTCTTGAGCATAAACCTCCGCAATCGCACGCAGAACAGAATTTGAGCCAAACACTAGATCGACTCTAGTTGCTGTACGCACCACTTCTCCTGTACTGCGATTACGTCCTACATACACGTTTGCTTCATTTGCTTCATCAGGTTTCCATTCAATTCCCATATCTAGTAGGTTTACAAAAAAGTCGTTGGTGAGTTTGCCAACACGATCAGTAAATACACCATGTTCTGTGCCACCGTGGTTTGTGCCTAACACACGCATACCGCCAACAAGTACAGTCATTTCTGGTGCAGATAGGTTTAGAAGCTGTGCCTTGTCAACCAATAATTCTTCTGGACTTACACTATATTCCTTCTTCTGATAATTGCGGAACCCATCAGCGATTGGCTCTAACACTGAAAAGCCTTCAATATCTGTTTGCTCCTCTGTTGCGTCACCTCGCCCTGGACTAAAAGGAACTTTTACATCAAAGCCTGCATCACGTGCTGCTTTTTCTACTGCAGCACTTCCACCCAGTACAATTAAATCAGCTAAGCTGACTTTCTTATCTAACTTATTTTGAAGATCTTCAAGTACATGAAGAACCTTTGCGAGTTGTTCAGGCTGATTGGCTTCCCAATCCTTTTGTGGGGCTAGTCTAATACGGGCACCATTAGCACCACCTCGATAATCTGAGCCACGGAATGTGCTAGCCGAAGCCCAAGCAGTTGTTACTAACTCACTGATTGTAAGTCCTGAAGTGAGGATTCTTTCTTTCAGAGCTTCTATTTCATCATCTGATAATTCATAATCAACTGTTGGTACAGGATCCTGCCAGATAAGTTCCTCTTCTGGAACTTCCGGGCCAAGATATCTCGTTTTAGGACCCATATCGCGATGAAGAAGTTTAAACCATGCACGGGCAAATGCATCGGCAAATTCCTCTGGATTTTTATGAAAACGTCGACTAATCTTTTCGTATGCTGGGTCAAAACGCAATGCCATATCCGTCGTAAACATCATCGTTGGAACTTTAATCGATGGATCTTCTGCATCCGGTGCAAGATCCTTCTCATCAGGATCCACTGCGAGCCACTGAAAAGCACCTGCTGGACTCTTAGTCAGCCACCAATCATATCCAAACAACAAATCAAAGTAACCATTATCCCACTGTGTCGGGTTGGCAGTCCAAGAGCCTTCAAGACCACTGGTAATGGTGTCGCGCCCTTTACCCTTTCCAAAGGTGCTTAACCACCCCAAACCTTGTGCTTCAATAGGCGCAGCTTCAGGCTCTGGACCAACATGTGCAGCATCTCCTGCACCGTGTGCTTTACCAAATGTATGCCCACCAGCTATTAGTGCAACTGTTTCTTCATCGTTCATTCCCATTCGTGCAAAGGTTTCACGAATATCACGCGCACTTGCAATCGGATCTGGTTTTCCGTTTGGACCTTCTGGATTAACATAGATTAGCCCCATTTGGACAGCAGCAAGTGGATTCTCCAAATCACGCTCGCCAGAATAACGTTTATCACCAAGCCATTCTGTTTCTGCACCCCAATAAATGTCTTCCTCTGGATGCCAGATGTCTTCACGTCCTCCTCCAAAACCAAGTGTCTTACCGCCCATTGATTCAATCGCAACATTTCCTGCTAAAACAAGCAAGTCGGCCCAAGAAATCTTGTTACCGTACTTCTGCTTTATTGGCCACAGCAGTCGACGGGCTTTATCAAGGCTTACGTTATCAGGCCAACTATTGAGTGGAGCAAATCGCTGTGATCCTGATCCACCGCCACCTCGGCCGTCACCAACGCGATACGTTCCAGCGGCATGCCACGACATACGAATAAATAATGGACCATAATGTCCATAGTCTGCAGGCCACCAATCTTGACTATCTGTCATTAAATTCCGAAGGTCTTGCTTAAGAGCGAAATAATCTAATTTTTCAAACTCCTCAACATAATTGAAGTCCTCTCCCATAGGGTTAGATTTTCTGTCATGCTGATGGAGTATATTCAAGTTTAACTGATTTGGCCACCAGTCTCGATTTGATGTACCTCCAGATGTGTTACTTGTAGCTCCACCATGAAATGGGCAGCCTCCAGTGTTAGCATTGTTTTTAGCATCCATATACTTTTCCCCTTTCTATGTATTTATGAAAATACTTCTAGTGGAAAGATTCTTACACTGAAATTATACTAAACTCCCAATTTTTAGACTCATTTACCAACATGACAACAAAATGTCTCGATAGGTCATCGTATCTGTTAAATAGTGTATTCTCAGGCAATGAATCATAATACGCTTGTTTATATATTATTTGTCCAATTGATAAAAAATTCCGAAAAACACTATAATTAAAGGATTAAAAATTAAGATAAATTTTTGGATTCGGATGTTGTGGACTGGGCACATTTTGAAGGTGGTACCATTTGCGCCCAGTATTCGAGGAGTGATGTAGGATTCAATACTCAAATTTATAACTTTTTTGTCATTCGCTCAATATCTTTTGCAATTGTAGATTTCTTTCCCTTTCCGTCCTTATAATTGGTTAATTGTATATGAAAATAGTTAATATATTCGATAATGGTAAATACGTAAATAATTAAAGCTAGCCATAAAATAAAAAACGAACTATGGTCCACAATTTTATCTATAATCACAATAAAAGGCCCAATACATATGAGAACTAGATTAATTTTCTTCAGGGCTAAAAAAAACTTGTTTAAATTAGGTAAAATAGTTCTTCTTTCCCTCATTCTTCTCCATTTAATAACCCAGAAAAAACTGCCTTGTAATAAGATAAAGTTTAAAACAAACAATGTATACATCAGTGAATAACTGTGATACGAGGAAAATTGGTAAAAGTACACAAGTGTAAAAGCTACTACCGCAAAAAATTCTCCCGAAAATAAGTACACCAGCCTATTTTCTATTCCCTTCATTGTTCTCCTCCTAATTGCAAACCTCGCTCGGGTAAGAATGAAATACCAGCCCTGGTTAATTTTAAATTTACTAATATGGCGTAAAGTATACACAAAAAAGAATGAGGATTACAATGGAAGTATTCATTATCACTTTAATCCTATCCAAAATGTTGTACAATTTGTTAAAGACTTGAATTATTAGGAGAGTTAATTATGGGTAAAAAAGTTTTAATAGCCGTACTATGTTTGGGAGTAGTGTTTGTCATTTCATTTTTTGTTTTGCGCCCTAATCCTTCTCCTTCTAAGCCTATTTCTAATAACATCAATAATCCGACTACCTCTCCTCCAGCCAGTATTCATAGTACATCCTTGGAGGAAAGTATTTGTGAAAAAGTATCGAAACAATTTGGTGATTGCAAAAGAATTCTTTTGTATGATTCCGATAATAAAATCGTTTTTGCAGAGAGTAGCGCCGGAATCATCCCAGTCCTTACGAACGAAGAGTTTACTAACTTTAAAAAGTTTATTTTTCCAATGATGGACTTTCAGGAGTTTAAAGAAGAAAAAGTAGAGCGTGGTCCAATAGACTGGCGCGTTAATAATATTGCTCAAGAAGGACTTTCCATAATATACGGATTTGCTGAAGATGAAGCAAAGACGATCATGATTAATAGTGAGGGCAACATACAGCCGAACAGGTTTTTTGTTCGTGATAATTTATCGGTTTGGTATGCTATTATTCGGAGTAAAAACATCAAATTGCCTGTAGAGGTGACAGTATATAATCATGATGGAAAGATGATTTACGATGGAAATGAAATGAGAGATTGATACATGTACGACAAGGCTTCATGGATTCTTCTTTACTATTAAAAGACAAACTCGTGAAGCCTTATGAAAACGATACAATCCCTGTTGAATGCTAACCTTTTTGAGTTGTGTGAAAAACTTTAATATTCCATATTTATTTGCTAGGCAATTGAATGTCTCGCCAGCTGCTAACATCGCACTGTCCATATTCATTATCACCCGCTGCAACCACTGTGCCGTCTGATTTTAGACCAACTGTATGGGCACAACCAGCCGCTATCGCAACAATATCGCACCAATCATTTACATTACATTGACCATACCTATTACAACCTACCGCCGCAACAGTACCGTCCAATTTTAAGCCAATACTATGATTACTTCCTGCTGCTATCGCCACAATATTGGTCCAGCTGCTTACATTGCATTGATTATGTTTATTCAAACCCACCGCCGTCACCGAACCGTTAGCTTTTAGACCAATTGTATGAAGATAACCACCTGCGACCGCCACCATATCGCGCCAATCGCCAATATTACATTGGCGATACCGATTATTACCTGTTGCCATCAATGTGCCGTCCAACCTAAGACCAATCGTATGCCAGTCACCAACCGCAAGCGCCACAATATCCTGCCAGCTGCTTACATTGCATTGGCCTTCATTATTTCTGCCCACTGCTACCACTGTACCATCCGATTTAAGACCAATCGTACGACGCCAACCCGCTGCAACCGCTACAATATCGCACCATCCACCTACATCGCATTGTTCATACTTATTCCAACCCACAGCCACCACAGTTCTATCAGATTTAAGACCAATTGTGTGGGCGTTGCCCGTGTTTGTTGCCATATGAACATTACCAGCCGCTACCGCCACAATATCGTTCCATCCGCTTGTATCACATTGGCGACATTTGTTATCACCCACTGCCACCACCGTACCATCAGATTTAAGCCCCACGGTATGACGACGGCCTGCGGCAATGGTATCTCTAGAACACCATTCCATGTTAACACCTCTATCATTATTTCTTCCATGCTCAATCATATTAGGACGAAGTCTATAAATTATGAAAATAGAGGCTACAGCAATCGCCCCAAAAACAAGACCATATTTTGTCCCCAAATCTACTATGGTCTCTATGTTGTCACCAAATAGGAAACCTAGGATAAAATAAATCATAGTCCATACAAATGCAGTTGAATAAGAGTAAAGGGAATACTTCTTAAAGGTCATTTTATTCATCCCAACAATATATGGGACAATATGTCGGACTACCGGGATAAAATAACTAAAGACCAAAGCGACATTTCCATATTTTCGTATGACTTCCTCAGCTTTATTATAATGTTTAGACTCCTTTTTAATGAATCTATCGATCACTTTTGCACCAAGTATTCTGCCTAGAATAAACCCCAGTGATAACCCGGATACCACACCTAAGTAAGTAATGATAAAAGCAGGGACAAGCTTTAATATCCCCAAAGAAGCAACGAAGCCGCCAGTCGCAACAATCATTTCATCCGGAAGAGGCATACCGATAATCCCAAGCCATAAACAAAAAAATAAGGCGAAATAACCGTATTGGTGAATATAGCTTAATAGTTCATTCGTTTCCATTTATCGTGTCTCCTGCCATTGTTCGCATGACAAAACAAAGGCTGGAGGAAAATTAAGCAATACCCTTTTTTCTATTATTCTCGGGAAAAACCTCTGAATGAATTTCTTTTTTACAAGAGAGTATTGAAAAGTAATGAACTTGCCACTATGAAGAAGTGAGTCTCTAACATTCCGTAAAACTCGTTCTGACACGTCTAAAGGCATTGACGCAAACGGCAATCCGGATAATACATAGTCTACACGATCTACATTTAGCACTTCTAAGTATTTTTTCAAATTCTCAGCTGAACCATGGATGACTTGGACACTTGGATCTTGAGCATATTGTTGCTTTAAATTTTTCACAAAAGTTCCGTTAATTTCAATGAGAATTAACAATGTTTCCTTCTTTTTTTGTTTTGCAATTTTTTCAGTAAATGCTCCTGTACCTGGTCCCAATTCCACAATCGTTTTTGAATGTTCGAAGTTAATTGCCGCAATCATATTCTTCGCCAGCATCGCTGAACTAGGCATTAGAGCTCCAATGTATCGAGGATGTTTAATAAACTCGTTAATGAAAGTAATCATTTGCATCCCACTTCACCTCATACCCGTCATATTTCTTCAAGTATGAAGGACAGATATTAAGAATTAGTAGATGTATTTCTTAATATTTTATTAGGATTTACTTCCGATAGAGACACTTTCGTGACCGTCAGCATTACATAAAAAACTCTAATTATTTTAGACGGTTTTCCAAGGATTCAATTGCCAGTTGAAGCGCAGTTAAGCGACGTTTATTTAATGTTTTTTGTGAGCTACCTTCTTTTGCTTTCTCTATCTGTCGTTCGATAGATGGAAGAACCCCTAGTAAAACATCCTTTGAATTCAAAATGGCTTCTTTGTCACGAATAAAAGTATACCCATTCCAATCATCTTTGAGGCTTTCTAAACCGATTTTAACTGCATCTCGTCTCTTTTTGACAAGGGTTGTATTTGAACCTTTATCGCTCATGCTATGATAAGCATTTGATAGTTTTTTTAAAGTCGACTCTAAGGAATTGATCGACAATTCTTGGATTTCTTCGCTAACATTCTTCATCATTACATCCCCTCCCTTTTCATTTTAGAAATATAGTATTGCATAATCATGGCGATTCAACAATCCAATTCAATTCTTTACTCCCTTTTTTGGGTATAAAATTCCGTACAAACTTATATCTTTTCTGATCATGCCGAGCGTATAGATAGCCGAACACACTGAAGACGACTGCACCAAGCAGGTTTACAAATAAATCTTTCATTGTATCGATAATACCAATATCAAGGTATCCGTTATTAATAACGGTTTCAATCTTATTTCCCGAAGCGTCTATTCTTTCAATAATGGTGCGTTGAATATTCTCAATATGTAAGACTGTGTTTTTTTCCTCGCCCACACTTACACTGTTTATTTGTGTAATAATGCGGTCTTTCTGCATATCGAGATTCATCCAACGGTCTGCGGAGTATTCGATAAACTCCCACATAACCCCAACCGTCATTGAAAAACTGAACGTGACTATCGCAAGAAACAATGGGGTTAAATTCATCCCCTCTGCATTCTTATTTAATAGATAGGCCAGTGAAAAACCGACACCCGCAGCTAAAAAACCATTGAGCGTATGAAGTGCTGTATCCCAAATTTTGAAATATCCGTAAAAATCGCTCAGTTCTCCCAGAATAGTCGAACTAAATATAAATAATATGATAATCATTTCCAACATATTTGGAAATTCAATGTTAAACAATCGTTCCACTACAAGTGGTATAGCAAATAAAACAAGCGTTAGCACAAGAATAAATGCGTTTCCCCATCTTTGCATAAATATTTGATTGATTAACATAAAAATAGCGATTGCTCGAAATACTACATACACTACAACAACCTTTTTGTCAGCTGTTTTCGTGCTACTAGTAAAGAATTTTTTTATTAAATTCATGTGCCACATCCTCCAACTCATTACAATAACATCTCATTTTCATATCGTTTGCTTAATAATCCCTTTGTAAACACTTCTAATCCACATTGAAAAAATGACCATTATGTAGCAAGCAAAAAAGCACAGGCAATTTGCCTATGCTCAAAATTACGAAATACAGGAATTTCAATTGTATTAATCTACAGTTTTCCCGTTTATAACAAATCAAGCCAGTTTATTTTTGTAAATCTTGCTTTTCTTTTTTTCTAAGTATAGCTTTGACACTCCAACGAACAAAAAGCACACGAAGGAAATCATAAACCACATTTTTGAGGGTGTCTCAATAATGTTAAGCAATTACTAGTACACCTTGGTAAATGTAATATATTTCCATTGTAACGCTTTTTATAGACACACAACTATTGAACAGCTAATTTATGTATGATATGCTCAAAGAAATAATCATATTTTGGTGCGGTAACTGACGGCAATTGTGGAATTAACCACAAGGAAGCCGCATTATTAATTAGTCGGGTCGTCTGGGCAGAGATAGGGATATGTATTCCTATCTCTTTTTTTTTTAAGGAGGATTTCCAATGGAAAAGATCATTTTAGACGGTAGGACTGTTGCTAAACATGTTACAGAAAAGTTGGTTGACCGTGTCAAGGAATTGAAAGCAAGAGGAGTAACTCCCTGCCTGGCGACAATTTTGGTAGGTGATGATCCATCGTCAGAAACATATGTGAAAATGAAAGGAAATGCTTGCGAAAGAATTGGTATAAAATCGTTAAGGATTCATCTTCCAAAAGAAACCCTTACAGATGACCTGTTAAACGTAATTGAAGAATTAAATCAAGATAAGTCAGTGCATGGAATACTCCTTCAACATCCCGTCCCTTCACATATTGATGAGAGAAAAGCATTTGAAGCTATTGCTATTACGAAGGATGTAGATGGCGTGACAAGTTTGGGTTTTGGTCAAACTGCCTTTGGTTTTGGAAAATATCCCTCTTGTACCCCTGCAGCAATCATGGAAATCATAAATTATTATCAAATCCCTATTAATGGGAAATTTGCTGTGGTTGTGGGAAGAAGCCCTATTCTCGGCAAACCAGTTTCTGCTTTACTTTTAAATGGGAATGCAACCGTAACTACTTGTCACTCTCACACTGTAAATTTATCAGAAATAGTAAAACAGGCTGATATAGTTGTTGCAGCTGTAGGGAAGCCAAACTTTATTAAAGGTGACTGGATTAAGGAGGGCGCAGTTGTCCTTGATGCGGGTTATAATAAAGGAAACATAGGTGATGTTGACTATCAGGAATGTTTCGAAAAGGCAGGAGCAATCACTCCAGTTCCAGGTGGTGTTGGTCCGGTGACAATCTCAATGTTGTTAAAACATACAGTAATATCGGCAGAGACTTCTACCGAACAGTCCCATTAATAATCAAAATAAAGCTGTGACAGATCTAAATGATCTTACGGAAGTCTATATAAAGGTCAGAGTGATTTTCATGTAAGTATGAGAAAAAATAAGCGGAGAATTTCCCGTTATTATATGCAAGGGGAGCTAATTGATCTGAAATAAGAGGAGAATTTCCGCTTAAATGCTCCCAAGAAGACAAAATCCAATGGTTTTTATGAAATAAGCGGAAAAACTCCCTTTATTCTTAGCAAAAAACCCGTATTTCTCAAAATAAGCGAAATTCTTCCGCTTATTTTTAACCACAAGTAAATCAACATTCTGGTTAACAGACTCACGTGCAAAAAAATTTGCACACAGTTATTTCAAGGTAGTGCATATTGGAAAATAGAATAAAAAAACCGAACTATTAGGAAATTCTAAGTAAGAATTTTTCATAATAGTCCAGTTTTTTGTTTAGCTGAAATACTTATGTCCTTGCCTCTTTCTTTTACAATCAAAAAAGATTCATACTTATAGCTGATTCAATATCATCAATAGCTTCCCGATATTATTCATTCTGTTAGAATTCAAGACAATATTCCTAAGATTATGCACATAGCAATCATAATACATTACACTTTGCTTTTATGTTATTTCTATGGATAATATATCCACATATAATATAAAAAATTAAAATAACAATTCCTAATGGCTTTTCATTTATTATTTGTCCTGTTTCTTGTGTTCCCATATAAATTAGATGAATTCCAGGTAATGCTCCCATTAAGCTACCCCAAAAAATATTCTTATTTAACATAAAACCACTAACATAGAAAAAGGCTAACCAAACTAAAACAATAGAAGAAATAGCTCCAGCATCGTTAATCGCTATCACACCATAAAAAATTGAAAAAATGATAGCTGGTATATAGACTATAATTTTCAAAACCTTCCCGCCCCCATTATTGTAAGTCATTACAATATCACTCTTTTAAAAGTTTTATATAGTGTAATTTTACACTATTGATATTAGCTTGTAAAATATTTCCTAATAGACTGTTCTCCCTAAAATTGTTAACTTTTTAAAATTTTGTGATTTTGTTGATTGATTAATTGTTGACAGGTTTTGTAGATTATGCAAATATAATATCGAAAACCTCTTATTCTTTTAGTTGACCCAACCACTTATACATTCAAAATGTACAAAGAAACTCTTCCAATTATCATCCATTAAAGTAAATCCATATTTAATTCAACTAAACAATTCTACAAATATGCCATTTTAAGTCAACCTCATATGTGTTTTTTCATGTCATTCTTCTTATCATTTCTTTTTCACAATAATGTTTTCATAGTTTATTTTTCATTTCATTAGAAACATGAAAGGAGTGATTAACAATGTAAACGATTTTTGATCGTCTAAATTTGAGATATTGTCGTTTTCATGCCATGGAGATTTTTTTAGGAGGAAAAATAAATGGGCCATGATATCTTAGGTTTCAATCAATCTGGAGAAGAAGTTGCTTATGCGCGTTTTAATATGTGGAATAGCAATGCTACCATCCTTTACTCTTTATTAGATGCCAATAATTTTTATGCGGGCGTCAGCGGCTGTGGCGGCACTTCAACTTTTTCAAAAAAACAAATTGAGAAAGCACTAAAAAAATATAAACATTTATACAAATATGATGATTCTTTACTACCAAACGATAAATATTTAAAAATGGATCAACAACAAATAGAAGATTTTATTAAAAAATGTTTAGTAACAGCGCAAAAGGAAGGCTGCGTAAAGGTGTATTTTGGCTAAATTGTTTAAATGTTTATGAATTTCTCCAAATAACCCTCCAGTCATTTGACCATCTTCAATTACTTATGTCGATACATATCCCCACTAAATATCATTCATATACAACTAAGACTAAATATCTACCTTTTTCCATTTACACTGTTCACAATTAATGAGATTTTACATCGTTGTTTCTGGGGATAAACTACTAAGAGAATCGAGGGCGCTCTCAAATTAAGGCACCCTCGATTAATATTTACAGCTGCTTCACAAATAAACATTATTTTCCTTTATGGTCATTAGAAAGTTGTACCATAATCTTGATCAGAAAAAAGAGTCGCTTTTTTTGTGAGATAAATCACAATCAGTTAACCTTCTTAATGCTATCATTATAAATGAGCTTAGATAATAAACACCTAAAGGCGGAAGTATTTTCACGCTACTATTATAGTGTTTTCATAAAGAGAGATTGCATAAAGGAGTGTTATACATGTCTGAAAATAAACTGTCAGAATTAATTAGTCCTGAAGCTATCATTAATTTTGAAACAGGTGCAATTAAAGCGAGCACTTTAGATTCAATTATCAATCTATTACCATTTGAAATGGGTTTTTGTGATGCTAAAGATATTTTCCGCTGGTATTCAAATAATCCGAACCGTGTCCATGGTCGTCGTAAAGAGGCAATTGGTCGACATGTGCTAGAGCTTCACCCAAAACTGGCACATCACGTTGAAAAGTTGTTGAATGATTTCCGTTCAGGAGCACGAGACGAGTGGGAATTTTGGTTTCCAAAACGCTCTGGAGAAGAAACAGGCCAAATTTTCCAAAAGTTCATGGCAGTACGTGATGAAAATGGAAAATACCTTGGCTGCATGGATGTAACTATTAATCTTGACTTTTTCAAAGGAAAAGAAGGTAAACATACACCTGAAACGATTGACGAATTTATAGCTTTAAAGCCTTAATATAAAATATCTTTTGAATTTGAGAGGATGATGAAAAACACACTAGATCCCCCGGGATGCTTTGATGACAGCTTCCATCATATAAAGCATCAAAATTATTGTTAAACAATTATTGGGTCAGTTTCCTTAAAGCAAGGCCACCAACAAAAGTAAAATAAGCGGAGATTTTCCCGTTAATAATAGAATAGAGCCCGTTTCGGGGTAAATAAGTGGAGATTTTCCGCTTATGCTCATATAAATTGACTATCTTCTCGTTTTTTTGAGTCATTAAGTGGAATTTCTCCGTCTATTTAGGCTAGTTTCAATGCTATTTTTAAAATAAGTGGAATTTCTCCGTCTATTTATTAGTAGCGTATGTTAAACCTATGAATTTGAATCCTTAAAGCCTCCCCGACAATGAAAGGGCTCGACTCTTTTTGAATCGGCCTTTTCTGGTATATCTTGTCTATTATATTAGCTTGTATAATTTAATACATTAATAAATAAAGATAAAATCCAGATATAGTTAAATAAGCTAATAACATTAAGCTTAGCAAGAAAACAAAAGATGCATAAAGTAACACCTTTGATTGTTTATTCATTTCAACACCGTTTTTAAAGAAGTTTGAAAACCCTAGTAACAAGCCTCCTAAAATCGATATTAATCCAAAAAACGGATTGATCATGCTTCCCAACCAAATTCCTGTCACAAAAAGTATTAAAGCGAACACCGGATTAAGAATAGAATTTATAACCACTATAATCCCCCTTATTTAAATTCAAACTAATTTGGAAAAAAGCCCCCCCAACTACTACATATTTATAAGTGTAATGCTACTTTGACCCTTGAAACGCTCCCAATTATCGATTAACTTACACCCTTTTTTTATGATTATCCCTGTTCTTTTTCCCAAGTGAAAACGCAGCTGCTAAAAGAAAAACTGATGCTAATCCCACACCAACAATCATTGAATACTCAAAAATATCTTTAAGTGCCATACCGCCAGCAATAGATGCACTAAACAAAAATAAAAAGAACACAGTATAATTTTTTTTCAAGATTTTTCACCATCCTCAAATACATATTACCATAAATATCCATGTGCGTTTTCAACCAAATCCCCTTACCCAAAAAGAAGGGCGCAATTCTTTTGAAATGCACCGACAAGAGTTTCATATTGAGGATAAAATTATGCAATACCAAAAAATTCATTACAAAGAATTATATTTAGCATTTATGATTTCAAGTTTATACCAATTAAATAATCCATCATCCAATACCCAAATAATGTTCATTTTTGTTGGAATCTCAATTCCGTCAATTGAACTGTATGCTTTCACTTCTCCAATACATTCTACAGGTTCAGAATTTTCGTTGCTATCCTTGTATCTCAACGCGCTTACTTTTAACAATTTTCCAAAATCATTAAAGTGATATATTGCTGATCCTGTTATCCCTTTATAAGTCATAGTTGCCTTTGCTGAGTTTTTATCTATTTCCTCCCAACTAATATATGGGTTCAGCGCAGCTGAAGGATACCAAGGTAATTCCATTAAATATCGCTGCATTGTAGACTGGTTAGTCTTGTAATCATCGACTGTATTTACAACAGGGATCATTGAACCAAGTTTTATAGTCATCTTTGCAATCCCATCTTGATATTTATCCCTACCTGAGATGACTATTAGTGGATTCATCTTCATATTTACTTTCCATAGGAATCCCGGCTTACCTGTTATGACATATTGCTCCACTGAAGCCTCAGCCCATTCTTTTTGATTCGGTTTCAGCTTCATTTGACCTTTTTGCTTAAAATAGGCCGTTTGTATCGATTCTTTCCCAACAAGGCCAATATACTTTAACCATTTTTGTACTGCTATTGGTAATTGGTCAAGCATTTGCTCAGTAATAATGTTATTTCTCGACATTTTCCCATGTGATAATAGATTACTAATTTCCCTGTTTATTTGTGCATTAAAACTCCAGGACGAAAATGAAAAAATGATAAATAAGAGAATAATGATATTAGGAATAGTACCAAATTTAGCGTCATTCCAAGATAGAAGAATAAGGATTTGAGATGAAATTAGAACCATGCTTGAAGGCATCCACACCCAGTCTTTCTTGAATAAAACAAGAATACTAGTTATTAAAAGTAGTAGTGCTGAGAGCAACCAGAAAACTCCTATTGGTTTCGAAATCATTAAGGTTAATTGAGGTAATTCTAAAAGGTTGTACGCCTTCATGAAACCAAGAAAATGGATGAGTCCGTGCATAAACATAATAATAGAGATGAATATCCTCATTCCAACCATAACCTCCTTTACTATTCAGATTTCTTAACATGCTTCAATATGTATTTATTTAATTTAGTAGACTTCTTATGCAACTAGAAGTCTGCAACATAATGAAGACTAAATCCAACTTTCTTTATAATCCTCAATGTAGTTTCTTAATCTTCTTGGACTTTTATTAGTTAATTTTTTAATATCATCAACTACTATTCCTTTTGCCAAGCCTAATTTGGTTGGAATATGAATCCCTACAACAACATTAATAAACTCTTCGTTTCCTCCATTCTTAATCATAAATGCTTTAAACTCTTTAGCTGAAGGATTTTCATAAATAATTTCAGTATTTAGCACCTCTGACATAATCTTTGCTACTTCAAAGAAATTTAATGCTTCATCACCTGTTATAACATATTTTTTATTTTTGTGGTCTTCAATATGTAGTAAGGATACCACCGCCATTTCGGCAATATCTCTTGCATCCACAAAACTTGTTTTCCCTTTTCCAGCAGGAACGAATATACGTTTCCTTTCCTTTATTTCTTTATAGAGAAAATCAGTAAGGTTTTGCATGAAATAGCCAGCTCTCAAAAAAGTGTATGGAATTTTTGACCTTTTAATAAGTTTTTCATTTTTAAAATGATGAACAAAAGGCATAAACTGAACATCTTTTAATGAAAGGTATACAACATGTTTAATTCCGTTTTCTCTTGCTTTATCAATAAAAGTATCAAATTTTATATTATCTCCAGGTGGGTACATTAAAAAAATTCTATCTACACCATTTAATGCTTCTGAAAATGTCTCTGGTCTTGCAAAATCAAGGCAAACAAACTCAAATTGATCACCGTATTTTTTCTTTGCTAGTTCAACATTTCTAACAGCGCAGACTAAGGAAATATTCATTTCTTTCGCCTTCATTGCAACCTCAAATCCAACTTTACCATTAAAACCAGTAACTAGAATCTTCACAAGAAGCCCAACTTTCGTTTCATATTTATAGTTTGATATAGAACAAAGGAAAATATTGTTTTTTGTAAAATGATAGAATTCCCCTTTGGTTTTTACATTAACTCAAAGATTTTTAGTGAATTGTTAATAATTTTCTTGTCATAATATCTTATCCTTGCTTAACGTCATATCCATCTTACTTAATAAACGAACAAATATCTCTTTCTCTTTAGCAGTAAAGTTTATTAAAGAATCTTCAATAACACGATCACTTATTGATTCAAGAATTGGGATCATTTCTTTTGCTTTTGGAGTCAAAAATAAAATAAATGCTCTTTTGTCGTTTGGATGCTGTTCTTTTCTTAACATTTCTTTTTCAAAAAGACGATTAACAATCCCAGATATTGTTGGTTTATCTAAATTGAGATTTGAGGCAATTTCGACAGCTGTTCTCATAAGTAGTGAGGAGTTATTTTCTTCTTCTATTTCAACTCTTTTTAAAACCGACCATTGTGAGGTTGTAAGACCATATGTCGATAATTCTTTAGTCAATGTATATCTCAATTCCTTGGAAACCTTCATCAATAAATACCCTATATTGTCCAATATATACCACCCCTTGAAGATAGTTAGTATACTAACGATATACTTAGCGTACTAACTATATCTTGTTTTGTCAATCAAAAAAACAAGTCTCTGACTTGGAAGAACAGAGACTTGTTTTTTTACTCGATATAAAAAATTTTTAAAATTTTTTCGATAGTTGCCCTGTATTATTTTTTCAAATGAAAAGGTACTGTCGAAACAATCACGTCTCTCCGATAAAGTAAGAAAGCTCGGATAAGTAAGCTAGATTGATTATGAAGGATATTATGCCAAGCTTTTTTTGTAATGAATTGCGGGATGATGACGGTCACTTGATAGTTGGCTTCTTTCGCTTTGTGTTCAACTGTATCAACAAACTTTGTTAATGGAGCGATGATACTTCTGTAATGCGAGTGTAGTGTTACTAGTCTTACGTCAGGCTGCCACTTCTTCCATTTTTCTTCAAACTTATGCTCGTCTTCTCTTTCAAATGCAACATATACCGCAATAATTTGATCTGGAGAAAGAGATTTCGCATAGTTAATCGAATTTTCAACGACATGAGTTATCCCCGCTACAGGAACAATGATGACATTTCCTTCAATCTTAATGTTAGTATCATACGATGTTATTCTCAATTGATCGCCAACGGCATCATAGTGTTTTTTAATTCGGTGAAACATCAAAATAATAATTGGAACAAAGATTAAAACCGGCCAAACCTGCTTAAATTTTGTAATAAAGAACATGATGGTTACAACAAAACTTATAACGGCACCGGTTGTATTTACCACAAATTTCAAAATCCATCCTTGAGGCTTCTCTTTCATCCACTTTACCATCATTCCAGTTTGAGACAATGTAAATGGGATAAACACACCAACGGCATAAAGTGGAATCAGATGCTCTGTTTCTGCATGAAACCCAATTATTAAAATGATTGACGCAACACCGAGCATGATAATTCCATTTGAATATCCTAACCTGTCCCCTCTAATAAGAAACATCCTAGGAATAAATTTATCTTTAGCAAGATTCACTGCAAGTAACGGGAATGCTGAATATCCCGTGTTTGCTGCAAGAATTAATATGAGTGCTGTAGTGCCTTGGATAAAGTAATACATAAAGTTTCGACCAAATATTTCTTCTGCAATTTGGGAAACGACTGTCACCTCTACTTTAGGTGACACACCGTAGTAATAAGCAAGGGTAACAATCCCAGAAAAAAGGATAGCCAACAAAAGCCCCATCATGGTTAATGTTTTCGCAGCATTGTTTGGTGCTGGGTCTTTGAAGTTTGGTATCGCATTGGATATTGCTTCGACTCCGGTTAGGGCTGAACTTCCCGAAGCAAAAGCTTTTAATAGAATGAATAAACTGACACCAGCCACCGGAGTTCCTATCGGAGTGTGTAATTGTGGTGACACACTTCCTGTTACGATATTGTAGATACCCACACCAATTAAAATGAATAATGCTAGCACGAATAAATAGACAGGGTATGCTAATACGGATGCTGACTCTGTTACTCCTCTTAAATTTAATAATGTAATAAAAATTACAAAAACAATAGCAATTTCCACATTATAGGAATGTAGGCTTGGAAAAGCTGATGTGATGGCATCAGTTCCAGCTGACACACTTACTGCAACAGTTAGGATATAATCAACTAAAAGTGAACCCCCAGCAATTAAGCCTGGATTTACGCCTAAATTACTCTTAGAAACAACATAGGCTCCTCCACCGTGCGGATAAGCGAAAATAATTTGTCGATAAGATAATATAAGTGCAGCTAACAGAATTAATACTCCCACCGCGATAGGAATGGAGTACCAAAATGCGACTATTCCTAATGTAACTAATACGATTAGAATTTGTTCAGGACCATATGCTACAGATGATAATGCATCTGAAGAAAGGATTGCCAATGCTTTGGTTTGTTAATTTTTTGTTCTCCTAATTCATGTGATTTTAAAGGTCTTCCAATTAAGAGCCTCTTTATGGATGAAAGCATTTATTCATCACCGCCTTGAAGTGTATTTTTTAGCTAAGTAATATATTGCCCAAATTAATCTTTTAAACATCATCAGTACAATAAAAAAAAGCCTACAAGTCATAGTTAAAAGACCTGTAGACACATTTAAAGTATCACAAGCTCCACCTTCCTTCTCATATAACGCTTACGAGGTTAGCTGTCGGATTCGGGCCATTGAGTAGCCCTACCTAAAAAGGATTCACCCCCAGGATGATCATCACCCTAAAAATGGTTCCCCCGTACCAATTGGTTTCAGCGAAATAAGAAATTTGAAACTGTGAATATTTTATTCCTCTATTTGACTAAAGTAAACGATTTTTTTTTGAAAAAGATAAAAAAACTAAAAGAAGGCAATATTATGTAACGGAAGCATGAAGAGTCCATGTCCCTATACTTCAAGGAGGAACGAACGTGCCAAAAGAAAGAAAACCCTTATTATCGGATGAGTACTTAGACGAACTAGCAAATGAAATAAATCAACTATATGGTAGTAATACTCAAAAAAAGCAAGATGAAACACTACCAAAAAAAGATGAAGAAAATAAATCCTAAAAATCATCTGTTATTTCAAACTAAATATGCTCCTAATGCAACCATGGCATTTTTTAATGCATGTTCGTATGCTTTATCTTTACCAATTACTATATGGAAATCATCTTTATTTTTAACAGTTGAGCGCCCTTCTACCTCATAACCATTTTCAAAGATTAGAAGACAAATGGTTGATTTATCACTCATTCTGCAAAATTTCTTCTCGATGATCATCTCTTCCAATTTTTTACGTCTGTCATCATTAATTTCAGCTGTTCGAGAATAGGGCACCACAATATGATCGTAAAAATGGTTGTTCTTACACTGTACAATAAGAATTTGCTCCCCATTGTGTTCTACGTTATTAATCTCACCACATTTAGGACAAATACTTTCAATAACCATTCTACTCTCCCCTTCTAAAACGAATTTATTATCAATGATTCTACGGAAATTATCGCATATACAAATTCAAGGCAACTCACCAACATATGAAGTTTATTTGAATAATCGAACGAAGGGGAGGTTCTAAATTTCCGATAGAACTACATCACAAATGAGAATAAAAGAGGCTTGTTAAACAAAAGCTCATTTTTACGATGGGTAAAATTTCACAGGCTTTGCCTTTTTCATGTATATAAGCTAGTTTTGTCCCAGCCTCATTAAATTCTTACTCACCAGTTTCAGCAAATTGTTTAATTCGATCTCCGATTTCATCACGAACCCGCTGAAAGAAGGCCCATTTTTCTTCATCTGTTCCTTGCGCTTTTGCTGGGTCATCAAATCCCCAATGAACGCGTTTTACCTTCGGTGGTGTGATTGGACATTTATCAGCAGCATCACCACATAAAGTCACTACTAGATCTGCATTGTTTAAATATTCAAGGTCGATAATATCAGAAGTATGTTCTGAAATGTCGATACCAGCTTCTTTCATTGCTTTCACTGCATTCGGATTTAAGCCGTGTGCTTCGATTCCAGCACTGCGAACTTCCCATTCTTTACTTAAATGCTTCTTTGCCCATCCTTCAGCCATTTGGCTACGACATGAGTTTCCAGTGCATAAAAAATATAGTTTCTTCTTATTATCCATGTTTATTACCACCTTTCAGTTGTCATTATACTGACTGTTCTTTAAAATACTTCCGTTTAAACCACAATGCCACGTTTACCAGGGCAATCATGACCGGTACTTCGACAAGTGGTCCAATAACTGCTGCAAACGCTGCACCAGAATGAATTCCAAATACCCCGACAGCAACTGCAATTGCTAGTTCAAAGTTATTACTTCCAGCTGTAAATGCAAGAGTTGTTGTTACAGGATAGTTTGCTCCAATTTTCTTTCCCATAAAGAAAGATACAAAGAACATCACAACAAAGTAAATTAATAATGGGATGGCGATACGAACTACATCTAACGGCAAGCTTACAATCGCGTCCCCTTTTAAGGAGAACATAACGATAATCGTGAATAGCAGTGCAATTAAAGTCATTGGACTAATCTTTGGAATAAATACTTTCTCATACCAATGTCTGCCTTTAGCTTTTACCAAAGTAAAACGGGTAATCATTCCAGCAATAAATGGGATCCCTAAATAAATGAATACAGATTTTGCCACTTCAACCATAGTAATATCTACTACTGCCCCTTGAATTCCGAACCATTCAGGAATTACGGTCACAAACACGTATGCATAAACCGAGAAAAATAACAATTGAAATATAGAATTAAAGGCAACCAGTCCGGCTGCATATTCCGTGTCTCCTTTTGCAAGATCGTTCCATACAATAACCATCGCAATACATCGAGCCAAACCAATCAAGATCAGGCCAACCATATACTCTGGTTTATCTTGAAGAAAAATGATTGCTAAAAAAAACATTAGAATAGGCCCAATAATCCAGTTTTGAACAAGAGACAACGAAAGAACTTTTACATCTTTAAACACTCGCCCAATTTCCTCATAGCGCACCTTCGCAAGTGGAGGATACATCATTAATATCAAACCTATTGCTAATGGAATCGATGTGGTACCTACTTGCATACTATTAAGACTATCTACAAACCCTGGTGCGATAAACCCTAATCCAATACCAAATGCCATCGCAAGGAATATCCAAAGTGTAAGGTATCGATCCAAGAATCCTAACCTTTTTTTCTCCGAAGTACTCATTTTTTCTACACTCCCTTATCACGTTTTCCTACTAACTTTCGCAACCACACTTAGCTGTGGGATTGCATTGAATAATTTGATTAATTTTCTCATCCTGCTCAGGGATATGTTTCAAAATATCATCAATCAAGCGATAATATTGATTCTGTACATTTAATGAATAATAAATCCACTGACCTCTTCGCTCTTCTTTCACCAAACCGGCATCCTTCAACTTCCGCAGGTGCTGGCTAATGGATGGTTGACTCATTTCAAATACTTCCGAGAACTCACAAACACAACATTCTCGTTGTTTGAGGATTGTCACCATTGTTAAGCGTGTTTTGTCACCTAATAACTTTAACACATGCGATACTTGTTCCATTTGATTCCCTCCATTCTATTGATATATAATTATTTGCTTATATGCTTATTAATCCGAAACAAGTATATAACTAGTTACTTATATAAATCAAGAGAAATAGACCTAGTTTTACATAGTCTTTACATTTTACCTCAAATCAAAAAGGGCTTGGATACATTTCCAAACCCTTTTTACCTTTAGAATTTTGTTTTTTATACTAGGTTTTCCTTCTCAAAAATTCTAACAATATCCTTTGGTTTTAAAACTTTGCCAAACGAAACAACCTTTTCGTCAATGACTAATCCAGGTGTTGACATAATGCCATATGCCATAATATCTTGTATTTCTGTGACTTTAACAATTTCAGCCTCCATACCTAACTCTTTCAATGCTGCTTCCGTGTTTTCACCTAAAATAATACAATTTTTACATCCAGTACCTAAAATTTTAATTACCATAAAACTTCACTCCTATTGTCTTTTCTATAAAAATAAATACCCAAAAGCATTAAAACTATATCCAATGATGATGATCCCAACTGATACAATGACAAAAAATGTAGCTAACAGCTTTGTCTTCACCACTTTCTTCAACATAATTAAGGATGGTAAAGAAAGTGCTGTAACACCCATCATAAAGGCTAGCGCAGTCCCAATACCTACTCCCTTCGCAACAAGAGCTTCTGCTATTGGCAATGTTCCGAAGATATCAGCATACATAGGAACTCCAACGAGCGTTGCTAGAAGAACCGAATACCATTTATCTTGACCAAGTAATGCCGTGATGATGGACTCAGGAATCCAGTTATGAATAGCAGCACCAATTCCGACTCCAATCAAAATGTATAGCCATACCTTTTTTATGATGTCGATAACTTGATCCTTCGAAAAATCTATCCTTTCACGAGTTGTCAATTCTTCTTGTTGAGAATCAAGCATCTTATTATTAAACACAAATGGTTCTACATACTTTTCGAGTTTCAGTTTACTTATGATTGTTCCACCAATAACAGCGAGGATTAATCCTACTACAACATAAGCAATCGCAATCTTCCAATTAAAAATACTAGCCAATAAAATAACGGAAGCTAAATCTACAAGAGGCGAGGAAATCAAGAATGAAAAAGTAACGCCAATCGGTAATCCAGCACTTGTAAAGCCGATAAATAATGGAATCGATGAACAAGAACAAAAAGGTGTAACCGTACCCAGTAAGGCACTTAAAATATTGGCAGTAATTCCATTAAATCTCCCCAAAATTTTTCTCGTTCTTTCAGGTGGAAAGAAACTTTGAATATAGGAAATGCCAAAAATTAAAACCGATAGCAAAATAAATATTTTGATAACATCATAAATAAAGAAATGAACGCTTGCACCAACCCTACCATCCACATCTAAACCGAAAACATCTCTTACAAGCAAGGTTACAAGATTATGAAGCCATTCCATTTTTAATAGCTGATTATTTAACCATTCAAAAATAATCATAAAATCATCTCCTTATTTATCCTCGATTAAATAAGGAATTAGATGTTCTAATTTTTCTTTATTTAAATGATAAATAGTAAATTTCCCTTCTCGTCTTGATTCTATAATATCTCCCTTTTCCATAATCTTCAAATGATGATTGATGGTTGAAGAAGCCCCATTTAAGCCAGATACAATTTCACACATACACATATCCTCGATCCAAAGCAGCGATACAATTTTTAGTCTCGTTTCATCTCCTAATCCCTTAAAAAAAGCAGCGATGCTTTCCAATTCTCCACTGTTTAATACTTTTGGGAATTTCCCTTCAGCTAATTGACGGATTTTATCCATTTCCTCATTAGACTTTATATCCCACACTGTTTTTGCATCCAAAATTTAATGCCTCCTTGCCTTAATACTTAGTGCGTTAAGTTAATTAATATTATACACCTATTTTTCTAGTTTTGTAGTTTAATTATTGATGATATTCTAAATGAAGCTTGTTCCCTTAAATGGTATAAAACTCCCTTTCTTTTTCACCTTCTAAATCCCCTTTTCTGTAAAACTATAAAAAACCCCCTTTGGATAAATTCCAAAGGGGTATACGAAACTTCTTTTCTTACAATGACTTTTTTGAATCATCAACAGAATTAAACCGCTTTTTCTTCTCTGTAGTCGACCACAGCTTCCTTTTTCTTTTTCATAGCATATAAGCCGAACAATAGCACAAACCATAGAGGGGTTAATAACAACGCAACGCGTGTTTCTTCTGCAAATAACATGATAATAAGTAGAAAAGCAAAAAATGCTAGCACGACATAGTTAATAAATGGTGTGAGTGGCGCTTTAAAGCTTGATTTTTTGCGCAAGTCTGGACGAGTTTTCATATAGCGAAGGTGAGACACTAAAATAACGCCCCAAACCCAGATAAAGCAAATTGCACTGATGGTTGTTACGATACCAAATGCCTGGCCAGGAATAAGCTTGCTTAAAAGAGCGCCAATTGAAATCACAATCGTCGACGTAAACAATGCATTACTTGGAACATGGTTTTTATTTAATTTAGCAAAATGTGTTGGACCTTGCTTATTTTGACTTAAGTTATAAAGGATTCGACTTGTTGAAAACAATCCACTATTGCAAGCTGAAGCAGCAGAAGTCAATACGACAAAATTAATGATCCCGGCTGCAACAGGAATGCCCACGAGGCTAAATACTTGCACAAATGGACTATTCGAAGCATTTAATTGCTCCCATGGATTGATTGCTAAAATAACAAAAATCGCTCCGACATAGAAAAATAGAATTCGCAGGGGAATTTTGTTGATAGCTGACGGGATATTCTTCTTTGGATCGGAAGTTTCTGCTGCCGACACACCAACTAACTCAACCCCAACAAAGGCGAACAGAACCATTTGGAAGGATAATAAAAATCCTCCGATGCCATTTGGAAAAAAGCCTCCATAGTTCCATAAATTCGAAACTGAGACAACACCTGAATCTGTTTTAAAGCCAATCACTAATAAAATAACTCCGAGAGCGATTAGGGCCAAAATGGTAATCACTTTGATTAAAGCGAACCAAAATTCCAATTCACCAAACAGCTTTACGGTTAGTAAATTCAAGCCTAATAGTATCACTAAGCAAACGACCGCAGGTATCCATTGCGGTATGTCAAACCAATATTGAACGTACATCCCAACGGCAATAATATCGGCCATTCCAATCATAATCCAGCAAAACCAATACGTCCAACCAGTTACATAAGCTGCCCATGGTCCGATATAATCTGCTGCAAAATCGGTAAAAGACTGATAGCCTGCATTCGATAGCAGCAATTCTCCTAATGCTCTCATTACAAAAAATACCATAATTCCGATAATTAAGTAGGAAAAGATAATCGAAGGTCCTGCCAATTGGATTGCTTTTCCTGAGCCTAGAAATAACCCTGTTCCAATCGTTCCTCCAATTGCGATAAGCTGGACATGCCGATTTTTCAAATCTTTCTTTAGTTCTTTGTGTTCCACATGTGATTCCCCCAATAATCATTTGTCATTCTGAGCTGTGTTCTTTTCTAGAAAAATAAAAAATGAGATTGGAATTTCTCCAATCTCACGGTTTGACAGAATAACAAATCAAAATGGTTACTTCCACGGGGAAATAACAATTCGATTCGATACTCTTCTGTCCTTTTGCCTGAGATTGTGAACCCTTCGGCGCCGCGGAAATTCGCGGTCTCTCCAGAAGCTGCTCCTGCTATAGTTTGATCCACAGCAATCATAGCTAGCTATTTAATTTGTTTGCCGTATTCCACACTTTAATTATTTCGGAATAATATAAAATTTTATCAGTATTATTTCTAATGGTCAATAGCCTTATAGAATAGTTTGCTAGTCAAAAATTAAAAATATATAATTTGTTCAATACTATTTATAGGTAGTGATAAATTTGGCATTATTAAAAGCTGCACGACCTCCATCACAACGAGGAATCTATATAGTTGCTGTAATCATTACAATAGCACTCGGCTTGGCTTCAAGAGCATTCGCTGAACGACTACCTGCTTTTGTTGCAGGGCACGCAGGTGATGCCCTTTGGGCGATGATGGTTTATTTTGGATTTCGATTATTATTTGTGCGTAGGACTCTGTTATTCGCAATGGTACTTAGTGTTATGTTTAGTTTTTCAATTGAACTAAGCCAGCTTTATCAAGCTGATTGGATAAATGCTGTTCGGGGTACTGTGCTCGGAGCGCTTGTTTTAGGGAAAGGGTTTCTTGTAATTGATTTGGTAAGATATCTGTTAGGAATTATTCTCGCGGTGGTGTTAGATAAGATTGTAATAAAAAAGAGGCTGGGACAAAAGTAAAAACCGAATGAGTAAAGTTCAGTGTTGATTTTTATGTAGGTATGAGAATAAATAAGCGGAGAATTTCCCGTTATTGTATGTATGGAGGGCTAATTGAGGTGAAATAAGAGTAGAATTTCCGCTTAACTGCTCCCAAAAAGACAAAATCCAGTGATTTTTATGAAATAAGCGAAAAAACTCCCTTTATTCTTAACAAAATACAGGCATTACCCAAAATAAGTGGAATTCTTCCGCTTATTTTCAAGAATCAAAAAAACGAACTATTCGGAAATTCAAAGTTAGAATTTCGCATCATAGTTCGATTTTTTTTAGCTGAAATACTTATGTCCAGCCTCATTTCTATTATTTTGTTTGTTGAAGTAATGCTTCGTATGGAGTAAGGTCAACACCCTTTGCTTTTAACAGCTTAACAGCACGGTCCTGCATATCTCCAGGTGATGAAGTGATATAGCCCTTTACAACAGCGTCTTTAGTAACTACATCGCCTTCAACACTGGCCAAAATCACATTTTCAATTTTCTTTTTCGCCATTGGGCGAACAAAAACTGGGATTGGTGATACTAACTCTTCCAATAGGTCTTTTGCATCTTGATTCCATTCCATAATATTCAATACCTTCCTTATTTTAAAAATATACAAAATCTATTATACACCCTTTAACACATTTAACACCATTTAAATGTTATTTAAAACAATTCTGTTCTGTTAAGTAATAGGCGAGGCATTTGGAATTCGATTTTTGCGTTAATGCCGCTTCCATATACTTTCTTCCATAAAAATATGTAAATATATAAGATTCACAATAAGGGCGTTGTAATGATTGGATAGCATAGTTTGCTCGACTTTCATCATATTTGGCATATTTCATGAGGTAGTTGACTGCCTCAGAAGTTGGTCTCCCTTCATAGAGAAGCAAGGCTGCGTTACACCAAGTACCACGTATCAAATCTATTGCTTTTTGAATCCCAAGTAAATCCATTTCCTCAGGTTCAATCCCCAATTCTGGATAAATATGATTAGCCATCCATTGTTCAGCCTCGCCTGGTGCAAATATTGATTTCATCGCCATTAGTGCAATACCTTCACTAACAACGAAAGAAGGCGTCAGCAACAAACTTACCTGCTGCTCCTCGTATCCTTGACGATTCACCAAGTGTTCTTCCTTCAGCAAAAATTCAGCAATATGGCCAGGGTATCCCTCGTGGCAAACAATCGATAATAATTCAGCAATATTAAAGGGCATATTGGTATTCACATAGATTTTGGCTTGATAATGTCCGGAATATTCAGCCATTGCCTTCACTGGTAAATCCGTCTTTTCAACATGAATCTGTGTTTTGGGTAGCATGATTAATTTTTCATTAGTCCTTCTAAAAGCTTCAGCAGCTGCACGTTGAATCAGTTCTGGCAAGAGTTCCTTCTTTTCAATCGGAAGTAAATACTTTAGTTGATAATTTGCTAATTGCTCTTCAATGCTGCCTTTACCTGGCAAGGACTTCTCATAAAGCTCCCATGCCTCCTCAAACACAGTTTCTGAAATCCATTCAGACGGTACATGAAAATACTTTTGCACTTCTTCTCTTAACGTTATTCTTTCCCCCGCGATTCGACGACAGACTGTCTCTAAAGCAACTAAGTGTTTAGTTAGGTAGTCCTCTCGCCTGGCATCAAATCCCTGTTGTGACACATCATTTATTAATAAAGTTACTTCTTCGAAAAGTTGCTTACCTGACCAAACAGGCTCACTGTCCACTTGTTTTTTTATACTTTGATTTCCATAAAAATCGTACAATATATCATTCGTTTCATTTTGGATCGCCTTACCGATTCTGAGTACAAGAAGAACATATCTTTGTATCCAGGTTAAACTCATCGAAATACTCCTCCCTGACAAATACTGCATGAAAACAACTTTAAATAATTATTTTAATATATTTTTAAAATTCCACCAATCCCCTAATCAGTTTGTCCAACCATATATGACAAGCTTGCATATATTGAATGTAGAAAGCTTGAAAGGGGGGATTTTATTGAGCAATCCATGGTTCTCAAGCAATGGCTATAACAAAGGCTTCAACAAGGGGTACAACAAAAGCGACAACAAATCACACAGCGATTCAGATTCAAAGTCAAAATCAGATCTTGACTTTGACAATGAATTCGATAACGAAGTAGATAGCGCTAGTAAATCAAGAAACAAAAACTCTGCTGTTGCTAAGGTTTTCAAAAGTGGTAACTCTGAAGTTTATGTTGATGCAAAAGTTTACTCCGACACTAGCGCGAAAGTTCGTGCGAAAGCTGAATCAGACCAAGATCAAGACCAAGACCAAAAACAACACATGAAAAACAAACAACACGATTATTTCTTCGGCAAACAAAGTCAAGAAGATGGCGGTCATGACTCTGGCTCTGGTAAAAACCACAAGTATTAATGTAAACAGAAGCTAGGAAAATTGGGGAATGTATATACATTCCCCTTCTTAAAAATTTAGGATAGAAATGAGGATTTATCATGAACGATCAAGATGCTAAATCTTCCAGCCGTTTTTTTGATGATCTAATGCTACGAAAAGCAAAATCAGTCAATCAGGTCAAAACAGACGCTTCATCTGCCGTCAATCACAGTGGAAATTCAGATGTTGATGTTAAGGTCAACGTAAATGTAGATACAATGCCAATCGCACTTGCCTTTTTGGTATTATCCTATGCTAACAAGCAAATTGACCGTCAGCAATTTGAAGAAGCTGTTGAAAAATTACTGGAAGTTAACAAACAATATCAGAAAACCACTGAATCATATCCTGGTGATTCTAAGGTAAAATTAATGAAAGATCAAAACGATACAAAAATCTGGGGAAGATACTAAGCCATCATCTTCCCTTGTTTTATTTTACCATTACATTTATTCCTTTTGATAATTAGTTATATTAAAATAACAAAGTAAGATTTAATTGCACTTTAGGAGGATGGATGTCATGCAAGATTTTATATTTCAAAACAGTACCAAGATTATTTTTGGCAAAAATAAAGAGGTAACAGTTGGCGAAGAAGCATTGTTATTTGGTAAGAAGCTTCTTTTGCATTACGGTGGAGGAAGTATTAAGGAAACCGGTTTATATCAAAAAATAATTCACTCTCTTCATGAACAAGAAATAGAAATTTTCGAGCTAGGTGGAGTGAAACCAAATCCAAGAGTTAGTCTTGTCCGTGAAGGCATCGCTCTTTGTAGAGAACATTCGATTGGATTTATCCTCGCCGTTGGCGGAGGAAGTGTTATTGATTCTGCTAAGGCGATAGCGATTGGTGCTACATACGAAGGAGATGTTTGGGATTTCTTTGATGGCAAAGCTGAGGTTACCGAGTCACTGCCAATTGGTGTTGTCCTGACAATTCCGGCTGCAGGAAGCGAATCCAGCAGTGGTACAGTCATCACAAACGAAGATGGTTGGTACAAACGCTCGACTGGTCATGTGAGCTTGCGTCCGCGTTTTGCGATCCTAAATCCAGAGCTTTCTTATACTCTGCCTCCATATCAAACTGCCTGTGGGATAACCGATATGATGGCACATATTTTAGAAAGATACTTCACAAACGAAAAGAACGTCGAGCTAACGGATCGGCTATGTGAAGCAACACTTAAGACGATTATCAACAACGCACATATCGTCCTTGATGACCCTACCAACTACGAAGCGCGTGCTGAAATTATGTGGGCCGGAACGATAGCGCATAATGATTTGCTAAGTACTGGACGAATCGGAGATTGGGGCAGTCATGATATCGAGCATGAAATCAGTGGCATTTATGATATTGCTCACGGCGCCGGACTAGCAATCATTTTCCCAGCCTGGATGAAATACGTGTACAAGCATGATATCAACCGTTTTGCTCAATTTGCCCATCGCGTCTGGGACGTTGAATTTGATGTGAATAATTTAGAAAGAACCGCAAAGCGTGGGATTTTAAAAACCGAACAATTCTTCCGTTCCATCGGCTTGCCTGTCCGCTTGTCGGAAGCAAACATTAGCGACGAGCATTTTGAAGAAATGGCTAAAAAAGGAACTGAGAATGGTCCGCTTGGCAATTTTGTAAAATTACATGAACAAGACCTTATCGAAATCTTCGAATTAGCAAAATAACTATAATCCACTCCGCTGTTGATAGCGTGAGTGGATTTTTTTGTATGGAAAATTATTTTCGGACAATGAAGCCCTTATTTAGACGAAAATCAACAATTTCAAAGTGAAACCGGACATACGATCCTCTATTTGCCATCAAAACAGTCTGATTTTGAAGATTCTCACTAAATAAAGTATCTGGTGTCCGCAAAACTATTAAATGGAGGCGTTTTAATGCAAATAGGGTATTCTGTGTCCGCCCAAACCATCAACATGAATCTTTTGTCTTTCATTGTCAAATCCATTGACTTTTACGAAGAAAATATTAAACTAATGTAAAGGAAATATTAAGTTTTGTAAATTTTATTACAAGACCTTGTAACAGAAAGGAGAAATAGATTTGGGCATAGAGGAATATTGCGGAAACACTATTGAATTATCAGCCATGAAGCTTGTCTTTACCTTAACTAACGAAACACGTGAAAAAATCTCTAAAAAAGAATTAATCTATAAAGAACAAATTGTACGTTTTATTAAAAAGAAAATCGATTTCTACTTCAACTCTTTGCAGATAAAAAAAGCCCTATTACATGCTTACAAAAATGAAATCTACAATTCTGTTATGTTCAAGCTACAACCGATTTTTAAGGAGTTTAATATTTTTCAATGCATATAAAAAGTGCCTTTCAGTGTTTTGTTTACGTAACCAAAACTACTAAAAGACACTTTTTTATTTTCTTTATTACATAAATTATTTAATTTCGTTTAATGCTTTCATTGCACTGTCAATGTCTTCATCTGCTAATGGCGCAAATCCGGTTTCTTCGGCAATTTTTTGGGCATTTTCCATTGTGTATTTTGCATAATCAAGTACTTCTGGCTTCTCTTTTGCATGTCCAATGTTTAAGTATGTGAATACTGGACGTGTGAATGGTGCGTAATCTCCATCCTCAGAAATCGTATCAAGTGTTGGTGCAACTGCCCCTTTTCCAAAGTCAACTTTGACTGCAGCTAGCTTGTCTTTATTGCTCGCATAGTAGCCATATCCCAAAAATCCGATTGCATTTTTGTCTTTAGAAACTAGGTCAACTAGTGTTGAATAATCCTGTTGTAAATTAATGCCTTTTACTAGGTCTTGCTCTTCTAAAATCGTTTCAAAGAAGAATTCATAAGTTCCATGGTTTTCATTTGGTCCGTATGTTTTGATTGGCTCATTAGGAAAGTCAGCACGAACATCTGACCATTTCTTCATACCCTTGCTATCTAAGAAAATATCAACAATTTCTTCTTTCGTAAGTTCTTTAGCCCAATCATTATCTTTATTAATAACGATTGTGATACCATCTAAAGCAACTTTCAATTCTTGAACGTCAATGCCTAACTTTTCAGCCTCAGCTTTTTCTTCTTCTTTCATTTCACGTGATGCATTATTAAAATCATTTCCGTCTTTCACCAAGAATTTTTTAAACCCTGCAGAAGTTCCGGCACGGCTTACCTCAACTGAAACGCCTTCTTGCTCGTTCGTCATGTAATTTTCAGCCATTTTAGCCATTAATGGATAAACCGTACCAGATCCATCGATGATGACTGTTCCTTCTAATTCTTCACTGCTGCTTGAGCTATCGTTACCACTTGCAGAATCTTTCCCCCCACATGCTGCTGTGAACATCATGACTGCAGCGATTAATAATAGTACGCTCCATTTTCTAAAGCTCTTCATTTGACTTGTTCCCCCTAGTGAATTGGTTATTGTTTGTCTTACAAGTAACAATATACAAGCCCACTATTAATCTGGTTTAAACAGTTTGTAAATTTCAGTAAATTTACAATGTAGTTTTGTAAACACTATGTCTCGATTATTGCCCACTCATGTATATTAGGCATTTGCTTTAAAAATTTTTCAAAAATAAACATACGCCTATACCCTTTGTACGATATTAAAATAGGTATAATACAAGGATATTTATAGAAAGGAGCGTTTTTTATGCCCCCTAAACCTCCTAAAAAACAAAGTAATCGTTCTTCATCAAACCAAAACAACTTTGTCAAAATTACCCCGGCGGTCAAGCGATTCTTTTACATTTGTGAAGAAGATATCGACCTATCGGTAAAACAATTGATTCCTGCTAACAATTTCACAAATGATCAAGGTATATTGGTTACTGGATTTCCATACAAAAAGCCTAATGGCTATAACAATTTATTTATCAATGGGTTAATGCAGCAGGGAAGCATTTATTCTATATCAACAAAAGGCTTAACCATCAACGCTGTTAGTGGGACGATTTTTGCCGGCACTCCAATTATTATTGAGATGGTTGATTTTTATCTTAATTAGTAAATAGAAAAAACGGGTCTCGTGTTTGGACCCGTTTTTTGGCTATTTTGATGATTATGTTTCCACAGTATTTGAAGCGGTAGGAGTGAAGTTCACTACTTCTAACACAACTGGAGTGCTCATAGGTATTCCAGGTCCTCCTGCCGGAACATCAATTGCAAGTGAACCAACAGCTGTTATACCAGGTGTATACGTTGAAAGACCTTCCATTTGTAATACTCCATTGACATACACATTGTAATAGCTATTATCTGCTTCAAGAACCGGTAATTCAACGTTTGGATCCCCGTTATCCATAAAGAATGCAGCTGCATCAATATTCAAAGTTGCTCCTGCAGCGGTTGGAGCACCCGTTACGTAAAAGAATCTAGTATTTTCCGGATCAGCATCCACAGTTGTTGTGACACCAACATAAAGCTTCATTAATTGGAGTGCCATGCATTTTCCTCCTTTCCACGAATCTTTTATAGTTTATTCGTAAAAAATGGAGGTGCTTGGACAAACCATTTTCTTTTCCGAAATTACTTGCCTATTTTCTCAGATTGCTATCATGCTAAGCGAATAATATTTAGTGCAGCCCCTGTTGCACCACCTCCAAGAAGTGTAGCGAGACCTAGCAGCCCAAAAAGCTCAAGTGTAATCGTATCACCTTGATTAAGTGTAGCAATCATACTATTTTGAAAGCTTGAGGCATTTAAAACAGGATCAATAATTGAACCTGGAAGAGGCGTTGACCCATTAAGGATTAGCCTTGAGTTTACTGCAAGTGCTGCGGTTATATTGACTTGATAAGAAATAAAATACAGCCCGTTCATCGGAATAGTAAAGGTGTCGTTTGCTCCATTAACGGAAAAACTACTAAGATTTTGATTGTTTGGTAATGGAACGTTGGTTCCTCCTAACACAACTGAAATGACAGACCCCGTAGTATTCGATGCATACATCGAGTCTTCCGTTGCATCAACGGCCTTCATATACTCTAAACTCATCAGTGCCTCTCCTTCTTGCTGGTAATTTATTACATTCGTTTAGCGATATTCCAAAGGGGTAGCCTCCACAATTGGAGACTACCCCTTTTATTCTAAAATCTTTCATTATAGAGCTTTATTCTTCAGCTTGTTCCTCGCCGTAAGCTTCATACGTCCTCTCGCGGCACTCCCAACACTCGCACCGGTTTCTCTCCATTCTGCACAGCTCAACACCACATGAAATACATCTCTCCATGATCAATTCCCCCTTTTCCGAGTGCCTGTCACCACCCGAATTTTCTTGTTTCACAGAGTGTTTCACAGTTCTTTTAATCGAGGTTTTGCTGGGTTACAGTTTGGTGGGTCAATCTTTCCTGATTGTGCCAGTTTCAATAAATAATAGCACTCTTCACGATACATATGATCTGCCATGAGTGGTGCTAGCGTTCCCAATGCTTGTTTTGTAAGCCTAAGTTCTTCTAATTCTAGTAAGAAACCTTGAAACAACTTTATTTCGAGTTGGGCATCAAGATTCATTTTTGACAATGCCGGAAACTCCGACACATTGGTTCTTAAATACCCTGCAAACTCGACTGCCTTTAAATAAAAGCTTTCAAATGTTTTCGTAAATTCACTACTTTTTTCTTTTAATTTCTTCTCGACGCCATCTAAATTTGAGGTTATCGCCTCTGCGTGACCAGCGGCATCCAATAACCATAGGAGATGATGATGAACCTCATGATAAATCGGAGGAACCTCACCTGCCTTTAAATGGGTTAAGATTCTTAAATATTCCTCTAATTCATTCACCATATGATTGATGAATGTAGGGGGCAGATGAATTTTGATATTTCCAACCAGGTGCTCCTTTATAAGCTCCAATTTGAAGATCCGTAATTTTTTTGCCTCTGATTCAGCCTGAATAGTCAGTTGTGCAAGGGCATTGGTGTTTGCTTGTTCCAATAGTGTGTCAAAGACCTTGATAAATTGTTCAGCCTTGCGAATTTCCTTTGTTTGGATGGGAGCTAGTGCTTCATTGATAAACCTTGAATGATCGCCAAGTATTTGAAGCCAAAACTTATGTTCAAATCTTGCTGTTGTTTCAAACACATCATTCATGGCATGCATCTTCCTCCCTGAAAAATATCCTCGCTATAAAATATATATTCTCGAACTTCGTTTTTATGCGTGCCTAGTCACCACCCGAATTGGGGTAAGCATAAAGGAAGAGGCAGAGACATAAGTATTTCAGCTAAACAAAAAAACCGAACTATCATGCGAAATTCTAACTTAGAATTTCCTAATAGTTCGATTTTTTAATTTTTGTTACTTTTACAATAGGCACTACCCTGAAACAACTGTGGATTTCATTGGTTTGTTAAATTTTTGGCATGTGAGTCTGTTAACCCGAATGTTGATTTCCCTGTATTTGAAAATAAGTGGAAGAATTCCGCTTATTTTGATAAATGCCCTTATTTCGCTAAGAATAAAAGGAGTTTTTCCGCTTATTTCATAAAAATCACAGGATTTTGTCTTTTGGGAAGTAGTTAAGCGGAAATTATCCTCTTATTTCAGCTCAATTAGCCTCCCTGACATACAATAACGGGAAATTCTCCCCTTATTTATTCTCATACCTACATAAAAATCAACACTGAGCACTCCTCACAATCGCAGTTAACCGTTATTTTAGCTAATTTCATTCGTTAAGAGAATAAATTCCTCAGCGTCTTTTTCCATCAATTTAATTCCAGCTTCCCAGAAAGTCGGTTTCGTCAGGTCTACTCCTAAATGGTTCAGCGCTAAATCTTCAACTTTCATGCTACCAGTGTCGCGCAAGAGAGCAATGTATTTTTCTTCAAAGCCAGCAGGATTTTTCAAAAACTCGGCATAAATGCCTAAACTAAACAGAAATCCAAACGTATACGGGAAGTTGTAGAATGGTATATCGTCGATAAAGAAGTGCAATTTACTGCACCAGAAATGCGGGTGGTAGCTAGCTAAGCTGTCACCATATGCTTCTTTCTGCGCATTCTCCATCAATTCATTCAATCTTTGCTCAGAGACAATCCCCTTAGAACGCTCTTTATAAAACTTATTTTCAAACAGATAGCGAGCATGGATGTTTAAAAACATCGCAATCGCGTTCCCCATCTTAGCATCTAATAGTGTAATCTTCTCTTCCTTCGTTTTTGCATTAGCTACCGTTGCATTATTAATAATCGTTTCGGCAAAGGTACTAGCTGTTTCAGCAACATTCATCGCATAGTTGCGGTTTAAGGTTGGCAAATCTCTCATTACATGACTGTGAAATGCATGGCCGAGCTCATGTGCTAAAGTGCTAGCATCAGAAGGTGAACCGGTAAATGTCATAAAGATTCGAGATTCTTCATATTCTGGTAGTCCTGTACAATAGCCTCCCGGGCGCTTATTCGGACGATCCTCCGCTTCTACCCAGCGATTTTCCAAAGCATGCTTGGCAAAGGCTGAAATTTCCTGGCCAAAACTTGCAAAGTTCTCAATGATAAAATCACAAGCTTCATCATAAGTAAAACGCGGTGGTTTTACATTTCCGAGCGCAACAGGGGCATCAACATCCTGCCAGCCTAATTTTTCCATGCCCAAAAGCTTTGCTTTTTGATTGAGAAAATCAATAAATGGTTGTTTATGATTCGCAACAGCCGTCCACATCGCATCGAGCGTTTCCTTTGTCATGCGATTATACTCTAATGGCTCATCTAAATAACCTTCCCGGTCGTGAGCTTTCTGCAAAGTAATTCGATAGCCATCTAAATGATTCAGGGTATCGGCAAATATTGGTGCATATTTTGTCCAGGCTGCCTCCCAGTTTTCGAATAACTGCTTTCTCACCTCTGGGTCAGGGTCGGCATACATCCGGTTCATCGCCTGACCAACTGAGTATTCCGTTGTCTTTCCTTCCTTATCCGTAAATGGAATCGTCATGATTGAAACGACCGTATCGTATAAACGACTCCATGCGGTTAAACCATCTTTATTCAAATCAGTGATCAATTTTTCCTCTGCCTCTGACAACAGTCGTTTTCCGTGGTCTCGAAGCTCGTTCAACGCGAAGGAAACTTGGGTTAGCTCGGGGTCTAGCAAAAGATTTGTCCAGTCCTCATCTGGCAAGGCAACCATTTTTTTCGTAAATGCCTTCGAGAGATTTTCTACCTCACTTGAAAGTTCAATGACTTGTCCTTTAACTACATTCGCATAATCATCATTCATTTTGGCGTCGTGATACATATGTACAAAGGTGCCAGCCTGCCCTAAACCTTTCCCGATGCTTTCCTGTTTTTTTAGAATCGCTTTCAGCGGAGCAGCAGTAGAATCTTCCGCGAAGTTCCATTGCTGAATTAATTGTCGGTATTCTTGTATTTCTTTTTGTACACTTTGTAATTTTGTTTGTAATTCCGGTGATTTTGTCCCACCTGGAAAAATAGAATCTAAATCCCAAGTATCAACGTATTTCATTTCACACGCTCCTTTAGGCTTGTTTTGACCATTTTTATGACGATTTAACCTTGAACATAATCCCGCAATTTTGCTACCATTTCATCGCTTAACGGTTCACTTTTTTGCTCGCTCATATTAAATGAAACAAGCACATCTTCCCCTCTTGCAATTACTTCTTCAGTAATTTGATCCATGATAACGTGGTTGATGGTGACGCTTGAACGTCCAATCTTACTCACCCATGTTTTAACAATTAGATCTTGATTTATTTTTGCCTGTCGAATGAAATCACAATGTACCGCTGCGGCAACAAATGGCCACTCTTCGACCGTTTCAACAATATGTGTACCGATAAAGAAATCCACTCTGGCCTGTTCTAAATAAATAAAATAACTAACATTATTAATATGTCCAAAGGCATCCGATTCACAATATCTCGTTTTGATGTATGTTTGATGTTCCATTTCATTCTCCTTTTCTATCATTTGATGTCCTATATAAATTCCATCCTAACTAGTGAATCCCTTCCTAAAATCATCATTATTATTTAATCTCGTACATAATTGTTTAATTTCCCCACTACTCGTTCCGCTAACGGTTCACTTTTTTGTTTAGTAAAATCAAAACAAACTAAGACGACTTCCCCCTTAGCAATTATTTCTTCATTTGTTTGATTAATCACTGTATGTTTCAAGGTAACGCTTGAACGTCCAATCCGACTTACTGTTGTTTTCACCACGAGATTCTGATTTACATAAGCCTGACCAATATAGTCGCAGTGTGCAGACGCAACGACAAAATTCCAGTTGTCGGATTTTTCGAGTATGCAGGTATCAATAAAGAAATCCACTCTTGCTTGTTCTAGATAAATAAAATAACTAACATTATTGACATGTCCAAAAGCATCCGTTTCACAATATCTCGTTTTTATATAGGTTTGATGTTCCATTCCTTCGCCTTCTTTCTTTTTATATTGAAATAAATGGCTTGAGAATTTCTCAAGCCATCGTTTAATCCTATTAAAATACTATCCTCGCTTTTAAAAAACATGTTCAAAAAAATTCATACTATAGGTTCTGCAATTGTCTTCGAAGAATTTTCCCTGTTGTATTTTTGGGTAATTCCTGCAAAAACTCTACATATGTTGGTAGCTTATATTTTGCGATTTTTCCTTTACAAAACTCCAGTAGCTCACTTTCAGTCAATGAAGCATCTTTAGAAACGACAAAGGCTTTAACCGCTTCCCCGTATTCTGGGTCGGGAACACCAATAACTGCTGTTTCGATAATCGCGGGATGTTCATAGATTACTTCTTCTACTTCCCGAGGATAGACATTATATCCGCCGACTAGGATCACATCTTTTTTACGGTCAACAATATATAGATAACCTTCTTCATCCATTCGAGCCATATCACCTGTATAGAGCCAGCCATCGCGCAACGCCATCTCGGTCACTTCCGGCATGCCTAAATAGCCTTTCATCACATTTGGACCTTGAACAATTAATTCACCGATTTCACCGCGTGGCACTTCCTGACCATTTGGGTCGACGACCTTGTTTGTTACGTATGGGATATCAACGCCGATGGAGCCAGGCTTGCGTACACCTCGGATGGGATTAAAAGCTGTTACAGGTGATGCCTCCGACAACCCATAGCCTTCCATCACTTGCACTTCGTATTTCTGTTCAAACTTATTCAATAGCGCTACAGGCATTGGCGCCCCACCTGAAACACAGCTTCTAATGGATTGGAAATCCTCAGCTGTTGCATCAGGTACTTGAAGGAGGAAATTATACATCGTTGGTACACCAGCGAAAATGGTGGCCTCCTGTTCGCGGATTGTTTTAACTACTTCTGTAGGGCTAAACTTTGGTAAAAGCAGCATCGTTGCACCACAGGTAATCGTCGCATTCAGGCAAACTGTCATACAAAAAACATGAAATATGGGTAGGACCGTGATAATTCGATCCTCATGGGTTAACTCAAACAATTTCGTACAGGCTTGGGCATTTGATCCCATATTCAGATGTGTGAGCATTGCGCCTTTTGGCTCACCTGTTGTGCCTGAAGTGTAAAGGATTACTGCAAGGTCATCCTTATCGATAATCGGGCTGATAAAATTAAGATTGGCACTGGTGATAAACTGGTCGAAGCTCGATTCAGTATCGACTTTTTCTGTATATACGACAAAATCAAGATGTTTCAACTGCTGCTTCAAGTTAGCCAACACTGGTTGTAATTGAGGGATCGAGATGGCTGCTTTCGCTTCACTATTTGCTAATATATATTCTATTTCTCTTGGGCTAAAAATTGGATTAATCGGTACTGCCGCAGCACCTGACCTAAGAATACCGTAGTATGCGATAACAAAATGAGGAGTATTCCCTAGTAATAAGGCGACTGCATCTCCCTTACCAATCCCCTCTCTTGTTAGTGCCGCTGCGAAACGATCAACCAAAAAGTCTAATTCTGAATACGTGGTGCTTTTGTCCATAAATTGATAAACGGTCCTATCGGGGAAATCACCAGCAATTCTTTTCAGATTCTCGTTTAAGTTCCAGCCCAAATGCCCCTGCCCCCTTCAAAATTTAAATTAGCTATACTAGAGTGAAACTATCAATTTTTGTTTTTTATGATAAAACTAGGCTAAATATTTTTCTGCTTCGATAATTTGCCCGGCAATATCACGTTTTAAAGCAATCGTGTTGCTCGGTTTAAAGCGAGTTAATTTTTTCAAAATAGACAATTGCATGCTTAACATTTCGTCTGTCTCAAGTGCGGCTATAGTTGTTTTCGCTTTTTCTTCGATGGAGCTAAACGCCTCTTGGCAATAAACTTGAGTCATTTTGATTTTAAGCTGCGATTTTGCAAGCCCTTCGGTTTCAATCGATTTTTTCGTACGCAGTATCGCACTTTCCATCGCAAAGATGTCGATAATCATGTCAGCCAGTGCCTCAAGGACCTCCTGCTCGCGGTCAAGCGATTGCTGATATTTCATCACGGCACTTCCACCTGTCATGAGGAAAATCTTCTTGGCAGCTTCTAACATCGCAGATTCTTTAGACAAGTTTTCATCATCGACAATCGCTGGCATATAAGAGATTAATTCCTTTTGAAGCTTTTGTGCTTCCGCTAATAGTGGCAGTTCCCCTTTCATTGCTTTTTTCAATAAGGTTCCCGGAATTAATAGACGATTAATTTCATTTGTCCCTTCAAAAATCCGATTAATTCGCGAATCACGATAAAGACGCTCAATATGATAGTCCTGTGTAAATCCATATCCACCGTGGATTTGAACCCCTTCATCAACCACAAAATCAAGACACTCAGAGCCAAACACCTTGTTAATGGAGCATTCGATTGCATATTCCTCAACTGCTCTAGCAATCTCTCGACCATAGTCAGCAGAATTCTTATCAATCGACTCCATTGCCCCGTCAATAAGACCTGTTGTCCGGTAAACTAAGCTTTCCGCAACATAAGTTCGGACTGACATCTCGGCTAATTTCTTTTGGATTAGCGGGAAACTAGTAAGTGACTTTCCAAACTGCTTGCGGTCCTTTGCATATTTGACACCAAGTTCGATTGCCCATTTGGATGAACCAACTGTACCTACCGCTAATTTGTAACGCCCAATATTTAATATGTTAAAAGCGATCACATGACCTCGGCCAACTTCGCCAAGGACATTTTCAACCGGAACCTGGCAATCCTCTAGTATTAACGTCCGAGTCGATGACCCTTTAATTCCCATTTTCTTTTCTTCTACACCAGTTGAGACACCTGAGTAACCTTTTTCAACAATAAACGCTGTGAATTTTTCACCATCGACTTTTGCATAGACAATAAACACATCTGCAAAGCCCGCGTTCGTAATAAATTGCTTAGTGCCGTTGATCATGTAATGCGTTCCTTCTTGATTCAGCACAGCAGTCGTTTTAGCACCTAAGGCATCTGAACCTGATGAAGGTTCAGTTAGGCAGTATGCCGCTAATTTCTCACCCGTCGCAAGACTCGGAAGATATTTGGATTTCTGGTCCTCATTACCGAATAATACAATCGGAAGACTACCGATGCCGACATGAGCACCATGGCTTAGTGCAAACGAGGAGCCTCTCACCATATTTTCCGTAATCATCGATGAGCTTACTTTATCAAGGCCGGTTCCACCGTAGGCTTCAGGTACATCGGCACCGAGGAGGCCAAGCTCTCCAGCTTGCTTCAGTAAACGTACGGTCTGCTCAAGATTTTGCTTTTCAATTTCCTCATCGTGCGGGAACACTTCGCCCTCAATAAAATCAGAGGTCATTTTGGCAATCATTTTGTGCTCATCCGTTAAGTCCTCGGGCGTGAAAATAGTTTCTGGTTTTGTTTCTCCCAATAAAAAGCTACCACCACGTATGCGTTCTTGTTTAACCGTCATTAGTAGATTCCTCCAATTTTTATTATTTTTTTAAAATAATCCCAGTCACGCTTAGCAAATCGATTTATGGATTCGGGAATTCAAATACTCCCGCTGCTCCCATTCCTCCACCAATACACATTGATACAACACCGTATTTGCTCTGACGCCTGCGAGCCTCATGCATAAGTGAGACGGTCAGCTTTGCTCCAGTACAGCCTAGCGGATGCCCTAAAGCAATCGCCCCACCATTCACATTTACCTTTTCTTCATCTAATTCCAAATGGTCGATGACATATTTGCACTGAGACGCAAATGCTTCATTAATTTCAAATAAATCAACCTGGTCTTTCGTGATGCCCGCCAGTTTCAGTGCCTTCGGAATTGCAACAACCGGACCAATCCCCATGACGTCAGGCTCAACTCCTCCAACAGCAAATGAACGAAAAATTGCCAATGGTTGCAGCCCCAAAGCCTCTGCCTTTTCTCTCGACATAACGACTACCGCTGCTGCTCCATCACTTGTTTGCGAGGAATTTCCAGCCGTTACACTGCCACGCACATGAAAGGCTGGCTTTAATTTGGATAGTGACTCCAGATTTGTTCCAGGCCGAACCCCCTCATCACTGTCAAAAATAAAGCTCTCTTTAACGATCTTCCCTTCCTTGTTCGTATAACGGTTGGTCACTTCAACTGGGACAATTTCCTCCTGAAACCTGCCCTCATTAATCGCCTGTGCCGCCTTTTGATGGCTCCTAACCGCAAATTGGTCTTGCTCAATGCGTGTCACACCAAACCTTTGCGCAACCTGCTCCGCAGTATGCCCCATCGAGCAGTAGATTTCTGGAGCATGCTCCACAAGATAAGGGTTCGGTAATGGTTTATAGCCAGACATCGGAACATGACTCATGCTTTCCACACCGCCAGCCACAATCACATCGGCAAAGCCAGCCATGATTCTCTCAGCAGCAATTGCAATGGCTTGTAAGCCTGATGAACAGAATCTATTAATCACGTAACCTGGAACAGATGCCGGTAAACCCGAGCGTAAGGCAACAATTCTTCCCAAATTTAAGCCCTGCTCTCCCTCTGGCATCGCGCAGCCGATAATCACATCCTCTACTTCTTCCGGACTCAGTCCATTTGCGCGATTAATGCTCTCCTTTACTACGATACCGCCTAAATCCTCTGGTCTTGTAAACCGAAGTGAGCCCTTCCTAGACCTCCCGACTGCCGTTCTTACACCTGAAACGATTACCGCTTCTCTCAATTTACGAACCTCCTTCAACTGTTAACCTTGAATATAGATTTAGTTTATTTGCTCCAGCGTTGGTCGGGGCTGAGCAAGCCGTTTCCGCTTTTCTGTCTAGCTCCAGCGGCTAGCCCCTCGAACGCTTCGGTCAATCAATTGAAGTCAAAATACGACTTCATTTGCTTGCCCTCCACCGTTGGTCGGGGCTGATCGAGCCGCTTCCGCTTTTCTAATTTAATTTCTCAATGGCTTCCCCTTTAATAGCATGTGCTGCATTCTTTGCTGACTTTTTGGTTCGCCACAAAGACTAATAAATGCTTCCCGTTCTAGATCCAGCAAGTACTGTTCTGTCACATAGGAATTAGCTGCTATATCTCCTCCAGCCAGTACATATGCTAGTTTTTTAGCAATTTTCTCATCATGCTCGCTGATAAATCCGCTGCATTTCATCTGATAGATTCCTAGCTTCAGCACCGCTTCTCCTGGTGTTCCAACAACCCGAACTTTCTTCTGTTGTTTTGGTGTAAAACCAGTTGCATCCAGAGCCAGAACAGACTGTTTTGCATCATATAAGAGATAATCCTTGTTAACAGTAACCTTGTCTTCATTTGTTAATATCCCTAAGTCTCTCGCATCTTTTGCACTTGTTGATACTTTCCCCATTGCTATTGCTTCAAAGGTACGGTTCACAAATGGCTGCAGGTCAACTACACCATCCACATCGACTGATTCAATATTACGAAGTAGCAATTCCTTATTACCGCCTCCGCCAGGAATTAGGCCAACACCAACTTCGACCAACCCCATATACGTTTCAGCAGCAGCCTGAATTTTTGAAGCTGGTAAGCAGATTTCTGTACCACCACCAAGCGTCATCGCAAAAGGAGCAGCAACGACAGGTTTTTCAAAATACTTAACTGCCATCGTCATATCCTGAAAGGCTTTGACAATTTGCTCGATTTCAAACCAGTTTTCATCCTGTGCCTCCATCAGAAGCATCATAAGGTTCGCACCGACACAGAAGTTCTTCCCTTGATTCCCGATGACAAGGCCACGATAGTTTTTTGACACCTCCTCTAGAGAGCGATTGACCATTTGGATAATATCTGCTCCTATTGCATTGCTGTGTGAATGAAATTCTAAGCACGCAACGTCGTCTCCGATATCAATGAGTGATGCTCCACTGTTTTGAAAAATGATTTTGTTTTGTTCTTTTAACTTTGATAATTGAATGATTTGCTCTGATTCTTGAATTGAGGAACGATCTCCGTTAATTGTAGTGTAGAAGGTATGTTGGTTTTCTTTTTTATAAAATGAAGCTTGTCCAGTTTGAAGCATGTCCTCTATCCAGCTCGGAATGCGCTCGCCCTCCTGCTTCATTTTGGCGACAGACTCTCCGACACCAAGGGCATCCCAAAGTTCAAACGGCCCGAGCTCCCAATTGAAGCCCCATTTCATCGCTTGGTCGATTGCGACGATATCATCAGCAATCTCTGGAATTTTTTCAGCACAATAAAGCAGAACTTTCTTTGTAATCGCCCAAGTAAATTCACCTGCAGTGTCCTTCGCATAAAGAAGGGTACGAATTTTATCCGCTAATGTTTTTGCCGATTTGGCCATTTCTAATGAGGGAAATGTTGTTTTATTTTTTGGTCGATATTCTAAAGTTTTGTAATCAAGGACTTTGATTTCAGTGCCCTTATCAGTCTTTAGTTTTTTATAAAATCCAGCTCGTGTTTTATCACCTAACAATCGTTGTTGGACCATCTGCTCCAAAAATTCCGGTATCTTAAAGACTGTTTTTTCCTGCTCATCTTTCGTATTTTGATAAACATTATTCGCCACGCTTACAAACGTATCTAATCCGACAAGATCTAATGTCCTAAACGTTGCACTTTTAGGTCGTCCAAGCACTGGACCAGTAAGTTCGTCGACTTGTTCGACGGTAAACTCTCGCTTTAACATTTCCTCGATCGTAACCATTAATCCGTACGTACCAATCCGGTTCGCGACAAAATTTGGAGTATCCTTTGCTAGTACTACACCCTTACCAAGCTTTCTTTCACTGAACTCTTTCATGAATGAAATGATAGCGGGATCAGTGTCACGGTGCGGAATGATTTCGAGAAGCTTCATGTAACGCGGTGGATTGAAAAAGTGTGTCCCCAGAAAGAGTTTCCGGAACTCTTCAGAGCATTCCTCCACCATCGCTTGAATCGATACACCTGATGTGTTCGAGCTAACAATCGTTCCTGGTTTCCAATGCTGCTCAATTTTACGAAACAGCTCCTTTTTCGCTTGGAGATTTTCTACAATAACCTCGATGACCCAATCCACTTCGGATATCTGATGAAGATGATCTTCAATATTGCCAACGGAAATCAAATTTACATCTTCCCGACTATAAAGCGGGCTCGGTTTCACCTTTAACATTGCTTCCTTTGCCTTCAATGAAAACCGATTGCGAAAGGCTGAGTCTACCACCGTTAGGCCGTTTTGACGATCTTGTTCCGTTAAGGACGGAGGGACAATGTCTAACAAAAGCGTTTGAATTCCCACATTAGCTAAATGTGCTGCAATCCCAGAACCCATAACACCAGATCCGATGACAGCTGCTTTACGAATTTTGGTCATGATAATCCTCCATTTCCGTTATCTATTATTTAAATTCCAATTAGTAGTGAGCACCTAGCTTTAAATTTGTATGCGTTTTCATCCTTCCTTTTAGTATTTTTCTGAATATTTCAAATTTATTGTACAATTCGTTTTTCCTAAAGTAAAATTAATAAAAGTAATAATTCCTTTAGCCAAACTAATAAAAGGGAGAGATCATTATTAATCTTGAACAGTTGGAATATATCGTTGAGGTAGCTAAAACTGGATCGCTTTCGATTGCGTCGCAAAAGCTTCACGTAACCCAATCGGCTATTAGTCAATCTATTACTAACTTCGAAAATGAATTAGGGATAAAAGTCTTTCGCCGCTCACGGCTCGGGGCTGAGCCAACGACTGAGGGCAAGCCAATCATTAGAAAAGCTTATGAGGTCTTAAGGAAAATTCAGGAGCTCAAGGAGGAAGCTGAAGTCCACTCCAATTTGATAAGTGGAGAGCTACGATTAGCAACCGTTCCCGGTACGATGGCATTCATGATTAAAGCATTGTCAAACTTTAAAATGAGTTATCCATATGTTCACGTTGAAATTACCGAAAAAAGTTCAAGGGAAATAATTGAAGATATTAAGCAAAACAAACTAGACATCGGCGTAGTCATTATGACAGCGGACAAGCTTAAAGCGGAATCAAATCATATTGAAATCTTAAAGAAAGGTAAAATGATTGCAGCCGTAAGTAGAAATTCACCTTTGGCCTTATTGGAATCTCTCCCCCTTAATGAACTAAAACATCAACCATTTGTCTTGTATCAGGAAGAATCCGTCAAATGGTTTATTGAGGACATCACAGCAAAATACGGTGCTGTCGATGTATTATTTTGGACAAATAACGTAGATGCAATTAGAAGTGCTGTTAGAGAAGGTATGGCCATTACAGTTGGTTCAGAATTCATTATAAAAAACGACCCTTCCATTCTCCAAGGAGAAGGAATTCCGATTGACATAACTGATTATCACCTCACGAATTGCCTCGGCTTAGTTCGCTCAGAAAAAAAACAACTTTCTGTGATTACAAAAAACTTTGTCCGAGAGCTAAAGGCAGAATTAAAACGCGTAAATCCTCCCTTTTGAAAATTCTCAAATCATTTGAGTTTACAATGAACCGAAATATACTCCGCATTGTTTAGAAGTCATAAAAGATACAAATACTAACAAAAACATGACGGAGTCTCGTTGATGCGAAACAAGAAATCAATTAATAGGTACCCTTTTATCATCCTAGGTATTATTTATTTTATTCTATTGATCATCACGTTTTATAAAAGTAAAGACCGCAAAAGACATGTGGTTCTATTGCTCAATTATGCAGGTTTTGCGTACATCTTCGAATACTTTGTTGTTGCATTATTTGATGGTTATGTTTATAAACCAAACTTTTTCAAGCAAAAAAAGGTGGATAGTATATTTGGTGCTGTCTGGTCACAATTTTTTTATGTCCCAGTTGCTGCACTTTTTATTACTGTCTTTGGACTTGGATGGAAAATGAAATTACTATTTAGCACCCTTTTCTTGTTAATTGAACGAATATTTATTAAAATAGGCGTTTATAAAAACAAATGGTGGAAAACAAGCTATACTTTTTTGTTAATTCTTCTTTCATTTTTTTTAAATGATAAATGGAATCAGCAACTAATAAAACGAAATCCATTCTATTTGTTTATCTCATTTACTAATACCATTCAAGTTACATGGATGAATATTCTGTACATTTTTGCATTATTTAAAAAAGTACGTTATGGCATTCCTCCGTTTTTATCCTGGAAAGAGCATTTTAAGATCGCTCCACTTAATGTATTTCTTATATCATTACTGACTGCATGGTGGATAAAGGACGATAGTGTCATGGCTAAGCTAAAATCTTTATTAGTTATGATTGTTGCAGATTTCATTTTGAGAAAAAATAAAATGTTGAAAGTGAAAAGAATTACTTATTTACCGATTATTTATTTCCTCAATATTAAATCAGCAAGTATTCTCCGAAAGTTAGTATACGGTGATGTTAACTCGAGAATTGAAGACTCTGTTTCTAATACGAGGTAAGGTGACATTCAAAAAAACAAAGCTGGGACAGAACTAAATTGTCCGCTATAAAAACGAATGATTTTTATGTACGTATGAGAATAAATAAGCGGAGAATTTCCCGTTATTGTATGTAAGGGGGCTAAATGAGCTGAAATAAGAGGAGAATTTCCGCTTAACCACTCTCACAAAGACAATATCCAGTGATTTTTATGAAATAAACGGAAAAACTCCCTTTATTCTTAACGAAATATGGGCATTTCACAAAATAAGCGGAATTCTTCCGCTAATTTTCAAAAACAAGGAAATCAACATTCGGGTTAACAGACCCTCATGCCAAACACAATGTAATTCACAGTTATTTTAAAAAAATCGAACTATTAGGAAATTCAAAGTTAGAATTTCGCATCATAGTTCGATCTTTTTAGTTAAAATACTTTTGCCCCAGTCTCGATCAGTATATTACACTCCAACAGCTTCCTCTTGCTGTTGTTGCTCTAAATCTCCCTTCGGTCCAAAGAATTCAAAGTGAATTTGATCCTCACTAACACCTAAGGCTTTTAAAGATTGATTAATTCCCTTCATGAACGGTATTGGACCACAGAAATAAAAATCAGCAGCATTTATCGTCACATTTTCCTTAAGCCATTCTTGCGTCACATAGCCTTCCTCGTCAAAGCGCTTGTTTTGACAATCATCCTCTGTAGGAGCTGCATAAAATACAAATGATGTAACATTTTCACTGGCAGACAATACTTCCACTTCTTCTCTAAGTGCATGGACATTTCCATTTTCACACGCATGGATAAACGTCACTTGACGGTCTGGCTGAGCTTCAGCAATCGATTTTAACATACTCATCATCGGTGTTAGTCCAACCCCACCACTTAATAAAACAACCGGAGCATCATTGTTTGTATCAAGCACGAAATCTCCGGCTGGAGCACTCACCTTGAGTATATCTCCAACGTTTATTTGATCATGAAGATAATTGGACACTTTACCATCAGGATTAGCAGTCCCTGCTTCACGCTTAACGCTGATACGATAATAATCACGCCCAGGAGCATCAGATAAACTATATTGACGAATATGCGTGTACTCTTCCCCAGGTATTTCCATTTTAAGACTGATATATTGGCCAGGAAGGAATGTTGCGATGTCTTTTCCATCCTCTGATTTTAAGTAAAATGAAGTAATGACATCACTTTCCTTCACGATTTTACCAACAACAAAGTTCCGGAAGCCCTCCCAGCCACCGTCCTGGTGCTCTGCTGCATCATACATTTGTGCTTCTACACCGATAAACGCATCCGCGATCACTCCATAAGCTTGTCCCCAAGCATCAATAATTTCATCAGTTGCTGCCTCACCTAAGACATCCTTAATGGCTAGTAATAAATGCTTTCCGACAATCGGATAATGCTCCGGCTTAATTCCGAGGCTTCGATGCTTATGGCCAATTTGTTTTACTACTGGAATAATAGCTTCAAGATTATCTATATACATTGCCGCAGCGTACACAGCACTTGCCAAAGCCTTTTGCTGCCTGCCTTGTTTTTGATTTGCATGGTTAAAAATATTTAATAATTCAGGATGATTTCCAAACATTAATTCATAGAAACGAGTTGTAATCACCTCACCATGTTGTTCTAGAACTGGTACTGTAGATTTAATCACATCAATTGTTTGTTTTTTCAACAAATTAAAACACCCCTTATGTAATAATCATTATTTACACAGTGATTATATGATATTAATTACACCATCGAAGTGATTTACATCACACCATTTTGGAAACTCCACAAAAACAACGTATCTACTATATAAATAGAAACAAAAGGGGTGATTTTTCATGATCGTCTCAGAAATGATAAAAATATGTAACGATTATTCGGCTAGAAACTTGATGCCTTAAAAAATATTCACTACACGAAAAAGATGGTCAGCCCCTACTAAAAAAGGGCTGTTTTTTTTTAGCCACGTTCTTCCTTTTTTTATTTACCCTTGCCTATTGAGATTGATAGTATTATAATTTTTGTAGTTTTTGATAAAAAAAGTCAAAATTCGACCCTAATAACCGAAGGGAATTGTGTGGATGAAAACTAAAATGAAAACTTTGTTAGAACGTAAGTGGATTCGATTTTCTCTATTTTTCTTGGTAGCCGTTGTAGTAGGTATATCTGCTTATCTATATAACATGTATACAAATATTGCTAGTGCAGTAGATACAATGAATAAACCAATTGATCGGAAGATTTCCGACAAAAGAGAAGTTGAAATAAAATTCAATCGTAAGGACCCGATTTCAATTTTATTAGTCGGAGTTGATGAACGGAATGGTGATTCAGGTCGTACAGACTCTATGATTGTTATGACCTTAAACCCTACATTAAAAACAAGTAAATTAATCAGTATACCTCGCGATACTCGAGCAGATCTTATTAAAAGTGATGGAAAGCTACATTCCCATGATAAAATGAACCACGGCTACGCTTTTGGTGGAATTGAAATGACGATTAACTCAATTGAGAACTTCCTCAATATTCCGATCGATTACTATGTCGGAGTAAATATGGAAGGATTTAGAGATATCGTTGACGCTGTTGGCGGTATTGATGTAAATAATCAATACGAGTTTGAGTTGGATGGTGTTTCTCTCGCAAAAGGTGATCAACATCTAGACGGTACTGAAGCGCTTATGTATGCACGCATGCGTAAAGAGGATCCTCGTGGGGACTTCGGTCGTCAAGAACGACAAAGAGAGGTTATTTCTAAAGTAATCGATAAGGGTACTTCTCTCAAAGCGCTCACCAATTATAATAATATTTTAAAAGCACTAGAAAAAAATATTAAAACAAGTTTAACACTGGATGATATGCTTGGTATTCAAAAGAATTACAAACCAGCTGTAGAATTTATGGAGAAAATTGAGATTGAAGGTACTGGCGGTCTCATTTTCAATGGTAAACAAGACATTTGGTATTACATTGTAACTGACGAAACACGACAAGAGCTTTCCGATCAATTACGGGAACATCTTGGACTACCAAAAGCTAAGATTAAGCCATCAAGCAAACAAAGCAAAATAGATAATCAAAAAAATAATCAAACTAATAATACAGAAGCCGATACACAGGGAGATGAAGAAACAAACATTACTCCAAAAAGTAACAGTCAGAAAACACCTCAAAATAATTCGGGTTCAAATGGACAGAACAACAACGGAGGAATCAGTACACCACCTGTAAAAGATACAACTGGGCAACCAGGTGATACCACCACTCCTCCACCTAGTGGCGGTACAGGGACTCCGCAAACTCCACCTGACAGTGGAACAGGCACTCCATCAGGAGGAGGTACGGATAATGGAGGTAGCACCGGTGACCAAACCGGTGGTGGAACCAATAATCCTCCGGGTAATGAAGCGACTCCACCTCCTACAAGCGGGACAGAAGGACAAACGAACGGTTAATTATTTAATAATCCAAATAAAAGAAGAAGCAGGGTCCCCTCTATTGAGGTAAACCCTGCTTCTTCTTTTATGCCCCTGCCAAGGAATTTTATTATAACATAATTTAGAGTTTGAATTTAGTTTGATTGCTGAACCGAATTTGTTTGCGAAGTTCTTTCCTTCTTTCTTTTTAAATGAGAAACACCTAACAACAAAAATGGAAGAGGAAACAGAATCAGCATGTATGAGTATATGATAATGACTCGGTCAAGTTGAATGTGGTTTCTTGTAAAAAACAAAGCTCCAAAAAAGCCCACAAGTCCGAGAAAAGCAAATACTCCTCGTTTCCCCCATTTTGATTTATATTTCGATAGACTCACATCAATTGCAAGGCGAAGGTAAAGACTGCATCTGATATACGTTCCAAACGTCATAACGACTAATCCATATACATCCATCCGGTCGATGATACCTATATTGATAAGCCTGATTGATTCAATTGCAGGGTAAACAAAGTTATTAGCAAGACTTAATCCAAAAATGGTAATAACTCCAGTAATAGAAGACAACATAATATATCCGTTAAATAAGATTCCCCCTCCCCATATTAAAAAGAATCTTTTTTCTCCGATATTATTCACTGGAACGCATAAAAGAAACAACAATTCCATCCAAACGCTGATAAGAATAAGAGTACCTAATATGACAGGAGTCCAACCATACTCTAATATAGGCAGAAGCTGGTTCCAATGTTTTTTCGTTGTCGATAAAAGCGTGATGATGGGTCCCAAAACCAAGGAACTCATCGTCAACACCCCTGCAGTTAAGGCAATTCGTTTGATACCTTTCGAGGAAGCATACAATGCAAAAATCCAAAACCAAGCCAAAGGAGCATATCGAGGGGTTCCTGGCAAAAAAACGATAAATATTAAATCAGTTAAGCATGCAAAAGATAAAACCATTAAAAAGGTAAAGTAGAGACTCAAAATGTAGCTTACACCTCTCCCCACCCATTTTCCTAATACTTGATTTAGGAGGTCTGAAATAGATGAATCTGGATAATGAAGCCTAACCCGATAAATCGCAAAAGCGAAAAGAAGGGCTGCAGGAATCGATAACAAAACAGAAATCCAAGCATCTCGTCCAACAACATCAAGCAAAAGCGGGAGAATCACAACATGACTCATAATTGGAACAGACATAATCATTAAGAATATCGTTTCCCACTTTGTTAACAAACGCTTCACCTTCCAAATAATAATTTAAGATACCGGTATGGGTTGTAAGTAGGTTTCCCCTGTTCCGGAAACCAACTCTCGTTGTTCATCCCACGGTGAATAAAGGTGACGTCAATATCATAATTCACCTCAGCATTAGCATAAAGCTCATCCCAGTCAGATTTTACTCTTTGCCACTCCTTAGGATCTCGTCGGCGTAAGTTCAATTCAAAATCAGTGATATCAGTTTGTAAGCCTTGAAGCTTCTTTAGTGATGAACGCATGAGCTTCTCTACTTCTTTAGCAATTTTTGATTCTGCATCCTTCTTAAACGCTTTATTGAGCGTCCTTTGGGTCACATTATCCGCAAATGTTCCCACAACCTTCGTATGAATATCGACTTTAAGCTGATTTCCCTCAATATATGGTTTAATTTTAGTCTTAGCATCTGTTACTTCGAGAGAAAATCTACTTTGTGGATCAATCTCAACTGAAACGCTTCCACCCTTTACGTAATCTAATAGCCAATTGAGTCCTGCCGATTCTTTTTTATTTAACTTTCCGACCATTTTGTTATCCTTAATGACCGCTGTTCCTGTGATAGCCGTCACTTTTTGCTTGCCGGCTTTTTGAATCGAAATAATAGGAATATAGGCATTATTGTGATGATCAGTAAGAAAACGATAAAATTCATAATTATAGACCGGTAGATATTCGGTAATAAATTTTGTGTGCTCAATTACCGAGGCAAGTTCATTTGATGTAAGACTTTTATACAAGGTTGGCGTATTAAAGATTTCCGTAGGATCTTTGTCAGTGATAAACAGATAACTATTTAAGCGAAGCATTGTATCTCGTCTGATTAAATCGAGTTCCACCGGAATATCTACGTCCTTTGCCAAGTTTTCACTAATAATAAATATTTGCGTATGAGTAAAATCAAGCCGACGTTTTGCAGTCCGAATCAACCCTCGAAATGCTTCTATTAATGTATCAGCCTTTATTTCAAGGATGACATGTTGTCCGCTGCTTTGTCCGCCAGCGCTTCCTTCTTGACCGCCTGAAGGTTTCGTGATTTCGGTGTATACTTTAATTCTTTTTCCTTCTTTATCTATCCCAACCCCCTGAACAAAGGCCGATTCCTCGAACTCTTGATAGTCCCAGCAACCAGTTAATAATAGTTGGATTAAAAGAAGAAATGGTATCGCTTTTCTCATTGTTTATCACCTGTATCCGGCAATGACTGGATTTTCACATCGCGTTTGTTTGGTACGCTTTTTCGGCGATGTTTAAGCAATATAGACGGAAAACGAATGAATGTATCTTTAAAATCTCGCAAATTTGCGGGTGCCAACGGTGACATAAATGGAACGCCTAGTGAGGTCAAGGAAACCATATGTGTCAGCAGTCCTAGCAATGCAACAATGAAACCAAATGGTCCAAATAACAACGAGGTTATTAACAATCCAACCCGGACAAGTGATACGATTTCCATCATAGGGGTAAGGACGAAGGCCGATATATATGTGATCGATATAACCACAATCGTTGGTGCACCAACAATACCGGCTGATACAGCTACCTGACCCAGAATTAATGCGCCAACAATACTTAATGCTGCTCCTACTTGCTGTGGAAGTCGAACCCCGGCCTCTCGAACCACTTCAAACATACCAATCATAAAAAACAACTCCATCCACAGCGAAAACGGAACCATTTCTCTTGCTTGAATTATCGGTACAAGTAAATCGGATGGGATAAGTTCTTTGTTAAAATTTAATGCTGACAAATAAAAAGCAGGAAGAATAGTACTAATCATAAAGGCCGCAAAACGCAATAATCGAACAAAGGAACTAAAATATGGTCGAGAATAGTAATCTTCAATTGCCTTGATGTTGTCCATAAAAAAAGTAGGGACAAATAAACTGACTGGATCTCCATCACAAAATACTAAAATTCTTCCTTCCAATAGTAAAAAAGCACCTTTGTCGGGTCTTTCTGTATTTCCGATTGTTGGAAAAATCGAATAAGGATGGTCCTCAATATATTGTTCAATATCCCCTCCACTATTTATTGCGTCGACTTTAATTTGCTTTAATCTTTCTTTCACACGATTTATTAAATCTGGATCTGCAATTCCTTCAATATAGGCAATAACGACATTTGTTTGGCTAATTTCACCAATCTTCATCGTGTCGAACGTTAAGGATGGATGGGCAATCCTGCGACGAAGCAAGGAAATATTTACAGAAGTAGACTCAATAAAACCATCACGTGCCCCGCGAACCGTTTTTTCAGAGGTTGGCTCCTCAACAGCGCGAAGAAATTCGAAAGCTTCAACATGGATGATTAAACCGGTATCCACCCCATCAACCATCAATAATAGTTTCCCTTTTAAAACTTCCTCTATTACTTTTGATGGATCACTTTCCTCGGTTACTCTTTTGGAAGAGATTTTTCCTTTTATCTCATTAAGCAATTTTAGTTCGCATTCTTGGAATTTTTCTTCGACGAGTGGCTTTATTACACTTTGACGTACTGCAGTTTCTAGAACTAATCCATCAATAAAAATGATAAGCGTCTGTACTGAATGACCTTCGGAAAAATTCAACGAGAAATTCCGATAAATCAAATCCGGACTTTTCCCTAATAGCTTTTTTAGCGCTGTTTCATTTTCTTCAAGCTTCGTCGAAAACTTCGCTAAGGTATGATTAGGAATGGTCTCTGTTCCGTTATTTTTTTCTTTAAAATGTTTTAAGATTTTATTGATTTTCGAGTTTTGCTTCAACGGAATTTCCCCTTTATTAATACATAAGGATTTTTAATTCTCGGCTGAGTCTTCCCAAGGTTTAAAAGAAAAAGGTATTCCTGCCATTTTTGCCGTCAATTCATCAAAGGAAACTAAATCTTTTTTTGATAACTCCTTTAATGACCGCTTCCCCATTGCTCTTAGTGCTATTTTTATTTCCTCTGTGCTCGCTGTTAAAAATTTTTCTGCTGCTTGTACCCCATCCTCAACCTTAAATTGATCCTTAAACTTTCCATCATACCAAAGTGCTTGTGTTGGCGGTTCAAATGGTATTGCTTTTAATACTTGCTCATGAGCAAGTGCAAATAACATAGCTGAACCCAAATAAACGGCATCAGCTCCAAATGCGAGTGTTTTTAAAAAATGGCCTGGGACCAGCATTCCCCCGGAGATAATGAGACTAATTTTCCCTTTCATATTTCTTTTTTCTAAATGGTTAGCTGCCCGAACCACCGCATGTAGGGTGGGAATTCCAAAATCATCAAACATAATAGGTGGTGCGCCAACCATCGCCGCTTGACCACCGTCAATTACGATAAAATCGACTTCTAGAGAGATTAAATTATCAATATCTTCTTCAATTCTTCCACCCGCGCCAATTTTCACTCCAATTGGTACTCCGCCAGATAATTCTCTTAACTCATCAACCAATTGTTTTATATCCATTAAAGTTTGATTTTCGAAAAAGTTTTCAGCAACGATTGCATCCTCGTTTTCCTTTAAACCCATAACATCACGAGCACGACCTGTTAAATTTTTTGGCAGAACTTTTTTCCCCATTCCTGCGGTAGCACCTTGTCCTAGCCTAATTTCAATCATGTCAGCACGCTTGATAAATTCCTCATCCTTCCCCCATTCTGTTTTCGAGAACTGTAATATGTACTTACCTACAGCGTTTAATTCCTCCGGTAAAATCCCACCTTGCCCAGAGTTTAAGGCTGTACCTACGTTTTTGGTTGCTTGCGCTAAAGAAAGCCTTGCTTGTTCACTGAGTGAAATCCCATAGCCCATTCCGCTAATCATCAAGGGAATGTTTATTTTCATTGGCTTTTTGGCCATAGGACCAAGAGTAACAGCCACATCAACATCTTCTTCCTTATCGATTGGAAAAGGGGACGTTTGAGCCGGGATAAATGTAATCGAGTCTAAATGTGGCCATTTTTTAGCCGAGCCGCCGAGCGGACGCTCAAGAAGAAGTCCAGTATGTGCCCGCATCGTATTTTCAAGTACATTTTGAAGACCTACATGTCGAAGCCCTGGCATCAATTCCATAATGTTTTCTTGATAATTGTCAGTTAGGATAATTTTGCCAGTACCTCTAACGATTTTTTTCAAAATCCATCGCCAGCCAACAAGCATGAATAAAGAAGCTGAAAATAATATGACTATCATGCCAAAATTCAAATATAGAATGATATCGGTCATTTTTACTTCTCCCTTTAAACAGAAAACGGACCACAAGTACCCTATTCCGCTTTTTGCTTATCCTCAAATGGTTCAAAAGAAAAAGGAATTCCAATCATTTTTGCAGTCGTCTGATCATAAGACACTAAATCACTTTTGGAAAGTTCTTGTAAAGACCGTTTTCCCATTGCTCTTAGTGCCGTTTTCATTTCTTCCGCACTTGCTGTTAAGTATTTTTCTACTGCTGTTGCCCCTTCGTCTACTTTTAATTGATCCTTAAATTTCCCATTATCCCAAACAAGTTGAGTTGGCGGCTCAAAAGGAAAGGTTTGTAGGTTCTGCTTATGAGCGACAGCAAATAATATCGCAGAACCTAAATAAACAGCATCCGCACCGAGTGCTAGTACTTTTAAATAATGACCTGGGGAAAATAAACCAGCAGACGATATTAAACTGATCTTCCCTTTCATGTTTCTTTTTTCCAAGTGATTAGCTGCCCGAACAATTCCTTGTAACGTTGGTATTCCAAAATCATCAGACAATAGTGGCGGTGCACCATAGGAACCACCTTGTCCGCCATCAATTGCAATATAATCAACCCCTATGTCAATCAGATGATCAACGTCTTCTTCAATTTTTCCGCCTGCGCCTATTTTCACTCCAATTGGTACGCCACCCGATAGACTTCGAAGCTCATCAACTAGCTCTTTTAAATCGTTTAATGTTTGACTCTCTAAGAAATTTTCATAAATCACTGCTTCTTCATTTTCATTTAAACCTAATGTTTTGCAAGCTTCATTGGATAAATCTTTATTTGGTATTTTCCAACCCATCCCGACAACCGCGCCTTGTCCCAGTTTTATTTCAATCATATCAGCACGTTTGATAATAGCTTCTTCTTTTGCCCATGCTGTTTTTGAAAATTGTAATATATATTTTCCTGCCTTTTTTATTTCCTCTGGTAAGATTCCTCCTTCGCCTGAATTAATGGCTGTTCCGCATTTTTTAGCACCTTCTACTAATGCCATTCTGGTTTTTTCACTGAGAGCAACCCCAAAGCCCATCCCGCTAATCATTAACGGAATGTTTATCGTTAATGGTTTTTTTGCCTTAGGTCCAATCGTAACTGTAACATCAACAGCTTCACTACTATCAATCGGAAACGGCGATGTTTGAACAGGGATAAAGGTAATTGGTTCAAGGTGGGGCCATTTCTTTGAAGAACCTAGTGGACGGTGTAGCAGCATTCCTGATTCTGCTCGAAAGTTATTTTCAAGCACATTCTGAATGCCCACATGTCGAAGGCCAGGAATCATTTCCACAATATTTTCTGGGTAACTGTCTGTTAAAAGAATTTTCCCTATTTGCTTTGTAAAACGTTTTACTAACCAACGCCACCCAAAAAGCATGATTAATATAACCACACAAACCATTGTGAGGATGATAAAGCTTAAATAATATAAAATATGGGTCAAATTTATCGCCTCACAATAAATGTCATTTCATACACATTACAGTTCTTACTATTACCAATAAAAACAAAATCATGTGTCTTTTGGCATCTTAACGTATTAAAATTTCATTTTTCACCAAAATATGAACATATATGATTAAGGGGCACGTTATGATGAACTTATTGAACGACATTTCCCACCGACTATGGCCAATCCCGTCCGGAATATGGATTATGAAACAAAAATGGAGTAATTTATTATTTGCTCACTGGCCAATTCCAGAAGAATCTCTACGATCATATATACCTAGTTCATTAAAAATTGATACTTTCAATGGTGCCGCATGGTTAGGTGTGGTCGCATTTGTTATGGATGGTATATATCTTCGTGGACTAAAGGGCTTTTCCGTTACGCCAAGATTTACAGAGGTAAATGTAAGGACATATGTTCATTACAATGGAAAACCAGGGGTTTATTTTTTGTCTCTAGATGTTGGGGATAAAGCTTCATTAATGGTGGCTAAAAGATGGTATCGTTTACCTTATCAACCTGCAAAAAGCTCGTTAAAAATGGAAGATAAAGCTGTGTATTGGGAAAATATTCGGAGAGGGAAATCTAAAATTCCGATAGAATTTAAGGGGAAATTTGTTCCTCTTTCGAGAGTTTATTATCCTGAACAAGGAACATTTGAGCACTGGGCTACTGAGCGATATTGTCTTTACAGTAAGGATAACAGGGACAACCTGTATACCGCAGAAATCCATCATAGTCAGTGGCCGTTACAAAACGTCGAGGCGGAAATTTTTAGTAATACTCTTTTTACGCCTTTTCAATTACAACCTACTGAATCAAAACCGATTGTTCATTTTTCAAAGGGTTTAGAAACTATTTTTTGGAACATTAAAAGATTAAAGATTTGATAATTGATTAGGTGGCCATATCCTTTGAAGTATTGAACTAATTCATACCATTCGGAGGTTGTTTTCATGAAAAAACTATTGTTATTTACTATAATTTTCTTTCTAGCATTTGTTAATGGCGCCCTTGCACACACTGGTTTGAAGAGCTCTTCACCTCAATACGGGGAAATCATAAACGATGAATTAAACCAAATCAGATTAATTTTTGAAACAAAGATTGAGCAAGGAAGTAAGCTGGAAATTAATCATTCTAACGGAGAACCTGTGCAAGTTGATAACATCGCCATAACAGAAAATCAAATGGTGGGAAATCTCTCTAACTTCTTAAACAATGGGAATTACATCGTGAATTGGGAAATAATTGGTGCTGATGGACATCCACTTGATGGTGAATTCACTTTTTCAGTTGATTTACCCGTTAGCGAGGAACAGGAACCTAGGCAGGATCAGCTCACACAAAAAGATGAAACACAGCCTCAAGCCGATGAAGTAAAAGAAGATAAAACTAAAGCTGATGACGCTCAACAGTCCAATAAAGCAGCTTATCCGATTCCAGTAATTTTAGGAGTTTTGATTGTGATTATCGTTGCTAGTTTCTTATTTTTAATGAAAAGGAAGCAATAGTCATGCCTTTTATAAACACCATTACTCAAGCACTTATATATGTATGTTTCGGTATTATCCTTGGGAGCTTTATTTTATCCTTGGTGCCATTATCATATAGACCAGCTATATCAGTACCAAAAGGAACCATTTTGACAGCTATAGCAGGTATAGCTATTTTTTCATTTATACCGGTTTTACAGTTAATTTTATATCTTTCTCCAGGGATGGGATTTTTGTATACTTTACAGTCTGTTTTATTAACGTTTGAGGTTGGAAAAGCTTGGTGCTTTACTTTCGTTTTATCCATCCTATTATTTATATTTGCCATTTGGACTGATTATCGAAAATGCGCATTACATTCATATATTGGTATGGTTTTAGTTTTAATATTAATTTTTGCATTAGCATGGTCCAGCCATGCGAGTTCACTAAATAAAGTGGTTGGTTTCCTCACACATACAATCCATTTTACAGCAGTTAGTGTTTGGTGCGGTATTCTCATTGTTATTAGTTGGTTTTCTAAAAACCATTCTAACTGGACCAATTTCTTAAAATGGTTTACACCTACAGCGAGCTTTTGTTTCATAAGTACGATAGTTTCTGGACTCATTCTCATGACGTTTGTCGTGAATTTCAATGACTACACAAATTCCTGGATTCTTCCTTATGGACAAACTTTGTTAATTAAGCATTTATTAATCCTCCCACTGCTTATATACGCATTGATTAACAGCATTTTTATCAAAAGAAATATAATGATAGATGACCAATATAATCCAATCGCTTGGACAAGAATGGAAAGCATCATGATTTTGCTGATTTTTTCAGCAACAGCTGCATTAGGACAGCAATCTCCGCCTCACGAAACAGTCATAATAGATGAAGAAGTTTCTAATCTTTTTAAGTTTTTTTATGAAGGACCGTTTTTCCCAGAAATGACATTACAGTTTTCGATGAACATAACTAGCGTTAGTCTGATAGGATTCGCGCTCCTTTTCCTAGCCATAATCATTATTTCTTATATAAAAAAAGCACCCACCATTTTAACATTAGTCATGAGTGTGCTTTTCGTATTTAGCATCTATTTATCAATCATGCTAAGTGTAACATGACATTTTTTCATTAATGTCCAAAGGAAACAAATACAAAATACAGTTTGATAAAAATTAATCCTAGGCACGCGCTCATTACCATCTTCAATGTTAAGTGGTTTTTGAGTCCTTTCCACAAAATCTCAAAGAATGTAACGTATCCTAAGGACCCTATTGCGATACCCATTATAATCGTACGGAGCTGAATCGAATTAACATCAAAGGTAATTCCAAAATAAATATTTAAGCTTACTGCAAGAGATAACAAAGATCCAAAAATCAGAAAACTTTTTAGCTTCATTTTAGAGTAGAGGACCGAAACCATCATGACCATTCCCTCTGGAATATGGTGAAGTATTATAGCGCCAAATAATGAAGGATCTTGGAAATGATGATGAGTAAAATTTAAACCTAAGGCAAAACCCGTAGGTATACTATGAATAAATAGGGCTAAAAACAATAAAGTAAAGGTTTCATGATGTTCAATATGAACTATTTTAGGATGCTGATGCAAATATCTATCTATTAACAACATAAACATAAACCCCAACGTAATTCCAATGAATATCCCAACTGGTTGATATTTTCCTATCAAATCTGGAATCAACTCAAACCCTAATAAACCCGCTAAAATACCTCCACAAAAAACAATTAATAAGAGGTAGTTTTGTTTCATCATTTTTGTAAGCAATACTACGGCTAATCCACCAACGATTATCCCAACAAAAATATAAATCCAGATCATAAGGCTTGTCTCGAATGCTTCTGTCATTTGTACCCCCGGAGAGTCTTTTTTACATTATATTCGAATTCAGGATCGGAATAACTAAAACTAGACTTGGAATTCTAAAGACCAAAATATATTTGCGTTTTGTAATTAAAATAGGTTGCAAATCGCAATTTTATTAGATATAAATATAATAGAGGTGAAAAAAATGGAAGACAACAACCTTAGAAGTATATTCCAAATGATTGTTAGGAGGTTTGGATTTTTAAACGAGCAGTGCTGTGAAGATTGTTGCGGCAACGACATCAGTCTTATCCAAAGTCAAATTTTATATGAAATATCAAGACAAGACGCCCCCTCTATGCAAGAAGTTGCTGGAGCGCTAGGCGTAGATATTACTACTTTTAGTCGACAGGTAAAAACTTTAGTTGAAAGAGACCTTGTCAAAAAAACACCACACCCAAACGATAACCGCGTCAACCTACTATCACTCACGTCTAAAGGAAATATGACAGAACAAAAGATTAATGACGAAATGAATAAATATCTTAACCAAGTCTTATCTAATTTAACGGATTTCGAGCGTGAAACAGTTATTAGATCAATGGATTTATTAGACAAAGCATTGAAAAAAACCGTAAATAATTGTTGTTCTCCAAAATAAGGGAGAAGATGTAAACACATTATAACACTTGCAATCAACAAGTAAAATACTTGAAATTACTAACTGATTGATTCATTTTTTATTTCATTCTGCTTAAATGACAAAAATTATTTGAGGAGTGATTCTTTTTGAGAAACAAAGAAGAAATCCGGGAACATATTCGCAAGAACTATACAGAAATCGCCTTAAAAGGTACTGAAAGTGATTGCTGTAGTGGTGGCTGTAGCTGTAGTGAATCCCCTACTAACATTCATGACATTTCCGTTAAACTAGGATATTCAAAAGACGATCTTGCTAATATGCCAATTGAAGCAAACATGGGCTTAGGATGTGGCAATCCAATCGCCATTGCATCGCTAATGGAAGGCGATACTGTACTTGACCTTGGAAGTGGCGGCGGATTCGATTGTTTCCTTGCAAGAGAGAAGGTCGGCGAAACTGGTACTGTAATTGGTGTTGATATGACACCTGATATGATTAAATTAGCGAGAAAAAATGCAACAAAAACTGGATACTCTAATGTTGAATTCAGGCTGGGAGAAATTGAACATTTACCAGTCGCTGACTCATCAGTGGATGTTATCATATCCAACTGCGTCATCAATCTCTCTTTAGACAAAGAGAAAGTATTTAAGGATGCATATAGAGTCCTTAAGCCAGGTGGACGATTATCGATATCTGATGTCGTGGCAACCGCACAATTACCTCAACAAATTAAGGATGATCTCGCACTACTTGCAGGCTGTGTTAGTGGAGCTGAATATTATGAGGACTTAAAAAGAATGATTGAACAGGCAGGTTTTAGAGATATCAGTCTAACACCAAAGGATAACAGCAAGGAGATTATCAATTCATGGTCCCCAGATCATCATCTTGAAGATTATGTTGCCTCCTTTATAATTGAGGCTGTTAAGAGGTAGCACACGTTGTTGAAATACCATTTTTGCGAGTCCTTTTGTCGAAAAAAAAACCACTCAACATTTCGTGAGTGGTTTTTTCGCAATTACTTATGATCCGTAGTTTTTGCAGGTTCCTTAGATTTGTTTTGTTTTTTCCCAATCCGCCACGAATTTTGCAATTCCTTGGTCAGTTAATGGATGCTTTGTTAGTTGCTCAATTACTGAAAATGGAATTGTCGCAATATGTGCTCCAGCCATCGCAACACGTGTAACATGGTCTGGGTGTCTTACTGAAGCCGCAATAATTTGAGATTCTAAGTTATGAACACGGAATACTTCCGCAATATTTTCAACTAATTGTACTCCATTTTCTGAAATGTCATCTAGACGACCTAAAAACGGAGAAACGTATGTAGCACCAGCACGGGCAGCCAATAGCGCTTGGTTCACTGTGAAGATAAGCGTAACGTTTGTTTTAACGCCTTTTTTAGTTAAATACCGGCAAGCCTCTAAACCTCCAAGTGTCATTGGTAGTTTAATCGTTACTTTCTCATCACCACCGTTGATTTTAATAAGTTCTTCTGCTTCGGCAATCATTTCTTCAGCTGTTACTGCATCTGGGCTAACTTCCGCAGAAACTGATTCACATTCAGGGACAGCTTGGCAAATCTCAGCAATACGATCTTCAAATTTAACCCCTTCTTTTACAACTAAAGAAGGATTCGTGGTCACCCCAGCTAGAACCCCGATTTTATATGCTTTTTTAATATCCTCAAGATTTGCAGTATCGATGAAAAATTTCATTTTTTCTTTCCTCCAATTCTTTCTCAAAAATAGCAAAATTATTTTAACCCTATAAGTATTATGAATGTTTTCAGGCAAAAAAATCAAGCACTTTATCGATAAAAACAAACAAAATCGAACAATCATTAAACATTTTAAAACAATTAAGCAATAAAAACATTGATTCCCATCTCTTCAAATTGATGGATTTGTAGCTCGGTTGCTTCAGTTCCCGTCACTAGCTTATGAATCCGACTAGAAGAAGCAACGGTATGTAGGGAAATCCCTCCAATTTTACTATGATCTGCAACTACGATAACCTCTTGAGCTGCCTCGATCATCCCCATTTTAGCCGCTACTAGTTGTTCCTCAAAATGAGTAAGTCCAAATTTCGGGTGGATGGCTGGTGTTGCTACAAATGCTTTATGTACATGTAACGTTTTCAGTACCTCATTGGTAAACATACCGTTTAACATGAAGCTCTCTGGATACAGAATTCCACCAGTTACAATGACCTTAATATCTTTAGAATCCCTAAACTCTGCGGCAATATTTATATCATTTGTTACAACCGTCAGATTGGACCGTTTCGCAAGATGTTTTGCAATTTGGAGAGTGGTTGTCCCAGAATCTAATATAATATGCTCTCCGTCATTAACCATCTCCGCTGCCTTTGCCCCAATGCGCTGCTTTTCTTCAACCCTTTCAGTAACCCTGACGGTAAAAGACGGCTCTGAATGAACTCCTTCTGTTAGAACGACGCCGCCGTGGGTCCTCCGCAAAAGACCTTCTTTTTCAATTTCCGATAAATCACGACGAATTGTCGCTTCATGAACGTTAAATTCTTCTGCCAGTTGAAAGACAGATGCAACATTGTTTTTTTTCACATACTCGATAATTTTTAGTTTTCGTTCAGCGGCAAGCATATTTCCCACTCCTTTATCTCCTAAAACAATCTCTATTTATACTAATATTTTGTTTGTTTATATTAAGGATATATTAAGATTATGTTTAAATTACGATAAATGTCAAGCATATGCGCAAAATATAACATTGTGGTAAAAATTAATAAAATGAGCCTGACCTATTTTTGCGGACACAGAATACCATTATTACTGTCAAAAACCTTCATTTGTGAGGTTTGCGGACACTAGCGACCTTACTTGGTCCATAATCTGAAAGTTAGACCGTTTTGTGCCAAATAGCGGATTGTATGTCCGCTTCCTCCTCGAAAATACCAGTTATAACTCAAATAACGGATTGTATGTCCGCAAAAATTTGTTACATCAAAAATGCCAGTAAAACAAAAAAGCTGACGACAAGCTTCAAAAATCGAAACTGTCGTCAGCTTTATATAATTGTACTATTTACTTTTGACCATAGTATGCGAATGCACCATGTTTTCTTAAATAATGCTTATCTAATAAATTTTGGTCCATTGAAGGAATTGAAGGGCTTAAATTAAGTGTGTGATATCCCATTTTACATACTTCTTCTAAAATGACTGCGTTGTGGAGGGCATCCTCCGGATTTTTCCCCCAAGCAAATGGGCCATGACTATACACTAATACAGCTGGTACTTCATTCGGATTAATACCGCGCTTATTGAAAGTTTCTATAATTACATTTCCAGTTTCTAACTCGTAATCACCTTTAATTTCTTCTTCGGTTAAACTGCGAGTGCATGGAACTGAACCATAAAAGGTATCAGCCTGGGTTGTACCGAGAGCTGGTAAATCTTTAGTTGCTTGTGACCAAACGGTTGCCCATGTTGAATGTGTATGAACAACTCCACCAATATCTTTAAAGTTTTTGTATAACACTAAATGAGTGGCGGTGTCGGACGAAGGCTTTAGTTTTCCTTCAACGACATTTCCGTCTAAGTCAACGACAACTAAGTCCTCAGCTTTAAGCTTTGGATATTCCACACCACTTGGTTTAATAACCACAAGGCCTGATTCGCGGTCGATTCCACTTACATTTCCCCAAGTAAACGTTACTAAATCATGTTTTGGTAATCCTAAATTTGCTTCTAGCACTTGTTGTTTTAATTTTTCTAGCACCGTTTCTCCACCATCCCAGCTATAAATTCTTTTTCAGTTTGATTCTTGAATTCTTGCAATCTGCTAGTTTCTATTTTTCATCAAAAGAAACTAATACTTTGTTGTATCGGAGAGTTCGATCGGCCATGCCTTTTAAATACTCGCCAACTTCATCAACTGAGATTTTATGCGAAACCATTGGCTTAAACTTTATATCGCCTTTTGCCATAAAATCTAAAGTTGCTTTCCATGAGATTCCTGGATATGGGGCAGTATATGAATTCCATGTACCTTGAATTTTAATTTCACCGCGAAGAATGTGTTCCATTGTTGCTTCTTCTAATGGAAGTTCTGAGTGTGAAATTCCGATTAAAACTACTCGTCCTTTTTTCTTTGCTGCAAGGATTGATTGCTGTTGAGTAATTTTACTTCCTGCCGTTTCAGCAACAACGTCCGCTCCACCATTCGTTAGTTCACGAATTTTCTCTACAACATTATATTCTTTAGCATTAATCGTAATGTCTGCGCCTAATTCTCTTGCTAATTCTAATTTTTCCTCAAAGACGTCTACGGCAATGACAGTAGATGCCCCAAAGATTTTCGCCCACTGAATCGTCAATTGCCCGATTGGACCACAACCCATAACGACTACTGATTCACCAGGTTGAATGTCTGCTTTTTGCAAGCCATGATAACCTATCGTTGCCGGTTCGATTCCAGCGGCTGTTTCAAAATCTAGTGAATCGTCAATCTGTAATACATGTTCTTTTGGTGCTTTTACATATTCCGCGAATGCGCCGTTGCTGCCTGTTCCGATTATGTTATAGTCTTCACATAAACCATAGTCACTCGCCTTGCAATATTGGCACTCACCGCATGGTACGAGCGGAGCAACGACAACACGATCGTTTACTTTTACATTTTTCACATTTGCGCCGATTTCTGCTACTACACCAGTGAATTCATGTCCTAAAATAAGCGGATATTTCCGCGCTCCACTTACCATTGAACGAGGCACATCCGAACCACATATTCCGCAATATACTACCTTAATTAAGACTTCATTTTCATTTATTTGTGGTATATCTACCTGCTCAGATTGAAAATTACCAAGTGAGTGTAATACCGCCGCTTGCATTTTTCCTTCCATAACAATCTTCTCCCTTGTTGTCGTAAATTTCCCCAAATTCCGCTACATCTTGTAGTTATAAAAATAGGAATGGTTTTCATGTATCTAATTAATAGGTCAGTATGGAGTGCTACCTCATACTGACCCGAATTTTTTCTGTTAACGATCAGCTTAATCCTTTTGGCTTCGGCTGCTATAGTAGATAGCACCAACGATGATGACACCTTTTAATACCCTTTGAACGTGTGGTGAAACACCCATTAAGTTCAGTCCATTACTTAATACACCCATTAATAAAGCACCTAGTAATGTTCCAAAAATATGGCCACGTCCACCAGCGATACTAGTTCCACCCAACACTACTGCGGCGATGGCATCTAGTTCATAGCCTTCACCAGCCATCGGCTGACCTGAAGAAAGTCTTGCTGTCATGATTAAACCACTGATGCTGGCTGTGATTCCACTGATTAAATAAACTAAAGTTTTAATTCTTTTAACTTTTACACCAGATAAACGTACTGCTTCTTCGTTACCACCAATCGCATAAATATGTCTTCCGAATGGTAAATGATTAAGAATAACGTAAGCCGCAATAAACACTAAAATCATGATGACTGCTGGCATTGGAATTACCTCAAATAGGTATCCTCTACCGATAAAAGCAAATTCACTAGGTAATCCTGATAAAGGATATCCACCCGTATACAATAGTGCTACACCACGCGCAGCTTCCATCATCGCTAAAGTAACAATGATTGCTGGAATTCTTGCATATGAAACGAAAATTCCGTTAATATAACCAAGCAATGCACCTAGTAAAATTCCAATTAATACTGCTAAAATTGGTGACAATCCGACATTGATCATTAAGCCGGCCATAATTGTTCCTGTTAAAGCCAATACTGACCCGACTGATAAATCAATACCACCTGTTAAAATGACGAATGTCATACCAACTGCCAAGATTCCGTTGATTGAAACTTGTCTGATGATATTTGAAATATTTGTTCCTGTAAAAAATTCCTCAGTAAATACGCTGAAAAATACGCATAGAACAAAAAATCCAATTAAGGTTAACATTTCTGGATGTTTAAAGGTTTCTTTTAGATTAAATGGTTTTGCATTATTTAATTTTATTGACGTTGATTCTTTTTTGATTCCACTCATTTTGAAACACCACCCACAGCATAGTGCATTACGTTTTCTGAAGTTGCTTCTTTACTAGACATTTCTGCCTGAATTTTTCCTTTATGCATAACAAGCACTCTATCGCTCATTCCTAAAACCTCAGGTAATTCCGATGAAATCATAATAATCGAAATTCCTTTATCTGCTAAATTTCTCATTAATTTATATATTTCTTCCTTAGCCCCTATGTCTATTCCACGGGTAGGTTCATCAAAAACAATAATTTTACAATCCGTATTGAGCCATTTAGCTAATACGACTTTTTGTTGATTTCCACCGCTTAAATGTTTAACCTTCTGCTTTGAGCTTGGGGTTTTGATTAGCAGCTCTTTAATAGATTGCATCACAAGCTCTTCTTCTTTCTTTTTATCAATTAGACCAATGCTTTTTGATAGTTTCTTAAGTATAGGCAAAGTGATATTGTTCTTTACTGTCATATCAAGAACTAACCCATGCGTTTTTCTGCTTTCTGGTAATAAACAAATCCCATGATTTAACGCGTCAGTAGGGTTTTTAATATTTACTTTTTTACCATTCAAATAGACTTCCTTGTCTTTTGCATCATCAGCACCTATTAGCGCTCTAACAGTTTCTGTCCTGCCTGACCCTACTAAACCAGCAATCCCTAGAATTTCACCTTTTTTTAATGAAAAGCTAACTTCCTTAACATGAAGATTATTTAACCTTTTCACTTCCAAGAGGGTTTCCTCGTCTTTCTCATCACGTTTTGGCCGCTCAGGAAAAGCATTTACAATTTCTCTTCCTACCATCATTTTGACGATATCTTGTTTCGTACAATCAGCAACTTCTCGTGTTCCGACGAATTCTCCGTCTCTTAAACACGTTAAGCGATCACACATTTGCAAGATTTCTTCCAAGTGATGAGAAATATATATAATGGTTACACCATTTGCTTTCAACGTCTCAATTAACTCAAATAATTTATCAATTTCTTTCCCTGTCAAACTTGCAGTAGGCTCATCAAAGATTAACACTTTCGTATCAATGGCAATCGCTTTCGCAATTTCAATAAATTGCTGATTGGCAATACTTAATCTTGTTACCGGTTTATTGAGATCAATTTTGGCATTTAATCTTTGTAAAACTTCCTCAGCCTGTTTTTTCATTTTTCGTTTGTCTAATAGACCATTAACTTTCTTTAGTTCACGACCCAAAAATATGTTATCAACACCATTTAAATATGGTATTAAGCTAAATTCTTGATGGATAATACTAATTCCTAACTTTTGCGCTTCCTTAGGATCTTTAAAAATAACTTCTTTTCCATCTAGTCGGATTTTACCTTGAGTAGGGCTGTATACACCCGAAAGGATTTTCATTAATGTTGACTTACCAGCGCCATTTTCCCCTACTAAAGCATGAACTTCACCGCGTCTTATGTTAAAACTTACACCATTAAGCGCTTTAACCCCAGGGAATTCTTTTGTTATATTCTCAATTTCCAGGATATGATCCAATGAAATCACCTTCCCCCTACTTTTATTAATTAGAGCGCTCTAAGGAATGACCTTAAAGCGCTCTCTGTGGAGATAAATTACCAGCTAAAGCCTTTTGCGTTTTCTTTTGTTTGTAATTTAACATCGATTGGAACTTCAGTTGGTACTACTTTTGCACCCCAATATTTAGCTAAAGCCATACCTAAACCGATTCGTACTTGGTCTCTTGGGAATTGTGCAGTAGTCGCTTTAAATGGACCATCTGCTAAAATTGCTTCGATTGCTTCTGGATGTCCGTCAACACTGTATAGTAATACATCACGGCCAGATGCTTCGATTGCACCAAGTGAACCTAAAGCACCCTCGTCATTAACGCTGAAAATTGCCTTTAGTTCTGGGTTAGCTTGTAACATATTTTCAGTTACGCTCATTGCTTTTTCACGATTTTGCTTACCATTTTGAGTATCTACTAATTCAATACCAGGATGCTTAGCAATCGCAGCTTTGAATCCTTCAACACGCTCTAGGATAGGTACTACTGGAATACCATCTAGGATAGCTACTTTGCCTTTTCCATCAAGGTCTTTTGCCATTTGTTCACCAGCAAGGAAACCTGCATCGTAGTTTTTAGATCCTACAAATGAATCAGTTGGACCTTCTGCTTGAGCATCAACCGCAACTACAATAACACCAGCTTTGTTAGCTGCGATTACAGCGCTTTCAACACCTTTACTGTCAGTAGGGTTGATTAAAAGGATATCTACACCTTTTTGGATCATATCTTCAATATCACTTACTTGCTTACTAACATCATGTTGCGCATCGGCAATAATTGTTTTTGCACCAACAGCTTTAGCTGCATCTTCAAAAGCTTCATTCATTGAAATAAAGTAAGGATTGTTCATTTCTTGGAATGACATACCAATTAGTAACTCTTCATCACTAGCACTCTTACCTGTTGATTCTTTCTTCTCTCCGCCAGCTTCTTTATCAGATGAACATCCAACAGCCACAAACATAAATGAAACTAGTAAAACAATCAAAAACGCCAATGAGTTCTTTTTCATGTTAAACCCCCGAAAAATATTTTTATTTTTTCATTAAAAGATTAAAAATCAGCTATTCTTGGTTAACATCCCCCCCTTCAAATAATGAATGCGTTTACAACTTATACAAAAAATAAAAGTGCCTCATTTAATAGACCTATTATGTTTAAAAAACAAACATAATTAGATCATTAAACAAGGCACTCATAGCCTTATAAATTTTATACCAGCCGTAAGCATAAAATTTATAAATATTTAATTTAGATTAATTTTTCACTTAAAAATAGAAACAATGTTAATTCAGTTAGTTAAGTTAATTGAATTATATTAATATCAAACACAATAGTCAAGTGGTTTTTATATATTTTAGTATAACATTTTTACAATTAAGTATAACCTACTTGCCTGTTAAGTATAACATATTAATCATTCTCTATTCAAAATAAAATAATGATTCCGCTTGAATAAGTTCTTTCGCTATAACGACTAGTTTTTTATTTTTATCTCTACTCATTTTTTGTAATCGTTTCATAGCCTCTGCTTCCTGGATATTCATTCGTTTCATCAGAATGCCTTTCGCTTTTTCAATATGTTTACGAGCCTCCAGGGCGCTCTTTGTGTCCTTCAACTCATCTTGAAGTTTTTGAATTTCTTCAAACTTAGCCATACTAATATTGATCGCAATATTTAATTCCTTAATATCGATAGGTTTTAATAAGTAATACAGTACACCCTCTTCTGTAGCCCTATCTATTAGTTTTTCATCTGAATACGCACTGATTACGATACTAGGAATATATAATTTTTCATGTATTTTTTTAATTGCTTCAATACCATCGAGATTCGGCATATTTATATCCATAATGACTAAATCCGGCTTCTTCTCTAATGCTAATTCTACCGCTTTCTCCCCATCAGTCGCCTCTCCGATCACTTGATGTCCTAAATTTTCAACATATGCTTTTAAGGACATTAATATCAAAAATTCATCTTCAGCTATTACGACTCGTAAAGATTTTTTCATATAATCCTCCCCACCAAAGTCATCATTTGATTATTGAAAAATAATTTATAATGGTTTTGGAAATTCCCAAAAGAATAGAAGGCGCTTTCACATCATCATGTTAACAGCGCATTTAATGGTTAAGTTTATTTATTGTTGTTCATGATATTTTCTATTATGATAAAAAATAATAACGCTTCCTTCTCAGCACTTAAACCCATCCATTTTATTATATCAAAATCAAGTTTTTTGCTTACATGTATATTTAGTCAAAAAAACTACAAAAAACGCTTCTGCCACAAATTTTTCATTAGGTTAATAATATTAACATATTAATTAGATTTTTTCATGAATAAAGGATTACGGAGGTTTACCTTGTCAAAGTATATTTTTGAGATTAACAACTTAACATATAGAAGCCCTGACGGAAATATGGAAAATGTTAGTTTGAATCTTGGATACGGAGAAATCCATGCAGTCATCATAAAAAGTAGCTCAGAACAAAATGTATTTATTAATTCTTTAAAGGAAAAGCAAGAGGACCATGGTCAAAAAGGCGTTTTTACGTTTAAGGACCATATCCTTATGAATAATAATCTTAGAAAAAATAAGATCTTAATCATGCAACAAAAACCATTATTGTTCAATAACTTCACAGTAGCTGAAAATCTTAATTACGCAAACTTACCTACTCGAAAATTCATCCCATTAATCAATTGGTGGAAAGTAAGAAAAAGAGCAGAAAATATATTAACGCTATTAGATTTTCAAATCAATCAAAATACAAGAGTTAATAAATTAACCGAAGAAAACAAAAGAATCGTTTATATTGCCGGAATATTTATGTCCAGACCAGAAGTTATCATTATGCAAGAACCAATGGAAGGCCTGTCGGCAAATTATGCTGCAAAGTTATCCAAAGTACTTAAACAGTTTAAGGAAGATGGCGGGAGCATCATTTATGTGACGAAACAATGGGAAGAAGCCATTAAAGTTGCGGATCGAATTTCAATTCTTTCAAAGGGGAAAATTAGGAATGAAATACCTGCAGAAGTAGCTAAGCGTGATCCCCATAAATTACTTCGGGAAATTGAAAATTACACGTTTAAAGAGGACCATTTAGAAAAGGATGATGACACCCAAGCAGTACTTGAGGCAATTTTTAAAGCTGCCGAATTTTTAACCTCTGAATATGAGCTGAAGGATGTATTATTGCTGTTGGCTAAAGAAGGCAATAAGGTAATGAATGCTGATGGCTGTTCCATCAAATTAATTGACGAGCAAACCTGGAGTATTATTGATGAATTTGGAATTAACGAGAAAAATGTAAAAGCCCATTTAACAAATGAAGCAATCATTAAAATTGCTAAAGGCAACGATATTTTTTATGTAAATGAAAATGATAAAGAATTCAACTTGATGTTTGAAAAAATTGAGAATGTAAAAACATTTATTTGTATTCCAGTATTAATTAGGAACCAAGTAACCGGAATCATCCAATTATTTTATGAAAATTTATATGTTTATTCAAACGAAGAAGCTAAATACTTGTCGACATTAGCGCGTCATGCTGCAATCGCAATAGAAGATACTAGATTAATTGGTCGATCGGCCTTTTTACAAGAAAGTCACCATCGAATAAAAAATAATCTTCAATCTATTGTTGGACTGATATATCTACAAAAATCATTTGTGCAAAAAAATCCCGAAATGTCGATTGATGATGCTCTAGATAGTATCATTTCTAGGGTAAAAAGCATCGCCTCTGTCCATAATCTTCTGGCGAGAGACAAATTAGGAAGAAGTATTATCAACGTAAAAGAAATTATTGAGGCCGTGATTGACCTGTTGAATATGGACCCCAATATTAAAATCAGCTTAGACTTAGATGATATTTTAATTCCTTATAACAAGGCCACTTCTATTGCCCTTATCATTAACGAATTAGTCATCAACTGCTTTAAACACGCTTTTAAAGGTATGGATTCTGGCAAAATTGATATCAAATGCAAACGAATGGAAGAAAACATTGTATTACAGGTTGCTGATAATGGGATAGGATTACCTGACAATTTTAACTCAAAACAAGGCGAAAGCCTCGGATTAACAATTTTACAAGGAATTGTTAGTAGTGATTTAGGTGGAACGATTCATTTTATCAATCAGGAAGGCACTACCGTAGAAGTCATCGTACCGACTAACCAAATTTTTCCACAACCATAATTTTTCGGCGGGGGTTGTATTACCAGTTTTTGCTTGTAATGTAAACAAACGTAATTGCAGGAAGTAATAACATCTCGTTCGTTAGTATTTCCTGCATTTTTTTTTAAAAATCAAGCGGACCTTGGGATGTTATTAGTACAAATAAGGGATTGGTTGTCCGCTAAATTTTGTTCTTTGGATTAAGCGGACACTACGGACCTTATTTGCGGTTTAACGCCCTCAATTTCGAGGTTTGCGGACAACACGGACCTTATTTAGGCAAAATCTTAATAGTTGGATAGTTTTTTGGGCTAATAGAGGCTTAGGTGTCCGCTTTCACCTCGAATCTTTTGATTTTCCCACAAATAAAGGCTTTGATGTCCGCTAAATTTTGTTCTTTGGATTAAGCGGACACCACGGACCTTATTTGCGGTTTAACGCCCTCAATTTCGAGGTTTGCGGACAACACGGACCTTATTTAGGCAAAATCTTAATAGTTGGATAGTTTTTTGGGCTAATAGAGGCTTAGGTGTCCGCTTTCACCTCGAATCTTTTGATTTTCCCACAAATAAAGGCTATGATGTCCGCTAAATTTTGTTCTTTGGATTAAGCGGACACCACGGACCTTATTTGCGGTTTAACGCCCTCAATTTCGAGGTTTGCGGACAACACGGACCTTATTTAGGCAAAATCTTAATAGTTGGATCGCATTTTTGGCTAATAGAGGCTTTGGTGTCCGCTTTCACCTCGAATCTTTTGATTTTCCCACAAATAAAGGCTATGATGTCCGCTAAATTTTGTTCATCAGATTAAGCGGACACCACGGACCTTATTTGCGGTTTAACGCCCTCAATTTCGAGGTTTGCGGACATCACGGACCTTATTTAGGCAAAATCTTGATAGTTGGATCGCATCTTGGGCATATAGCGGCTTATCTGTCCGCTTCCACCTCGTATCTACCGATTTTCCCACAAATAAAGGCTTTGGTGTCCACTAAATATTGTATCCAATCATTTAGACAAAACATAAAAAATCCATTTCCCCAAAAATTCTAGGAAAATGGATTGAATGAATATTTATTTTTACCACTTAAAGTCTAAAATGACTCTTTCCCAACTTCTATGCTCTCCAGCAAAATCCATTGCTTTCATAAAATCCTTTGCATCATGAATCGGATTAAATTCTGCAGGAAGAATGGCTCTTAGTGTCTTTTGATACTCAACGTCTTCCATCGCAGTGATGACTGCATGAAAATCCGGATATGCGCTTCGGCTGCTTCCATATAGAGTAAGGCCTTTTTCAAGCACGTCTCTTGTATTAATCGGCACCCTTTCCTCTGATACTCCCATAAGAACGAGCGTACCGCCACGAGCTAATAAATCAATTCCTTGGTTTACAGCACTTTCGCTAAATTTTCCACCTGTACACTCAACCACAACATCCACTTTTTCCGAAGTTTTAAAATCATATTCTTGAACTAATGCGCGTTTTGCAAATCCAAATTGCGCAAGTTTTTCAGGGATGGCCCCAAACACGATTAATCTAGAAGCATCCAATCCATAAATATGATGAATCATCGCTGCAGTTAAATACCCAACAGGCCCATCACCGAAAACAGCTACTTTAGAATTTGGCGAATTTAATTTGCTCTTTATTCGGCTTAACGCTTGATAGGAAACTGTGCACAATTCAGATAGTACAGCAATTTCATTAGGTATACTGTCTGCTACTGGAATCGCGCATTCTGCCGGGATCACTAGGCGACTTTGGGCAATGCCATCATAACCGCTACCCAAAAATTTATTTTTTTCATTGTAATTTCCAATAAATTCATCTTCACAAAGAGAACTACATTCTACTGAGTCGCCATTTCCTGGGATGTTAGGGACGATTACCACTCTTTGCCCTACTTCAACGCCATCTGCTTTACTTTCTATAACTCTACCAATTCCCTCATGAATTAAAGCCATTGGTAATTTCTTCGCCATTACTTCCGGACTTCTTAGCCCCATGTAATAACGCAAGTCTGCATGACAAACGCTTGCAAGAATTGGTTCTACTACAACTTCCCCATCCATTACATCTCGCTCAATCATGACTTCTTCAACGTTCCCAGGACTTAGTAGTCTAAATGTTCGTGATTGAACTGCTGACTTTGTATCTTGCATCTCTATTCCCCCTATAAATAATCACAAAAAATTATTTAACATTAGTACATTTTTGCTCATTTTTGTTCATTTGCACTTAACGATTTAAATATACTGAGATATTCTTAGTACGTCAAGCGAACATGAACAAAAACGAATAAATTCACGCCGAATTCAAACATTCTTTATAAATCCCCTTAAAAATGAGTGATTTTTCTTATTGTTATTGCTTGATTTTAAAAGTTATTATACGTTTGTTTGAATTTTCCAAAAAAATCAAACGACATATGTTCAAAGATGTTTGTGATTTAATATTTTTATATAAAAACATTGCTCACTATTGCTCGATTCTGTTAAAATGATACAAAGAATTGTAAAGGTTTTCATGCGGGAGGTACTACACATATGGAAAATAACAAGTACTCAATTGGAATTGATTATGGATCTGAATCTGGAAGGGTTCTTATAGTAGATATAGCAACTGGAGAAATAAAAGGAATGCACGTCATTCCATACCGTCACGGAGTCATTACTGAAACAATACCTAATTCATCAATCATGATTCCAAAAGGAAGTGCTCTTCAACACCCCAATGATTATATTGAGGTTTTAGAACAAGGAATTCCCGTAGCAATGTCAAAAGCTGGTATCAAGCCAGAGCAAATCATTGGCCTTGGAATTGATGTAACGTCATCAACATTAATACCCGTTGATGAAACCTTAAAACCTTTATGCCTTCACAAAGAATGGCAGGATAACCATCATACATGGTTAAAGCTTTGGAAACATCATCATACCAAGTCGCAAACAGAAAAAATCTATAAATTAGCAACTCAGCGAAAAGAAAAGTGGATGCGTCGCTTAGGTTATAATATCTCAGAAGAATGGGCGCTCCCAAAAATGTTAGAGATTTTTGAGGATGCTCCTGAAGTATATAGCGCAACAACCTATTTTATTGAAGCAGTAGATTGGCTAGTCTCTAACCTTACTGCAACCTTAATTAGGAACAATTGCTCATTAGGTTTCAAAACATTTTGGAATGAAACGGACGGATTTCCTGAAGAATTCTTTAAAGAACTAGATGAAGAATTTGGTTCAACAATACTAACAAAATTACAAGGTGAAGTTAAAAACATCGGTACACGCGCTGGATTCCTTACAAAAGAATGGGCTGAAAAACTTTCCCTTCCAAAGGGATTGCCTATAGCAACAGGGATTATTGATGCACATTCTGCAGTACTAGGGACTGGGGTCTATCAACCTGGAACCTTCCTTATGGTGATGGGGACTTCTACTTGTCATTTAATGCTGCACCCTGAAGTAAAAGAAGTACCTGGAATTTCAGGTGTCATGAAGGATGGGGTTTTACCTGGCCTATATGCCTATGAAGCTGGTCAATCTGCCGTAGGTGATTTATTTGGTAGCTATGTAAAAAAACATGTGCCTAAATCTTATTATGATGAAGCACAAGAACTAGGATTATCCGTATTCAACCTTCTGGAAAAGAAAGCTAGTAAGCTCCTACCAGGAGAAAATGGCATGTTTGCGCTCGATTGGCATAACGGCAATCGTTCCATATTATCTGATGCTGATTTGTCTGGAGTATTAATCGGTCTCACCCTTCATACAAAACCTGAAGAAATATACCGTGCGTATATGGAAAGTACGGCGTTTGGAGCAAAGATCATAATAGAAACGTTCCGAGAATGGGGAATGAATGTTGAAAAAGTAGTGGCTTGTGGTGGATTGCCACAACGCAATGCACTTTTAATGCAAATTTATGCGGATATTCTTAATATGCCAATTCAAATTTCACAGTCCGAATATGCTCCTGCAATCGGTGCTGCTGTATTAGGGTCAGTAGCGGCAGGCAAAGAAAATGGTGGGCATCATAACATTGCAGAGGCTATTGAACATATGGCCCAACCTTTTGATAAGACATACTATCCAAATGCTGAAAGTGTCGCTATTTACGAAACCCTTTTTAACTATTACAAAGAGATGCATAATTTATTTGGTATTACACACGTCAATCTAATGAGGACATTAAAACAACTTCGAAATCGTTCAAGTGAATTTTAAGTCACTTATCTTAAAAGAAAAAAACTATAATAAAAGAGGGTAACATAATGGTAGGATTTCCATTATATTACCCTCTTTTTTTGCCTATAGCTTGTTTAAGGCTTTATCTGGATTGCCCTATCCTCTGAAATACAATTTAATCGGCAAACTCCACAGCCCGTACAAGTTTCCGTATCAATCATAGGCTTTCCAACAATTAAATTAATGGCACCATCAATTGGACAGGCACGAACACAATAGTCACATAATACATCTTGATAGCCTAAGCAAAGGCTGGTGTCAATCTCTGCAGTACCTATCCGTAGTTGCTCCTGTAAAGACGCTCGATTAAGAGCATCCGTCGGGCAGACTTCCATACATTTATTGCAAAAAGTACAGGCCGCATTGGAAAAATCCAAATATGGAGTACCTGTGATTTTCACCCCATCTTGTATCGCAAAAAGCTCAATAACCATTTCAGGACAAGCCGATTTGCAATCCCCACATCTTGAACAGGAGGTTAAAAATTGCAACTCTTCAACCGAACCCGGAGGCCTAATGTAATTCCGCTCCATTTCCAATTGGGGTGCCAGAAAATTACTTAGGAAACCGACAGTCGAATCCCAATTCATTGACAGGTATCCTCTTCGTGTGAGCTTCTCAGGCATTTAAGTGCTCCGCAGAGTGATAGTTTGGATCATCTTCAAAATGGGTGTATACAAGGCATATCCCCAGCACTCCCTCTACGTCCTTAAAGGTTTCGGCCGTTTGATAGCTTTGATCAACTGAACCCGCTTCTAAGGTGAGCACAATTTTATAATCATCCTGAAGATGGTGTATCTCTACCCCTTCGATTAGAGCTAGTTTCTTAGCTGCAGCCTCAACCTTTCCCGGAATAGTTTCAACATAAATTCCAGATATAACCATGTGTAATCCTCCTTCATTGCAATACTCAGTTGTCCTTTTTTGGCTATGAAAATAAGTCTTATTACTTCTTTTCTTTAAATGCGGTTTTGGTTTTTACATCCTGTTGCTCTGCGTGACATTGAATACAATTGTCACGATATATTAGTCCCTTAACATCGTTATCATAAAAATGATTCTCCGGTGGCGTCGGTGCACCTGTGCCCTGTTTGCCATGGCACATTAAACAAGACTCATGATGCTTTTCTGGAACCCAACGATCCTTATGGCTGATATGCTGCATTGGCGGAGCTTCTTGTAATTCCATTGTAGTCGCATCTGGTCGTCCATTCTCTTGTAGTTGCGGCAATAACGCCAATTCCACGGATGTTTCTTCTTTTATTTTTCCGCTTAGGGTATAGGCTGCTACACCTAAAGCAACAACGACGACAATTGCAAATATAGAATATAGAGTTTTACGGTTCACATTTTTCGCCTCCTATCATGCCTTCTCAATTTTTACAGCGCATTTTTTAAAATCTGGCTGCTTGGAAATTGGACAATAGCAATCTAGTGTTAATAGATTGATTAAGGTTTCTTCAGCAAAAAATGGAACATATACAGAACCTATAGCCGGGTTTCCGCGCCCCTTTGTTGTTACCTTAATTTCAATTTCACCACGGCGGGAAGAAAGTTTTATCTTATCTCCCGTTTTTATCCCTAAACTCTTAGCATCGTCAGGATGGATTTCACAAAGCGCCTCTGGAAAGGCACGGTGTAGTTCAGGAACTCTTCTTGTCATCGAACCACTATGCCAATGCTCAAGCACCCTTCCAGTTGATAACCAGTACGGATACTCTTCATCTGGAATCTCAGCAGCCTCTTCAAATGGACGAAAAATGATTGATGGACGATGTTCTGTCGATTTATAGAAATCAATTCCCTTATATTTAGACGCTGAACCGAATTCCTCTACACCGATTTGGTCGAACCCATCCTCTTGTTTTCCGTGTGCGTATCTCCAGCTTGTTTCGAGCCACTTGCCATTCACATTGCGAACTGGCCAACAAATTCCATGCTGTTTTAGGTACTCATCGTATGGAGCCATTTGTTTCGCATTTAATTTCAAGGTCGTCCCTAATTGTTGAATCTCAGAATTGGTATTCTCATGAGGGTTAGTAAAGGTTCGATATTCCTCCCATAATAGGCGGTTGACTTCTCCTTCATCTTCTAGTAAATCGTTTTTCTTTTTATCCCAAACTAAACCAAACAAGACATCAAATGCAGGTTTATCACCAATTTGCTTTCCTTCTAATACACGTTTAGCAACCTGAACGATTTGCCATAAATCCCATTTGGCTTCACCAGGGGCATCAATACATTTTTCAAAAATAGCCGTTCTCCGCTCTGCATTACCAAACTGACCTTCACGCTCTACCCACATTGCTGCTGGGAAAACCACATCTGCTAGTTCAGTAGATTTTGTTGGATAGACCTCAGACACTACAATAAAGGCATCTAACACACCCTTACCATTTGCATCTCTTCCAATAAAGCGATTTAATTTCGGTAAAGTTTGTGCCCAGTTATTGGACATACTCCATAAAAACTTAACATTACCATTCCCCAATTCACGAAACATCTTCATCGTGTGGAAGCCTGGTGCTTGAATTGGGTCTAAGTACCCTTTCGGCAAATTCCAGACTAATTCTGTGAATTTTCGGTGCTCTGGATTTTTGACTACCATATCCGCTGGTAAACGATGTGAAAACACGCCAACCTCACGCGCAGTACCGCACGCACTCGGTTGTCCAGTTAAAGAGAATGGACCATTACCCGGCTGGGCAATTTTTCCTGTTAGCAAATGGATGTTATAAATAAGATTGTTCATCCACGTTCCACGTGTATGCTGATTGACTCCCATCGTCCAAAGGGAGACGATTTTTTTCTTAGGATTAGCAAATTCTTTTGCCAAACCCTCGATGTCCTCAGCCGGAACACCAGATAATCGCGTTGCCTCGTCTAATGTATAGGCACTGACCATCTTCTTGTATTCCTCAAACGGAATGACCCAATCCTTTTCGGCTGCTTGACCGATGTCCGTCATATCGTAATTGTCCTCAAAACTATTACCCAAGTTTTCAGTACCAGCTTTAAACTGGCCATGCTCCTGCACGAATTTTTCATCATATAGTTGATTTTGGATTAAATAATTTGCTATAGCATTAGCAATAGCCAAGTCAGATTGCGGTTTGAATATCATGGTCACATCGGCCATTTCCGATGTTCTCGATACTCTAGTGGTTAAATCATAATGTTTCACTTTTTCTTTATTTTTTAGCTTTCGGGCTGTCATCCTAGAATAAAGTACGGGATGCATCTCCGCCATATTTGCTCCCCAAGTAACGTAAACATCTGCCTCATCAAGGTCCTTATATGACCCCATCGGTTCATCCGATTGGAAGGTTGTCATAAACCCGGCGACGGCACTTGCCATACATAACCTAGCATTTGGATCAATATTATTACTTAATAAGCCAGCCTTCCAAAGCTTAACAGAGGCATATCCCTCCATGATTGTTTGCTGTCCTGACCCCCAGAATGCAATCGACTTCGGATTTTCTGCATGAGCTTCTCTTAACTTATTGGCAACCAAGTCTAACGCTTCTTCCCATGTTGCTTCTCTGAATCCGTTCATTGTTCCTTTTGTGGATTTGTCTGAACGAATTAACGGTTTAATTATTCGGTCTTTTCCGTAAAGAATTTTGCCAACATAATACCCTTTAATGCAGTTCAAGCCATTATTCGACTGATTATCAGGGTCTCCTTTAGTGGCGATAATTTTTCCATCCTTTACTCCAACGAGGATGCCACAGCCTGTCCCACAAAATCTGCAAACTGATTGTTTCCATTCATCTGGTTCAACCATTGCTTGGGCGTTCTTTTCTAGTGGTTTTTTTGCAGTTTGCTGGCTACAGCCGGCAGCTGCCATTGTTAACGAAACAGCGGTTGCTTTCAGCAGTGTTCTTCTCGTTAATTCCATAGGCTCTCTTCCTTTTCTTAAATTGAGGGTCTGTTTTAATCGTACACGATTTTTTTTAAAAACTAGTGTGACGTACTTCACAGTTTGAAATATCTTCATTTTTTCCTAAAAATCGTGAAACCACAGATATTATCATGTTTTTGACCATACAATGCCTTATTTACGATTTGTTCGTCATCTATTTGTCATTTTTTTAATAATCACTCTATGCATAAATTTGTTGCACTATATGTTTTTTAGTGATAAGTTGCATTTCTTTATTACGATAATATTGATAAACTATTTCATGGAAAACTCTATGCGAAAAAGTATTATTAAGGTGTGGTATCAATGATTGAGGACTTAATTGCAAATGGGTCGCTTATTATTTCTTTTCTTTTTATCGCAGGGCAAATATTTAAGAACTCTCCTTTGAACTTAAGTGCAAGGATTATTACTAGAATGCTAGCGGGAATCATTGGGGGTATATGGGGCACAGTTCTAATGTGGTTTTCAATCGAAGTGTCAGATACCATCATATTAGACATGAGAAGTATCGCTTTAGTACTTACTACACTTTACGGTGGACCACTAGCCTCTTTCATTTTTGTAATGATATTCAGCTTTTTCCGTGTCGCATTATTTGGACTAAACGAAGCATCAATTGTTGCGATTGTTATTCTGATGATACTAAGTATAAGTTGTAGTTTGATTATTAAAATTGATAAATGGTCTATCCCGAAAAAATACTGGACTATGATTTTTCTAAACCTTAGTTTGTATTGTTCCTCACTGATTTACTTAATTGATGATGCATCAAAACTTGGAAAATTATTCTTTTATTTCAGTCTTATTTCATTATGCACTGCTTACTTCAGTTATGTAGTTGTCATTTATATCCAAAAATCAAATGAACTATTTAGGAAATATATGGAAGAGTCGAAAATTGATTTTTTAACAGGATTACACAATGTCCGTGCTTTTGATGAGATGTTTAACGAACAAATAAGAATTGTTGAAAATCAGAAGGAGATATTGTCCGTTCTTATTATTGATATCGATTTCTTTAAAAAAGTAAATGATACTTACGGTCACACTGACGGAGATTTGGTTTTGCAAAAACTTGGAACAACCTTAAAACAATCTTCTCGTAGCTTTGATATAGTGGCTCGTAAGGGTGGAGAAGAATTCGCCGTTTTGTTATTGGATTGCACACTTCAAAGAGCTTTAGAAATTGCTGAGAAAATCCGGCACAAGGTGGAACACACTAAATTTCCAATCTCAAATGGTCAAGAAATCAATATTACTATTTCGATTGGGGTAGCATCATATCCTGGGACAGTAGAAAATCATAAAGATTTACTTCACCAAGCAGATGCAGCGCTTTATCTTGCAAAGCGTTCAGGAAGGAACATGGTTTGTCATGGAAATTAGGAATACTTTCCACTAGACAAAAAGGACGTAGTAGCTAATTTTACAGCAACTACGTCTACGTCCCTATTAATCCTTTAGTATTAAGATTTCTCGACAATCGAAATGGATATACTAACTTACTTTATAAAGGAGTATACTAGGATTTCTCGTCACTATTTACTTCCTCAATCATATCCATGATTGCCATTACGACTAGTTCTGGTTCATCATCCATCACAGCGTGTCCTGAATTTTTCGCGGTAAGGATTTTGCTGTTTGTTGAAAGTCTCAGCATTTTTTGTTGCTCATCTTGCCAGATTTCTTCCATTTTATCACTTTGTTCTTTTGTTAAACCAAATGGCGTTGCATCAATGGCAATTCCTCGAGTGATGATAGTAATCGGAATATCTCCTAATGCTTGGTTGCGAATACTGTCTTCTAATTGTGTCAGATAACTCAACTCCTCATTTATCGCTTGAAAGGCCTTTGGACGAAGCTCAATGTTTATCATTCGTCCATTCTCATCTGTGTTAACATCAAGCGCATCAAAGTGATCCAAGACGCGGATGACCCCTGTCAACTTTAGTACAGTTAGAACATACTGGTTGGATGTACCAATTGATAACTCATCAACTCCTGCCTCACGAAAAATGGCTTCCGTTCTCTTAGAGAAATCTTCGGTTCTGGCATCTAATAACACAATACCCGCTACTTCATCAGGATAGGTTTGGGCAAATAACCGTGTGTACATACCACCTAGAGAATGTCCTACTAGGATGTATGGCCCCTCAATATTTTCCTTTTTCAAAACGGTATAGAGTTCCTTTACAATATTTTCCCCAGTTCGTTCAGTTTTTGCCTTATCACTCCATGCATAGCCGCCACGGTCATAGGTGATGACAGTCGCAGTTTTCGAAAGCTCTTTTGGAATCTCCCCCCAGCTAGCACTTGATGCTGCACTCCCACCTTCAAGAATTATCGTTGGACCACCTTCTCCCTGTTGATGGAGATGCAGCTTGAACTCTCCGGCATCAATTAGTTTTCCCGGAGCTAGATTGTTTTTGACGCCGATATAACTAGAGATTGACTCATACAATATCCCTGTTAAAGTCAACATTAAGCACAATGCTAGTAAACCCTTGAAGAATTTTATTATGGCTCCGGATTTTTTTGTGCTTTTCACATTAACCTGCATGTTCTGTTCCTCCTGTCTGTTTGTCTAATGAGCTGGAAATTGACCTACGATAGAACATAATAGCGCCTATGTTCGTAATGATTAATACCGCTGTAAAAATTAAACTTGATTCCAAGCCATAACCGGCACCGTTCCATATTGTTTTATTTTCATAGACAAGATAAAACAATGATTCCACGTTCTTTCCCCCATTGATAAAACCAAAAATAGAAGATTGAAGGAAATTCATAGTGAAATGTAGCCCGATTGGCATCCAAAGACTCCTCGAATAAGCACGTGCAATAGACATTAATAGCGACAATAGAAAAATGTTTGTCATCTCGGTTAGTATAAAAGCTAGCGGCCTTGAAAAAGCATTTGGATTAATCAAATGGATTCCCGTAAAAATGAGGGAGTTTACGAATATCGCTGCTTTCACACCTACATGATGTTGATAAAGACAAAAGAGATATCCTCTAAACAGCCATTCCTCGCCTATCGCAACCAAGAGAAATATAATGACTTGCCATAGCATCACATTCATTCCCCAGCTTTGTTCCACCAATTCAGTATTACCAGCAATTAGCATGAATGACATAGCGACAGCCATCACAATCGTAATAATTAGAGCGCCGCTCATAGTATGATTTACAGCTAATTGGTCCTGCCACCCAACGGCCCATTCCTTTCTCCTATCAAGTACAAGCTTTAAAAGCAAAGCTGTTAAACACATACTGAGATGAGGAATAACATTTCCCATATTAATCCCTTTTAATAAAAATTGATCCGCTAGAAGTAGCACGCCAATTAGGACAAACATTGTTATCATCGCAAGCACCGTTTTTCCAAATAAACCTAATATATCTTTCATATTCATTTAATCTCACCCTTCCTTTCTATATCCCTATCTTATTGAAAATAAGTCACGCCCACTTAGTGTCTGAAGTCATATAAAAAGTCATAAACACAAAAAGGACGACTACTGATAGACGTCCGCGTTTAACAAATTCCTTTTCATAAAAAAACTTATAATAGCTTTTCCTGTTGGGCTTTACGAATCGCTTCGGCTCGATTCGAGACCTCTAGCTTGCTATAAAGACTTGAAATGTAATTTTTAACTGTTCCCATTGACAGGAATAATTTTTCAGCTATAAATTGATTCGATAAACCTTCTGATAGGCATTTCAGAATCTCTAACTCTCTTTTACTTAATAAATACTTTTGAGCGTTTTCTTCTTTATTTTTTCCAGGCGAGTCAATATGGTTTGAAAATAACGATTTCGCCACCTCATGCGTGATTAAATTCCCACCATTGGCGACGACTCGAATTCCAGCAACCAAATCCTTCGTGTCTATTGCCTTTAGTAAATAGCCCTCTGCACCGATACGTAGAGCTTCAATTACATAGTCCATTTCCTGGAAAGTGGTAAGCATGATGATTTTAATGTACGGATGCTTTTCTTTAATTTTTCGTGTTGCTTCAATTCCATCCATCACTGGCATATTTATATCCATTAACACCATATCCGGTGGTTCTTTTTCACAAAACGTGACTGCATGTTCCCCATTTTCGACTGCAGCCACGACCTGTATATCTTCCTCAATATCTAGAACGATTTGTAAGCTAGAGCGAATCAGTTCTTGATCCTCTGCCAGTAGCAAGCGTATTGGCTCCATGCTCTCTACCCCCCCATTGGAATTTCTATTAATACAATTGTTCCCATACCTGCTTCAGATCGAATGTGAAAAGTACCTCTGAGCGCATTAATTCGTTCCTTCATTCCTTGAATTCCGTATCCATCCTTCGTATTCTTAAAACCTTTCCCGTTATCTTCAACCGTTAATCTTATACGTTCATTCAATATAGATAATGAAACTTTTATTTCCGTGGCATGCCCATGTTTCTTGGCATTGGTCAAGGATTCTTGCAGGCATCTGAGGTAAACAAGTTTAATAGCTTCCGTTGTAGCATAAGGGACTTCCTCAATCTCCAAGATTACTGCTGTTCCAGTTTGATGAGAAAAGTCTTCAGCTGTTTTTCTGATTAATTCATCAAGCGGCCATTTCAACTCATTCATTGCCATGTCATGAACGGTTTGGCGAATCTGTTCCAGAGTCTTTCGACTATACACAATTAATTCTCCAAGCCTTTTCTTTGCTGTCTCAGGATTACGGTCCATGAGTGTTTGCACAGCTTCCATCGCCACGATCACCGCAGTCAAAGAATGTCCGACTGTATCATGAAGTTCTCTTGACATTCGATTTCTTTCTTCTAACAAAGTAATCCGTTCAACCTGGTAAATATAATGTTCCAATTCTTTGTTTTTCTCCTCAATTGAGATTATACTTTCCGCAAGCTTATGTTTTTGTCGCAAAAATACCCCAAAGCTAAACCCGAATGCGCAAAATAAAATTAAATTGCTTATCTGGTTACTAACATATAAAAAATCGTAATCTCCAATTATTTTAAGCGCAAAAGGAAAGACGAGAATACAAAGAGGCGCAACCCAGTAGATTACTTTTTTTGAAGATAAGTAGGAAACCACAAATACTGGCATATAAAAATAACTAACTGCGTTCACTTCATCGGAAATGAAAGAAATGATATAAAGTGTGTAGCCGGCACTTAACAAAAGCTCTGTTGTAATGAACCATCTTGGGCGAATGTGTTCGGGCAAATAAAAAAGCTGAGGAACGGAATAGGATATGAGAGCAAGAGAAATTACTAACCCACGATGGTCATCTGGAGCATAACTGTATATATAAATAACACTTAGTAAAAACCCCATAAAACGAAGACCGACCACAAACCAGTCGGCCCATCCCCACTTCCTCCTTACATGTAACTCCATAAAAATTGATCCCCTTTTGAGCTGAATTACCCAAAAGATACCATATGGAGCGAGGATTAGTAAATAAAATTCAGAATTCGAGGAAAATTCACTAAACCATCAATGACCTCGCAACTTAACTGACTAATACAATCTGTTCCTGTCATTTCAATTCTTGTATGCAATTTTTCATTTTTCATTTGCGATTTCTTTTCTATTAGGTGCTAGCGGTGGTTGTTCTAACCATTTATTTTTCACCATAATATTAAACCATTTTTTTGTAACAGATAGATTCTTTATGATTGTGCTTTCATAAACTGCAATTAAATCAGCTCTCATAGAGGATGCAAGTCCCTCGCCAAAATAGGCTTGCGCCACTTGTGATAAGAAACCCATATGATACATCATTAATTTCTCAGAAAATGGGGATTCAGTCGAGATTGTAATCTCAGTTTCCCATGATTTAGGGACTGGCAAATTGTCTTTAAACATGATTTTCGAAAATGCTTGTATATTACTATCAGCAACGCTCTGGGAATATTCTAGAAACTTTCGAACTTCTGTCGATTGTGAAACTTGTGCAAATCCAATGGATAATGCTTTGGCTAAGATACTCTTTTTCAAATTTAGAGACATACTGATTACTTCAGTAGCAGCCAAACATCTTCCTTTCCCGAAAAAACCATCTGTAAAATCCTTACTAGTAATGAATTCCGGGTTCTTGGCAGGATAAAATAGAGGATCTCTCTGAAATTCTCCTAGTGTGAGCAATAGCTCGATCACTTGGTTATACATACGTAATACATCATGATTACAGGCTGTGTAAAAATCTCTTAAATCTTTTCTTATAGACACAGCAATTGATTTTGAATGTCCCATTAATCCGTGTAAAGTCATTACATATAAATAATTCAAGCAAAAAACATCAGTAAATAATCTCGTGGTATTATTATTGAGGTCGGCATCATTAAACCCGACCGGAATCGGAAATCCATCCCTCTCTAATAATCCTTCAATTTGTGGCTTTTGTTTTTCAAAAATTTGGATAGCATCCTCAAATATCGCTTTCGTTCTCCTATCTTCAATAATAGTGACCATATATTTATTTACCATATATGTCATTGTCCCATTAATAAACTGACCCCAGAGCGAACCAATTTCTGTTGATGTAAGCTGTATGTTGTTCTTATCCACAAATTTCACCTCAATAATTATTATGAATAGATTTGAGGTTCAATATGTATTCTTTAATAGCGTTAAAAATCTAATATCCTATAATTTTTTTATCTGCCGCGTCCATTCTTGAAAAATAAATATTGGGTCGTTAGCGCATTTCAGGACTCAGCAATCACAATATCTCAATATACCCATCTGTTCCATTCACACGAATTCTTTGCCCATCCTTAATCAATTTCGTAGCATGATCCATACCCACTACCGCTGGTAAGCCATATTCACGGGCAATCACTGCTCCATGGGTCATCAGTCCCCCTACTTCAGTGACGAGCCCCTTTACCGATACAAATAATGGTGTCCAACTTGGGTCAGTAAAAGCTGTAACGAGGATATCCCCTTCTTCCAAATCTGCTTCTTCCATATTTAATATGACACGGGCTCGACCCTCGATAACTCCAGAAGATACAGGAAGACCGGCAATAGCTCTAGGGGGAAGATTTTCTCGCTTGTACTTACCAGTAACAATTTCACCATCAGATGTGATAACACGTGGGCAAGTAAGTTTTTCGTATAATGCGTACTCGACTTTTCGTTTGTCAATCATCTGGTAATCAAGTTTTTTTGTGGATACGACTTCGCGAAATTCTTCTAAAGTGAGATAGTAAATATCTTCTTTTTTATGAAGAACGCCTGTCTGTACAAGTTGTTCAGCTTCCTTCAGTAGTGCCTGCTTATACACAAAGTAGCGGTTAACCATGCTGTATTTTGGATACTCCCTAAACCCGATGAAATTCCGGATTAGATCAATCATTCGCTTTGTTTCTAGGACTTTTTGTTCACCATCCGGTAACGACTTCAATCGATCCAGTAACTCTTGTTCCTTTTTCGAGGCTTCCTTCAACCCTTGTTCAAATTTCCGCTGACTAGCATTGGGCTCAAAGTTTTTGATGTTGCTAAGAATCATCGGGATAAGCGTAACTGGTTTTTCACTCCAACGAGTTTTCGTGATATCGATTTCTCCGACACATCTCATCCCGAATTTGTTAAGATAAGCCATTATTGCATCTCGGGCTTCCTGTCCACCATCAAGCTGTACTAGATCATCCAAGAAAGTATCCTCTTTTACATGGTGTAAATAAGCAATAACTTCTGGATAAGGACGAATCACATCTGCCACATCCAATAACGCCATACCCATTTCCGAAGTTATATTGTTCGGTACTGAATGAGAAAGCACATCTGCTGCATTTTTTTCACCTAACCACTCATTCATTTTTTCATTGATCCATAATGAAGCATTTATAGCAGCCGTGAATACTGCTGTACTTTGTGGGTCGGAAATAATTCGCCTTAACTCTTGAATATCCTCGCGAATAAAATCAAATAATTCCGTTCCAGATTTCATTTGGATATCCTGTTTTAATTGTTCTAACGATGTTTGACTGCTTTTAATCAAATCAGAAACGATTGTCGGGTCGTTTTCGATTTGCACTTGAGGCTCCGCAGACATAGCACTTTTATTGTTTTTACCGGAGCTTTGTTCCTGCTTATTTGGTAAAATTTTAATAAAATCTCCTCGTTCGATGATGTTCGTGATTGCATCTTTTGTGAGCGGATCGTGTTGTCCCATTCCATTTAATAGCGCTTGTCTACTTTCAGGCGAAGCCAACATTGGTGTGACATCAACAAACAACCTTCCACCAGCTATAAATCTAGGTCCAAATGCTGTTAATAGGTATATCGACATTCCTAATGGTTTGAAAGGATCGGTCATCATTTGTTGATGACCTACAGATAAATAAACGTGATTTTCTTCATCACTATTTTCTGGAATAGGGAAAAGAACAGTGATTGGCCGACTTTGAACAATGTAAAACGTATCATCAACTAAGCACCATTCGATATCTTGTGGGCTTCCGAAATATGCTTCAATCTGTCTTCCGAGCATGGCAAGTTGCAATATTTGCTGGTCAGTAAGTGTTTGAATTTGCTGCTGATCAGGCTTAATCTCTTGCGTCTTCGTTCCGCCTTCTTTTTGGGCATAAATAGCCAATTTTTTAGTAGCGATCATCATATCAATGATTTCCTGATCCTTTACTTTGTAGTTATCGGCAGTGACCAAGCCAGAAACGAGCGCTTCACCTAGTCCAAAGCTCGCATCAATGGATAGTATCTTCCGGTTAGATGTAATGGGATCTGCGGTAAATAAAATCCCTGAAGCTTGTGGAAACACCATCTTTTGAACGACAACAGAAAGATAAACTCTGCTGTGGTCAAATCCATTTTGAATCCGGTAAATCACCGCGCGTTCCGTGAAAAGCGAAGCCCAACATTTGCTGATATGCTCAAGGATTGCTTCTGCACCAATATTATTTAAATAGGTGTCCTGTTGGCCAGCAAAAGAAGCATGTGGTAAATCTTCAGCGGTGGCACTAGAACGCACTGCATAAGCATGTTCCTCACCAAGCTGCGATAGATAGTGAGTCACTTCATTTACAACTTCAGCTGGAATTTCTACATCATTAAGGAGTTGTCGAATTTGTTTGCTGATTATAGCAATTTGTTCTCGATCATCAACTTGTAGCTCCGAAAGTTCTTCCAACAAAGCCCGATACGTTTCGTTTTTATCGATGGCTTTTTGGTATCCGACTGTCGTAACACAAAATCCTTCTGGTACTTGGATTCCTTCAATTTTTGATAATTCCCCTAAATGTAACCCTTTTCCACCAACGAGCATAAGCTGTGTTTTTTCTATTTCTTGAAAGCCGAGAACCAATGAACTCATTCAACATCTCTCCTTAACGGTAATGTTCTATTGATTTTAGCAGTAGTAAATGAGTATTATAAGTCTATAATTGCCATTATTAGGATGTTATAATTGAAATAGGAAGAGAATAACGAGGCTTTACCATTACATATAGTATTCCTTATTACCACGATTCATCCACTTGAACACCCATCCATCCCCATTTAACGGTTATTATTTTACATTTTTTTCAATTATTTTATAAATTTATCCTTTAATGTTATTTATTGAAGATATTGGTTGTGTTTTTCGCTATTGTAATATAATATCAATCTGTAAAAATGGAGGGTTATTATGAGTAAGGTTAAATCCTTTGGTAAGAAAATCTTAATTGGAATTGGTTCTATTTTTATCTTATTTATTGTCATTGGTCTTTTAACAGCTGAGGATGATACTGAAAAAGCAACGTCAGATGAGAAAGCATCATCTAAAAAAACGGAAGCGGTTGCAACAGAAGCAAAAACTGAAGCAAAAGAGGAAACAGCACCGGTTGAAGAAGTAAAAGACCAAACAGATGTATTAATTACAGCAATCAATACGTCAAAAGATATCATCGGTGAAGATACGGTAACTTTAGTGGTACAAAACAATACCGATAAAGTATTAAAAAACATTACTGTAGGAATTACGGGGTATGATGCAGACGGTTTTCCTATTAAACTCAATTTTGGATATGATGATGTATACGGTGGAAAAGCCGAAAACGTTAATTTACAACCAGGTCAATCAAAAGACTATAGTTGGACTGTTTATTCTAAAGAACATAACCTTGCCAAAGCAAAAGCTTGTATCAATACATATGAATTTTATGATGTAGCTGAACAAGAAAACGCATTCTTTTCAACATGGAGAACTCAAAACGCAAATAATCCATATTAATTCCGATTAAGTTAATTGATACACCAATTCACAACCAAAGCAACCAGATAATCACCTTCATGTTATTATATCAAAATACTAATAATCAAATAAAAGGAGCATACCTATTAGAGTTCATCTAATGGGTATGCTCCTTATTTTAATTGTGAACTTTTATTCGGCTTAGAAAATATCCACTGTTAAAGCAAATATTTGTCTTCAATGATTTCTTTCCTTTATCATAACGTCCTTATTAGTTTCATCGAGAACACCTTTTAAATCATTTCCAGATGGATTTTGAAATAAGTGAATTCCAAATTCCTGTGCGACCGCAAACAGATGGTCGAAAATATCCGATTGAATCGCTTCATATATATTCCACCGTACATCATTTGTAAACGTATAGATTTCTAAGGGCAAACCATGCTCTGTTGGCGCTAATTGCCTGACGATTAATGTCATTTCTTTATTAATACCAGGATGATTTTGCAAGTAATTAACGATATAAGTTCTAAAGACGCCGATATTCGTAAGGGCGCGTCCATTCACAGGGATATCCCGATTGATGTCATACATAGCATTAAACTCAGCTATTTCGATTTCCTTTTGAATAATATAATGGGATAGATAGTCAATTTTTTTAAATTTCTCAAGCATTGCTTCACTACAAAATTCAATACTATTGGTATCGATAAATAAAGAACGCTTAATTCGGCGGCCTCCTGAACTTTGCATTCCTCTCCAGTTTTTAAAAGAGTCGGAAATTAGAGCATAGCTAGGGATCGTCGTAATCGTTTTATCCCAATTTTGAACCTTTACCGTATTTAAAGAAATATCAATAATTTCACCATCGGCACCATATTTTGTCATTTCAATCCAATCTCCAACTCTAACCATATCATTGGCTGTCAGCTGCACACCTGCTACAAGTCCAAGTAATGAATCTTTAAAAACCAACATTAAAACTGCTGAGAGTGCACCAATACCACTAAGCAGGATAAAAGGACTTTCTCCGATTAAATTGGCAATAACTAAAATTGCTCCAAGCGTTAACACAACAATATTGACGACTTGAATATAGCCCTTTATCGGCCTACTTTTCGATATTTCAAAGGTTTGATAAATATCATTAATCGCATTTAACAGACTATTAATAACTAGTAATCCGACGATAATGATATAGGTAATCGCCCCTTTTTCGATAATCGTCTGATAATCGGGAAAAGTTGCAGCAAAGTAATAAATAATAATCGCTGGAACAATATGGGATAACTTATGAAAAACCTTCCTTTCCAAAACGATATTGTCCCAAGTGAATTTGTTATTATTGACGAAATGAGTGATGATTCTAATCACGATTTTTTTGGTAATAAAATTGACGATTACGCAGATGATTCCTATTAATAAAATCATGATAAATACCGAAAGATATTCTGCCCATGTTGGCGAGATATTAGCTTCAGCAAGTAAGTTATAAATGAATTCCATTTCTTCCCCTCCTCACAACATCATGTGAATATTAAACAAACAACGTCCAACAAATGTTAGAACGTTGTTTGTTTAGTTGGTCAATATTTTTCACACAACTTCCTTTATATCCTCTGTGCTTTGATTATTATTATTCATTATTTTCCGCTCGATTATCGTATGTCCGAGGCCCAGTTCTTTTGCTTCTAACTAGTTTGAATAAGGCTGCGGTATTTTGCATGGATTAGTCTACAGAAAATTTCGGGGGTTATGGCAACTATATCAAAATGTTCTAAACCAAGCTAACAGGAAAAAATAGCTTATTTAAGGCTCTCGTCTTTCTAACCCGTTATAGTAGGAGGAATTAAGACCTATTCTTAGAATAACTCTCAGTTTCTGTGGATATGGCCGGAATTCTCGAGGTAATGGTCAAACATTGGTAAGTTTCTGTGGATAAATTTATTAATAGCCGCTTTCTTGGACTTTCCATTCTAATTATTAAGATTGTAACAATCTAGTTTAATAAGCTAAAATGGGAAAGAAAACGTATCACACTCTATGATTGGAGGTTTTTTTATGTACAAACTATTAATTGTCGAGGATGATATGGTCATTGCTAGAACGGTAAGTCATCACCTTCAATCTTGGGGATTTGAAGCGGAATTTGTGACCGATTTCCAGAATGTGATGACCCAATTTGTTTCATTTGATCCGCAATTGGTGTTATTGGATATCTCACTTCCCTTTGTAAATGGATTTACCTTGTGTAGTGAAATTCGCAAAGTTTCCAAAGTACCGATCATTTTCATCTCATCTGCTTCTGATAATATGAATATTGTCATGGCGATTAATATGGGTGGAGATGACTTTATTGCCAAACCTTTCGACTTAAACGTCTTGACCTCGAAAGTTCAAGCTTTGCTTCGTCGTACCTATGATTTTACGGGACAAACCAATTTGCTTGAACACAAAGGGGCAATTTTAAACACAAGTGACGGAACCCTTACCTTTAATGGTGAAAAAATCGAACTAACGAAAAATGACCAAAAAATTCTGCACGTTCTGCTTGAAAATAAGGGCAAGGCGGTCTCAAGAGATGTCCTCATGACACGGTTGTGGGAAACGGACAGCTTTATTGATGATAATACACTGACGGTCAATATTAATCGACTCCGCAAAAAATTAGAATTACTCGGGTTGATTGATTATATTAAAACAAAGAAAGGCCTCGGCTATTTGGTGGACTGATATGAAAAATCAAACAGAAAACATCATTCTCCTATATTTACATAAAAACTGGAAACCAATTGCTTTGTTCAGCGTGTTTGTCCTCGTGTTTTCTATCGTGTTTTCCTTGAGCCATCTCCCCCTCGGCCCGATTCTCTACTCGACCCTATTATGTTTTTATATTGGACTCATCTTTTTTGTCGTTGATTTTTTCATATTTATCAAGCGTTACAAAAAGCTGCAAAAATCAAAGAAAACGATTATCGTGCATACCGACCAATTGCCTGCGCCCCAAAATGCAATTGAACGGCAGTATCAGGAATTGTTACAGATTTTATCGGAAAATAAAAACGAATTGACGGTTCAAGCTGACAATAAACAAAAGGATTTAGTCGATTATTTTACCCAATGGACACATCAGATCAAAACACCCATGTCTGCAATGCGTCTGTTGCTACAATCAGAACAAAATGAGCAAACTTCAGAACTCGAAATGGAATTGTTTAAAATTGAACAATATGTCCAATTTGTCCTGCAGTATCTACGATTAGAAAAAATGTCCAATGATCTCGTTTTTAAAAAATACGACTTAGATGACATTCTGAAAAGTGCTATCCGGAAAAATGCAAAAATGTTTATCCGCAAGAAAATCTCGCTAAACTATTCGGACGTAAACTGTACTGTGTTAACAGATAAAAAATGGCTGCAGTTTGTAATCGAGCAGATTCTATCGAACGCGTTAAAGTATACAAACGCTGGCTCGATTTCTATTCATATGAAAAATTACCGACTCATCATTGAAGATACGGGCATTGGGATTCTTGAAGAAGATTTGCCCCGGGTATTTGAAAAAGGTTTTACAGGATACAATGGTCGCACATCAAATCAATCTACCGGGCTCGGCTTGTATCTTTGCAAACAAATCCTAACCAAATTATCCCACGACATCGCAATTGAATCCCAAGTGGGAAAAGGAACAAAGGTCATGATTGATTTAGAAACGAAGGAAATTGGGGTGGAATAACCGAAAAACTTCCATCCTTACATTATTGTAAGTTTGAGCGTTGATATGTAAGCTAAAGCGATGTTTGTGCTAGATAGCCCCCTGATATACTGATCATATAAACAACATAAGGGACGGAGGAATTTAATCATGACCTTACTAGAAGTGAAAAATCTAAAAAAAGTATACACCACTCGTTTCAGTGGAAATCATGTTCAGGCACTAACAGATGTGAGCTTTTCAGTTGAAGAAGGCGAATATGTGGCAATTATGGGTGAATCCGGTTCTGGTAAAACGACCCTGTTAAATATTTTAGCTGCACTTGATAAACCAACGAGCGGCGAAGTTTTACTTCAGGGCAAAGATATCGTAGCCATTAGTGAAAAAGAAATTTCGGCTTTCCGCCGGCAAAATCTCGGTTTTGTGTTTCAAGACTTTAACCTACTCGATACCTTTTCAGTGCAAGACAATATCTTTTTACCACTCGTTTTATCCGGCAAAGCCTATCGTGAAATGAGTAAGCGCTTAAAGCCACTTGCTGAAAACTTAAGAATCAGTGATATTTTAGCAAAATTTCCTTATGAAGTATCCGGTGGTCAAAAACAGCGAGCAGCGGTTGCGCGCGCGCTTATTACGAATCCAAAGCTAGTCCTTGCCGATGAGCCAACTGGTGCGTTAGATTCGCGAGCTTCTGATGATTTACTGGAGATTTTTTCCAAAATTAATCAAGAAGGCCAAACGATTCTAATGGTTACCCATAGTACAAAGGCTGCCAGTCATGCGGGTCGTGTATTGTTCATCAAAGACGGAGCCGTGTTTCATCAACTCTATAAAGGATCGTTATCCAATGAAGCAATGTACCAAAAAATTTCGGATACATTAAACATCATTGCAACGGGCGGTGGTAGAAATGAGTAAGTTTTTCTACACCAAACTTGCCCTCACCAACATCAATAAGCACCGAAAAACGTATATTCCTTATATCTTTACGAGTATTTGTACCATCTCCATGTTCTACATGATGCATTTTATTTCTGGAAATCCTGGGCTAAAAGAAATGTCTGGTGGGGATTCTTTAATCACGATATTAAATTTAGGCAATATCGTTATCGGGATTTTTTCACTCATTTTCTTGTTCTATACGAATAGCTTCTTAATAAAACGACGAAAAAATGAGTTTGGATTATTTAACATACTTGGCATGGAGAAAAAGCATATTGCCAAAATCATTGTTTGGGAGACTTGCATCGTTACCGTTACGAGTCTTGTATTGGGGATAGTTAGCGGAATTGTTGTAGGTAAATTAATGTTTTTACTATTAAACTATATTTTACATTTTGAAATCCCGCTTACGTATTTTGTTTCAATAAAATCACTCGGAATTACCTTAGTTCTATTTATCGGAATTTTTGTGCTTACGCTTCTTAACAATTTAAGACAAATTCACTTGGCGAAACCGATTGAATTATTGCGAGGCGGTCAGGTCGGCGAAAAAGAGCCTAAAACGAAATGGTTCCTCGTCTTAATCGGGGTCGCGACTCTTGGATATGGATACTACATCGCCCTAGTGACAGAGTCACCATTAGTTGCGATAAATAAATTTTTCTTTGCTGTTCTGCTTGTCATTATCGGGACCTACGCTTTGTTTACAGCTGGTACGATCGCTGCGTTAAAATTAATGAGAAAAAACAAAAACTTCTATTACCAAACAAAGCATTTTATCAGTATTTCAGGTATGATTTATCGGATGAAGCAAAACGCAGTCGGCCTCGCAAATATTTGTATTTTGTCAACGATGGTGTTAGTGATGCTGTCGACCACCGTGTCGATGTATATTGGAATGGATGATTTGTTAAAAAATCGCTATCCGAAGGAAATGGATGTTTCCGCTAGGAATCTTTCTGAGGAGCAGTCTCGTGAAGTTGAAAAAATAATCCATGATTTAGCGAAAGAGTATGGAATAGAAATTAAAAATCCCGTTCATTATCGATCAGCAGGCTTTCCGACAATCAGAACGGAAAACAGCTTTAACATGGTCCGCCCAAACTCGAAAGCATTCTCAAATATTTCTGTCATTGAACTGATTACGGTTGACGAGTTTAATCAGTTGGAAAACCAATCTGCTACACTTGAGGACAATGAAGTTCTTGTCTACACGTTTAGAGGAGATCCTATTGGGGATACGATGACAGTCGAAGGACAGCAATTCAACGTAAAATCTCAAATAAAAAACCTATCCATCAACGGTGATTCTGCCGCCATGATAGCCGACACTTACTTCGTCGTCGTAAAAGATGAAGAAACACTTAAATCCCTGTATCCGGCTGAGAAAATGGAAGGGATGGACTGGAAAGACTTATCCTTCTTTTACGGCTTTGACGCTGAAGGAAGTGTAAAAGATGAGATCGCCCTTACCAAAGCTTTAACGCAAAAATTACAGGAGTCCTCTATCGATGGCCATGCAGAAGGTCAGGAAGAAGCACGAGAATCGTTTTATTCCATCTACGGCGGCCTATTTTTCCTTGGCTTATTCCTAGGCACATTATTCATCATGGCAACAGTCTTAATTATGTACTATAAGCAAATATCAGAAGGTTACGATGACAAAGAGCGATTTGCGATCATGCAAAAAGTAGGCTTGAGTAAAGCTGAAATTAAGAAATCAATTAAGAGTCAAGTCCTGCTCGTCTTTTTCTTACCGCTTGTCGCAGCCGTTGTGCACATCGCTTTTGCTTTCAAAGTCATTACAAAACTACTAGCCTTACTAAACTTAACGAACGTAGACCTCTTTATGATGTGTACTGCTTCTACCATTCTAATATTTGCTGGATTTTACGCAATGGTTTATACCTTAACAGCAAGAGAATATTATAAGATTGTTAGTTAGAGGCATGCCCATTTGAATGGGCTTGCCTCTTATTATTGTAGTGCGAACCATCTATGTATAGCTGAATTTTGATTTCCTTGTCATTGAAAATAAACGGAAAAATTCCTGCTAAATTAGAAAATACCCATATTTCCTAAACAATAAGAGGAGTTTTTCCGTCTATTTGATTTAAATCTTGGGATATTGGCTTTTTTTGAGCAGTTAAGCGGAATTTCTCCCCTTAAATTTGCTTCATTTGTCTCCATTTTTAAAATAAGTGGAAATTCTCCGCCTATGGATTCTGAATTCTACGCGAAAATCAATAGCTCGTCAAAAACACTTTTCCTTTTCGCATTTTAGAAGATTCAACCACATCAATTGCACTTTTAATATCAGTTAAATCGTAATGGGAATCTACCACCATCATTCTTAATTTTTCATCCTCGATCAGGCTTATCAGATGTTCAAAAGCGCCTTGCCATTCATCTGTCGACACCTTTCCATTCCAGTGCCGCAAATGAAATATATTGGCGTTTACTTTGGCTCTTTTTACAATATCAGCCCAGTTCACTTGTACCCCTGATAATAGTCCAATCGTGATAAAGTTCCCATTAGGGCGAACACAAAACGCCAACTCGTTCCCGGCTGAACCACCAATGGAATCGATTGCGGCATCGGCCCCTTTACCGTTTGTTAATTCCATCACGGTTTCGCGGAGTGGCATTTTAGAGGTATCAATCACTTCAGAAGCACCGAGTAGCAACAAATCTTCAGTATGCTTATGATTTCTTGTCACCGCTATCAATCGAAAGCCTAAAATCTTCGATAATTGTGCAAAAATATGGCCAATCGCAGACCCGCAAGCATTCACGAGTAAAACATCATTATGTCTCAGTTTTAACGCTTCCGTACAAACCACCCATGCTGTCAGAGGATTGATATACATCTGAGCTGCCGTAAAATCATCAATTGTATCTGGAATAACGACTGCATGTTGATCTGATGTTTTGACAAACTCTTGCCACGTCCCTTCCCCACGTAAAGGGAGCACACGTTTACCGATAAGATCTTTCGAAACTAAAGGACCTACTTCTTCTACAATCCCCACTCCTTCATACCCAGGAATATTAGGTAAAGAAATTCGATGAGCATATGAACCTCTTATCGGTATCAAATCAGAAGGATTAATCGGACGAGCCAACATCCGGACAAGCACTTCATCATCCTTAGGCGGTACAATAATCTTATTCTCAATTTTGAGGACATCACTAGGACGACCAAACTCGTAAAATTTCAAACATTTTGCGTTCAAGATTAATAGACTCCTTTATTATCTGTGGTACCTGTCACGCCCCGAAAAATCTTGTTTCACAGGATGTTCCACGCGTCGAAAAGATTATGATTCTCACATTGACCAACCACACGGTGAAATCACTGGGAGGTTACTGATTAGAACATTATTAGCAATGGCAATTCCTAAAAGCCTAAGAAAATAATCCCCCAAAGCTTTTGTATCATTTTGTCCATGAGAAATCAATCACTCTGGTGCTCTAATAGGAAAACAAAAGGTCATTCCCACCTCTTGTTTTCCCTTGGTTTTCCATCGTTAAAAATTCCCCGCCGTTTTATCAACTGGTTCATTATAGATTTTTTCGCCAACCATATCGATAAATAATTCGGTAACTTTTACATTGGTCGGCATTAAGGGATGATTTCGAATCACATCGGTCCTTTCAGCAGTGGTCAACGGTTTGCTTCCTTCAAGCCACTCTTTTACATTACTGTTAGGAAACTCGGGCCTACAATTTTTAAAGAGATAATCTACTGTTTCGATTTCTTCTTGGGATCCAATTCTTTCACAAATTTTGTTAAGGATGCTTCTGTCGTTCTTTTTAACATCATGCATGGAAACTAAATAGATTTCTTCGACATTTTCCATATAAACTGCCAAAATGATTTCCCTCATTAAATTACCAAAAGGCTCAATAGCATCATGTCGGTAACCGTGTATAAATAAGATACTTTCTGGATTGATACTCATCTTCTGCTTAATGATATTCTCTAGTTTGTGTTCCATCCCAATCACAAATAACACTTTAGTATTTTCATCTTTATTCAACACGTTCACCGCCTCCTTGATTTATAGTTCACCTAGGGATAATTTGCTTTGCAAATCACTTGAAAGCTTAAAAACTATGATTCGTTCACCTGTCTGAGTACTAAGATCAGTGAAAAAACTAACTACTTCTTGTCCTGTAAGGTTTAAAATGATTTCCTTTAATTCTTCTAATCCGGTTTCCACCAAGCTATTTCGATTCAATTTAACAGATAATAATCCTTCTTTATCTTGACAAAGTGCATATTCGGCTGGAGTTAAGATTCCGCGTAATCCAATGATGATCATGTCACGCAGTATATCTGATTTAACCGATACTGAACCACGTCCAAGATAATGCTTTTCCCAATGAGTTAATGCTTTACTTATTTCAGCTTCAAGTGCTCCTTTTGATTTAACAATCATACTAAACTCCCTCTCCTTCATTATTTAAATAACTCTGTTAAGTCCAGCTCATCCAGTTTCCTTCTGCATCTATTACAGCAAGACGAATCCATCCGTTTTGAATTTTTTGCCGAAATGCTGGAACTCGATCCAGTAACCGTTCAATAAATTCCTTTGGAGCATGAATCACGACCAACAGGCGTAAAGGAGCATGATAGATTTCTTGATCCGACTTCATTACAGACTGCCAAGGAAGTCCGGATAGTAAGTCACTTGCATTCCCCTGCATCACACCAATACCGGATGTCACCGTTTGAGTCGCTTTATTCCCACTGCCATAATAATGTGGTGCCACGGTTGACGCGTAATATTGAAGATTAATCCATTGGGCTACAGTTGTCGGGCCAGTAATGATATTTTCGAGAATGACACCGTTTTGATCCTTTTCCCAATTATAATTGTGGAGAAATGCTCTTCCATCTAAATGGCAGTCTTTAGTAAGTTTGCGGTCACCAATAATGAATGCGGCATTTCTCGCTAGGCCCCATTCGGGACGCACCTCACTCCAATCTTCTGACAAGCGCTGGGCTTCAATTATTGGATTTATTTTATCAGATCCAACTTTTGGTAACTTTGAAATTCGCTCAGCATTTGCTTCCTTCCTCACTTTAGTCAGTGTCACTTTGATTTGCTCAAATGCATCTTTCGCTTCATCTGATAAGGTTGGTACATAAAGCCAACGCAGTTCATCTAAGGTAGTAATATGTTCTGCTGCAACAAAAACAGTATCTTTCGGAATTGATATTCCCCTTTTTCCAAGTGATAATCTCACCTGTGGAAGATTACACAATGACGCTAATACTCGTGCATTAAAGCCACTTGATGCTCCGCCACATGCCCCGCAGTCTAATGCAGATGAATAGGGATTATTTGTACTGTGACTTCCATGGCCACATATAACTACTAAAGAAGCGAAATGATCTGTGAGCCCCATCATGGTTAACGCCTGATGAACATATTGCACTTTCTGTTCTTCGGTAAAACCAATCGGAAGTTCCGTTTCCACTGTATGTTTATATTCAAGTGATAGTTCAGTACTAGGTTTATGAAGCCATTTTTCACGAAACTTGCGGGACACAACACCAGTTAGCCGCGGAGTAAAGCTTCGTGCCAAAGTTTGAATACTTTGCCAGGGACCACTAATCTCTGGGAGTAGCATACTCGAAAGCACATTCTGTTTCATTGTTTTAAATGTATAGTTTATAGTCTTACCCACTTGCTTCCGTTGTTGATATCGATGTAATTTAGGCTCAGTTGACGATTCCTTAACTTTTAATTGCGGTTTGAACATGACTGGCAACGAATGATGTGTGTGTTTACTGCCAAGCTTATTAGTTTCAATCGGCAATCCAAAAAATCCAGCTGTTCCCAAAGTCTCAAATGGACCAGATTCTTCGAGTTTTCGGCGAAAAAGCTCTGATCGAACATCGATACAAAATACAAATTGAGCTTTTACATGCTTTACTTTTCCCATCATCGTATGTTTTTTGGAAGCAATCGTTTGCATGAGCTGATTTTCGTATGTTTTTTCCCATGCCTCTAGCCATAATCGATTGCGGAGAACCCTATCAAAACGGTCAGCCAGTGTCAATCGGGCCTGTATTTCTGTGGCGGATAACTGCGACCAAGCTTTGACAGGTAAGTTCCCCCATTCTTCCCAAGATAAAATCAATGATTCTAAGTTTACGTTTTGTTCTATTGATGGCTGAGGTAAAGGGAGATAGGGCTTGACCAAAACCTTCTCCAAGCATAAGCGAACAGCCAAATAGTCCATAAGTAGTGAGTTTTCTGGCGGTGATTCCTTAGAGCGCCATAGCATCATTCCTGCCCATCCCGGCAAGGCAAGTAAATGAGCTTCCAAATATTCCTGTATATCCGAATACGGAATTCCAAGTGCTAACAAGGCTTCTTTTAAAGCATGGTCTGCATCCTTATGTAAATTCTTTAGTTGATTTCGTTGTTTTTTGCTCAGTGATGGATCGTGTTGAACAAGTCTCTTCCAAGCACGATAGAACCCTTCTTCACGTTTGGGCATGGACCAGGCAGCGTGAGATCGATCCAAAAACAATTTACACCACTTGATGATATGGCTATTTAGTTCCTTTGTCGTCATTACACCGCTTAGCTTTTCGAGTCGCTGACTGGATGTTTGGACAGGCTGATTTTTAGTGATTTGGGATTGAAACCTACTTAATTTCTTTACGATAATTTTAGACTCAGGACTGGGTTTTATATTGATTGATTGTTTTTCTAGATTCAAACTTGCCCTGCAAAACCGTTCAGCATCTTCTCTTGGCATTTCAAATTTTTGAAAATCAAGCCATTGTGAAAGACTTTTTTCAAGTAACTCCTGATGAATCTCACCGTTTTTCCATGCCGACAACAAAATTGATTCATTTGGCATCATGTCAATATCACAAGCATATTTAAATCGGCGTGCTACTTGTTCAAATGTTTGTTCTTCTAATCCGACCCAGGGATTCCGCGCCGCAAATGTGTTAATGGGCCCCAGTGGTACGATTGTTTTGCTAGCTACATGAACCAAATCGTAAATATTAAGCTGAAGTTCAACAGGTTCTTTTTCCCATTTTAATACTTTGGCTAAACTTGTATACATCGTTATTTACCTCCTCGAGATAAGATTTGAGTCAAATACTTCGGGTGGCTTTCGACCAAATTCCGATGAGGCTCACCTAGTCGTACGAACCAAAGATAAATGACCGCGAAGGCTGTTGATGTACGATTTCGGGTGAGCCAGGCACCTAATGAACTGATAATCAATAAGACTAGTACGAGCGAAATAGCCGTAAATGCATGAGGGTGTTCACCTGTATGAATGGTACCTTCTAACAATTTATAAAATACTGTATGAATCAACATATATACAAAAGCAGCTCCAGCAAAGATAGAAATTCCGACCATTCGTGCGATATGTCCGTTCCCATTAACCACAAGTTGCGTCCATGCTAGGAACACTGACCATCCTAACGCCACTGCGCTTACCATTCGATACGCCTCAAAAGGTGCTTGAAGCCAATACCCAACTCCTACCATGACACTGGATACAACTCCCATAATCGACCATATATATGACTTTGACTTATTATTTTCGTGATTCGGGTCATGATGACGAATCGCAGAGCCCGCTTGTAGGAATAAGGTTGATTTGAACAGCCCATGTAATATTGCATGAATGATAGCTGCCAAATAAGCACCTAATGCACACTGGATGAGCATGAATCCCATTTGTGCTATCGTTGATCCAACCAATTGCCGTTTATAGTCAACTTGGACTAACATCATTCCAGTTCCAATTAAAACAGAAAGACTGGCTATTACGAGCAAAACAATTTGGGCTGGGTCCCCGTTAAAAAACGGTGCGAATCGAGTCAACATGATTCCACCCGCATTTACGATTCCCGCATGCATCACTGCAGATATTGGCGTTGGCGCCACGACCGAATCTAACAACCAGCGTTGGAATGGCCATTGTGCAGCCGGAATCATTACACTTAGGATGAACAGTAAGTTAATCAAGGTTTTTTCCCATGAAGCTAATTGTGCCAAGCTTTTTTCGGATAGGACTACAGACAACTCCCAGTGCCCTGTTGCTTGCGTCACCCAAATGATCACTATCGACAAAATAATCCAGCTAAGGGCAAACATTCGTCCCGTAAAAGCAGCAGCCTGTCTTGCCACTTGCCATTCTTTTCTTAATCCGATGAGCAAGGTTAGACCAAGAAGTGTTATCCCCCAGCAAACTAATAGTAAACGAAGATCATCACTTAGCCAGGCAAGTGCGTCAGCCGATGTTGTAATGGTGAGAAGTGCAAAATATTTTCGATAATGTCGATCACCAAGTAAATAATGAACTGAATAGCGCTGTACGATTAAGCCAACTGTAAGAACGAACAATGCTAAAATCCATGATAAGTGATCAAAACGCCAAGGCCCAAAGTTTCCTCCCTTATGATGAAAAATCAAGGCAAAAAGGACGATTACTGGGGGCAGAGAATGCAAAACGATATGCATACGGACAAAACGCAAGGGAATCTTTGAGTGTAACAACAATAATGAACTAATCACAGAAACTGCAACTGAAATAAAAAATACGATTGGCATGGAAACTAACATGTGATATTCCCCCATCGCAATATATGGATGGAAGTAACTGTAATGCCGAATAAATCCATCTTCATCATATGCTTCATTTTGAACCTTCCTTTCTGATGATTATGAGACAAACAAAAAAACCGACAATTTTTGAGTTTAACGGTTATTGAAAACCATTAAACTCGTAAATTGTCGGTTTACTATTAACTAGCCAAAATATTGGTTTTTTACATAGTCTACCTTTATAAGATATTTAAAAGTGGATTTTTTCTCGGTTATCTTAAAACAACTTTATCAATAGGATTACTTTTTCATCTAGTCAAAAACTTAACTTTATGCTAAAGCAATCTTTATTTACCATCTGTTTTTACATCATTAATATAGTGGATATGTTACTATTGTTTCAAGATTCTGTCAAGTCAAAATTAACAAAGGTAATGACTACCTTATGGGAAGTAATGATCATATAAATTCTTTGATACTGTTTTATAGACCGCTTCAGGGTACAAATCACTGCAAGCAGAACTTTGAATAATGATGTACTTATGCTATTTTTTTAAAGGGTGATATTGTGGAAATTAGATTATGTAAAGATACGGAAATTAGCAAATTAGCAGAAATATGGTACGAAGCTTCCTTAAATGCACATGATTTTGTAGATAAAGATTTTTGGGGATCTCAAAAGAATAACATGAAAGAAAAGTACCTTCCAATGGCTGAAACCTATGTTATCAGCAATGAGAAAGATGTTATTGGCTTTATATCAATGGTAGATCATTATTTGGCTGCTTTGTTCATTGATGTTAAGCAACAAGGTGCAGGATATGGTAGTCGATTGTTACATTTTATAAAAGGCCGAAGGGAAAAAATACAATTGAAGGTGTACAAAAAGAATACTAATGCCGTAAATTTCTATTCAAAAAATGGCTTTGTTATAAAAGAAGAATTACTAGATGAACAGACGGCAGAGGAAGAACTTTTAATGGAATGGAAAAAAATTTAGCGAAAACAAGAAACAAGGTCAATCATTCTTCAATTAATTTGAATAAGTAAAGTAGAGGTTTCCCTAAGTTTTCTTAACTTATGGGAAACCTGCTATTTCTTTTGTCCATCGCTTTATTTTGCTTTGCTGCGGCATTATAGGTTTTTAACTTTTTAAAATGCTTTTTCTTTTTTATGTACTTCTCGTTTAGAACTAGTACTTTTTGGTTTTCAGATGTTTCGTATTTCCGGTAAATTGAATTATATTTTACAAAAGCAAGATGTCCTAAGTAGTAAATTGGCAAGGTCATAAACAGAAGGATGGCTAATTGGAGGAACCAATTGTAATCCTTACCGAAACCGTATATGGTCATGACAGCATTTGCTGTGAGAGAAACCATTAAGGTGATCACCACATTACATATATGAAAAGAAATCACAGCTTGATGTTCACGAAATAATTGCTCTAATTCATTCTTGACTAATAGCGTGATAAATACCGATAACACAATGGCAATAAAGGAAACGAGATAAATGAGAGCCAAATCCAATTTTCTACCCCTCCCTGATAATCCCCTAATATTTCCATTATAACCTGTACACAAACAAAAGAACCAACTATCAAAATAGTTAGTTCGATGAAAAGTAGTAAAATATGTTATTATTTTACAAGTGGCAAAATGTCCTCTACTGATTTTGCCGATTTGTTCAGTGCTGCTTTTTCTTCATATGTTAACGGAAGTTCAATGACGCTTTGTATTCCGTTTCCACCAATAATTGTCGGTACACCTAAGCATATGTCGGTAAAACCATACTCCCCCTCTAAATAAGCAATGGTTGGTAGGATTCGTTTTTTATCTCGAATAATGGCTTCAGCCATCATAACAAGTGAGGCGGAGGGAGCATAGTAGGCACTGCCATTCCCTAGTAAAGAAACAATTTCTCCTCCACCCTTTCTAGTCCGCTCGACAATTGCATCCAAGCGTTCTTTCGAAATTAGCTTGTCAAGCGGTATTCCACCAGCATAGGAGTAACGGATTAATGGTACCATGTCATCCCCATGACCACCTAAAACAAAACCAGATACATCTTCTACCGATATATCCAATTCATCCGCAACAAATGTATTAAATCTAGCTGTATCTAAAACTCCAGATTGCCCAATTACACGGTTTCGTGGAAAATTCGTTGCTTTATAACACGCATACGTCATTGCATCAACAGGATTACTTAATACGATAATAAAACTATTAGGCGCGTATTTAGCGATATTAAGAGAGATTGAGTGAATGATTTTTGCATTAGTAGAAATAAGATCGGCTCGACTCATCCCGGGCTTTCTTGGTAACCCAGCGGTAATGATGACAAGGTCGGCTCCATCAAGCTCTTCAAAATTGGATGTCCCTTTAATAGTAGCATTGAAACGCAAGACTGGACCCGCCTCAAGAAGGTCGAGTGCTTTGCCTTTTGTTGGATTTTCCTGTGCTGGTATATCTAAAAGAACAATATCGCCAAGTTCCTTTTGGGCGAGCATTAATGCCGTCGTGGCACCTGTATGGCCAGCACCAATTACGGCGATTTTTGGACGTCTAAATCCCATGCTTCTCCTCCTTTCACCTTTTAATGAGATAAGTATTTCAAAAGTCTATTATTTCGTCTTGTTCATTATTCCGTAAATTTCGCTATCCACTCTTGGTATGACATGTGCTGATCGCAGGCCTCCAACTCTATATGCAGCCTCTTTGCCCGCTTCAACAGCCGCTTGTACGGCACCAACATCTCCTTCTACCAATACGGATACAAGCGCCCCGTCGATTTTTTCCTGATTTACGATTCTCACATTTGCTGCTTTTAGCATTGCATCCGCTGCTTCAATCGATGCTACTAAGCCAAATGTTTCAATCATCCCGATTGCTTTCGCCATTTACGACACCTTCTCTTTTACGAATTTCTGTAGAATCGACAATTCCGATAACAGCAGCATCAAGAGGTGAAATACAGTCAGGCATAATTGCCCGTGCTGAACTGCCTTCTGTATAAATGATTTGATCCCCCATGCCAGCCCCAATGCGATCTGCCGCTATGATTGGCGAATGAATAAAGGATCCATCAGGGTGAATCGGCTGCACGACCAATAATTTCAACCCAGTCATACCTTCCTCTTTCCTTGTTGCCCAAACATTGCCAATGATTATCCCTAATTTCATCGTTCACCCACCTTACGCTTCGATTATTTCAATCTTTATACCTGAATTGCGAGCTGTTTCTCTTGCCAACGGGGTAACAATGGTAGATTTTTGAATAGCAATGGCTTTTCCTGAATGTTTTTGAACGTCATGTTCTGACAGTACCTTCCCTCCAAAAACAGGAAGCTTCTTATTATCATTAACCGATTCGATGATTGGGGAATGGATTGGATTTTGCTTATGCATCCTATTAACTATTAATCTGCCAAGCTGTCCGGTTTGTATCCAGCCAGCATTTGCTTCATCTGTGTCGATATGCATTTCGGTAATATAGGAGGATGAAACCCGAACGAGAACTCGCTCAAAAGTAATTGGTCGAATCGTATCCACTCCGACTGAAACGTAATCTCCATCACTCACTCCGAATGCTTTCGCATCAGAAGGATTTGTATGAATATGCGGTTGTGCAATAATCAAACCCTCCTGTAAATATAGACTTCCTTTTGTTCCGATTATCGTGACTGGGCTAGACCCAACGAGATTTCCAGACTGCCGAATTGGAGGATTACAACCAAGCTTTATCGCATCTGTCAAACTCACTTCCACTTGTGTTTGTCCCCTTGCTGGACCGAGAATTCGAACTCGTTCAATCGCCCCCCTCGGGCCCGCAATGGTAACAGTTTCCTCAGCAGCAAACTGATTGGGTTGAGATAGATATTTTTTTACCGTTAATTGATAATTTTCTCCAAACAGTTGGGACACATGTTGCTCTGAAAGATGGACATGACGGGCTGATACTGCAATCGGAACTTCATTTACTCGCATGCCTGCATTATTTTTTTCCTTAACCTGCTGAACAACCTGTTCAATAATCGTTTGTAGAAAAGGGTGATCCAATTGTTCCTCACCTCACTTTAAACGTAATTAGGAAAAATAATTGACTCTATTTCACATCTGGAATATGTGGTACTGATTGTTGTTGTGCTTCTTGAATTTGCGGTAGGATAGCTTCAAGCTCATTATGCGGGCGTGGAATCACATGAACACTTAGGATTTCTCCAACCCGAGCTGCTGCAGATGCCCCAGCATCGGTTGCAGCTTTTACTGCACCAACATCCCCCCGCACTAAAACCGTCACGATTCCCCCACCGACATGTACTTTCCCAACTAAGTGCACACTCGCAGCTTTAACCATTGCGTCCGCAGCTTCAATCGAAGCTACCAAACCTTTTGTTTCAATCATTCCAAGTGCCGTCATCTCTCTAGCCATATTCCAATTCCTCCTCATTAATATCTTTATTTTCCGAATGATTGTTATCCTTCATAACAAGGAACAAGGATCGTTACCCTTTATTGATTTGTTTTAAAATTTGCTCGACGATTTGAGCAACATCAGCAACATCATACTGACTGTTAGAGCCAACTTTTCGTAAAACATCCTCAGCTACTTGATTTGCCTCTGGAGAATATCTAACTTGCGCTTCTTTTGCTCCACCCCTTGGGATTGTGACCTCTTTAATCCCATAAGCCATTCTTTTAATATTGATTAAATGGCGCGCCGACAGATTATCAGATGTGATATTTCCACCAAAAGAACCACAGCCTAGTGTGAACGAAGGATCGAAGCTAGTCGTTCCTCCAACTGCACCCATTGTCGAGAGAGTGTTGACTAGAATTCTAGACACAGGAAGGTCTAAAGAAAATTCTCTGGCCACTTCGTCATTTTCTGTGTGAATTGAAAGACTATGACCTCTCCCACCTAAATCAAGCAATCGTCCGCAAATTTCCTTGGCATGTGTTGTGTTTCTGGCCTGATACAAAGCAAAAATTGGCGAGAGCTTTTCCAACGAGAAAGGGACGTGCTTGCCGATTTCAGTTTCTTCTGCCACAAATAATCGAACACTCTCGTCAATTGTGATTCCAGCAAGCGCTGCAATTTTAGCAGGACTTTTTCCAACAATTTCAGGATTTACCTTTCCTGGGCTTGTAGAAATCACTTTTTCCATGCGTTTCTTTTCCTCTTGATTTAAGAAGTAAGCCCCGTTTTGCTTTAATTCACGAATTACAATGGAAGCAATTTCTTCATCTACAACAATTGCCTGTTCAGTTGCACAGATCGTACCGTAATCAAATGTTTTACTGTCAACAATCTTTGCAACGGCTTGTGCTAGTTTTGCTGTTTTCTCAATATAAACCGGAACATTCCCTGGACCGACCCCGTATGCAGGTTTTCCAGAACTATAAGCCGCTTTAACAAGCCCGCCCCCACCTGTTGCAAGAATTAAATTGACGTCCTTATCCTTCATGAGCGCTTGAGTTGCTTCCATAGACGCATGGGAGAGCCAACCAATTAACCCTTCCGGTGCACCTGCTTCAAGTGCGGCCTGCTCACAAACTTTTAACGCCTCAATCGTACAATTCACCGCATATGGATGTGGACTAACAACAATTACATTACGTGTTTTCAGCGAAATTAATGTTTTGAAAAAAGCCGTCGAAGTTGGATTCGTCGTTGGAATAATCGCTGCGATAACTCCGAACGGTACAGCAATTTCCAGCATCCGATTGGCTCGGTCCTCATGAATAACGCCTACCGTTTTTTCATTTTTAATGGATTCATAGACTGCCTTAGAGCCGACTTCGTTTTTCATTGTTTTATGTTCAACAACACCCATGCCTGTTTCTTGAACAGCGAGAGCTGCTAGCCGGTATGATTGTGCATAGGCGGCTTCTGCAACCGCTTTAACAATCCTATCAACCTGCTCCTGTGAATATGACATATATTGAAGCTGGGCCTGTTTCGCCTTGCGAACAGCCTCACGCATTTCCTGTAGGGCAACTAAGTCTTGATCGACAATAGTAACCATCCTAGCACCACCTTAGTAAAGAGCTGAAAATATGTTTATAAGGAAACCCATCGGGTATTTTTCTCTTTTTGATAAAATAAATCAGTATCCTCGTTAGGATTTGCCAGCAAACCTGCAGTATATAGTGCACCCTCTGCTCTGGCGATTTCTTTTCCAACATCAATCGCCATTCTTACTGAGCTCAAACTTCCGCCTATAAGCAGGGTGACAAGCGCAACATCTCTTGTCTCATGTTTGATGATGAAGACTTCAGCCTCCTTCAACATGGCATCAGCTGCCTTAATCGAAATTGCAACACCATTCGTTTCAATTAAGCCAATCGCATCATACACTTTCTGTCCCTCATCTCAATATGGGCGAGATGAAGGTTTACAATCTAGTTCTCAACCTTCATCAAGCTTCGCCCAAACAATCTTATTTTTCTAAACTTGGTAAAATAATATCTAACTCATTATGCGGACGAGGGATCACATGATTTGATAATAACTGGCCAACACGTTCCGCTGCTGAGGTCCCTGATTCCACTGCTGCCTTCACAGCACCTACATCACCTGTGACTAAAACCGTGACAATCCCGCCTCCAACATGCACCTTGCCAATTAAATTAACATTTGCCGCCTTTACCATCGCATCTGATGCTTCAAGCGCAGCCACAAGCCCCTTTGTTTCAATCATTCCTAAAGCACCATCTATGACTCTAGTCATCTATACTACCTCCTCATAAACTGTTAACTTCGATTAATAATGAGTGGAATAGAACTTGACCTGTTGTTCTCTTTGTATACTACTCTCCGAAGATTTCTTTCGAATCTTGGATGCGACAACCTCCCACTGCTGTAATTCCTCTTGATTGAGTGATTGAGTAATAAAGTGCCGGTTCACTGAATGCCCCTTGTTCGTATCACCCATTTTCTGGGAAATAATCCCCCACTCCCTAATCTCCTCATCCGAAAGTGCCCGCTGTTGAACTTTGTCAGTCCACTTTTGTTGATGATGTTGCTTCTCGGGAGTATAATCTGAATGCTCCTCAAGCTTTTGTAGCACTAATTTCGTAATTTCTTCAATCATCATTGCATTCATATTTTCAGTTTTCCCCCCCATTCATCAAATCTAGGTAATCCCGAATAATATAATCAGCATTCCGCAAATAATCCGTATCGACTTGTTTGTTAGGGACAATGCCTACTTTTAAGTTCATCCCAGCATTTACACCTAGAAGCATATCGGCATTTGTATCTCCAATTATCATCATTTCTTCAGGTGCTAACTCGTAGCGTTCACTCGCTAAATAGACTAGATCAGGGAACGGTTTTCCATTTTGAACTTGGTCGCTGCCGATAATAAAATCAAAATATTCAGATATATTGACGTAGTCTAATTGCTTTACTGCATTTCTCGTATCATCAGCCGTCAAAACGCCCATTCTCACACCATTTTGTTTTAATTTTTCTAATAACAACCTTACATTTGGCAGCAACCTGAGATTGACTGATTGGGTTAGTCTATCGTTTGCATAATCCATACTTTTTTTTGCATTTACAACCGCTAGGTCCCATGGAACACCATGCTCGTATAATTTGAGGGCAACGATGATTTGTGATTCATAAATACTACCAATCGCCAGAGGTCCCGTCGGATCGACCTCCATGTCCTCTACTCCCACCCCAAAGGCTAGCTTTATTTCATTAAGATTTACTCGATAGGATGGTAAATGCTCACCCAAATATTGATAAATATCCATCAACCAAGGAATCCATAGTGAAGGTAAATCTAGTAATGTCCCATCTTTATCAAAAATAACAGTTTTGATTTCTTTTCCATATAATTCCAATCCCGCTATCTCCTTATCCATTAATGCCCGCTGTTTCCTCGATTTCAATTTGTTTTTGCGAGAATCGTTCTTCTGGAGCATCAGTGTTAATATTGTGTCTTGCCCAGACAAAATAGTAGACTACTGCTGCGCCAAACGTTGCCAAACAGATAAAGAAGAAGGTTATGTTTGCAAAGAAGCTAGCAAATAATGCGACGACAGCAAGAATGAGTGAAACAATTGGGGCCACAGGGTACAATGGTGTTTTATAAGGTCTTGCAAGATTTGGTTCCTTTTTGCGTAAAATTAAAACAGAAAGGTTCATCGTAATATAAGAAACTAAAGCTCCAAAAGTAGAAATTAGAATTAAGTCATCCGGATTAAATAGGTTGACTAACACAAACCCGATGACTCCAGGGATAATGATCGCAGCAACTGGTGTTTTACGAGTTTTGTGTAACTTTGATAGAAAACTAGGTAAATATCCTGCTCTTGATAAAGCAAATACTTGACGAGAATAGGCTAAAATAACCCCGGAGAAGCTGGCAATTAATCCTACAAGTCCAATAGTTGCTAATACTTGGGCAAGCCAATAAGTTTCGCCAAACACGGCTGCTACCGCCATAGGAAGTGGATCAGATGCTGTGCTCATCATTTCAATTCCACCTAGACCAATCGCAACGGTTGTCGTTAATACCGAAATAATAACCAAAGTAGTAATCCCTGATAGTATTCCTTTTGGCATATCCTTTTTGGGATCACGACATTCCTCTGATAACATCGGTAGCATTTCAATCGCTAAGAACAGCCACATGGCAAATGGTAACGATGCCCATATCCCAGTGAATCCACCAGGAATTAATGAAGTCTCACCATCCCCAAATAATCTGCTTGTATCCACTTGCGGCAGTCCAACAAAATACATTAGCACCAATAATCCTAAAGCAATGACAACTAATACCGTTTCAAGCGTTGCATATTCTTTTACCCCAATGATATGAATCACCATGAAGAAAATGTACATAAACGCTGCAGCTAAAACTGGACTAATTGATGGAAATAAAAAGTTAATATAAGCGCCAATCCCAATAACGACGACTGGAGCGGCAATCATATACTGTAAAATAACCCCTATTCCGGTAATAAACCCGACAAATGGTCCCATAGCCCGTCTCGCAAAAGAATACGGACCTCCTGCATAAGGCAAAGCAGTCGATAATTCCGAAATTCCAAATGTCATGAATGTGTACATAATCGCCATGAAACCAACAGCAATCAACATCCCGACATATCCAGATTCAGCTAATCCAAAGTTCCAACCGAAATAGTTACCTGAGATTACAATCCCGACCCCAATCGCCCAAAGATGTAGTGGTGTTAATGCCTTTTTTAATTCTTGGTTTTGATTGTCCTTCATACACATCCTCCTTAAGTTTCAGTAATACAAATATTGTAGATTTGTATTGATTACTTTTGCTATTGGACTTAGGATCGACTGACTTCGCACGAATGGTATCGCTTACAATCTATATTTTTCTAAATAACGAATGGCTAGCTCGTCGGTTTGTTCAGTATATCTACTTCCCAGTTGTTGACTAGTCGGATTGTCATGACTTCCAATCCATGAAATCAGCATTAATCTTCTCATCATGATAAAGGTTGGAATCTCTGCCTCTTCTTGTTTCGATAGTGGTCGAACTTTTCGGTATCCTTCAACCCAAGCGTCAATGAGTTCTGGCACATACGGCTGATGTTCAATGAAGCTTAAGGATGAAGCTAAATCAAATAAATACCAGCTAAATCCACAGTCATCAAAATCAATCACCTTAATCTTCTTATCCTCAACTATTAAATTTGGGAGGCGAAGATCGGCATGTATTAAACCGAATTTTTCATTTGATGTGCCATATTGATCTAACCGCTGTTTGATGACCTCTGTCACTTGTTGAAACATTTCTATTCTTTCAGGCGTCATGCCCTTCCCATCTTGCCATCTCCCCCAGGTCGGGTTACTGCCTAATATGGTTTCAAATGTCCAAGTGTGGCGTTTGACATTTTGTGGCGGATTCCAATTGATGCTATGTTCGTGAAGATGTGCGGTAATTTCCCCAAGGATTTCAAATTGCTCAATTAGCTCTTGTTCGTTTTCTTCACTTGGTGATTCCCCTGGTAAAAACGAGAATAACGTACAATAATATGGAGGCTCATTTTCATGTAGGATTATTTCTTGGACGTCCTCCCCGTTGACCCCTGGGAAAGGGAGAGAAACAATGATTGGACTATCTAGATTGATTGATTTTAACCACAATAATTCGCTTTGGATTTCTTCCTTTGTGTGATAACCAGGCCGATTGACTCTTAAAATATATTTCTCATTGTTGACGAAATCTCGTACTAAATAAGTAGCGTTCTCAGAGTAATTCAGCAGTTCAACATGCGCCTTTGTTAATGACGGGTAAAATTGAAGTGATTGATTGGCAACCTCTTGAAAGATATTTAATACATTTGAATACGATTGTTCATTCGTAACCCCCATCTCTTTTCTCCCCCTTTTTCTAGTAAAGTGATCAGTAGCCTAATTTTCTTGCAGCTTGCTTAATTCCTAATTCACAACGTTCTAGTAATTCATCACAATAGTTCTTATCGCATAGAATGCCTGGCTTGAATTGTAAAACTCGATTATCCAGCATTGAGTAAATGGCCCATACACCATTTTCATAGAGTGAACTCATCACATGTTTGGCACCTTCTGGATGATCAAATTCAAGTCCCATCACCACGCCTAGTTGGCGAATTCCAACAAAGAATTCTGGATAACGCTGTTTGATTTTTTCCAATTCGTATCCCAGGTAGCGGGAAACAAAATTCACATTTTGAACAACTTCCTCACGCTGTGAAATTTCCAACACCTTCATCGCAACAAGACATCCTAATTCAGAGCCACCGAATGTTGAAATATGAGCCATACCATCCTCGTTCATCCATTGCCCTGCTTTTTTGCTAACAATTGTAGCGGCAATTGGATATATTCCTCCGCTAAATCCTTTTGAGGTAACTAAAATATCAGGCTCTACCCCATAATGTTCAATCCCCCATAATTTCCCCGTTCGCATGAGGCCTGTCTGCACTTCATCGGCAACGTAAAGCGTTCCATATTTTTCACATAATTTCTTTACTCCTGCAAGATAACCTGGTTCAGGAAGCGGGAAACCGTATGTCGCCGGGATCGTTTCAATAATGACACAGGCAACATCTTCATTCCTTAATGCAGCTTCCATTGCTTGTAAGTCATTGAATGGTACATGGATAAACTCAGAAGGACTTCCTTCACTTAAGAATGGTTTCGAATAACGCTCATTCCCAAGAGATACCGCTAACCCAGTATGGCCATGGTAACCATTAATAATGGAGACAAATTTCTTTCGTTTCGTGGCGTACCTTGAACACTTTAATGCAACATCAATCGCTTCACTTCCACCACAGGATAAAATCGAATAATGTAAACTATCAGGCGTACACTCTGCTAACACTTTGGCTAGTTGTGCCCGGTTAATCGATGGAAAATGGTGATTACCGATATCGAAATCTTCTAAAGCCTGCTTCAAGGTTGATATGATTTCAGGATTTCGATGACCCAGGTTGTAGGTTCCTCCATTAAGATGAACGTCCATCAATTTTTTGCCTTTCATATCATAAAAGTAGTAACCTTCCCGTTTCCCAATTACTAGATCCACTCCGTCAGCTTGCCATTGTTTTGTTTTTCCGGGATTCCACCATTCAATAGATTGCTTGAGAACTTGTTCTTTTGATATTTCTTTAGTCTGATTCATTCTGAACTCCCTCCTGTTACGAAAGACAATTTCTTATCTTGCTAGGCTTAATATAACATTGTATTTTTTAAAATTATTGTAAAAATCGGAACATTCAGAATAAATACTTTAATTTTTCGTAAATAATTTGTATAATTTTTGTAAACTAGTAATTTCGAGAATTTAGGTTTTCGAAATGAAATTACACGTGGTAAATAATCGAGGGGGTATGATGCTTGAATATCTTTAGTCCATTAAATGCCGTTACTTATTTCCCTGCTCAGCCAGAAATCGAGAGAAATTCTGATTATTATTTGGAAAAAAAGCCTAATAGTTATTTGTGTAGACAAAGTATTGCGGTGTTTTATCAGTTTAAAGTAAAACAAAATCATGCTCAGTTCATTTCCATAATCCCTGATGGAGCTTTTGATTTGTTGTTTTGTTGTGACCCAAACAGTCCTGAAGGATATTTGTGGACAAACCCGTTCAAACGACGAGTTCAGGATGGCTTTCGCGAGGATTGTGAGTATTTCGGAGTTCGCTTTTACCCAGAGCAGCAACTTTTTTCTTTTCATTATCATATGAAAGAACTGCTAGATCAGAAAATTCCCCTTACAGATGTCTTTCAGGTTGACCCTTCATTTGTTGTGCAAATCGGAGAGACTCAATCTTTCCAGGAAAGAATACATATATTTGAAAAATATATGGAAAAAATCCAATCTGAAAAATCTTCCTCCCAGCTTATCGTCGAGTATTCAGTTCAAAAAATTTACTCTACTAAAGGGCAGATTAAAATGGATACATTATCGAAAGATATTGGCTATACTGACCGTTATATTAGAAAAAAATTCGAGGAACAAATCGGATTTTCCCCAAAACAATTTAGTCTCATTGTCAGATTCCAAAATGCTTTAAACATCATCTTAAAAAACCATAACTATGACTTATCAGAAATTATTTTCGATCAAGGCTACCATGATCAATCCCATTTTATCCGCTCCTTCAAGCAATTTACTAACCTATCACCAGAACGCTTTAAAGAAATTTTTTATAACTAGATTAAGAGCACTTTTTTATGGCCAACCTTACCAATCAAATTTACGATTGCAATGATTCTCAATCGATAAACACAAAATGTAATGGAGCGAATTTACGACAAAAAAAAGTCCTGCAAATGATTAATCATCAGCAGGACTCTTCATTATTATTGGTTACACTTTGAAGGCTCTTAGAATTATAAAATGCTGTTCCCTTGTATTTCTTCAAAGATATATACAGAAAAATCCCAAGTGAAACAGCAGTCCACATCAAGGTCGTTAAAGGATCAATATCTTTCACAACGAATAAAGATGGGATATTTCCCATAACAGAGTCGTCCATTGTCAGAAACCAGCCAAGCAACATGTTATTAGCCGCATGAGCACCAATCGATAATTCAATACTGTTTGTTTTCGCGCTTATATAACACCATACGAATCCAGTTAATAAGTAATCCGCCCCTACTAGGATAGGAGAATACTTCATTTCTGGATTTTCAAAATGGAGCGAGCCGAAAATAGCACCAGCAATCAATGATAATATAATAGGATTCCGAACCCACTTTCCAATCAGTTGCATCAAATAACCCCTGAAAAAAACTTCCTCACACGTTGTTTGGATGGGAGTTAAGATTAGCACAAGGACAAACAACATTAGAAAATCTGAAAAATGAATACTGTTTAATGAATAGTCCCCAGGGTTTAGTAAAGCATCGATGAATAACGTCATGCTGAGTATAAGAAAAAAGGTGATAAACCCAAAGCTGATTTTCTTCCAATCTATCTTTCGATTGGGCGTAATTAGCGTAATAAATTTACGCTTATGGATGAAACGAATTGCAATATAGACGCCTAATAACCAAAAGACAAACACCGAATTCATGAGGGTAAAGTTAACCAATGGATTGAGTCCCACAAAATCTACTATCTCATCATCGTAATAACTATTTGGATTACAATCTGATTGAACCAGCATTTCTCCAATGATTGCATATGGAATACCTGCGATAAAAATAAAGAAGATGATGACAATAAACGATGAAACATATTGTTTCCAACTATTCTTGCCTTCTTGCATATTAAGAAAATTCATATCAATTAAACTCCGTATCTTAATAGTTTCGTAGTTACATCTACACATTTTTACATTTATAGATAAAAAAGTCAATGTTTCCCAGGTGTAACAAGACAAGCTAAAACAGAAGATTCCTCCCGTTATTTCGCAAATCTTTCAATAAAAGCAAAAAACCGCACAAGTGAATTTCACCGTGCGGTTTAGATTACTATTAACATTATATTATATTATATTATATTATATTATGCTGTTAACTCTGAGGACCGTTTGTCTAATTCACTGAAAAGCTTTTTATATTCGACAATACATAATTCACCGTGCAAATAACCTTTTTTAATATAATTATGCAATTCAGTAACATGTAATGGATTCCGTTGTTTCTCTGAAATAAAGCGTTGAATTAAATTTTCTAATGTCATATAAATCAGCTCCTCTTCTTAATCCTATACGTTTTTTACTGCTAACTGAATTATAGCACGTGATTTATATCACACCGAGTTTTTTGATAATTCAAACTTACGACGATTTTCTACAATAATGTCGATTTTTACCTACACTCGATTTCTAATGATTTTTATGGCGTTTTCCCCTACTGCAGTTTTCCACGGCATTCGACCGGTAGTGCTTCGATAACTTCACTTTCTGAAATTAAAAACGCATTTTCATATAAATTACAAACTGGACAAATATGGTTTGGAATAATTTCCACTTTATCGCCAATATTCACCTGATTTCGGAATTCTTCATTATAAATGATAGCATGTTCGTCGAATACACCATGGATATAGGTATCGGAAAATCCCTTAATGCGTCCGAAGCCCTTTGTTGTTGTATGACCCTTGCTTCTTGATTGTGCCGTAATCCCTTTTGCCCCCACATCAGTAATGACCCGTTCATTAGTCGGCTTGCTAATGACAGTTGTTAGAACAGACGCAGCACAGTTGTCATATGTACCGATCACATTTGCTTGTGAAGCGTCCATGAAAATATAGGTACCTGGTCTGATTTCAGTTACACCGCTTGGTATTTTAAACTTCAGCATAAACGGTGGCGTCGAACCGATGCTAACCACTTCTGGATTTAGCCCCATTTCTTCTGCTAGTTTTGCAAAATGCAAGGTTCGGTTTACACTTTCTAGATAAAGCGCTTTGCACTCCTCTACGTTTTCTGCCTTATAGGAATGGCCATCATGGGAAAAAACCCCTTTAAACTCTACATTTTTACAAGCCTTCACAGCTTCTAATAATGTGATATAATCGCTTTCCTCAATAATTCCGGAGCGTTGTTCTCCCACTTCGATCTCCACGAGTACCTGGGCTTTTTTTGACGCTCCCTCAAACACTTCTTCGATTTGATTCAGCTGAAAGGTATGATCAATTCCAAATGAGATGTCAATGGTTTCAGCTAATGTTTTAATTCGTTCAAGCTTTGATTTGCCAACAATCTCATTGGCAATAAAGATATTTTTCAATCCATTTTCAGCCATGACTTCTGCTTCGCCCACTTTCGCTACCGTAATTCCAATCGCACCAAGATCCTCTTGTAATCTAGCCAGCTTTGGCATTTTATGTGTTTTGGTATGCGGACGCAACTGCACATTATGTATATCAGCATAATTTTGCATAGAACGAAGATTTTCCATCATGATGTCTCTATCAATCAAAAGCGCCGGTGTATCCAACTCAAAATATTTCATTTAATTGGTCTCCTTTATTTAAGATATATAAAAACTTATACAAAAACCGAATAAAACGGCTGTATTTCCTCTAAATTATATAAAATTTTATAAGAATAGCAATATTTTATATAATAATTTCTATATTTTTTTGATTTTATATAATAAAATATATATTGTGAGAAATGGACAATAAATGAGGTAGTAGATATGGAAGAAAGTAAAAAAGTGTTAGAAAGTTTTATTCCAATAGCAAAAGCGACTGCGAAAATGTTTGGACAGAACTGTGAAGTCGTTATTCATGATTTGACGAACCCACAAGCGTCCGTCATTTTCACGGTAAATAACCATGTAACTGGAAGAAAAATTGGGCAGTCATTTGACCATCTAGTGAAAACGGTATTACTATCAACAGATTTTAAGGAAGATTATTTAGCAGGATATACATTTTTAACAGAAGACAATCGGACGATTCGTTCTTCGACATCATTAATTCGTGACTCTAAAGATAAGGTAATCGGTGCATTCTGTATTAATTTTGATGTTGAAGCATTGAATCAAATGCAGCAATTTTTGAATGTCATGCTACCAGCCCAAGATGAAACTCTAGCAAATGCAACAGACGATGGTAATGAAACGATTGAAAATGTTGAAGCAATCGTTGATCAACTGATTTCGCAAATAATTGAGAACAGCAATCATTCAACAATGAAACGCCAGGAAAAAATCGAACTCATTCGCTTTATGGATGAAAAAGGTATTTTCTTAATGAAGGGTTCCGTTGAGAAGGTTGCATCATTAATGGGGATTTCCAAAGTAACCGTATATAGTTACTTAGATGAAATAAAGTAAAACTTCCATCAATGGGGGTCTAACTGACCGATAAAAATCAATAAAAATAACTACAGTTGAGGAGAATTTCAATGAAAAGCATTTTTGAAGTAGGTAATTTAAAATCAAATGGACATTATGCTTTAGCAACAGTACACAATGATACCGTTTACGTATCAGGACAATTTGCAATTGATCCGATTACCCGTGAAAAGAAATTCGGCCCGATTGAACAAGAGACATTACAAGCCCTCAAAAATGTTGAATTAATATTAGAAGAATTAGGAAGTAAAAAAGAGCAAATTTTACGAATGACTTTGTACATACCTGATGTGAAGTTATGGGACAAGGTCGATACAGTTTATAAAGAATTCTTTGGTAATCATAAACCTGCCCGTACTGTCGTACCAACCAATGAATTACATTTTGGTTTCAAAATTGAAATTGAAGCCATTGCCTATATTTAACCATTTTAATTCAAGCGAGATTTGCAGCAGATTTGGTTTACAAACCGTTTATCTGAAAAACTAACGATAAGGGATCGATTTTTAATGGGACAATATGTTTGCAATAGCTGCGGAAAAACACATGAGATTACACCAACGATATGGAAATGTGACTGTGGTGGTGTACTTGATTTAATAAAAGAAATGCCAGTAATTGATGCTAGTGTATGGAGTCATTATCCAAACTCAATTTGGCGTTATTTTGACACGATGCCATTTGTCAAAGAATCCAAAACATGGGAATCTATCACATTGGGCGAAGGGCAATCTCCGCTCATTGTTTTAGATTCTACGGAGCCAAATACATATGTAAAAGTTGATTATATGATGCCTACTCTATCGTTTAAAGACCGCGGCGCTGCCGTGTTAATGACAAAGGCGAAAGAATTAGCGGTATCAAAAGTGATTGCCGACAGCAGCGGGAACGCTGGAACCGCGATTGCCGCATATGCAGCCCGTTGTAACATTGCCTGCGATATTTATTTAAGTGATGAAACTTCACCGAAAAAGGTCGCTCAAATAAAGGCACATGGGGCAACGATTAAACAAATTCATGGTACCCGGGAGGACATCGCTGCAGCTGCCCAAAAAGCAGTCGATGATGAAAAAGTATTTTACGCTAGTCACGTGTACAATCCTTATTTTTATGAAGGAACCAAAACCTATGCCTATGAAATTTACGAGCAACTTGGCGGAGCGCCAGACGCTCTCATCATCCCGGTTGGTAATGGTACTCTTGTCCTTGGTGCTTACTATGGCTTCAAAGAGTTGTATGAAAACAAATTAATCGAAGTAATGCCAAAGATTATCGCTGTCCAAGCAGCGAACTGCGCACCACTTGTGCGTGCATATGAAAATGGAGATGAATTGGCAAAACCTGTTACGAATCAAGGTACATTAGCAGAAGGTATTGCTATTGCAGCGCCCGCACGTTCAAAACAAATACTAGAAGCTGTCCGTGACACCAAGGGGACCTTTATTGACATTCAAGAAGTTGAGATTTTAAGTGCGCGCTCGAAGCTTAGCGAAAAAGGCTTCTATGTAGAAGTAACTACTGCAGCGAACTATGCAGGTTATTTAAAATATAACAAGTCACCACAAGAAAAAATTGTCATTCCGCTTTGCGGTGCAGGCATTAAATCAAGCTGATTTCAATCATTCGGCAATAGTGGTGGTCATGATTTGGATTCGGACCACCACTTTATGTTGTTGATTATTTCGATTAACAACAATGTGAGGATTCCATTTTAGGGATTGGTGTTTTTTGCGATTAATATAAATGTGAGGATTCCATTTTAGGGATTGGTGTTTTTTGCGATTAATATAAATGTGAGGATTCCATTTTAGGGATTGGTGTTTTTTGCGGACACTAGTTCCGTTATTTTCATAAAAAAAATGGTTTGAAGCTACTTAACGGACAACAGGTTCGTTATTTGATTATTAATGGGCTATATTCAAATGTTTTCATCAAAATAAGGTATTCTGTGTCCGCTTAGGGTTAGAATGAGGAGCTTTTCATCAAAATAAGGGCCTCTATGTCCGGCTAAAAATCTGACTCTCACTGACTGGTACTATATCGATAACGCTCAAAAAAAAAGAAAAAAGCAGTGATTATTTCAAACCACTGCTCAAGAATCGTGCTATTTTCCTTCAAGCATTCCACCTATCAACTCAATCGCTTCTTCCAAGCGCTTTTGATAGGTCCCGCTAATACAAACAAACTCGATTCCGCTGTCTTTCAATAATGCCTTCAAACGTTGATTATTTTCTTCTCGGATCTTCTGTTCACCATGGACCCTTAACCCATCATCCACCCATTTGACATCAGGTTCTAAATATAGGCATAAATCATACTTTTGAATTTGGGCGATTTCATCAAGAACACGTTGGTGTTTCTGATTATATAACTCTGAGTAAAACTGAGTGACAGCCGCCTCCGTATCAATAAAGACCACCTTATTTGCTTTTTTAATCGCATCATATTCCCTCATCTTGTGGCCATATGCAATAATAGGGTAATCCTCCTCTAAAATAATGCCATCACAACCACCTAAATCCTCACATAACTCTCTGCCATATTCTTTAACGTATGTCGTATTGTAGATGTGTGCTAGATTTCGAGTCAGCGTCGATTTCCCACAGCTTTCCGTTCCTAAAATAACGACCTTTTTTACGAAATAAGGCTTTGCCACTTCGGGAATGTAGTCCCAGTAGTGAAAGACTCCCTTTTTACGAATTTCCGTTGCTGAAATCGGACAATGTTTTCTTTTTTCATCAAGCAAAATGTGCTGTGCTTCGGGATATAATTCATTAAAAATCGGACCATAATCCATCTCAGAACTAAACACAACGTCAATGTTCTTCCCGATCGCCTGTTTAATTTTCAAAGCTCCCTCGTGCCAATTATAATCATCATCACCATCATCATCCTCAACTTCAATCACGTGGACGTGCTCCATATCCTTCGTCAGCTGTGAAAGCCAACGAAGCCTAATCCGACTTGGAATATAGGTAAGCTTACTCCCCTCACACAATTCCTGATCACGCTTTACACTATGAGACAGAACTACAAATAATTCATCGACCATCGTAGAGGCTTTGATGATCGCGTACACATGACCTTGATGCAAAGGTAAAAACTTTCCGCCGTAAAATCCAACCGTCTTCATTACATTCCCTCCCCCTTTTGCTTCTTATGAACCTTAGACCAATTGTAATAGCCGTAGACGCTATTAATAAGAAACGCTGACCACATCACAAGCATGGAGACATCATTCCCACCTTGTGAAATTAAAGCTTTCCACCAAAGTGCGATTGAAAGTACATTCACAGCAATCCAAAATAGCCATTGTTCCGTGTATCTTTTTAACATGAGTATTTGGGCAATGACCGATAAGGTCGTTGTAGCCGAATCAATCCAAACAACATTGCCACCGATTTTTTCAAGTAAGTAAGCGTAAAATACAAAGATTGCTAGAAATAATGACAGCGTTATCGTCCACCCTTTTTTCGTTAAAGAGCTGATTTTGATTTCTTCGCCGCTTGTAGTTTGCTTCGTTTTGTGTTTCTTCCATAAATAGATGCCTACGAACTGGAGCGGAAAATAAAACAGAGCATTAAGCATAACCTCGCCATATAGGCCATAACCGTAAGAAATATAGGCATAGGTTCCAGTTTGGATAATGCCGAAATAGTAATTGCTAATCTTCCCTTTGGCAACCAATACGACACAGAGCATGCCTGAAATCGAGGTGATAAATCCTAATAAGGTATCATCCCAGGCAAAAAACAAATACACATTCACTAAGGTAAAAGTAATCAACCAAAGCTTCTCAAACAGTTTCCACTCTTTTAACATCTTCATTCCCCATCGCCCCTTTATTAATTATCAATTAACAAATTGTTAATTATATGACCGAAAAAAATTTAGTATTTAGCATTATATATCGATACATATGGTTCAAAATCATTAAAACGATATAGCTGAGCTTTATTTTTTGACCAACGATTGGTTTTTTGCGGCTCCCCATCCTTCTCTACTTTTTCTATGAATGGTAGCGTTGGTGCTTTTCTGAAAAATTGAGAATCAAGCTTAAGCCAAGATTCATCCATAACAGTAAGCAATACCCCTTGTAGTTCGGAAAGCACAAATTCCTTTGGTAAAAAATTTTTGGCGAGCGTAGTTAATGACATATCTTTTTTAATGAACCATAAAGCATCCTCGATAATTTGCCTATGATCAAAGGCTAAATCCAGCTGAAACACTTCATCCATCGAGAATAGCTCTACCTCTGCTGCATCGTCTGCGGCTCTTCTTTTCACCAATTTATTTTCAGGAACAATTGCATAATGGGCATTCGAAATAATCCATCCCCTTTTGTCACGACCAAATCGATCGTATACTCCAAAGTGCTTGATTTTTAAACCTTCAACACCCGTCTCCTCTTGCAACTCGCGAATCGCTGCTTCATTTGCTGTTTCCTCTTGTTTAATGAAGCCACCTGGCAATGCCCACTTCCCTGCCTCAATATTGGGTTCGCCCTCTTTTGTTTTTTCAGCTCGTTTAATCAGCATGATTTTTAATGATTTTTGTGGTGGTTTATATGGACCGACCTCAGTTGAAATAATCGTAAAAATCGCGATATCACTCGTATAACCATCAGGAGTCCGATATTGGCTCACATCATAATACAACAAATCCTCGCTCATCGATTGCTCACCTAATTCTGCGTTTATTAATTAACACTTTGTTAATTGTTATTCATATTATATCACTTACCTATGTAAAAGTTACATAAATTTTTCGACAAACCTTGAAATTGCGTAATTTGGCTTGCCTTTGCTTTACTAGAAACATATTGAAATACGCACATACCCTATGTAGTATATAAATATAACTTTAATACCTAGTTGGGTATGAATGGAGGATCTCATGGGTAATCAAGTAACAAGACGTGACTTTATTAGAAATTCCAGTGGTGCAGTACTAATTGGAACGGCTATATTGTCCGGAGCTGACAGAGCATTTGCGGCCCCAAAACAATCTTTAGAAAAAGGGACTGTTATTGATTTAACGGTTTGTGATGGTTGTTCTGCAAAAAACACCCCTGCCTGTGTACTCGCCTGTCGAACAAAAAATCAAGATAAATTTCCAAAGGTAGATAGAGAGAAACTTACACCTTATTGGCCACAGAAAACATATGAAGACTGGTCGGACAAACAAGATATGACAAATCGACTAACGCCATACAATTGGACGTTCGTAGATAAAGTCGAGGTCGAACACAATGGAACCACTGAACAAATATTTGTTCCTAGAAGATGTATGCATTGTGATAACCCTACTTGTGCAGGCGTTTGTCCTTTTAGTGCCATTAAAAAGGATGAAAATGGTGCGGTAACTATTAATGATGGGCATTGTATGGGAGGCGCAAAATGCCGTGATGTTTGTCCATGGGACATTCCGCAAAGACAAGCGGGCGTTGGTTTATATATGAAACTAGCCCCAGAATATTTAGGTGGAGGCGTCATGTATAAATGTGATATGTGTGCAGATCTAGTGAGCCAAGGAAAAGAACCTGCCTGTGTCACAGCATGTCCAAAGAACGCTATCTCATTTGGAACTAAACAAGAAATGATAGACTTAGCCAATAAACGAGCAAAGGCAATAAACGGCTTTGTCTATGGCGAAAAAGAAAATGGCGGAACATCAACCCTTTATGTATCAAAGGTTCCTTTTGAGAAAATCGATAAAGCGATTAAGGAAAGTAAGAAACAAGCAAATGATATGAAACCTGGGCGCCCAAATATGGAAGTCAGCATAGAAAACAAACTCGACTCGCTTAGTGGAATGGCTCTAAGTGCAGCCATTGCACCAGTGGCCGGGATTGCAGCTGCGGGATTTGCAGCTTATCACAAACTGAAAGGGGGTAAACAGGAACATGAAGAATAGTAAGCTCGGGAAAATATATAGACAATCGTGGTCCAATCGACTCGTCCATTGGGGCGTGGCGGTTTCCATTTTTTCATTAATCATAAGTGGCTTTGGGCAAATGCCAATGTACAAACGCTATAATATTGTCAAACTACCAGGCGCAGAGTGGCTTGGAGATTATTCTATAACACTAGTCATGCACTATCTCGGAGCGATTTCTTTAATATTCTTTGTTTTCTATCATATGTTTGTCCACTTTTTTAAGAAGGAATTTGATGCAATTCCGAAGCGCGGGGACGTAAAGGAATCTGGAAAAATAATTAAAGCGATGATTACAAAAGGAGAGGAACCTCCAAGTGATAAGTATCTTGCTGAACAACGACTTGCTTACATAGCAATCGGTATAACTGTACTCGCTTTAGTTATTACTGGTTTAATAAAAATCGCTAAAAACGTTGCATTCATCCATATTCCGCATTCAGCGATTTTTCTTTCTACAACCATTCATAATGCGGCAACCATGATCTTAATTTTCTTAATTATCTCTCATTTAGCTGCGTTTATCATCAAAGCTAATCGAAAGCTACTTCCAGGTATGATGACAGGATATGTGGATGAAGAATATGTAAAACACAGGCACTCCAAATGGTATAAACAGATAAACGAAAAAAATAGCCACAAAAGCACTTAATATATTAAAGTTTTATTAAACGCTATTATTATAGTAGAAAAATATTAATTTTAGATGTATTCTATAAACCTAATACCATAGTAAAATCCTCGTTTGTTTAATCAAACGAGGATTTCGATATACCGAGAATAACTTATAGGGGTGTATGGATATATCTGAAAAAATTGTTGTCATTACAGGTGCAAATAGTGGATTAGGACTGGAAACAGCCAAGTATTTTGTAAGTACCGGAAATGTCGTAGTCATGGCTGTCAGAGATATAAAAAAAGGAGAAGCCGCAAAAAATGAGCTACTACAGTTATTTCCTCAAGCAAAAGTTGATGTTATATATTTAGATTTGGCAAAATTAACAACGGTTCATCATTTTGCAGACGCTTTTTCCAAGAAATACGATTCGTTAGACTTATTAATAAATAACGCTGGGGTGATGATCCCCCCTTTCTCCAAAACGGAAGAAGGATTTGAACTTCAATTTGGATGCAATCATTTAGGGCATTTTGCTCTAACCAGTTTAATGCTTCCATTATTGGAAAAGGCCAAACAACCTCGTGTTGTCACACTAAGTTCAATTGCCCATCGAACTGGCAGTATTGATTTTGATAATTTTGATGGTTCAAAGGGCTATCGCTCAATGAAGTTTTATAGTCAAAGTAAACTAGCGAACCTTCTGTTTGCAAAAGAACTTGACGAACGGTTAAAACGTAATGGGTATAAAACAATTAGTTTAGCAGCGCATCCTGGCATTTCCTCAACCAATCTATTTAGAATTGGAAAGGAAAAAGAACCTTGGTATATCAAGCCAATCTTAAAACTAATTGCTCAACCAGCTGAAAAAGGGGCATTACCTACAATAATGGCTGCAACTGATAATACATTAGTAGGTGGCGAATATATCGGACCTGATGGTGCAGGCAATCGAAAAGGCAATCCTACCATTGAAATTCCTCGACACCATGTCTATCATAAATCAACCATGGAGAAATTATGGACTGTTTCAGAACAACTAACATCCGTGAAGTTTAATCTAGATTAATTTGCGAAGTCGATTCTTTTTTTGGTAGAAAACTAATACTAAATTTTTTGAAAAAACGTATTGTTAAGCGTATAAACAATAAGCCATGCATCCTTTATGTTGCATGGCTTATTGTTATGAAATTTAGGCAGAAAATTCCGGATAACGCTAGTCTATATCGAAGTAAATCTTTTTATTTCATCAACGCACAAGTCATAATTATGTCCATAAGATTAATCTTATTATGGATATTTACACATAATAGAAAGTAAACGATTCGACAGGAGGCATATTTATGGCGAAATGTGAGCTTTGTGACCGCGAACCAGTTGAAACAACTGTCCATCATCTACTGCCTAAAGAAGAAGGTGGCACATTTGGCCCAACTGCCAACCTATGTATTCCCTGTCATAAGCAAATCCACGCTCTTTATACAAATACAGAAATTGCCAGTCGCCTCACAACTATTTCTCAATTAAAAGATGATGACCAACTATCCCGATTCATTAAATGGATTCGAAAACAACCGCCCACCAAATTAATGAAAATTAAAAAATCCAATGATCGAAAGCGAAAACGGTGAATGCGAGCCAGAATCTCCCCGTACTGTTATTATGTTCCTGTTTTTCCGTTTCCTCATTTCTACCGCAATTCAGTCCATCGTCATAGTTTGATAAAGTTGTAAATTTTTAGAATGTTTACTTGTTTCTAATTATGATATATTTGTATAACATATCAATACTATGAAAAATTAACACAATCTAGCATTGATTATTTTATAGAGAAAGTAGAAATGACTATGAAACTATTTTTTAACCGTATATTGCGTTTAATTTTTGGACTATTTTTATACTCACTTGGTATCGTCGTCACCATGAATGCTCATATAGGATTTGCACCATGGGATGTCTTTCATGTTGGATTGGCCAAAACAATCGGGATGAGTATTGGTACCGTCTCAATTTTTGCAGGCGTAGCAATTGGAATTATCACAGTATTATTAGGTGAGAAACTCGGACTCGGTACGATTCTAAATATGGTGTTAATCGGATTGTTTCTAGATGTATTGATTGGATTTCATCTAATTCCCGTTGCGAGCAATTATATGTTAGGTATCTTTATGATGATTGTTGGATTGTTTATTATCGCTTTGGCTTCCTACTATTATATAGGGTCAGGATTCGGTGCAGGTCCAAGAGATAGTTTGATGGTGGCACTCACTAGAAAAACGGGCTTACCTGTTGGTGTCTGTCGGGGAACGATTGAGCTGTTGGCAGTCTTGGCCGGATGGAGGCTTGGGGGTATGGTTGGATTCGGAACCATTATTTCTGCGTTTGCAATAGGATTTTGCGTTCAAACAACCTTTAAGTTGCTCAAGTTTGACCCAACAAAAGTTAAACACGAAACATTAGACCGAACATTTACATTCCTTTTCCATAGCAAAAAAGAATTAAATAAAACGACTGATAAATTTGGTAGTATGTAAACAAAATGTCTATTTAGGGGGCATTATATGAAAAGAAAGTTTGCGTTGAGCGACAGGGATTTATGCGGACATCTGGTGCGTTATTTACACAAATAATACTGTTTTGCTAGAGCTAACGGACACCAGGTACGTTATTTGACCCTCTATGGGCATTTTTTTGTGATTTTTACTTAAATAAGGTTATCTGTGTCCGCTTAAATCCAACAACACGCCAATCTATCAAAATAAGGTCATCTGTGTCCGCTTAAATCCAACAACACGCCATTCCTATCAAAATAGGGTCATCTGTGTCCGCCAAAAAAGCCAGCGGACATCTGGTGCCTTATTTCCACAAATAATGCTGTTTTGCTAATGCTAACGGACATATGGTGCGTTATTTGACCCTCAATGGTCTAATTTCTGTGATTTTCACTTGAATAAGGTCACCTGTGTCCGCTTAAATCCAACAACACGCCAATCTATCAAAATAAGGTCATCTATGTCCGGTTAATATGTTAGCGGACATCAGGTACGTTATTTCCACAAATAATGCTGTTTTGTTAGAGCTAACGGACATCAGGTACGTTATTTCCACAAATAATGCTGTTTTGCTAGAGCTAACGGACACCAGGTACGTTATTTGACCCTCAATGGGCATTTTTCTGTGATTTTCACATGAATAAGGTCCTCTGTGTCCGCTTAAATCCTACAACACGGCAATTTTATCAAAATAAGGTCATCTATGTCCGGTTAATATGTTAGCGGACAGCAGGTACGTTATTTCCACAAAAAACGCCGTTTTGCTAGAGCTAACGGACACCAGGTACGTTATTTGACCATCAATATGCATTTTTTTGTGATTTTCACATGAATATGGTCTTCTGTGTCCGCTTAAATCCAACAACACGGCAATTTTATCAAAATAAGGTCATCTATGTCCGGTAAAAAAATTAGCGGACATCAGGTACGTTATTTCCACAAATAATGCTGTTTTGCTAGAGCTAACGGACACCAGGTACGTTATTTGACCCTCAATGGGCATTTTTCTGTGATTTTCACATGAATAAGGTCCTCTGTGTCCGCTTAAATCCAAAAACACGCCATTTCTATCAAAATAAGGGCATCTATGTCCGCCAAAAAAGCCAGCGGACATCCGTTTCGTTATTTCCACCCAAAAATACTGTCATGAAAACAATTTTTCACCATTCGATGCAATAACGTCTTTATACCAAAAGAAGGACTTTTTCCTTTTTCGATCCAATGTGCCGCTGCCATCGTCATGCTTGTCGACATAAATGAAGCCGTAGCGTTTGGACATTTCGCCTGTTGAGGCACTGACAAGGTCAATGCAACCCCAGCTTGTATAACCCATTAAATCAACCCCATCTTCATGAATCGCATCCCGCATTGCCGCTATATGCTCTCGCATATAATCAATCCGATAATCATCCTGAATTGAGCCATCCTCTTCGACCTTATCATAGGCTCCTAGTCCATTCTCTACGACAAATAGAGGAACCTTGTATCTGTCATACAATTTATTTAGGGAAATCCTTAAACCAATCGGGTCAATTTCCCAGCCCCAGTCACTAACTTTTAGGAATGGATTTTTCACACCAAACAGGATATTTCCTTGTGTCATATCATCTTTTGTTTTATCAATCTTCTCAGTCCGAGACATGTAATAGCTAAAGCCAATGTAGTCAACCGTATACTCGCGGATTAACTCTAAATCGCCTGCCTGAATAGCCAGTTCAATACCATGTTTATTAAAATAATCCTGAATGAACGAAGGATACTCCCCACGCACTTGAACATCACCGCAGAAATAATTGAATATCCGTTCCTCTTGAAGCGCGTGTAATTGATTAAGTGGATTAGCATCAACCGAATACACTGGAGCATATAGAATCATGCAGCCGATTTTTGAACCAGGGATTATCTCATGACAGGCTTTTACGGCTAAGGCACTTGCGACAAATTGATGATGGAATGCCTGATATATTGGCTGATAGCGGTCTTCCTCTTTTTGAATGGCAAAGCCCATGCTCATGATTGGCATGATCAGCGCACTATTTATTTCGTTGAAAGTCATCCAATATTTCACTTTAGTTTGATAGCGTTTTAAAATAACCCTCGCGTATCTTTCAAACAATGTAGTCAGTTCACGGTTTCTCCACCCACCATATTCCTTAACAAGGTTTAACGGCATTTCATAGTGCGAAATCGTTACAACCGGTTCAATTCCATAATGATGAAGTTCGTCAAATACTCGATCATAAAAGGCTAAGCCTTCCTCATTTGGCTCCAGTTCATCACCATTAGGAAAAATTCTCGTCCAAGCAATCGATAATCTGAAAACTTTAAAGCCCATTTCGGCGAATAGTGCGATGTCCTCTTTATAACGATGATAGAAGTCGATGGCCTCATGGTTTGGGTAGCTGTACTTTGATTCATCAATCTCGAAGTTGAAGCCCGGCTCATGTAATACTTTAAGACGGACTTTGCCTCCTGGCAGAACATCGGCAATATTTAAACCCTTATTCCCTTCATGAAAACCGCCTTCCATCTGGTTGGCTGCAGTAGCTCCGCCCCACAAAAATCCTTCGGGAAATCTAATACTTTTTTGGGTCATTATCACGGTCCTCCAACACGTATTTTCTAAAACCTTCCATCCGGTAAGATTAATTTCCCCGTCAGGATTGATTTCATCCATACGTGCCTAAAGTCCATTTCTAACAACCATCCATGATTTATGATAGGCCAGACTTTTTAATTCAGTTATTTCCGTAAATTGATTATTTCATAGATTAAGTGACATCTTGTACAACTTGTACATACTATATTGTAAGAAAGGAGGGGTGGCATATGGATCGTACAATTTTTCTAATGTTAGCTTGTATTTTAGCAGGTTTCGCGCTAATCAAAGTTCCACTAGCAGGTACTTTCTTAGCAAGCATTTCACCAGTCACTTCCATGATTGGTATTATAGCCATCTTAGTCTTCTCCCTTTATCTAATCTATAAAGGAGTAATGGCAATAGTTGGGAAGTAACTCTTAACAAGGATCTATCCATAGATAAGTTTATAGATGAAATTAATGACTAATTTCTAAATGATGTTGATTTTTGAATCAGCATCATTTTTATTTTCATCACATGAAATCGCTGCAAGCTCTCTAAATTCTGCCATTGAATTATGGATCCCTCATCATACCAGAATCACTCGGTACCCAATTAGCAGGGACTCCTTGCCCAGTTCTTCTACCATACTGAACCCCTTGGATAATTCTTACAATCTCATAAATATTTCGACCAACTTCCGGAGGATTTACAAATCTGGTAACAATCGTTCCTTCTGGGTCGATAATGATTGTTGCGCGGAATGTAGCTCCAGTTTTTTCATTTAAAACTCTGTATGCTTTACTTATTTTTTGTGTCCGATCACTTAATAAAGGAAACGTCACCTTAGCTGCAGCAGAAGAAACTTCGGTAAAAACTTTATGGGAATTTACACTATCGGTACTTATGGCAAGTACGTCTGCATTTAATGCCCTAAATTGATGATAAATAGCAGCGACCGCTGCTAACTCTGTCTGTCAAACAAAAGTAAAATCACTAGGATAAAAAAATAAAATGACCCATTTTCCAATAAAGCTTTGTAAGCGAATTTCCTTCATTTTCTTTTCAACATTGTCGTAAGCTTCTGCCACAAATAAGGGTGCTTTATCAGTTGTCTGTGCACAAAATGGTTGTTCGTAGTCCTCATACATATGACAATGTCCTCCTCATCAAAGAATACTCTTTTATCTATATGTATAAGACAACTAATTAGTGAATCATAATTTTTTAAAACGACATCACCGTTCGTATATATTTGCTCAAAAGATGCCACATAACACACTTTAACCACATTGCTTTTGTATAGTGCGAAAAGTCATTGAATTATTAAAATTATATTACTATTATGAAGGTGATACCATATTTAACATTTAATTCCACCACCTATCCTTTAGTGAGGAAGGAGAGAGTTATGAAATACACTTGGCGAATCATCCTAGCTGGAATTGTCTTTTTTGTAAATGTGTTTAACTATCAATTTGGCGATTTTAACCCTTCAATGATTTTTTCTCATTTATTAAACACAGCAATCGGTTGGATGATCGGCCTGCAAATTGATAAATATCTCATTTCCAAAAAGGAGCTTGGTACAACCAAAACTGTATTATTGGACTATTCTTTTGCCATGGACTCTGCGGCTGAAGCAATTGGAATTATGAACGAAGCTGGGCAGTTTATCTTCGTAAACGAAGCGTATGCCAATTTGTACGGTTATAGTAAAGATGAATTTTTAACACTTAATTGGACTAAATGTTTCCCCCAAAAGATTTCCGAGCATATGAATAAACATGTAATAATCGAATTAATGAAGTATTCGATTTGGAAAGGAGAGCTAATCGGCGTTCGGAAAGATGGAACCACCTTTCCAATCGAAATCTCCTTATCCCATATTAAAGAATCAAAGAATACGATATGCTTCGTTAGAGACATTACTGAGCAAAAGAATTATGAAGAGCATATTAAATATATAGCTGAACACAATGATCTAACGGACTTACCAAACCGACGGCGATTACTTGCAGATTTAGCACTTTGTCAGCAAATCGAAGCAGACACTGCTCTACTTTTCCTAGATTTAGATCATTTTAAATTAATAAACGATACTTTAGGCCATGACTTTGGTGATGAATTATTGAAAAATGTTGCAAACAGACTTCTTTCCTTTGAAAACGATTATATTCATGCCTACCATCATGGTGGTGATGAATTTATTATGATTGTTGTAGGAAAGGATGTTGATTTTGTAAAAAATCTTGCAGGTACTATCATTCTAGAAGCTAAAAAACCTTATTACATTAAGGGTAAGGAACTCTATGTTACTGCAAGTATTGGAATCAGTCGTTATCCTGAAAACACCACACATATCCACGACCTTATAAAAACAGCCGACACTGCTATGTACCATGCTAAATTAGTTGGAAAAGACACATTCAAATTTTTTACAAAAAAGCTTGAAATGCAACAAAGTCGGAAAGCATTGATCGATACAGAGTTAAGAAAAGTTTTGAAGAATAAAGAACTTTTCATCGTCTATCAACCAAAATTTGATTTAACTAATGGAGATATCGTAGGATTCGAGGCTCTCCTTCGTTGGATTCATCCGGAGCTCGGCATCATTTCACCAAAGGAATTTATCCCGATTGCAGAAGAAACGGGCCTAATTACAAATTTCGGTAAGTGGGTCATTCATGAAGTGTTTAATCAATTAAAAATTTGGAAAGAGCAAGGGTTCCCATTAGTCCCTGTATCCGTAAATGTTTCTCAGAGACAATTTCGCGATAAAGAATTAATTAAAGTTATTGCTTCAAGCTTGAAGTCATACAATATTGATGCAAAGTACTTTGAAATAGAAATTACTGAAAGTGTAGTGGAAGATTCGGAGTTAATGCTACCCACTCTGCGTTCTTTAAAAGAATTGGGAATTAACATTTCGATTGATGACTTTGGAACGGGTTATTCCTCCCTAAATGTTCTAAAGGATTTACCCATTGATACTCTTAAAATTGATCAATCCTTCATTCGTGACTTGTTAATTGATCCAAAAGATTATCAGCTTGTAAAAACGATTATCGAAATAGGTTGTAATCTTGGATTACAGGTTGTCGCAGAAGGAATTGAAACAAAAGAGCAATTAAATCATCTATTAAAATTGAAAGCAGCAATCGGTCAAGGGTTTTATTTTAGCAAACCTAAAACTGCAAAAGAAATAGAGGAAAACTATTTAAAAGTGCTAGCCTAATCATGTAAAAGAAAAATAAAACCAACAGCATCAATTCCAATAAGGAGTGCTGTTGGTTTTTTGTAATTCTTTATTAACTTGGCATGCCTGCCTAATCTTGATCTGGACTATTAACCATAATTCCAGCAACTTGAGTTAACTTATCATAAAAAGCGGGTCCTGCCGGGTGTGAATCAAGGCCAACCTCTGTAAATGCTTCTTTCATGCAGCGAAGCCAACAGGCTGCTCTCTTTGGTGTAACTTCAAAAGGAAGATGTCTCTCTCTCATTGCAGGAGGTCCAAATTCTTGACTATACAGCGCTGGTCCACCTAAAAATTGCGGTAGAAACAATCTCTGCTTCCGCTTGATTTCTTCCATATCGCCTTCAAAAAGTGGTCTTAACTCCGGGTCTCGATAGACACGTGGATAAAAAGCATCTACAAGTTTATCAATTGTGTCCTGGCCGCCAATTTTCGTGTAAAGTGAATTGTTATTTTCCAAAACGCCATCCCCATCCTAGTGTGCTTTTTCCTTTTTTTACTTATTATAACGGGTAACCAGGTTGGGTTTTATGATATGAATCACAGTTATCATTGAAAGCTTGATTTAGTTCTGATTCCTCAATAAGGCTTTACACATAAAATCAATTAGTAAATAAATTAATTCTCCTCTATTTTTTGTTTATCATGCTGAGCCGCAAGTTCGAGAAATTCTTCGACAAACTCATCACTTTCTGGCTCACCAACCCAATCTGGGAGAACATCATAATAATGAGACAACGCGTCTATCGTGTATTCAAAAATCGTTTCCTGTCGACGTTCCCTCAAAAGCATGCTTAATTGACTCATCAGTTGCAATTCTAGCGGATTGTCGATCCCCGATACAACCTCCCTAAATTCTGCAACGAGCTGCGCTTTTTCTAGTTCTTTATTAATTTCGTTAAATTCAACTTTGTTATAAATGGGTTTCCCTATAAACTCTGCATCTTTGCCTAGCGTAATATCAGTTTCATAATCCACTACCTGCGGCTTTAACTCCTGTCTCAGCTTTTCTTTTTGGATCATTAATTTATCAACATCATCGAGTTCCTTTTGAAAATATTCTTCCTCATGGCCAAATATCTCAGAAAGAAGCGGGAGATGCTTTTTGGAAATACTTTGTTTTCCCTTGATCCATAAATTAATATTCTGCTTTTTGATTCCTAACTTATCAGCTAAAACTTGATGCTCCATATGATATAAGTTCAAGATATACTCTAATCCAACCATAATAACCCTCCTAAAATATTGTCTAAGACAATATTACCTTAAAATATTGTCTCAGTCAATATTCAGTAGAATCCACTTTCTTCCACAAGCAAAAAGGGAGGCAACATAGCCCCCCTTCATCATGTGTAATACCATTTAATTGTTGTGTTTCTTCAAACTATCAATCTATATTTTTCTAAAATGATACGCCCCATTTTCAAATTTCGTAAAATGAACCGTTTCCCCAATTTGAACTGGTTCGTCCATTCGTGCTGTTACTTTAAGAGCTGCATCATTTAGTTGAATAATCGCAACGGTATAAGGACTTTCTTGTGCAAATTCCGCCGGTGGTACGTAAATCGTTGTGACTGAATAAACAGTACCTTCACCAGAAATTTCACGTTCCACAACTTGTTCATTTTCAGACTCAGACGTAAAGGGCTTTGTTAAATAGCTCTTGTCTTTAAATTCATAAATCATCATCGTACTCACACCCTTTCCAATACATGTACAACAGAGTATGCTCCAGTACCACCTAAATTTTGCGCCATCCCTATGCGAGCATGCTCTACCTGATTAAATGCTTGTCCCCTTAATTGAAGGACAATTTGGATAAACTGCGCCACTCCTGTTGCTCCAATTGGATGACCTCTAGACAGAAGACCTCCACTTGTATTGATTGGTGTTTTCCCATTTAATCCAGCATGCCCCTCCTGAATAAATTTCCATGCTTCTAGACGATTGGAAAAGCCTAAACCTTCAATTGCTAGAAGCTCAGTTATTGAAAAGCAATCATGAACCTCTACCACATCAATGTCAGAAGGACCTAATGCAGCTTGCTCGTACGCCAGTTTCCCAGATTCAATAATCGCAGGAATTTGCAGAACTGAATCTAAATCCTGAATATTTGTTGGCCCAGACACCTGGACAGATGCTCGAATTTTAATCGGACTTGGATTTTTACTTAACACTACACTCGCTGCACCATCTGTGATTGGAGAACAGTCAAACAAGCCAAGTGGATTTGTTATCTGTTTAGCTTGCATCACTTCTTCTAGTGTGGTCGGCTTTTGAAATTGTGCTAGTGGATTATTGACGGCATAGGAACGATTTTGTAAAACAACATTGGCGAGATGCTCTTTAGTTGCTCCACTTTCGTACATATATCGATTAGCCAGTAATCCAAAGAAACCAGGAAAGGTCAAACCTGCATTCTTTTCACTAGAGCTATTATCCATTGCTGCATTAATCGCTTGAGTCACTACTTCTGTTGAAGCGTGCTTCATTTTTTCTCCACCGACAACTAACACATTTTCATAAGCACCACTTAAAATACCGATGACAGCTTGACGAATCGCGATGCCTCCCGATGCGCATGCTCCTTCTACTTTTAATGCTGGAATATAGCCAAGCCCTAAATCATTGACAAGCATCGAGCCTAGAATTTCTTGATTGGTAATAGCCCCACCCATAAAGTTTCCAACAATGACTGCATCGATTTTTGGATGTCCCGCATCATTCAACGCATCCCTTGCTGCTTTTAGCATAAGCTCTTTTAACGAAGATTCATTGTGTTTACCAAAAGGTGTGATCCCAACACCACTTACAAAAATATCCACCTCTAACATCCCCTTTATTACGAATAAGCGTAACCTTCAACTTAAATCACTAAAAAATTTAAACCTAGCAACTTTTGAAAAATAACCCTACATTTGATTTGTTTTTTGAATTGGATCCGCAATGACGATTTGATCATTATATTGGGTCACTTTTCGTGTATCCGGTGAATATATCGCTAAGATTAATGAAATCAGTAGTCCTACAGCCATAAATCCGCCAAATATATAAGGTGATGCCCCATATAATACACCCATTTCTGTCCAAAGCATCGGTCCAAATCCGACGATAGCAGCAGCGACCTGATAACCTAGCCCAAGTCCTGTATAGCGAACGTTGGCTGGGAATAACTCCGAGAAAAATGTCCCTTGCGTTGAGAAAATCGCTGCCCAGAAGACCCCTAACATCAAGGCCTGCATAACGTAAAACATCGTTGTGCTTTGCGGAATGAATGAGAAATACGGAATCGCAAGTAATAACAATGCAACAACACCACTGATATAAATCGTTTTACGGCCGATAAAGTCTGACAAATACCCAACCAACGGAATTGTTAGAATCATCGTTGCACAACTTATTGTTAATGCAGTTAATGCGACATCTCGGCTATAGCCTAGATAAGTCGTTGCATATACCAAGATAAATGACATGAGGAATACATTGAAAAAGCCGTCTCCAAGTTTTAATCCAATTAGGCGAAGAATATCCTTTTTATTATTTTTAAAAGCTTCTACAATAGGTACTTTGGCAAGCTCGCCTTGTTCCTTTTTCTGCTTGAACTCTGGTGTTTCCTCAATCCCGCTACGAATCCAAATCGCCAATACAATTAAAACCGCACTGAATAAGAATGGTAATCTCCAGCCCCAGGCCATAAATTGTGCTTCAGTCGTTAATGAGCTAATCATGGTAAAGCTAAATGTTCCGAGTACTAAGCCAATCGGTACACCTAATTGAGGAATTGAACCAAAGAATCCACGGACACCTTTTGTCGCAGATTCAGTTGCTAGTAATACGGCTCCGCCCCATTCGCCGCCGAGCGCAACACCTTGAAGTAAACGTAAAACAACCAGCGCGATTGGCGCTATTAAACCAACTTGAGCATAGGTTGGAAGTAAACCAATTAAGAACGAACTTCCCCCCATCCCAATCAAGGTCAGCATGAGCGAGGCCTTTCTGCCGATGCGGTCTCCCATATGTCCAAAAATAATACTGCCTAGTGGTCTTGCAGCATAACCTGCTCCGAAAGTGGCAAAGGCAATTAAAATCGAAATAGACGGATCCTGTGTCGGAAAGAATAATGTAGAAAATACAAGTCCTGTTGCTGTTCCATAAAGATAGAAATCATACCATTCAATAACGGAACCTGCCAAACTGGCTAATAAAATCCTAAAATTTTTCATCTAATTCCCTTCTTTCTTAAATGGATATTAACTTGCGTAATATATGTTTCTGGATTTTCCCAACAGGTGTACGAGGGAAATCTTCAACAAATTCAATGAACTCTGGGACTTTAAATTTCGCCAGTTTTTCGCGGCAGTGTTCAATTAGTGCTTCTTCTGTTACAGTAAAACCTTTATTTAAAATGACATATGCCTTGATGGCTTCATCACGCATCTCATCTGGAATACCAATGACAGCTGCTTCATAAACCGCTTCATGCTCGACTAACGCGCTCTCGACTTCGTTGGCTGCAACATTTTCACCAGAACGCTTAATCATATCCTTCATCCGGTCTACAAAATAAAAATAGCCATCACTTCCGACATAAGCATTATCCCCTGTTAATAACCACTCTCCGTTGAAGGTTTGCCTTGTTGCTTCTTCATTTTTAAAATAACCCTTCATCAACGTTCGGCCTCGAACTCCTTTGACAGCGATTTGGCCGACTTCACCCTCAGGCACTTCAATCCCGTTTTCATCAAGTAATTTCACTTCATAGCCAATACTTGGTTTTCCGATACTCATATTTTTCCGAATATCGTTGATCGGATTGATTAATGGAACGCCAATCGTTTCTGTCATCCCATACATTTGTAGGAGCTTTACATCGTATTTATTTTCAAAATCGGCAATTTGGTGTTCCGCTATCGACTGTGCAAATAGGATTAATCTGATAGAGTTATCCCGATCATTTTCATCATATTCCTTTGCTAAAATCATTCTTAATGGGGCAGCAAATAGGGAACCAACCGTTCCGCCAAGCGCTTTTGCTTGTTTAAAATAACGAGTGGCACTAAATTTCTCTGTGAGGGCAATACTTGCACCAACTACAAGCGCAGACATCGTTGAATAATACTGCGCGTTACCATGGAATAGTGGTAAAACGATGAATGGCCGGTCGTTCTCATTGAGATTAATAGATTTTGATAATAATTCACCTGCATAAATATAATTGGCATTCGTAACCTGGACGCCCTTCGGTTTGGAAGTTGTGCCCGAAGTATAAAGCATCGCGACAACATCCTCCGACTTAACTTCTGGTAAAGCTTTTGGCTGGTTCGGTGACACTTTTAATAATGCGTTGAAATGTAATACACCATCGATTGCTTGTTCACAACGTGTGAGAATCGTATTCTGAATCGTTGGTAACTCACTTTTTATTTGAGTAAACTTATCTAAATACTCAACTTCTGTCATTAAAACAACGGCCTCAGAATGATTAATAATATATTTCATCTCATCAGCCGGTGATAAAATATTGGTTGGTACCATAATGGCGCCAATATTCGCTAACGCAAACCAAGTCGTTAAAAATTCGATATTATTTGGTAAATGCAGGACAACATGATCCCCTTTTTGAATCCCTAAATTCAAAAGAGCATGACTTAAGTTGTTCACTTCTTCTTGAAATTGTTTATACGTTTTTTTATATCGCTTTTCATGACCATCTTCAAAATGTATAAACACTTTATCCTCGTGCTGCTTGACCTTAGTGGCTAATAGTGACCGAAGCGTTCTTTTCCCTAATATATCCATCTTAAACTCCCCTTTCTGTTAGCGTTTTCATTTTTCATAGACCGTAGTCTATTAATAATGTAATATAGAATCAATTTAATTGTCAATATTATTTTCTGACTATTTTGTAAATTCGGAATAAGTGTTGGGTTTGCTCATTGAATTATGTTAATATAGGTGTTAAGAAAAATGAGTAGGTGTTCAGTTATGAAGAAGAAAACACGAGAGCAACAAGCTGAAGAAACTAGAAAAAGAATCTACCAAACAGCATTAAAACTATTTGAAACAAAAGGATTTAACCAGGTAAGCGTCGATGAAATCGTTCGGAAAAGTAAAAGTTCAAAAGGAGCATTCTATGGCCATTTCTCTTCTAAATACGATATTTTTATCGAAAAATTTAAAGAAATAGATTCATTTTATGAGAATTTTGTTCGAAACTTACCAAGCGATTTGCACTTTGAGGAAAAGGTCATTGCGCTTTTCGATGCGCAAATGACTTACTTGAAAAATGAACTCGGCGAAGATTTGATGCGAAGTGTCTATACGAGTGGATTAGTCAAAAATGAAGCAAACTTTTTCGCCAATACGGACAGAAGCTTATATAAAATATTAAATCAATTTGTTCATGAAGCCGTTGATCATGGAGAACTACCAACATCCATAGAAATAGATAAAACAAGCCTGTTCATTTCAAGATGTATGCGCGGAACCCTTTACGATTGGCTTTCCTTTGGTGACAAATTCAATCTAAATGAAGAAGCGAAATCATTTATATCTATTTTTCTAAAAGGCTTAGTGAATAGCAATGAAGTGATTAATAACAGTTAACAGGTTACACCCGGTGCATAGTAGAAAAATGGATTAGGCTAGCCAAATTAAGATTCACCTCATCCATTTTTCATAATCTAATAACCTTAAGAAGTGGGCTGTGTCGCGTTCAAATGTAAGGAAATGCAGTCTATTTTCATCATCAAAAACCATAATATAAGGATTTTCCTGACCGGAAAAGATGATGGTTACTTCATCTACAAGGTCATTAAACCATTGATTTTTCACCATTATAGGAGGTTCTAACGGAACTCTTATCATATATCCTGTTTTGGGAATTGGGTTATATTTTACATATACGCCGGATATCCCCTCAAGAAATGTTTTGACTTCCTGTTGTAATTGGGGATTCTGTTGAACAATTGCGATCACTTTGCCTTTACTTATTTCAAAAACTTCTATTTGTCGGTTTGTTTGAGCACTTGCTATCGTAGAAACGAATTGAAATATTATGATGATGCCAAATATCTTTTTAATCACATGATTCACCTCAAAGATATTATGCCCTAAAACACCATTCCAATTGTGTTCCATTGGAAAACCTATTTCCGACGAGTTTCTATGGTTTTTTTCAAATTAGAAAAGAAAACATCGAAAGAGTCCGATGTTTTCTTATCCGCCTACAATGGTGCCACCATTGATATGAAGGGTCTGTCCGCTTACATAACTAGAATCATCACAGGCCAAATATACATATGCCGGTGCCAGCTCGAACGGCTGCCCGGCTCTTCCCATCGGTGTGTCAGAGCCAAACGTGGCAACCTGATCGGCTGTAAAAGTGGAAGGAATGAGTGGAGTCCAAATCGGGCCAGGTGCAACAGCATTTACCCGGATTCCTTGGGCAGCAAGTGACAACGCCAGTGAACGAGTAAAAGAAACAATGGCCCCTTTTGTTGCGGAATAGTCAATGAGCTGTTCATGGCCATGGTAGGCTGTAATTGAAGTTGTATTGATGATCGATGCTCCTTTTTTCAAATGGGGTAATGCCAGTTGGGTCATGTAAAAATAGGAAAAAATATTGGTTCGGAATGTTTTCTCCAGTTGTGCAGATGTAATATCCAACAAGCTATTTTGCGGATGCTGCTCAGCTGCATTGTTAACAACAATATCAAGTTGCCCGAAGTCTGATAGTATTTTGTTTACGGTACTTTTGCAAAAATCTTCATTGCCGATATCGCCAGCATACAACAGGCATTTGCGACCTTCCGCTTCAATCAGCTGTTTAGTTTCCCCGGCATCATCGTGTTCGTCCAAATAGACAATCGCAACATCTGCCCCTTCCTTGGCAAAATGAAGCGCTACAGCCTTCCCAATACCGCTGTCTCCACCGGTAATAATCGCCGTTTTACCTGCTAGTTTTCCACTAGCTTTGTATGTGGGGCTAATTGAGGTTGGACGTGGATTCATGTCTGTTTCGACTCCAGGCTGCCTGTCCTGATGCTGGGCCGGAAAAGTGGGCTTCTTTTGATTTTGATTGCTACTCATGTTAATACCTCCAGGTGATGGTTTCACCTGTTAGTTTTTGGAGAAAAGCTTGAAAATATTAGGATTAAAAAATCATTTAACAAGAAAACCCTATATATTTTTCGTGAAAATGAAAGAAACAGGGAAACAAATCTGTCCCCCTGTCCCTGATATTGATTAACAACAGTTTTTTATTTTCGTAAAATCTTCTCCATCGCTTTTCCTTTTGCTAGCTCATCTACTAGCTTATCCAAATAGCGTATTTCTCGCATCGTCGGTTCTTCGATTTCTTCGACTCGATAACCACAGATTACGCCCTTGATCAAAGCCCTGGAAGGATTTGGTTGGGGTGCCTCCGCAAAGAACGTCTCAAAGTCTGTCTTTTCTTCGAGTCGAACCTCTAACTCCTCCTGGCTATATCCGGTCAACCAACGAATGATTTCATCAACTTCTTCCTTCGTGCGTCCTTTTTTCTCTGCCTTTGTAACATAATGGGGATAAACACTTACAACACTCGTTGTATAAATTCTATGCTTGGACATGAACCATCCACCTTTACATGTAAATTAATATATAAATAGTATGCAATCTTATCCTTGGAAAAGCAAAATCTAGTATCTATGCGTCTATACCCATTTCTCGTACTAAAATAACCATAGGAACAGCTTTGCCATTAAGTAGCCGACCAATCCACAACAAGGGAATGTGAGCACCCAGGTCAGTACCATTTCACGGACAATGGCCAAATTGACATTCCTAATATTCTTTGCAGCGCCAACGCCCATAATCGCCGTTGTTTTTACATGTGTTGTTGAAACCGGGATACCGCTCACAGTTGAGAGTAATAGACACAATCCACCTGCAAAATCGGAAGAAAACCCTTGATATTTTTTTAATTTTACCATGTCCATACCGACAGATTTGATTATGCGCTGTCCTCCGATAGATGTTCCAAGACCCATAACCACTGCACAAAGGATCATGAGCCATATTGGAATGACGACTTCACCGGTTTGTGACTGCCCTTTCGCAAGAAACATTCCAAGCAAAAATACACCAATGAATTTTTGGCCATCCTGTGCCCCATGCATAAAAGCCATCCCGGCGGCGGACGTAATCTGAGCTTTTCCAAAAAAACTGCTCATTTGATGATACTTCATCCCACTGCAGATTAATCCAACCAGTTTTACGACCACATATCCCAGCACAAAGCCTAGTACTGTGGAAAGCCCTAAGCCGTAGAGGACCTTTATCCATTCACTGCCATTAATTCCAGAAAATCCACCCTGTAATGCGATTGCTGCTCCAGATAGCCCGGCAATTAATGCGTGACTCTCACTTGTAGGAATTCCAAATACCCATGCTGCCGTTGCCCAAAGTACAATCGCTGTCATAGCGGCACATAACGCGACTAATGCGTCATCAACATCACCATGGAAATCGACCATATTGTAAATTGTCTCTGCCACTTTCTGATTTACGACAGTCACAGCTATAACACCAAGTAAGTTAAACACAGCTGCCATTATGATTGCTGGTCTTGGCTTCATCGCACGAGTCGAAATACAGGTTGCAATTGCGTTCGGTGCATCCGTCCACCCATTGACAAGAATCACGCCCAAAGTAAGGATTGTCGTTACGCTCAGTGCTGGGTATACGCTTAATTCAGATATGAAATCGAGGATTGTTATTTCCATAATTTATGACTTCCCTGCAAACTCAATTTGGATGGCACCAATCGAATTTCAAGCATCATCATCATCTTCCTTCGGTTCAATTTTCATTTTTTCCGAGTTTTTATTATTGAAAATACCTCTATATTTCAGTTAGACAAATACTGCCCCCATCAACTTTGGGCACTCACCATTTTGCAATAAATTCCTTCACTTTGAAATTTCTCCATTTACATTCATAATCCTTGTGACTATTCTGTTAAATTTTCAGAAAAATGGGAAAGAATGGTCGCATCATTTTATCTAAGATGCCAACCGTTAGGGAATGGATAAAAAACATGATAATAGCGTCTTGAGAATACGATAGGTAAAAAGAAATGAAAAATGGAGTTGGAATGGAGGATTGTATGATACAAGTATCAGGGGTTACGTTTCAACTAGATGACAAGTGGCAGCTTGGGAATATTGAAAAATCGATTATTCGCTCGATGCAGCAGACACCTGTTAATTATTCTTATCATTCCATCGGTGAATTACTGTTTGAACTAAACGTACGGAAAAACATCATAAAGAGTGCAAAAGAGATGAATCAAAGTAAAGCTTTGTTTCGAAGCTTTAAAAGGGCACGCTGTAATCCTAAATACTGGCAACTAACAGCAGCGGGTGGATTTCTGTTAAAACCTGGTGTAAAACCCTCTGTAGCGATTCTAGATATCTTTCGGAACGGTTCACTTTATGCATTTGAATGCGCAACCGCTTCGATTATCATTTTTTACCATGCCGTATTATATAGTATTGGCAGCACACTATTTAATTCTCTGTTTCAAAATCTTTATCTTTATAGCTGGCACACTGACTCTGATCTTCAAATCATTACTAATTATTCAAATTATTTTATACCTGGCGATGTTGTTTACTTTAATAATCCTGACTATGAGCCAAGAACTCCATGGTTTAATGGACTTAGTGCTGTCCTTCTAAATGATGGAAAGTTCTTTGGACATGGGTTTTCCATCAGGACTGGAGATGAAATGATTAGACTTCTTAATACAAAGAGAAAATCCGACAGTGATCAATCTGCTTATTTAACGAGATTAGTGACAAGACCTTCTTTTACCCATCTAGCCAGTTTGGCAAGTCTACAAAGAGATTATCGAACAAATAAATTACAACATCATGTTGTGCACCATAACAAAAGCGCCATATCGAATGCCCAATATTTATATTATCTGGAATGAACTAAGACATACAATTTTTGCGGACATACCATCCGCTATTTTTGCTTAAATCAGCAATGTCGAGATGGCAGCGGACATTGGATCCTTTATTTGCACAAAAAATGGTTAACCATTCAAGATTTCGCCTAAATAAGGTATCTGGTGTCCGCAAATCTCTTCTTTGAAGGCTTTTTACGGCAAATAAGGAACTCTGTGTCCGTTCAAATCTTAGGCACACTTATGACATTAACCCATTTTATGTTAGACGGGCTCCATTTTCACCTTTAAGAGTATTCTATTGTTATAGAAATACTAAAACAAAGGGGAAATTTGAAAATGTATCCTAACGTAAACGCTATGCCAAATATGGGTCCAAATGTTGCGCCTATGCCGAATGTTGCACCAATGCCAAATGTTGCTCCAATGCCTACGTATACAGCTCCTGCTATGGATCATTGCTATCCAGCACCTGCTTATGCTTATTGTTGCCCTCCAGATAACTGCAATGATTTTGTCTTAATTGTTGTGTTGTTCATCTTATTAATCATTGTTGGGGCATGTGGTTATACCTTTTATAGAGATTAACTATCCCACATACTAAAAAAATCCTGTACAGCTTATGTTTGTACAGGATTTTTTTATAAAATAGTGACCAGTTCTTGCCGCCCCTAATAATATCAGGTACTATTCATCCTAATTTCATGAATCCTTCGAAATTTTTTCACCAATCGGAGTCAATAAGCTTATTCCGTTAGCTCCCATGCTGGATTCCAAACCACTTCCCAAACATGTTTGTCTGGATCTTGAAAATATCCAGAATATCCTCCCCAAAACGTTTCATGAGGTGGGACTACTATTGTCGCACCAGCCTCCTCAGCTTGCTTCATGACCATATCAACCTCTTCTTGACTACCAACATTATGACCAATCGTAAAATCAGTAGGACTAGCTGGAGTTACACCAAGTTTAGTGTCATAAGCAATATCCTTCCGATTCCAAAGGGCAAGTTTTAGTGAAGGTTGTAAATCGAAAAACGCGACAGCACCATGTTCGAACTCCTCGCCGATTATCCCTTCCGTCGATAACCCAAGTCCATCTCGGTAAAATTCCAATGATCTGTTCAAATCATCTACACCTAATGTAATGACAGAAATTCGTGGTTTCATAATTAATTCTCCTTGTAAGTGTTTTATCGAACTGGGCCATGAAACATTACTCGTGGAATTTTCCTCGGAACTGTTTCATTGAGCTCCTCCATGATACAAATCACCAGCATTTTTCATTAAAACTGTTTTACGGTCCCTTATCATTTCCATTATAACCACTTGTAACACAGAAAGTACCATAAACACCTTGTTTTTCACTCATCTAGCATTCACCCATAAACTAATTATGGGGTGATGATTGTGTTCCAACGAAATCAAATCGACAAAACTACGTATCATAAAAAATATTTTCGACCATCTTGCTTTCCAGCTCTCAATCTGAGGTTTGACACCTGGGAGTTCTTCGCACCATATTATGATAAAGCCTATGACCAATTTCAAATTCCGGCTGAATTGGCAAAAACCCCTGAGGACACCCTTCTGAACTATTTTAGTATTTTGCGAGAAGCTGCAAATTTACTTGGGCGACATTGTGGTTCAGTTGGTCAAGGAACTAGTCCTTTTCCAATTGCCTATAACTTTTTGTCAAAGGCTTATCAAAAAAAATTAAGCTACGAGCAATATGTTCATTCGTTTGCGGGAATTGGACATACAAGTTTGATCAAGCTTTGTAGAGTGCCAGATGACAGCGGTGGAATAAGATTCTTTTATGAAATTGAAACAATTGAGGGATTTGAGGGACAAAAAGCGGAATACTTTGGGTACTATTACGGATTTATTCAACTCATTCACGAGCAAGGCGGTTATCGAATTTCAGATATAAGTAAGATTGTGGAGGATTTTCTGTGCGCCCCATATCACGGCTGGGACCATGATGGGGAAAATGTGGTAGATATTAAATTTGGTGAGTGGTGTAAGTTAATCCAACAAAGATACCAAACTATAACAAATGGATATATTAAAAACATTTGCTTCCGTGGCCATAATGGGGCAGATTATTGCATTATTTTTTTCACTTTAACAAACGGAACCGATGTTGAAATCGCCCAATTTCGTAAAGCAGGTAGTCAGTCGTGGATACAAATACACATCAAGCCTGAAGAAGATTGTTTAGGACTAAAAAGGGAGTAATTTTTAAAATTTGCGAAGATAGATAGAAAGAAATGGATGAGGCTCTCCTAATGACAGGTCACCTAATCCATTTCTTTTTTGTAAAAATCCCAATATTTATGGCCTGATAAATATTCCTATCAAATTCAAAATTACACCCAAAATAATGAATATCATCGCTAACTTAGTTCTTTTTCTACCTTCATAACTTAATTCGCTAGAAATCTTATCACCAATGTTGATACTCCTAAAACTATTCCAAATTTGGTAAAACTGGAAAGTGGATAATAGAAACAAGATGATTGACAATAGTGATAGAATCATATGAAGGTCCATATTTCACTCCCCTTCATGAACTTATTTTTATTTTCAAAGAGAAATTTAACTAGTTGATATTTATACTATATCGTATAAATTGGGATACTTTTCCAAGAATAATCAATTCATTGTAATTTTTACCAAACTTATCATCAACTGCTCTTTTACTGCTCGCTTTCTCCATACCCATCTGGTGCAGGTATACCATGCTCAGCAGAACGACTAACCTCTTCCCACTCTTTCCATGAAGAAAGCCGTTTTTCTGTATTTTTAATGGCAATATCATAAACAAAGCTTCCCAAAATCAATCTGAGTGGTGGGTTCTCACAATTCACTAGTTTCATCAGAGCTTCTGCTGCTAGCTTCGGATCACTATCAACTGATTCGGTTGGATTTTGCTTAGCCAGCTCCTCACGTAATGAATCATACTCGTTATTCTGTGTGGCAAAACCCATTTTCAAATAAAGATTGGTCCAGTAACCTCCAGGTTCTACAATCGAAACCTTTACACCAAAATGAGCAGCTTCTTGTGCTAGCGCCTCGCTAAATCCTTCTAATGCAAACTTGCTAGCACTGTATACTCCCGACATCGGACCAGTTATCAACCCACCAATACTAGAGATTTGTATAATATGACCTGAATCTTGACTCCGCAAGTACGGCATAACGGCTTGCGTCACCCAAACAGCACCAAAGAAATTCGTTTCCATTTGAAACCTAACTTCATTCTCACTAAATTCCTCAATCATTCCTAGAACCATATTGCCGGCATTGTTTACGACAATATCAATTTTCCCAAAATGTTTAAAGGCCGTTTCCACTGTAGTAAAAACAGCATTACGATCCGTAACATCCAGTTTCAAAGGAAGTAACATTCCCTCAAATTGGCTTTTTAGAGCGTGCAACTTCTCAATATTTCTCGCAACACCAACAACCTGATCACCTGACTCTAATGCCTTCTTCGCAAATTCATAGCCTAGTCCACTGCTCGCACCTGTGATGAACCAAACTCGTGAATTTTCAACATGATTAACTGACATAGGATAGTCTCCTCCTTAAATGTTGATTTTTAGTACTTTTAAAACCCTAAAAAGAGCACAGGCAATCTGCCCATGCTCTAGAAGTTAAAAAATTTAATGGATTCATCTTTATTATTAAAATAACAACAATTTCTTGTTGTCCCCTGTTCAACGTATGTTTCAATGGATTTCTCACTTATTTTAAACGGAAAAGTAGGCGATTTCACCATAAACAAACGCAAAATAAAGGTTTCTATTAGAAGACAGATTTATCCTATTACTCTGAGCATAAGCAGAGCCTTTGAACGTATAAAATTATCGGTTCAAAGCTAGGATATCAATCATCAGGAAGCCTCCATTCCTCAATATAATTCCAGTATAACAAAGTTTCTGGGTGCCTGTCACCGCCCGGTTTTTCTTGTTTCACAGGTGTTTTGTGAAACAAGATTTTTCGGGCGGTGACAGCGTATAATGGTAAATAAGTCAACCACCCTTTTTCTTTAAAAAAGACCGATTTTAAGTAAAACCCCCATTTTCCATTTTTAGGAAGGTTCAACCATCACAGAAATTATTTTAGAGCTCCT
>NZ_LR656172.1 GCF_902168435.1 Bacillus marasmi
GTCGCCATTTGTAAAGAAAAACGTAAGAAATAAGACATTTTAAATAAGTAAAAAAATGGGAACAAGGTCTTTTATAGAACCATGTTCCCGTTTTTTCATTTAACAACTCTGAGTGAATGTAAAAAAAATACATAAATTCAATTTAAAGACACTCATGCAAGACTAATGGGTCTGTCCCCCGGTGCATCACCGCATCACCGTGCCGGGTGCCAGTCCCCCGGTGCATCACCGCATTACAGTGCAGGGGGCCAGTCCCCCGGTGCATCACCGCATCACCGTGTTGGGGGCCAGTCCCCGGGTGCATCACCGTAGCACCGTGCCGTAGTGGCAGTCCCTAGCAACACTGATGTGGCTATCTACTCTTGCTTCGAAAAGCCAGCCCAAATCAGTTACCACTCCCCAAATCAGCTATAATAAATCTAAGCCCAGATAAATATTAATTCATAAGAAAGGCAGGCACCTCATATGGACTACAATTCAAATAAATTCACCGAAAACCGTCCAAAACTTGATATTCCTTTTACACCGCTCCAAAAACTAAGCACAATCGTTTCATTCCTGTTGCTCATTGGCTGTATTGTCTACATCATTATAGAGTGGCCAACTTTACCAGATAAATTCCCCGGACATTTTAATGCGGCCGGCGAAGTGGATCGCTGGGGCAGCAAAACTGAAGTTTGGCTTCTTCCTACTATCGGATTTCTGCTGTGGCTTCCACTGACCATTCTTGAAAAGTATCCACATATTTACAATTATATAAATTTCATCGAACAGAATGCTGAAATCCAATATAAATACGCACGCTCGCTATTGAGCTTCATGAAATTTTTCATCGCGTTCTCTTTCTGTTATATCAGCGTTCAAAGCATTCAAATTGCCAAAGGAAGTGAGTTTGGTCTAGGGGTGTGGGAATTACCGATCTTCTTCGGCGCTATCTTTGGTTCAATTGCCGTATACCTCTTCAAAGTCATCCGACTCAAATAGCTGATTTTTGTCATAAAAGCCTGTCCCACACCATAAGATTGAATGAAACGATGCGGTAATGGAGGAAGGGGAATAGAAACCTTAAAACCCCAATCCTCCACTGCTGTGATGCGCTACTGCGCCGGGGGCCTGTCCCCCGTTACTGCAACGCGTTAAAGATGAGCAGGAGCCACCGCTGGCGTTACCCTTTCTATGGAGGCTTCGTACATGACAAAAGTCAAAGTTTACATCGTAGTCACGGCATTGTTGATTGTAGTAACACTCCTAGTACCGACCATACTAGTGCTTCCTTTTAATGAGGATCAGGCAAGCGGAAAACTCGGCGAAAAGCTAGCTAACAATCAGAATCAACCTAAAACACAAACAAACAACAGTCAGACTGTGGCAAGCCAGCAGCAGCCAACCGACTACGGTGTTGAGGTAGCTGTCTATCGAACTGCCTCACAGGCGATGGAAAAGCTGCCCCTTGAGCAATATGTGATTGGAGTGGTAGCAGCCGAAATGCCTGCCGATTTTGAGCTAGAGGCTCTCAAAGCCCAAGCCCTAACGGCAAGGACATACATCGTCAAGCAAATGGTCACTCAAAATCGGGTCGGTCTTCCAGCAGGAGCAGACACCGCTGACACCGAACTCCACCAAGTATACAAGAACGACACAGAGCTAAGGAGCCTTTGGAAATCCGATTATAGCTGGAAAATCCAAAAAATAAAGGAAGCTGTCGCTCAAACAGCTGGCCAAATTATCACCTTCAATGGCGAACCAATTACAGCCACCTTTTTTTCAACGAGCAACGGCTACACCGAAAACTCAGAGGATTACTGGTCTAATTCTTTCCCATACTTAAGAAGTGTCGAAAGTCCGTGGGATAAACAATCTCCTAAATTCTCCGATCAAAAAATCTTTACCATTTCGGAATTCGAAGCAAAGCTTGGCGTAAAATTAGCCAGCAAAGACTCCGTCGGCACAATTATCGAGCGGACAAAAGGTAAGCGCGTCGCCAAGGTTAAAATCAATGGTAAAACCTTAACCGGAAAAGAAATCCGAGAGAAGCTCGGCTTGAAGTCATCTGATTTCACCTGGACCGTAAAAGGCAACAACATCATCATTAACACAAAGGGCTACGGACACGGAGTCGGAATGAGCCAATACGGCGCCAACGGTATGGCCGCCGCCGGAAAAAACTATCAAGACATTGTCAAGCACTACTATCAGGGCGTGGAGATAGCAGCCTCCGACACCATGCTCGCCCAAATCACCGCGAAAAAATAACGAAAAGGCAGCCGCTCCTCGTAGCGACTGCCTTTTATTTGTTGATTTTTAAAATAAACACCATATCTCGGTCTGCCAGCAAGTTCATAGTGCCAAAACCCGCCTCGAAGTTCGCGAAACTGTCCGTATGAAAGGTCCATACGGCCAAAAACCCACTCGAAACTCTTGAAAGTGTCCGTATGAAGGGTCCATACGGCCAAAAACCCACCCGAAGTTCTCAAAACAGTCCTATAACAACTCATACCCACAATAAAGTAGATAGATTAATGGGCAATGTCCTAGATAGTAAAAGAAGAGGTTGTACTTCCTACCCTCGCACCTTCACAAACAACCTCTCAAACCCTCTCATAACCCTCCGTAACCAACCCAACCGTGTGCCATCGCCAAAATATGCGACTCGCACTAAATACCAGCTTATAAGCACGCCAGTCCAGTCCTTGACAGCGTCTATTAACGTCGCCGAACGATACGGCATAAAGGACTGGTGAATCTCATCAATAATCCCATACGATCCCGCAACAAGCGCACAAATCAAGCTTACCCGCGCCGTTAACGAAAAGCGCCCGCGTGACTGTGAACCAGCTGTCGATCCGGCAGACGAATCCGACTCCACTCCAGCACCACCACCAAAAGTCAGCACAGCCGCCACAAATAACCAATACAAAATCGCAAACTCTACTAAATGTAGTGATTCTTTAATAAAACGATCCACGCCTTGCGCGGGCAACTCTACCACCGCATCGCTTGGCAGGCTCGACATAATCCAAACCGCCACCATATAGGCGAAAGGTAAAACCCTGAAAAACCACCTAACAAAAACCATTAAAAATACTCCTTAAAAAATATTTGCAATCCATGCATAAAACTTTCAAACATGTCGAAAGATAAGACCAAAAAATTTTTTTCAGCAAATGTATATTATTCTCGCATTGTGTTCACAATGGTTGACAGAGGTGATGAAAATGAGAGAGGACGAAAAGAAACTTTCTTCTCAGGATTCTAGTATAAAGCGCTTTTTCAAAAAACGTTGGGTGATTCCAGCAATCTATCTCGCGAGCGCTGCTATTATCCTAACTGGAATTCTATGGTATCAAAACAGTAAAGATTTGGGTTCAGAAAATCTGGACTACAACGCAACAGACATTTCTGGCAAAAAAATCAACGAACAGCCAGCCGTCGAAGTAAACCGCACAATGGAGAACTTCGTGATGCCTGTTAGCACTCCTGAAGACGTCGTGATTCAAAAACAATTCTATGAATTTGACGGCAAAAAGGAAGAACAAGTCGCTGCATTAGTAGAGTACAAGAACTCGTACCATCCAAACACTGGTATCGATATTACGATGAGAGACAAAAAGGCTTTTGATGTTGTCGCGTCATTAAGCGGTACAGTTACTGACGTCAGAGAAGATTCCCTGCTAGGTAATGTCATCGAAATCGAACACGACAAAGGTATTGTAACACAATATTCATCTGTTACGGATATCGAAGTTGAAGCTGGTGACGAAGTCGAACAAGGTCAAAGCTTGGCAACTGCTGGAAAAAGCTTATATAACGAAGATGCTGGCGTACACGTTCACTTCGAAATCCGCAAGGACAACGTGCCTGTCAATCCTGTAGACTTTATCAACAAGCCACTTAACGCTCTTCAAGATGCTGAAGTGGAGCCAAATAAAGCTGCAGAAGATGACAGCAAAACAGAAGACGACAAAGCCACTGACAATAAAGATGTAAAAGAAGAAAAAGAATCAACAACAAACTCAAAGCCATCTGAAGACAAAGAGTCAACAGATGAAGGCAAACCTGCTGATGATAAAAAATCAACAGAAGAAAGCACGCCAACTGATGACAGTGGTAAATCAGAAGACGACAAGTCAACTGATTCTGAAAAAGACGCTGAATCTGGAAAAGGTGACAAGCCTGCCGAAGACAGTAAAAAACCAGCTGCATCAAGCATGAATTCATAATCAAGCACATAAGCTCGCAGAGGAAGCCTCCTTTGCGGGCTTTCTTTGTTGCTTAGGAGATTATAAATTTTAATGCTGTGGATAAGTTTCACCACGTTATACACGTCTAGCGAAAGCGGCCTAGGAGCTCGGGGTCACAAGCTTGTTGTTTAGTGAATGGGCTAGGAGCGATGGTCTAAGCCAAATCCCTCCAGAGATTATCATCTCTTGCGTGATTCGTCTTACGCCCGTAGCTCCTGAACGAGCCACTTAACTTTTCCTACTATCCCTTCCGGAAATTAGGATTTCCTGCAGGGCGGACCTTGCCCTGTCGCCCCTGATCAAGGCGCTTGTGCTATTGTTCCGTCCAGCGTTCTCGATAAAACTGCTCAACACTAAGTTCGTGGCGGCATTCGGTCTTTATTTTTCAAAAAATCAAGCAATTTCACTTCAATAATCAAAATTTTCCAAAAATTATCCGTCCTGTTTCACTATTTTGTGCATATTCCCGTCCGCGACTTAATAAACTGTTACAAACCTTACAAAGGAAGTGTTTGAGGTGAGGAGTCGTACGCAGGCAGCGAATTTAGTTGGAGATATGATTAATTTACGCAAAACCAGAAAGTAAACGCTTTCTGCCGCATGGTAAATGATCCAAACAAAAACCAGTTCAGATAAATCCCAGAGACATCACGTGCGGATTGACAGCATCAGGGCTTTCGAAAAGCGGATCTCATTTCACGCTTCTCATCTTCAATTTTAGGGAGGGCGAGTGGTGTGCACGATTACATCAAAGAGAGAACTATCAAGATTGGAAAGTATATCGTGGAAACGAGAAAAACAGTTCGCGTAATCGCGAAGGAGTTTGGCGTGTCCAAAAGTACAGTCCATAAAGACCTGACAGAAAGACTTCCAGAAATCAACCCCGATCTAGCTAATGAAGTGAAGGAAATCTTAGATTATCATAAATCAATCCGCCATCTAAGGGGTGGCGAAGCAACGAAACTTAAATATCGTAAAGAGGAATTTGAAGAGGAACCGGTGCAGTAGCACCACATTTGTGTGTAAAGGGCAACCGGCGCACAATGAAACAAACCAAAGAACCTCCTGAAAGCTATTGGAAATTTTTAAACGGAGATGACGGCTAATAATGAAGAGAACCAGCTTGTAACAAGCATTGGTTCTTTTTTTTGCGCAAAATTCACTTCAAAGGCACTTCAACTGCACTATTTTTCAAAAAATCACCCTAAAAAACTTGTCAACAAATATTTTTCTACTAATTTTGACAAAACTCCTCAAAAATAATACTTATTTTGACAATTTCATTATCCCTTTTGGACAAAATATGTTAAAATATAAAATTAGGACAGAACTGTGCTCGTAAAGATAAGCAGTGAAGGCAACTGTTGTACAGAAGTAGCTGGAACTGGCCAAATGTTTCAAGGAGGAACGAAATAAAATGTTCGCTAGGGATATTGGAATCGACTTAGGTACGGCAAACGTGTTAATTCATGTTAAAGGCCGTGGAATTGTACTAAATGAACCGTCTGTGGTGGCGATCGATAAAAATACAAATAAAGTATTAGCCGTTGGTGAAGAAGCAAGACGTATGGTCGGCCGGACACCAGGTAATATCGTAGCTATTCGTCCATTGAAAGATGGAGTCATCGCTGATTTTGACGTAACAGAAGCCATGTTAAAGCATTTCATAAACAAACTCAATGTGAAAGGCTTTTTATCAAAGCCACGTATCTTAATTTGTTGCCCAACCAACATTACAAGCGTTGAGCAAAAAGCTATCAAAGAAGCTGCTGAAAAAAGTGGCGGTAAAAAAGTTTACTTAGAAGAAGAACCAAAAGTAGCTGCGATTGGCGCGGGCATGGATATTTTCCAACCTAGCGGTAACATGGTTGTTGACATCGGTGGTGGAACAACTGACATCGCAGTGCTATCAATGGGAGATATCGTAACATCATCATCGATCAAAATGGCCGGTGATAAATTTGATATGGAAATCCTTCATTATATCAAACGTGAATACAAGCTATTAATCGGTGAACGTACTGCTGAAGATATTAAAGTCAACATCGCAACAGTATTCCAAGGCTCACGTGACGAGGAAATGGAAATCCGCGGCCGTGACATGGTTTCAGGACTTCCACGCACGATCACAGTTCGCTCGGCTGAAATCGAAGCAGCCCTTCGCGAATCAATTGCAGTCATCGTTCAGGCGGCAAAAAGCGTTCTTGAACGCACACCACCAGAACTATCTGCTGACATCATCGACCGCGGCGTTATCCTAACAGGCGGTGGCGCACTACTTCACGGCATCGATATGCTACTAGCTGAAGAGCTTAAGGTACCAGTCCTTGTCGCTGAAAACCCAATGGATTGCGTAGCAATCGGAACAGGTATCATGTTAGACAACATCGACAAAATACCTTCAAGAAGATTCGGATAAAGAAATTCAAGCTCGGTGTTTTTTGGAAAAATAACCAAGAAATGCTGAGCTTTTTTATTTTTCAGGATAAAATAAAAACCCCACAGAACGGCCTAGAAACGACCCGGAGATTAAATTTCTGACCTTTTTCTACAAATTCTAATGTCTATTCCGCAAAATTTTCTTATAATAGAATAAAATAAGGATAGTGAAATCGGAATTTTCTCTAAAGGAGTACAAATAAATGTCAGTAACTGATACTAAACCTGAAACGGCAAAATCGCAGCCACCAGCTGGCAGGGACGCAGCCGTCGCGGTCCAAACTAAACCACCCACACCCACGACGACCGATAATAAAGGCGCTCTGCCAACAGGAGCTCCACAACCATCAGTACCTGTTAAAGTGAAAGCAGAGGCTCAACAGGCGGGTGCAGCGGCTCAAGAAGGAGCAACACCAAACCTGGACCAAAAGGCACAGCAAGCAGCAACACCAAACCTGAATCAAAACGCTCAGCAAGCTGCACCTTCAAACCTGGACCAAAACGATCAGCAAGCGGGAACGATGGCGCCATTGGTGGGCATAAAGGAAAAAATTCAGCAAACAAGAGAGCAAATCAAAAAAGATCGAGTTCAACAAGGAAATGCCGAGGCTGAGGCTGAGGCCGATCAGCAAGGAGAACAGCAGCAGAAAAGCCTAAAGCGTACGCGGATCCGCTTAATCCCAATTTGGTTGCGCATCGTCATTATTTTTCTCCTGCTTGTATTCAGCCTTGTCGCTGGGACGATGGTGGGTTACGGCGTCATCGGCGGTGGCAATCCATGGGAAGTCCTCAAGCAATCCACCTGGACTCACATTGTCGACCTCATCAACAAAGAATGATCTAGCCAAGGAAGGGACATGCACCCTTCCTTTTCAATTACGGGTATTTTTAGTACAATGATGTATAGTACCAAATATTATGAGGAGGTCATAAAATTGTTAAACGTAGATGAAATTAAACAAATTATTCCACATCGATATCCATTTTTACTTGTTGATAAAATCCTAGAAGTTGAAGAAGGCGTCCGCGCGGTCGGCATCAAAAACGTAACCGCTAACGAAGAATTCTTCAACGGGCATTTTCCAGATTTCCCTGTAATGCCAGGCGTTCTAATCGTAGAAGCCTTAGCGCAGGTCGGCGCAGTGGCTATGCTTAAAAAGGAAGAAAACCGCGGCCGTCTCGCATTCTTCGGTGGCATCGATAACTGCCGCTTCAAGCGCCAAGTTCGCCCAGGCGATACTCTTCGCCTTGAAGTAGAAATGACCCGTGTGCGCGGTTCAATCGGCAAAGGTAAAGGAGTCGCAACAGTTGACGGCGAAGTCGCTTGCGAACTCGAAATGACCTTCGCACTCGGACCAAAACAAGAATAGCTCCAAAATGTAAACGGACATCACCTTGTTGATGTCCGTTTTGTTGTTTCAGAAGTAACTTTGTGGAAAAAACCTACTCCGAGGTAGATTCAAACTTGAAATGAATTTACCTAGCAAGAGACAAAATGCTCCAGGTAAATTCAAAGGGCAAATGAATTTACCTAGCGTGCAAAAAAGTGCTCCAGGTAAATCAAATCGTCAATGAATTTACCTAGCGTGTAAAAAAGTGCTCCAGGTAAATTCAAATCACAAATGAATTTACCTAGCGTGAGAAAAAGTGCTCCAGGTAAATTCAAATCGCAAATGAATTTACCTAGCGTGTAAAAAAGTGCTCCAGGTAAATTCAAACCGCAAATGAGTTTACCTAGTGTATGAAAAAGTGCTCCAGGTAAATTCAAAGAGTAAATGAATATACCTAGCGTGCAAAAAAGTCCCTCAGGTAAATTCAAATCGTAAATGAATATACCTAGCGTGAGAAAAAGTCCCCCAGGTAAATTCAAATCGTAAATGAATATACCTAGCGTGAGAAAAAGTGCTCCAGGTAATTCAAACCGCAAATGAATTTACCTAGCATGAGACAAAATGCTCCAGGTAAATTCAAATCGTAAATGAATATACCTAGCGTGAGAAAAAGTTCCCCAGGTAAATTCAAATCGTAAATGAATTTACATTTTGCCCAGATCAAGCTTCAAAACCGAAAAAAGGAAACATAGACAGTCTCTATGTGCCCAAATCAAGCTTCAAAATCGAAAAAAGGTAACATAGACGGGCTCTATGTGCCCAAATCAAGCCTCAAAACTAAAAAACGGAAACATAGACAGTCTCTATGTGTCCAAATCAAGCTTCAAAATCGAAAAAAGGTTACATAGACATGCTCTATGTGCCCAAATCAAAGCTTCAAAATCGAAAAGAGGTAACATAGGCGGGCTCTATGTGCCCAAATCAAGCCTCAAAACTAAAAAACGGTCGCATAGACAGACTCTATGTGCCCAAATCAAAGCCCAAAACTAAAAAACGGTCGCATAGACAATCTCTATGTACCCAAATCAAAGCCCAAAACTAAAAAACGGTCGCATAGATAGTCTCTATGTGCCCAAACAGAGCATTAAAATCGAAATAAGGTAGCATAGACAGGCTCCACATGCCCAAATCAAGCCTCAAAATCGAAAAACGGTCACGAGCTAGAACGAGCAAAAAAGCGCTCCAGGTAAATCCAATCCACAAAGCCCTCCTCAACGCCTCTCAGATAAATCCCAATTGCAAAAACGCACTAAATCCATAAAGCGGACTCGACAAATGACCCCTGTAAATGAATTGGAAAAAATACGTTGTAAAGTTTCTGATGTCAATCGGGAAACATAACTGCAGACCAGTGAAACAAGGTCAATTTTTACAAAAAGAAAGGGGCTTTTACAATATGAAAAAGAAGTTATTTGCGATTATTGGGGGAACTCTTCTGTCTGCAACAATGTTAGTTGGCTGTGCTGATACGGATGACCCGCCTCCAGAAGACGATAATAATGGTGCGGAAATAAAGAACTTCAACGACCGCGATAACGGAATTCTGAATCGCGATAGAGATAATAATGGCGTACTCGACGACAATGACAATGGTCGTGACATTAATAACGGAATGAACAACGGCAGATTCCGTGACAATGACATAAACAATGGTGTAAACAATGGAAATAGAACCCTTGATACGCGCGACAGAAACACCGATAATGACGGTGACATAATGAGAGACAATAATGGTCGAGGCGAAGATTTAATTGAGGACAGAAATGATGCAAACGACCGTAACAATAAAGACAGATAGAAAAAATGGGCGATTCCTTTTTGAAAGGGACGCCCATTGTCTTGATTTTTGTAAAAATAAATATTGAGGGTCGCTTCATCCTCAATGTGAAGTGGATTTATTTGTAGGGGTCAAGTACGGTTTACTCTTCATTTTCTCCTTAAATTCCTCGAGGAGAGTGTCGCCGTTTAAACCTTGATCTAACAAGTCCTTTAACAGAATCTCCGAATAATTTTTCCGGGAGGTTCGCTTTAAGTTACCTTGGAGCATAATGCTGACATTTTTTTCTAATCTGGTGATGGAACGCGTTTTGATATGGAAGGAAACGGGGTCATTGTCTTTCTTAGTGATGACGACGCGGATAATTCGGTCTTCTTGATTTTGCATTGCTTTTTCAAAAAAACTGATTTGCTCGGGCTTTGTATAAATTTCAATGAGCCAAGTGTTTTTCTCATCTTCTTTATTGATTATCAAACCATCAACCAGTTCAATTTCCCGGAATGTATCATTTTCAAACACCTCTAATGAAATCAGCTTAAATGTCTTCATTCTAAGTCCTCCCTTCATGAAATTTGCTCAAATTATAACATATGGACAATAAAAGCCAAAATTTCACTTTGTCGAAAAATAAATCCAAAATAGGCCATTTTAGCAGTATCAAGGATAAATTCTCAGCGAAATTTGATTTTTCTAGGGGGATTTTGGAGGTTTAAGGGGTATTTTTGCATGAAAAAATTTTTTTTGCTAATTTTACCTTTAAAGAAAAAAATAGGAGAATGGATTTATCAAAATAGAGAGGAGATGAGAAATGATAAATCAAGTAACGCTGGTTGGCAGATTAACGAAAGACCCCGATTTACGGGTGACTGGTGATGGCATCCCGGTCACGCATGTCACATTAGCGGTTAACCGCCATTTTAAAAATCATGATGGTCAAATCGAAGCTGATTTCGTCCAATGTACCCTATGGCGAAAAACTGCCGAAAACACTGCTCGATTTTGCCAAAAAGGCTCTGTCATTGGCATAACCGGGAGAATTCAATCCCGCCATTATGATAACAACGATGGCAAAAGGATTTATTTAACCGAAGTAGTAGCTGACTCAGTCCAATTTCTTGGAAAAAAAGTATCAGCTAATGCGTCTATCCCTGTTCCTGCACCACCGCAAAGGCAAGCTGTGGACTCACACAACGGGGCAGCTGCCCCTCAGGCTGTGGCTAGCACACAAGTCATTGCTAGCGTTCAAACAGCCGCTGATACATCCATCCAACAAGAATCTCAAAATCAAATCACTGCACAACCTCAAACAGCATCGGTTAGTGCGGCAACTCAAGTGTTGCAAGGAAATCAATCAACACAAGTGAATCCAGTAGATCAAGGCACTCATGGGATTCAAACGGCTCAAACGACACAAGCTTCGAGTGATCAGCCCAATTCTGCTCTCGTTGCAGGAGCAGTAGCTGCAAATCAATCTGGCCATGGCTCTGCACCGGATGCGGTAGAGTTGCCATTCTAGGAGGCCGCATTGTATGAATCGAGTGGAAATTGACAGGTCATTAGAGCAAAATCAAAAGTTAGAACTTTTAATTGAAAGCTTAATTGCCATGTTGGGACGTTCCAATCAAAGATTGGATGAATTGACTCTACGCATAAATCAAGTTGAGCAATTCATCATTGAGGCAGCGCCTACAGTGCCCCCAAGTCACGATGACTGCTTCTCAATCATTTGTCAAAAGGAAAAAACGGTACCGAGAGCTTAGAGAAACGTACATAATAACATTGTTTAATCCAACAAATCGCAAGGTACTATTGAACTAATTGATTCAAAGCATAAATCAAATTTCGTTTATGTTTTTTTGGTCCATTCAATATTTCCACCCATATATAGAATCAATGGTTGCCGCGATCATCCTCTACTTAGGGTGCCTGACGCTTGTCAGGCACCCCTTTTGCGCACTAAAGCATTGGGGGACTGTCCCCCAATGCAGTAACGCAGTGAAGTGGCGGGGGACAGTCCCCCACTGCTTCACTGCATGAAAGCAGAAAGAAAAATGTGATATGCTATGGGGGAGTGAATAGTGAATCCCTTTGTAATAGCAAGGAGGAATAGGAACATTATGATCAACAAAATGACTCTACAATACAAAAGCGTTTATACAGACCTAGAATTTGAAAGGGCAGACCTGTTTGCAGCAATTAATCAGAAATACCAAATAAAAACAGTGCTTTACCCAGGCTGCAATATTCATGTCACTCCCGCTTTTTATTTCCAACATGTCGTATTCGTTGATATCGCAGACAATGCCATCCAATTCTTTTCGGACCAAACAGATGTACAACAATTCATCAATAGTCATAAGAAGTACAAACAATCTTCATATATTCGTTTTATCAATCAAGATTATACAACCCAGCTACCCCTTATCGATAATGAATATGATCTACTCATCTCCCTTTTTGCTGGTGGCATCTCAAAGGCCTGTGGTCGGTACATAATAAATGGCGGTTATCTGTTAACAAATAATCACCATAATGATGCCCATGATGCAATAACGAGTGGACAATTTAAACTAATAGCCATCATCCACAAAAAACAAAAGAAATACGAAATAAGCGAAGCAAATCTAGAAAAACACATAACGCAAATCGAAAAGAACTTACAATCAAAGCAACAACTCTGCAAAAACAATCCAGCCGGTGGTATTCAATACAAACAAAACGAAACCTTCTACCTCTTCACCAAAACAAAGCGTTAAAGCAGCGGGGGACAGTCCCCCAATGCAGTAACGCAGTGAAGTGATGGGGGACAGTCCCCCGCCACTTTACAGTGTGAAAGTAATTCTATGGCCTAGTCTTAATCTTTGCCACTCCTAACGCAAAATGGTCCCAAAGAATATTTTCAACTTGATCTGTTCTACTATCATCGCAATCAACAATCATGATGACCTCACCTTGTTTTCCCTTTAGCAATCTTTGTCGTTTCCGAATTACCTTTAATATGACCAATTTAATAAGAAAACCAAGCAAAAAACCACCACTAGCCCCAATTAGTCCCCAGAAAATGGGTCCCCAAGTTAAAATAAACCCAATACTTGCCCCAATCACGGAAAATGCAGTAGCAAGCGCCATCCCGATATCAATCATCGAGATTCCATCTGCGCGGTCAAGCGTATCGAATAATCGGCGTTCTTCCACCCGATTTTCCAACAACACAACGAAAATATCCTCTTTTTGAATCCCTTTTTGTTCCAACTCCGAGATGGCTAATTCTAAGTAAATTGTATGCTCGAAGGTTGAGAAAATTTGCATAACTCAAGTCACCTTTGTCCCTTTTTTAATTGTAAAATGAGGATGCTGATAGTTCGATCTAAAATAAGTCCGTTGTTCGCTTTCAAATAATTTATTATTTTCAACAGTATTTATGTAGGAATCAAAAACAGAAAATCCATAAACAGAGGGCAAAAATAATAGCCATTCAGCTACTAATACAGAGGTTGACTCCTGCAACTTTCCTATGAATAGTAAATTAAGCGCCTCAAGCACATGAGACTGATAGAAAAATACAACCGACCAAATGATAACGAAAAAAGCAGTAATAATACGATGAATATAAAGTTCCCCTAAACCTGGAACACACATTGACCAAAAGACAGCTAGTGAAGGTTTTCGTTTATCAAGATAGTTAATCTCCATCGTTCCAATACTAAAGGAATTAAATCGATGATTTTCTCTTTCTGCTAAAATAAACACCTTGTTTAAATCGACAGTTGTTCGGTAGCTATCCCAAATCGCAAAAATATAAACAGGGATATATATAAGGAGCCAGCGCGTATCTAAAACATCTTTGGCTTTATCAATTTTGCCTTGAAATGAATATATCATTGCTAAATTCACATGAGATTGTAGATTGATAATAACCTCCCACATAAATAAAACAAATCCGCGAAGATATTTTGAAAGAAGAAGATGACCGAAACCCGGAAAAGCCGCTGACCACCAAGCGATAATATATGGATTTCTTAGGTGAATTTGTGTACTCCCAAAAGTACTTAAATACGCCTTATAACGCCTAGCGGTATTTTCATTCGAAAAATTATTCATCGCAAAACCCCTACCCAATTCAGTTAGCATAAAGGCAAACAAAAAAAGTCCATTATATTCCACCTATAATATTTACCAACAAATAAAAAAATATCCAACACCCCATCACATTAAAGCAGTGGGGGACAGTCCCCCAACACGTTAACGCAACACCGCAGTGGGGGACAGTCCCCCACCATAGTAAAGCGTTAAAGAAAAGAGTGGGAATCTTGGACACCCGCTCCAATTCAAAAAAAACTTAAATTTCAAACCCCATACTACTTTCCAAACTTCGACCTAGCATGCTCCTCACTAAACACTGTCCGTCGAAGATACGGAATCACCCAACGATCTAATCCAAATCTACCGGCATTAAACCCAGCAAACAGCACAATCATCCCCAAGAATATATCCGTCGGATTATGTGAAACCGTCCCCGCCATAAAAAATGAAAAATTCATGACCATCGCAAAAAACATCGCCGCGGTGGTCAAACAACCAAGTATGAGCCCCAATCCGACCAAAAACTCACCTAGAGGAATCACCCAATTAATCACATCGACATTTGGCAGCGCAAAACCATCCAGAAGACTCACGTACCAGCCATAAACAAGGTTCCCGTCAGGCCCCTTAACCGGATTTTTAATTGCATTTATCAAATAACCAGAAGCATCAAAATCTCCGACTAGTTTTTTGTACCCCGCCATCAGCCACGAATAGCCCAGAAAAAGCCGTATGACTGTCAAAATTCCCGCTGCAAAACCATTCTCTCGCCAAAAGCTAACCATTAGAAATCTCTCCTTAGAAAATTGTTATTAATCTGACCCCAATCGATTACAATTCCTCAGCAGCCAAGCAAGCCGATTGCCCTAGCTTGCTCAACCGCTAACACTCCTTCCAACTAAATTTGCCTTATCCTATGTAAAAGAGAGACCCCCAGTTTGCACTATTTCATTACTTTATATATAAAAACAAATAGACACCATTCGCCTGCAAGAAAAGTCGAAAAGCCTTACGTTTCAACTGAAATAAATAAGGCAACGCTAGTGACATGAAAATCATCAGCAAACGCTAACAACTAACTAGGCACTAGCGTAATATAGACATGACGAGATATTCGCTTCACTTGAAACACATACTTACAAAGGATCCAGTCTAGTCTAGCCTAGTTTAGTTTAGTCCAGTTAAGTCTAGTGAACCAACCGGTTACAGCCAAATGCATCCAGAAACATCACTCCAGAGACCCGCACGTACAGTACCTATTACAAAATGCCATTCATAACAAAACAAATTCTAACAGTGAGGTAAGCACATGAAAAAAACATGGTGGAAAGAGGCAGTTGCCTACCAAATCTATCCAAGAAGCTTTATGGATACAAATGGAGACGGAATTGGCGACATCCAAGGCATTATCTCAAAACTTGATTACTTAAAAGAACTCGGCGTTGACCTCCTTTGGATATGTCCAATGTTCGACTCGCCGAATGACGATAATGGCTACGATATAAGAAATTACAATGAAATCTTGGCAGAATTCGGGACGATGGCTGATTTCGACCAACTTCTGCAAGAAGCTCATCGCCGCGATATGAGGCTTATCCTTGACCTTGTCATCAACCATACGAGCGATGAGCACCCGTGGTTCATTGAATCGCGCGCTTCAAAGGCCTCATCCAAGCGGGATTGGTACATTTGGCGTGATGGGCGAGGGGGGGATAGCGCCAATATTACAAACCAACACGAAGCCCATTTAACCGCAGAATCTGACTACAGAGTTGATATCGAAGCCGCTACGGAGCTTGCAGTACGGCCGGATGACTCCCAAACAATCGAAAGCCAAGTAACAGAAGTGACCCAAGTAACACCAACAGCTCCCCCAAATAATTGGGAGAGCATATTCGGCGGCTCAGCCTGGGAATACGACAAAGTCACCGATCAGTACTATCTTCATCTGTTCTCGCGCAAACAGCCAGACCTTAATTGGGAAAATCAAGAAGTTCGCAAAGCACTTTATGAAATGATTAATTGGTGGCTTGATAAAGGAATTGACGGCTTCCGTGTTGATGCTATCAGCCATATAAAAAAGGAACCTGGCTTACATGACATGCCAAATCCAAACGGGGAACAGTACGTCGAGGCGTTCCCAAAAATGATGAATGTCGACGGCATCCACACACATCTCGAGGAACTAAAGCAGCAAACCTTCGCCAAATACGATATTGTCACTGTCGGCGAGGCAAACGGAGTCTCAATCGACAATCCGAATGATATCGAACAATGGGTGGGCGAGACTCAAGGCAAATTCAATATGGTCTTCCAATTCGAGCATATGGCTCTTTGGGATGCTGAAACAAAAAAAGATCTCGATATTATCCGACTAAAAGAAGTCCTAACTCGCTGGCAAAAAGGGCTAGAAGGCAAAGGATGGAACGCCTTATTTCTTGAAAATCACGACAAGCCCCGGATGGTTTCTACCTGGGGCAATGACAAACAATATTGGCGTGAAAGTGCAACAGTCTTTGCGGCGATGTACTTTTTGATGCAGGGCACGCCGTTCATTTATCAAGGTCAGGAAATCGGTATGACCAACGTTCATTATTCAACAATTGAAGATTACAATGATGTGGCTACACGCAATCTGTATCACAATAAGCGCCAAGCGGGTGCCCCTCATGAGGAAATCATGGCGATTGTATGGGACTCTAGCCGCGACAACTCTCGCACGCCGATGCAATGGTCTCAAGCAGAGAATGCTGGTTTTACCGCTGGCAAGCCTTGGTTAAAAATAAATCCGAATTACGTTGACATCAATGTTGAGCGCCAACTAGCCGAAGAATCGTCGATCCTAAATTTCTATAAAAAAATGATTGCGCTGAAAAAATCAATGCCGGTATTCACCTACGGCAGCTATGAACTGATTCAAAGAGACCACCCGCAAATCTATGCCTATACGCGGACACTTACGGGTAGTGAAAATGACAAAGACGAAAAAATCATCATCATTGCAAACCTCTCTGCGGAAATAGCCTACTTTCAAGCGGAGCAGGGCATGCTGCTGCAACACGAAAAAATGCTACTCCACAACTATGAAGTAGCACAACACGAGCCACTGGCTCAGCTCGAACTAAAACCATACGAAACACGCACATACACGCTTTAACGCGATGGGGGACTGTCCCCCATCGCGTTAAAGCGTTAAATATTATTACTGCAAAGTGGAGTTTGAGTCCAATCTATAAATGAACAATATAATGTCCAAACTCTAGAGCTTTCCCCGCATCATTGGCGAAAACAAAGCTGGAATAAAATACGCTTTGTTATTGGCCAACTTATTCAAGCATTGATTACAAACTGCACCTACTCCAAAAAACGGTACCCCATACCGCTCGAAAATCTCCTGGATAAACGGATCCTTGCTATCAGCATACACCAACTCAAAACCTCGCCGAATCACCCTTCTAGTATCAGCTGAACAAACAAGACACGCCTTCACCACACCGCATTGCCCCTTTTCTACTAATCATATGAACCACCAAACCCACATATTCCTTTAACGCAGTGGGGGACAGTCCCCCACTGCGGTGAAGCTGCACAGAAGCGGGGGACTGTCCCCCACTGCGGTGAAGCTGCACAGAAGCGGGGGACTGTCCCCCACCACATCACCGCGCTAAAGCGCACATACAAACAAACAAAAACCCCACTAGTGCATTGTATGGGAGGGAAAGGGGAGGAACCATCCATACATTAGCAACCAGAGGGGTTGTACCTATTCTAAACGCGATTCACTCGCGAATTCACACTATGACTTATTAAGCTGCTTTTGTCTTGCTGCCCGCTTTACCTACATCCCCGCCGTTCTTGAAAACAGTTTTGCGAATGAACGGAATTACCCAGCGGTCTAAACCAAACTTACCAGCGTTGAAACCAGCGAATAAGATTAGTACTCCAAAGAAAATATCAGTTGGGTTATGAGACACAGTTCCAGCCAAGAAGAATGACCAGTTCATCACAAGACCAAAGAACATTGCTGCAGTTGTTAAGCAACCAAGCATTAATCCAAGACCAACTAGGAACTCACCAAGCGGAACAATGAAATTAAACAATTCAATATTTGGTAATGCGAAGCTTTCTAGGAAGTTCACATACCAACCATAAACCATATTACCGTCTGGACCTTTAACAGGATTTGCCACAGCGTTTTTCAAGAAACCTGAAGCATCAAAACCATCAGCTAATTTATGATAACCAGCAGTCATCCAATTATATCCTAACCACAAACGAATGATTGTTAGAATCCCTGCGGCAATAGTGTTTTCTCGTAAAAATTTAACCATTTTCAACATCTCCTTAGTGCGTATGTTTTATTTGCTTTTCACACTGTAAATATACCAAAACCAAAAGCAAAATAGTGGCATGTGTGATTGAATTCACAATTCCGTAAAAACAATTTGAACATTTTATTACATAGGGACAGTAAAAACCTTATAAATGCCTCATAAAACCCGAATAAACCGAGTTTTTTCCTAATATCTTAAGTTATTGGAAAAAAGGAGGGCTTCATTTTGAAAATAACCAAAAACAATTGCTTGTACCAAATCACATTTGTTCCACATTTTTTTCCGGTGAATTGTTATCTGGTGGAGGAAGATGAGGATTTGACCTTGATTGATGCAGCACTCCCATACAGTGCGAAATCAATCCTACAAACAGCAGAATTAATCGGAAAGCCAATAAAAAGAATTCTACTTACGCATGCACATGAAGACCATGTCGGGTCTCTTGATGCAATAAAAAAAGCAATTCCTGACTTGAAAGTTTATATATCCGCCCGTGACAACCGGATTTTGACCGGAGATCTCACCCTTGATAATCACGAAGACCAAACCCCAATCAAGGGTGGTATTCCGAAAAAAATAAAAACAAAAGCAGATGAGACGCTAAAAGATGGAGATCAAATAGGTTCACTCCAAGCCATTGAAACCCCAGGCCACACACCGGGCTCAATGTCCTATCTAGATAAAAGGACTAGGGCGTTAATTGCAGGTGACTCGTTTCAAACTAGGGGCGGAACAGCCGTAACCGGTGACGTAAAAAAACTGTTCCCGTTTCCGGGATGGGCCACCTGGAGCAAACCAACTGCACTCGAAAGCGCAAAAAAGATTGTAACCTATAACCCAGAGCTCCTCGCCCCAGGGCATGGAGACATACTCGAAAATCCGCTCCAAACCATGGAACGTGCCATCCACCGCTTCGAAATCAAAATGAAAGGCGCCATCATAACCCGTTAAAGCACAGAAAGCTTTACCGCGACACCGCAGCGGGGGACAGTCCCCCGCTGCTTTAAAGCAGTAAAAAAGCGACGTCTCTATTTACAAATCATAGAAACAAAACGAATGACATTCCTTTTATAAGGAGAGAACAGAATGGCCTCACCTACAAAAACATCTACAAATTCAAAAACTAAAACGAAGCTAAATCGCACGATAATATACTTGTATACGCCAGCAATACTCCTAACGATCTATATCCTTGTTATGTTTTTCTGGATTGGCCCGGAACAAACTGAATTGGTAAAACAAAAAATCTTACATATGTCAGGCTTTTCATTAAACATTTGGACTTGGTTCTTCTACCCGCACATCATTTTAGGTATCGTCGCCCTGTTAATCGGACCTTACCAACTAACTAAAGCGAGTCGGAAAAATCCAGCCGTTCATCGCAAAATAGGCACCGTTTACGCTATCGCAATCTTCTTAAATGTACTAGCATCACCCTACCTAGCTGTATACGCAACGGGAGGGATGAGTTCAACTATTGCCTTTATAATTCTTGATGCATTTTGGCTCTGGACAACAGCAATTGCAGTTATTCATGCCAAACAACGCAACATACATGCCCATCAAACCTGGATAAAACGCAGCTACGCCATAACCTGGGTATTCGTTACCTTTAGAATATTAATCGGACCACTAAGCATAGTGATGGACCCATCGCTAAGCTTTCCTATCGCTGTCTACATCAGCATCGTTATCAATCTCTTGGTAGTAGAATGGCGACATAAAACAAAAAACGCGCACACTTTACCACAGTAACGCACTGGGGGACTGTCCCCCAGTCCCCCACCGCGTTAAAGCGAGAAATATAAAATCCTCACAAAAAAACCGAACATATTGTATATGTTCGATCTCCAAAATATATCAATATAGTATTCTGTCTCCAACCCCAATGGTATGCTTCCCGACCGCACCAACCGGGAGCTCCAGGGTTTTCACCGCACGCGCGACTGGTAATATCAACCGATTCGGTTTAACCTTCTCTCGGACAGCAACTACCACATCATTCTCATCCAGAAACACTACATCAATCGAAAAAAACATAAAGAACATATGGATCGAATTGCATGGAACTAGTAAGATCCCCTCATCAACAATCGGCACCATACGAAACATCAACCCTTTAAACCGTGGCCAAAAACGATCGCAAACAATAATTCTCAACGGAAGCTCGATTTCAAAATTATTTCTTAAAATTTTCACAATTTTGCCCTTCCTTCAATAATTCTCCATAGTGAATTTTACCAATAACAATGATATATTAAAATAGCAAACAAACGAAAAAGGCAAACCTTGAGAAATCTTGGGACGCAAAGCTATAGGGGCTTACGGGGACGCCGAAGTCAGCCAGTTACCGAATCTGTTGAAGTGCTAACAGTGATTACCAAAAAATAGCCAAAAATCAGATCAGATGAAAGGCAAAAAGGACACTTAGAATCGCGAACCACACCGCACCAAATCACCCAAAACATAATAAGCAGACGGCCGATGCTTATGAGAAACCTGCGAACCACATCGTACATAAGTCATCACAACTAGCCAAAATTCGTAGTTTATTAAGGGTGCATTCAAAAGTGACCTCACAAAGTGCAATAAACTCAGCCAATCAACTAATCTATTTCAAGGTGAAAAATAGGACAACCATGTCAGCAAATCGCCGAGTCAGTAAAAGAGCTAACGAAAGCTACCGAAGTCAGCCAGTTACCGAAACTGTAGTGTTACTTATCGTTGTTTGCCAAAAATAAAATGAGGTGAACAATTATGATGAAGAAAATCAAAGGTCTTTTCATCGAAGAACAAGGTCAAGGTATGACAGAATACGGATTAATCCTAGGGCTAATCGCGCTTGCGGTAGTAGCGCTTCTAGGGGCATTTGGTGATGAACTCAACACGAAATTCCAAGAAATTCTAGACGAACTTAGAGGAACCCCTGAAGCAGGATAATAATATTTCACATAGCAGCTCAAATCCCTACCCTCAATCCCGCATTGAAGGTGGGGGTTTTTACAATCCATAGCGCTGAACCGAAGCCAGCGCTCCATATCGAACACTAGACGCCTCCTCATCAACACCGAAGCAGGCGTCTTAAGCATGTCTATCGAGGTGAAATATGCTACTAAACATACTATTACTCATCATTCTCGTAGTCTCTTTTGTTACTGATCTAAAAAATAGACGCATTTTAAATATCATCACTTTTCCAACGATGGCAATTGGTCTAACCTATCACACGATAACCGCTGGCTGGGCCGGATTCTCATTCAGCGGGCTAGGATTACTGCTCGGCCTTGGCCTCCTTTTCATCCCATATCTACTTGATGGAATGGGCGCCGGCGACGTTAAACTCCTAGCTGCCATCGGCGCACTAAAGGGCACCGCCTTTGTTTTCGGTGCATTCCTATTCACCGCAATCATCGGCGGCATCATCGCGCTCATGATTTTAATAGGAAAAAAAGAACTACTTAGCACCCTAAAACGAATCATTTTTTTTACAAAAATAAAGACATTATCTGGGCTCGACCGATCTGAGTATCATCACGCCTTTCCATATGGTGTGGCGATTGTTCTCGGAACCGTCACCCAGCTGGGAGTCAATATCGCATGAACCACTTGAGTTCAAAAATGATGCGAACCCAAGAACACCAACCAGCGACAAGTCATATGCGTTCCCAAAAAGGCCAAGCTACGGTTGAACTGGCGCTAAGCCTAGTAATGCTGCTGCTCATCGTCTTTGCTATCATCGACTTTGGTCGGATTTTTCAGACGTACCTGACGACGAACCATGCGGCACAGGAGGGCGCGCGCATCGCCAGCCTTGGTGCGACCGACGCAGAAATCACGACAGCAACCAAAGCGGCTGCTCAGGTCGACGACGTCACCAAACTCACCGTCGCCATCACGCCGCCCAAGGAGCTGCGCAAGCGCGGAACGTTTGTGACCGTCGCGACAACCTACCCGGTGACCATCTCCGTCCCGCTGATGGAAATGGTACTACCCAACCCCTTTACTGTTAAAAGTAAAACTGTGATGAGGGTGGAATAAATGAACCGACTAATAAAAGAAGAAAAAGGTGCCGTCATGATTATCATGGCGTTGTTAATGATTGTTTTTCTCGGCATCACTGCTCTCGTCATCGATGGCGGCATGCTGTACATGGAAAAACAAAAACTACAGGACATTACTGACGCTGCTGCGCTGGCAGGCGCCCAAGAGCTGCCAACCTCGACTGATCAAGCGACGGCACAAGCCAATCAAGCCATTGTATTAAATGAAACCAACCCTATTCTCTTTAACATAAATTTTAATGAAAATAATCATCGGATTACCGTTACTGCAGAAAAATCAATCGATCTATTTTTCGCAAAAGCACTTGGTTTTAACGAAGCAAAGGTCGACGCGGCATCGAACGTCGAAATCGGCACGCTCATTTCCGGCAGAGGAGCTGTCCCGGTCGGCATCGAGTACACGAGCCAAATCGCATTTGGCGATATAAAATATCTCAAGGTTGAGGACGCCACCGTTGGAAACTTCGGGGCGCTCGCCCTGGCCGGACCGGGAGCAAAGCTATACGAAGAGGATTTCAAAAATGGTTATGAAAATGAGCTGCGCGTCAACCAAATCATCGACACGCAAACTGGGAATCTCGCTGGACCGACATCACGAGCGGTAAACTTCCGCATCGCTGCCTGCCCGACATCGACGTATCTCAACCATCCCGTCGATTGCCCACGCATCGTGTTGGTGCCCGTGTTCGAGCCAGTCGTCACCCAGCAAAACCAAGTTAAACAAGTCAAAATCGTCGGCTTTGCTAATTTCTTTATCGAAAACGTCTCATCAGGCAGCCAATCCGCTGTAATCGTCGGCCGTTTCATTGAGGCCGCTGATTCAGGTGAAATCGACTCAGGGTCTCTAAACTTCGGAGCTTATGGCTACAAGCTGACAAGATAATTTGCTATTTTCGGAGGGTTACATGCTCGGAACTCAGTTGCTAGCTCCGAGCCCTCCAAAATCAGCTATTAGTACCCTAATTCAGATTCACCGAGAAAAGCGGGACACTTAAAGCTTCTATTAGCGTCCTCTTTTAAGAAACTAGAGATGAATAAGGGCACTTAAAGCCTCAATTAGTGCCCTATTTATATGAAACAAGGTTCAAATAGGTCACTAAAGAGCCGAACTTACAAATCAAAAGCGAATTCTAAGTATATAACCAACCCAGACAGCAGGTGAACAGATGAAACCGAAAAAAATCTGGATGCTGTCCATGCTCATAGCATCCATTTTCACCATACTATTTTACTTTTACTTAAGCACAGAGGAGCAGGGATCAAAAGTATCAACAGCTAAACCAGAAAATACTGCTTCTGCGAATCAATCAAGTAAAACAAACCAAACAAACCAATCAAAAGCCGAAACAGCATCTGCCAAGCCAAAAGAAAAGCTGAAAATAGAACCAAATAAGCGGGCAATCTCTATTGCGGTCGACCACGTCAAAGGGCTCTCAGGCTTAATCCGCCCTGGCAACTTCGTCGACATCATCGCTTTTATTCCGGAAAGCGCCCAAAATCCATCGACGACTGAGATTCTCCTCGAGGAAATCAAGGTACTCGCTGTGGGCAGCCAAACTGATAAAACAATCAAAAACATCGATCCGGCGCTGGAAACGACATTCACATACCCGACCGTCACCGTCGAAGTCACACCCGACCAAGCCTTGGCGCTCACAAATGTTTCTGTGAAGGGTTCATTAACCTTTATGCTGCGCAAAAATCCGGATGCGGCCAAGCAAGACCCGACAACAACAAAAGGGGAGACCACCAATGACGACTAACATCCTTGTCCTAAGCACAAAACTCTCCTTTGCAACAGAAATCAGCGAACTGCTCCAAGCCAAGCCAGGCGTAAGCACAGGCACAAACACTACTGCTGCAATTAAGAGCACAAATATTGGCACAACCGCAGCAGTCACAAACACAAACACAAACACAACTGCAACCAAAAGCGCAACATCAACAAGCTCAAGCCTAGCACCAGCAACGAGAACCAAACCGAAATCTTTCGCGACCGAAGCCGACCTAAAGCAAGAACTTGAAGCAAGCTGCACGCCGGTTATCATCATCATCGGCCCGTTTCAACCGCGAAGCCCATACGAAATCGCACGCGAACTCACGCACATACACCAAAATCGAAATGCTACCGTCGTTCTGCTCATGCTCCCATCACAGCAAATCGACCTAAAGCAGGCACTCTTCGCAGGTGTCGTCGACATCTTACCGACGACACCAACCGTGAGTGAATTCCATAGCGCTATTGAAAAAGCAGAGCAGACCATCGCGCTCAAATTAGAAAACAGCGAGCAAAACGGCCAATACCCAACCAGCGCAACGAAACAAAAGGATGGCAAAATCATCGTTTTTCTAAGCACAAAAGGTGGGGTCGGTAAAACCACACTAGCCGTGAACGCTGCCACCGCACTAGCCAAAAAGAACCTTGCTGTGGCGGTCATCGACCTTGACCTGCAGTTCGGCGACGTGCCACTTTTGTTTGACAAAGAGCCGAAGGCGACCATCTACGACTGGGTTAAGGAATCGCTCGACGAGAAGGACGGCGAGGTTGAGCCGTACATGATGAAGCACAGCTCAGGCGTCGAATTCATCGCCGCTCCACCACTGCCCGAATTTGCCGAGCTCATCAGCGGCGATCACGTTTCGCGCTTAATCGAAGAACTAAAGAAGCGTTATGACGTCATCATCATCGATACGCCGCCGAGCCTCGTCGAAACAAATCTCGTCGCGCTCGACTACGCCGACGACATCATGCTCATCACCTCGTTCGACCTGCCGGCACTCAAGAACGGCAAGCTCGCACTCGATACGATGGCGCTGTTAGGCTTTACGGAAAAAATCAAAATCGTCCTAAATCGCGACGCCGAAATGAAGGGCATGAACCTTGCTTCAATCGAAAACGTCCTCGGCAAAACGATTTTTGCGCGCATCCCGAGCGACTATATGACGGTGATCTCATCCATCAACAAAGGCATCCCGTTCGTCATCTCAGCCGCGCGCACCCAAGTCGCCAAAACGACCCTAAAGTTCGCCGAAAGCCTTGTCTCACCTGGAAAAATCAAAACCGAAAAGCCAAAGCAAAAACGCTTCACTCCGTTTCTTTTTAAAAAAAATAAGTAACATCCTTTTCCAGGAAATAATTAAAGCGACGAAAAAATAGGTGAATTTTCAGCGCGTATCCAATACTATTTGAATCACAATTACAAGTTTTTCGTATCGAATACGTTAATCAATTAGTTAATTAGCAAACTGTGCATATAAGGCTATAGTTGTGCATATCACTCAAAAGCTGTGCATATCAGGAAAAACATGTGCATATTCACAAATACTTGTGCATTAGCTCTCAAAAGCTGTGCATATATTTTAAAACTTGTATCATATATTGAAAAAGTCGTGCATAAATTTTTTGAAATGTAGCATATCCGCAACTATGCGTGCATATATGCAGAAACCTGTGCATTTATTTCAACTCAAAACTATTAAAATTAGAAAAATCTGGCTATTTTCGCAAAATTAACTGAAAAATTCAGATTAAAAAATGAAAAATTGAACAAAACTCGCAAAATCTAAGCAAAAATCAGACCGGCAAAGCAAAAAATCACAATAAATCTCAAAAAATCAAAAAAATCGTAACCGAGTAGCACCACAACATTAAAAAATACAAAATTACCTATTTTCGGAAGGCTTTGCAGCACCACCAAAACAGTGAACAAAAAAACCGAAAAGTAGTTCGTCAAAAACTCAAACCAAACTAACACACCATCAGGAGGTCGCCAGCGATGTCCTTACTCAAGCGCTTAAACCAAAAAAATGCGGTCTCGCCAAAAGTTCAATCAGACGTCGAGCAAATTATCGAAAAAAAGGAAGTCAAAAAAACGAAGGACTACGGCCTCAGAAACCTGCTGCACAAGCACCTGATTACCGAAATCAAAAAGCAGCTAATCGAAGCCAACGACGAGGAAATGGAAAAATTCATCGAACAAGAGGCGATGAAATTTCTCAGCGAAGAGGGCGAGCGCCTAACCTTTGAAGCGAAGAAAGAACTCGTCACCTCGGTCATGAACGAGCTCATCGGCTTTGGGCCAATCACGCCGCTCTTGAACGACAAATCTGTCTCGGAAATCATGGTCAACGGGCCGAATCAAATTTACGTCGAGCAGCACGGCAAGCTCCAGCTCACCGACTACAGCTTCCGCGATGACGAGCATGTTCTGCAAGTAATTGAAAAAATCGTCGCGCCGCTCGGGCGAAGAATTGACGAAAGCAGCCCAATGGTTGACGCCCGCCTCCCGGACGGCTCACGCGTCAACGCCATCATTGCGCCGCTCTCACTCGACGGCCCGACGATTACAATTAGAAAATTCCCAGAAAAGCGCCTGCAAATCGAAGACCTCATCGGCTTCGGCACGCTGACACCAGAAATGGCGCAATTCCTTGACGCCTGTGTAAAAGCAAGACTAAATATCTTCATCAGCGGTGGAACCGGCTCGGGAAAAACGACGCTACTCAACGTCCTATCGGGGTTCATTCCCCACGACGAACGAATCGTCACGATTGAAGACGCCGCCGAGCTCCAGCTTTCACAGGAACACGTCATCAGACTCGAAACGAAGCCGCCGAACATCGAAGGCAAAGGCGCCATCTCCATCAGAGAGCTCGTCAAAAACTCACTCAGGATGCGCCCGGACCGAATCGTCATCGGCGAAATCAGAAGCGGAGAGGCGCTGGACATGCTCCAAGCGATGAACACCGGGCACGATGGCTCGCTCGCAACTGGGCACTCGAACTCACCGCGCGACATGCTGGCACGACTCGAAACAATGGTGCTCATGGCCGGGCTTGATTTTCCAATCAGGGCAATCCGCTCCCAGGTCGCAAGCGCCATCGATCTCATCGTCCAGCAATCGCGACTAAAGGACGGCTCGCGCAAAATCACGCACATCACCGAGGTCGTCGGCATGGAAGGCGAAACCATCACCCTGCAGGACCTGTTCATCTACCAGCAGGACAATATCACGCATGACGGCAAAGTCGTCGGCCGTTTTACTCCGACCGGCATCCGTCCAATGTGCGCAAGCAAACTCGAAAATTCCGGCATCGTTCTACCGAGCGAATGGTTCGGCGAAAGATGGTAACCATGGCAAGCTCGAGAAAAAGTCTAGCAGTCTAAGAAAACCGGCTACATTGCGTGAGGTTGTATCAAGCATGCTTTCGCAAAAAACTCGCAATCAAAAAACCGACTGCTTTTAAGAAAGGGGGTAACCAAGCATGTTCTGGCTTTTATTTATAGCACTAACCATCCTGTTCGGCTCACTTGGCATGCTCCTCTTCCAACCGAAACGGAGCCTCGTCGACCGACTCGAAAAATTTTACCCAAAAGACGCACCGCATGAGCAAGAGGACCAAAACCAAAATCCGAACAACCAAGCACAAAAACGAAGCAGAAGCCTAAACGCAACCGAGCTCAAAGCCCTACTAACCAAGTTCTCGAAAAACTTCACATCAAACAGACACTCAACCAAATGGGAGCAAAAGCTCGAAGCCGCCAACATTCCGCTCAAAACGGAGGAATTCCAGGCGCTCCGCATCCTGACCGCCATAGCTGCAGCCAGCATTACCGCAATCCTAAAGCTGCCGCTCCCGGTCGTCATTGCATCAGCTCTCATCGGCCCAATCTTGCCGCCCATTTACGTAAAAAGAAAAATCAAAAAGCGCCTGGCCCGCTGCACAACCCAGCTACCCCAAGCGCTTGGCACCATGGCAACATCGATGAAATCTGGCTACAGCTTCCTCCAGGCCATGCAAGTCATCGCCCAGGAAGTGCCCGACCCAATCGGCACCGAATTCAAAAAAACACTGCGCGAAATCAACCTCGGCATCCCGCTCGAGGAAGCATTCGCCAACCTAATCAACCGCCTGCCGACCGACGACATCAAAATCGTCGCAAACGCCATCATCATCCAGCGCACAACCGGCGGCAACTTAACGCAAATCCTAGACACGATTCAGGAAACCATCACTGATCGCGTCCGCATCAAGGAAGAACTCCGAGCCCTAACCGCGCAAGGCAAAATGTCCGCATGGATCATCTCGCTCTTGCCCGCCATCCTCGGCGTCCTCCTAAACATGATGAACCCCGAATACTTCAACCCGATGATCGCCCACCCGCTCGGATGGACCCTCCTCGGCGTTGGCCTCGTCTCAGGTGTCATCGGTTGGTTCGTCATCCAAAAAATCGTCAACATCGAGGTGTAGCCACATGCTTGAACTATTAAGTCTATTACTATTCATACTGTGCACACTCGTTTTCTCACAAGCCTTTGGAAAAATAGGGCAGGATAAGCGCACCATCCAAAAACGCCTCCAATTCATTGGCCGCGACCGCAACTATCTCGCGGCTCTCGAACAGGATGCACCAGCAGAGGATGGAGGAGGGGACGCAAGCCACACCATGCCGTTACGAGAGCGGTTACTCGAACCTTTAATAGAAAAACTACGGCAAGTCGTCGACAAAAACATGGGCAAGCAAAAGCAAGAGCAAATGACAAGAAGACTCTACGAGGCAGGGTCGCCCTTTGGGCTTAAGGCCGTTGACTTCCTGCTGCTTCAGCTGGCAATTGCCGCCATTACCTTTACTGTGTTCCTGCTCCTGTTTGCCATCGGCAGCGAGGACCATCTCAAAGGCACCATGTTCGCCATTATCGCTGGAATGTTCGCGCTAGTCTACCCAAACATGTACTTAAATGCCAAAAAGAAAAAGCGTGTCAAAAATATCGAAAAAGACATGCCCGACTTCTTCGACATGGTCAACGTCTCCATCGAAGCCGGCATGGGACTAGACGGTGCTTTGAAACGAGTTTGCACACAAATGCGCAGCCCGCTATCCGCAGAATTCAAGCTAGCAATTGAAGATATGAAACTTGGAAAATCAAGAAAACACGCATTTGAAGAACTCCGGAACCGGATTCCCTCAGAATTCTTCAAAAGCGTCATCAACTCGATCATCCAAGCCGACCAAATGGGCATCGGCATGACCAAAGTCCTGCGCGCCCAAACCGAAAGAATGAGAGAACAAAAAAAACAAGCCGTCAAAGAACAAGCCATGAAAGCACCAGTCAAAATGCTCATCCCAATGGTCCTATTCATCTTCCCAACCCTATTCATCATCCTACTAGGCCCAGTCATCATAAACCTAGTAACCAAATGGCTTTAGTGAAACGGGGGCCTGTCCCCCGCTGCTTTAACGCGATGGGGGACCACCGCAATGGGGGACAGTCCCCCGCTGCGCTACCACGTTAAAGCGATGGGGGCCTGTCCCCCAATACGTTAAAGTGCTAAACAAAAAAAGAGGCTTTCCCGACACGTGCATTTTTCGAGTATTTATCACCAGCTGCAATTTTAAGTGGTTGACCAGCTGATTCAGCTGAACCTAGAAGTGTAGTCACATTCTGCTGTTAGATGATTTAGTAGAGCCAGGCTCTTCAGTTTTTGTTTTTGAATTATCCTTCGTTGAACTAGAAGCCTCTTCTAAACCGACACATGCTGAAAGTAACAATAAAAAGGCACTAGAAAGAGGGAATAAAATATCCCATTAACGCTTTAGTGCAGTGGGGGACAGTCCCCCACTGCACTAAAGCGTTAAAATATCTCAACCACTACTCGACTACAATAAACGCTGAAAATCCTGCATTTTTCGCCCGCGCCAGAAGTGCATCGGCATTAGTTTTCGATCGAAACGCTCCGAGCTGCACTTTATACAGTCCATCCCGAATCAAGATGGTGGAATTAAAGCCCTTGGCGCGCGCCTCGTCCGCTAGTTTTATCGCATTCTCCTTCACCCGAAACGCCCCGATTTGCACCTTATAAAGCACATTCGGCGACGGATTCGGAGTCGGAGCAGGTTGCGGCTTCCGCTGCAAATTAAATGCCCGCGCCAAACCGTTCGCATGCCCCCGCGCCAGCGCATCTATAAAGCTAGCAGAACGCAATTTCGCAGCATCATTGATATGATCAATAAACCCGCTTTCTGTCAGAACGGCATCCATTCGAGTCTCCCGCAAAACGTGGAAATTTGCCGTCTTCTTCCCGCGGTCATTAAAAGAAACTAGCTTCAAAACCTCATCGTGTACCGCATTTCGATACGTCGTCGTTGGCGCGCCAACGCCCGGGTATATGAAGCTCTCAAAGCCTGTCCCGCCGCCACTATTAATGTGAATCGATAGATAATAATTTGCGCCCCAATTGTTTGCCGCATTCGTCCGCTGTGACAAGCTCAAAGTCTGATCGCCGCTCCGACTCATCAACACCTCTACACCTACGTATTCATTCAGTAAAATATTGCGAATAGCCGAAGCGATTTGTAACGTAAGATTCTTTTCCTGCAGACCATTTCCCACAGCACCAGGGTCTGAACCACCATGTCCCGGATCGATAAAAATCTTAACCATTTATTCATCACCTCCACTATTAATATATGAAAAAACTAAATAAACGCTTGGACTCCAAGACAAATGTACTCACACGTTCAACCCCATAGCCAACCCTAGCTACTAACTTCACAAGCTAATTAATTTTAATAACCTAATATTCTTGATAAAATAACCATCATATTTATTTTTAGGCTGTGTTAAGGCTCGATGTTGATTTTTTACACTTGTTGTTTGGAGCGGAAGGCACGAAGACTCCTACGGGAGCAGCGAGACAGGTGAGACTACAGGCTCACCGCACGGCCCGTGGAAAGCGAAGTGCCTGGAGCGGAAATAAACAATTACATTTAACAGCGCCTATTATTAAAAATAAAGACGACAGAAGCCTTACCAATAGGAGAATGAAATAAAGGAGAGACAGGACGCATGTCTATCGATCACACAATGTTTGAAGAGAATCTTGAACTACTAGAAAAATTAAACAAAGACGGGAAAAGCATAGAACAAGCCCAGAATTTCATGAAAGCCTTAAAAGATTTAATGGCACTTTGCGGCGACGACCCAAACCGCGATGGGCTCCAAGAAACGCCACTAAGAGTCTTAAAAGCGTTTCTCGAATACACGGAGGGTTACAAAGAAGACCCGAAAGAGCATCTCAAAAAGACCTTCGATGTTAACCATCAAGAAATCGTCATGGTCAAGGACATCGAATTTTACTCAATGTGCGAGCACCATTTTGCACCATTTTTCGGAGTGGCCCATGTTGGCTACATTCCTGGCAGCAAAATCACAGGTTTATCAAAGCTAGGACGACTTGTCGAGGGCTATGCAAAAAGATTTCAGGTTCAGGAACGCTTAACGAATCAAATCGCGGATGCCATCGAAGAAATTCTCGAACCACAAGGGGTTATGGTTGTCATCGAGGCCAAGCATATGTGCATGTGCGGCCGCGGCATCAAAAAAACGACAGCTCAAACATCCACTACGGCAGTAAGGGGTTTATACGCGAACGATGCCAGCGCACGTCTGGAATTTCTAACCCTTCTAGAAAGACAATCTCGATATTAAAAGGGGGGTAATAGGTTGAAGCATGCAATTATCACCGCAGGTTCCAAAGGTCTTGGAAAAAAGGTAACAGAGGAGCTTCTGAAAAGCGGCTGCTCTGTCACCGTCAACTATCGCAGTGACAAAGCCAGAGTTGAGGAACTAATCGAAGAGTGGTCTCAATACAAAGATCGCCTCCAATTTATCCAAGGGGACATTACAAAAAAAGCTGACATTGAGAACATTGTCCACCAAGCTATGACACGTTTCGGCCGCGTCGATTACCTCATCAATAATGCTGGTCCTTATGTATACGAACAGAAGAAGCTCGTCGATTACTTGGATGATGAATGGTACGACATCATAAATGGAAACTTAAATTCAGTTTATCACTTTGCTAAACTGGTAATCCCAATCATGAGAAAACAACATTTCGGTAGAATTATCACCTACGGTTTTCAAGATGCCGAGCATACACCGGGCTGGCTTTATCGCTCCGCCTACGGCGCAGCCAAAGTCGGACTTGTTTCATTAACGAGGACCATTGCGATTGAAGAAGCGGCTCACGGCATTACCGCAAACATGATTTGCCCAGGCGACATCCAAGGTGACATGAAGGAGAGCGACATCTTAACTGCAAGAACAACAGAAGCGCACGACCCGGCTAACACACCAATCGGACGCTCAGGCACAGGCGAAGACATCGCACGACTGATCAAATTCCTCTGCGAAGACGACTCCGACCTCATCACCGGCAGCGTCATCTCAGCCTCCGGAGCCATCAACGTCGTCAACCGCCGTCGCCACACATCACCGCAGCACCGCAGCGGGGGCCTGTCCCCCAACAATTTAAAGCATTAAAGCAGTGGGGGACAGTCCCCCACGGTTTTAAAGCGCTAAAGCGAAACGGTGGCAAATCAAGCTAATAAACCCAATAAACGATGCCCACCATACTTTTTTGGTGGGCTTTCAATTTCGTGATAAGATATTAATCATATTACATAATGGAAATCACCAGCGGAGGGAAAACAATTGAACTGGATAAAAAACAACAAAAAGCCCGTCACCATCACAATCGTCATCCTATTCATCATCGCAGCACTACTCGACCTTAAATATGAAGGGGTACTCTATCGATTGCTAAACCAATAGGCCTGGCTCATAAATGAGAGTATTGTTCGTAACAGGTTTAGTTTCCAAACTCAACACGTGAAACGGTAGACTTTGAAGAAGGGACTTAGCTTTGGGGTATTAAGAGGACATGAAGGACCTTATTTCTATAAAATAACCCTTATTTTTGACTTTAGAGGACACCGAATACCTTATTTATTAAAAAACCACTGTAATAAGTAAATTAATGATTAAATAAAGAACCTGTTGTCCGTTAGCATACCAAAACATCATTTTTTTGTGAAAATAGCGGAAGTGATGTCCGCTACAAAATCAGTGCAAGGGTACACCATATTATACCCTTGCTATTTGATGTGGAAGTTAAACCTAATATAAAAAGCCTTGATCTATCATTCTATATTCCCACAAAAATGGCATCCTCGCAGCCAATCTCCTACTCAGAAAGCCTCACTAAAATCCCGACCACTTCACCACACCACCGCACTGGGGGCCTGTCCCCCAGTGCGGTAACACGTTAAAGCGCTATATTATTTTTTAAAAAAGTCATTATTGTTACCCAATTTTTAGCATTATGATAAATTAGTAATAGGAGTATTTACCTATTAATATATCAATTTAGGTTAGGGGGGATGGGATATGTACTGCCACCAATGTGGGTCAAAGGTGCCAGAGGGAGCACGTTTTTGTTCTACCTGTGGAGCAAGTCTAAGCATAAGCCAAGATACATATTCAACGGAGTCAGTCGAACACGAAACGGAAACATCACAAATACCAGAAAATCAAAATCCACAATTGCAAGACGAGCGAATGGAAGATGCACCATACTTAAACAAACAAACGGTACAAGCTCAACAAAACGAAGAAGAGCCACAATCCAAACAGCTAAAGGAATTACAAACAGAACAACAAACAGAACAACAATCAGAAATACTTACAGAACCGCCGACAGAACCAGCTAAAGAACCACAAAATCCAAATTCTGAAACCTTAGTAGAGGTCGCAGCAGCTGTACAAACACAAACACAATCAAAGGTACGTTCCCAGCAAAGAAATACACAACCAGAGGACAAGCCAGGTTTTTCTCAAAAACTAAAAAAATATCTATTTGTTATTATCCCGATTGTAAGCCTACTTGGCGTATCAGGCGGTGTATTTGCGTACTACAACCATGAAACCACCATCAACCAACAGGTAAAGGAGTTTAAAACGGAGGCAGAAAAGGCAGCAACTAAAGGCCAATACCAAAAGGCTATAAAAGCGCTAGACAAAGGGATTCAACTACGGCCAGATTATAAGCTGCTCCAAACAGAGAAAGAAACGGTCAAGACAGCTCAAAGCTATTCCAAATCAATCAACCAAATTGCTGAGTACATAAGAACGAAAAAGTTCGACGACGCCACCAAGGAATTAAACACATTATCTCAAATGCTAACCAAAGCAAAGGGCCCGCTATTCAAGCCATTTAAACAACAGCTTAAAGAAAAAGAGGTTAGTATTACGGTTGGAAAAATCAAACAGGAAATCGATGGGCTCCAAACAATCGAGGAACTTGGAGGCAAGCTAACCGTTGTTGCCTCACTTTCGTCAGACGAGGCCAATGCTGTTAAAACGCAAATTACGAATAAAATCATTCAGTTGGCAAGCGACCAAGCTGAAGGATACCTACAAAATAAAGACTTTGATAATGCCCTTTCCGTGATAGATAGCGGGCTCTCCTATTCGAAAGACGAAGCGAAATTGCTCGCTTTTAAAGAGAGAGTACAATCGGAAAAAGCTGCATTTGAAAAAGCGGAACAGGACCGAATTGAACAGGCAATGGAAGCTGCTGCGAAAGAGGATTTGAAAAATCATACAGCTGCTGTCGATGTTCTCAGTTTTAATGTTGAACTCGATGAATACGGTGACGCCTATCTAACTGGGGAGGTTAAGAATAGCGCGACAACCTCCATCTATTCCATCCAAATTGAATACACCGTGTTCGATGCAGTTGGTGAATACTCAGATACAGGTTACACAACTGTTTATCCATATTATCTAGAGCCAGGAGAAACAGGTAGCTTCGAAGATATCATCTATTACGTAGACGAAAATGTAAAAGTTGAAATCAATAATATCAAATGGTACTTGGACTAAAAGGTAGGTGAGAACGATGAAATTGAATTGGAAATGGATAATTAGCATCACGGCAACTCTAGCCATATGGGGCGCAGGAATCTACTCCTATTTTTATATAAAAGAAAACATTCCAGAACGTTTGCCGACGAAATCTAGTATTATTTTAGCTGATAAAAATAAAGAAGTAGAGGAAACGTCTCCAGTGTTAAAGGAAATCATCCATGACGTCCAAAAGCTCGTAGTTAAAATTGAACTACCAGATGGTTCGCTAGGTTCAGGTTTTCTCTTTAACGATAAAGGTGATGTAATCACAAATGCTCATGTTGTCGCAAATGCCAAAGATGTCACGGTAAAAACCGCAGATTCCCGCGAATTACAGGGCACAGTCATTGGGATTAGCGATGAAACAGATGTGGCACTCGTTCGAGTGGCAGGTTTGGCAGGAACAGAGCCTTTAAAGCTGGCTAAAAATAGAAAAGCAGAAGTGGGTGATGAAGTTCTTGCTCTCGGAACACCATTGGGACTTGAAAATACCGTAACTACGGGGATTATTAGTGGAAATGACCGCGATTTAGATATTGCGCCATTCCATTATGAAGATGTTTATCAAATCTCGGCTCCAATTGCCCCGGGAAATAGCGGTGGTCCTTTAATTGATAGTAAAACAGGTGAGGTGTTGGGCGTCAATTCCGCAGGAACAGAGGTGGGCTCAATTGGCTTCAGCATTCCAGTCTCAAACTTTCTTAATCTAGTGGAAGGTTGGGCAGCAAATCCGCTCACTACACTTCCATCCATAGCAATGGGTGATGATGGTGGTTATGCAACAGCATCTGAGGAAGAGCAATTTTCGATAGAAGATCAGGCGCGATACCTAGTTAATTATTTCTATGAAAGCTTAGATTATGGTGATTATGTTACCGCCTATGCATTGTTAGGCAGCAACTGGCAAACAAAAACTTCCTACGAAACCTTTCGAAAGGGCTATATTAACACCGAAGCCGTCACAGTTGACGACATAATGACTTCAGCTTCTGGGGAGCAAGTAACAGCAACAGCATTTATTACCGCAGAAGAAACAAAAGACGGCGATACCACCTACAGCAAATACAAAGTAACCTACCAAATAGGCTATGAAAACAACCAAATGAAAATACTAACAGGAGAAGGCAAAACAATAAAGTAACGCACTAAAGCGGCGGGGGACAGTCCCCCGCCACATCACCGCAGCACCGCACCGGGGGACTGTCCCCCAACACACTACCGCATTAAAGCGCCACCACTACAGCACAGTTACCCCAAACTCAACAATTCTTCCAGCTCACGATCTCCAAGCTCCGTAATCCAACTCTCACTCTGGATAATCTGCTCATTCAGCGATTGCTTCTTCTCCAGCATCGCATCAATCTTCTCCTCGAGCGTCCCCGTCGAAATCAACTTATGCACATGCACAAACCGATCCTGCCCGATCCGGTACGCCCGGTCCGTCGCCTGATTCTCCACCGCCGGATTCCACCAACGATCGTAATGAATCACATGATTCGCCGCCGTCAAATTCAAGCCCGTCCCGCCAGCCTTCAAACTCAGCAAGAACACCGGAAACTCCCGCGCCTGGAACCGCTCAATCATCACATCCCGCTGCTGCTTCGGCACCGACCCATTCAAAAACGGCACCTCCACACCAAACCGCGACCGCACAACCTTGCGAATCATCTCGCCCATCTCAATATACTGTGTAAAAATCAAACAGCTCTCGCCGCCAGCCAAAACCGCATCAACCAACTCAACCAGCTTCTCCAGCTTCGCAGACCGCTCCAACACCCCTGAAGGCCGCGCCTCCTTCAAATACAGCGCCGGATGATTACACAACTGCTTCAAACGCCCCAACATCTGCAGAATCAAGCCCCGCCGCTCAAAACCGCTCAGCGACTCAATCTCCGCAAACGTATCCTTCACCAGCTGCTCATACAACGACGCCTGCTCCGCCGTCAACGGACAATACTCCTTCTGCTCCAACTTATCCGGCAAATCCAACGCCACATCCTGATCCCGCTTCGTCCGCCGCAACAAGAACGGCCGAATCAACGCCTGCAACCGCTCCACGACTTCCTTATCGCCATCCTTCTCAATCGGCGCCACAAACCGCTTCTGGAACTGCGCCAAACCACCTAAATACCCATGATTTGTAAAATCAAAAATGGACCAAAGCTCGCTCAAACGATTCTCCATCGGCGTCCCCGTCAACGCAATATGATGCCCGCCTCGCAACTTCCGCACCGCCCGCGACTGCTTCGTCGCCGCGTTCTTAATATTCTGCGCCTCATCAATCGCAATCGTACTCCACGAAACCGAATCAAACTCCGCAAAATCCAAATGCGTCAAGCCGTACGACGTCAACACCAAATCACAACCCGCAGCCCGAGCCTTAAAATCCTCATCCTTCAAACGCGTTGGCCCATAATGCAAGTACACCCGCATCTCAGGTGCAAACCGCTCAATCTCCTTCTGCCAGTTCCCAAGCACCGACGTCGGACAAACAATCAACGCTGGTCCACCACCAGCCAAACCTTCTGATTTTACCAATAGCAAATACGAAAGCAGCTGCACCGTCTTGCCCAAGCCCATATCATCAGCCAAACAAGCACCAAAGCCAACCCGCCGCAAAAACCACAGCCAGCTCATACCCAGCTGCTGATACGGTCGCAACTCGCCAACAAACCCGCTCGGCACATCAGCAAGCGGAATCTCCTTCGTATCATTCAGCTGCTGCACAAGCTGCTTCCACTGCCGGTTCAAATCAATCTGAATCTTCGCAAACGCCTTCGAATTCTCCAAATCATCATCATGCTCGCCATTCTCATCAGCCAGCAGTTCCTGCTCCAACAAATCGCGAACATGTAGCCCTTGCTTGTCCGCTTTCTTCATCAAATCCTGAATCTGCCGGATAAACTGCGGATCAAGCTTAATCCAACGCCCGCGCACAAACACCAAGCGCCGCTTCTCATTCACCATCTGCTGAAACTCCGATTCCGACAGCTCCACGCCATTCATTGAGAAACGCCAATCATAATCCAAAAGCGCCGACAGCCCCACAAATGACTGGCCGCGACTCGACGAACCCTTCACCCGAGCCTTCACCTTCAAATTCGCATTCTTCATCGCCTGCCACCAAGCAGGGAGGAGGATCTCAACTCCAAGCGCCACCAACGTCTCACTCGCCTCAGTCAAAAACTCCCAAGCCTCATTCTCCGTCAACACCGTCGTCAAACGCCCACGCTTACCCTCAAGCCACGGAAACAGCCCAATCCAGCGCTTCTCCTCAGCCTCAATTCGACCAACAAACGGAAGCCATTCCCGCGGCACCGAGCCGCCCTCGATATCACCGATAGAAAACAACCCAAACTCCTCGTCGCCCGACTTCCCGCGCAAAAACACACTCAAGCTCCAAGACTCATGCGCCTCAGCCGGCTCCTCAAGCTGCAATCCAACCGTGAACGGCGTCGCATCCTCGCTCAATCCAATCCACTGCCGCCAGCTATCCTCATCGAAATAATGCGAAAGCGCCCGTGCCGAAATCCCCTGCTCCCGCAAGTGCTGCAGCTTCTCACCGAACAGCTGCTTCATCGCAGCATCCTGCTCTAAATACGCATCCAGCGCTGCATTATACCAATCTTTGATAAAATCAAGCAGTGGCCGCTCGACTTCCAGCCTTTCGTCTTTCACAACATCCGTATCCGACCCCGAAGCCCCAACGCCCACAGACTCCGCGCCAGACCCACCAGGCATCGTCACGCCCGCACTCACCACGCCAGCAGCCTCCGCATCAGAATCCCCAGCATCCGCCACGCTCGCACCGCCCCGAGCCTCAGCACCAGAACCCCCAGCATCCGTCACGCCCGCAACGCCCCGAGCCTCCACACCAGAACCCCCAGCATCCGTCACGCCCGCAGCCCCAACACCGCTCAAGTCCTCCGTATCCACCGAATCCCCGGCAACGCCCAAATCTCCAGCACCATCCGCACCGACCTCATCATCCTCAACCACAAAAACCTCGCCGCCACGCACCACCAGCTTCTGCTCCCAAAACCCCGGACCAAACTCGTCCAGCACACGCTCCGGCACCGCCCAGCGAAACACGGCCCCAGACTCCCACGCCGCAAAATCCGGCAGCCAATCATGCTCAACCACCGCATCATACAACGCCGGACCCGCCGCCAAGCCAACCTGCGACAAATCATCCCAATCCCAATCAATAAACCGATTGAACGGCTCATCGCTAAACAGCGTCACCAGCTCCCAGCCATTGACCAGAACACCTTCCACGCCATCAATCCTCGACACCTCAACCATCGTGCCGTAAAACGTTTCCTTATGATGAAAAAATAACAATTTTTTCCACAAATCAACCGGAAACACTTCGCCATTTCGAGCCAAGCCCTTCAAAAAATACCGCCCATCATCCAAAGGGAAAAGTTCAACTTTTATATACCTCGACCTAAGCATTGAGCAATTTCCCCCTTATACATTCCTCTTGAAACGCCCGCAACCGCCGGGTCTGCACCTGAAGCAACGCAAAAAACCGCTCCCACTCATCCAAACGATCAAGCTTCTTATAAAACGTCCGCACCTTTTTCAACAACCGCACCGCCGCACGATAGCCAACCCGATTCTTCAAATCAATACTGCTCTGAATCGCCTGATGATAAAGCGGGAGGAGGGCTGCTGGATCACGCTTGCCGATCTCCTTCAGCCGCTCCGAATCCAAATACTCAAGCTCCAACCCAATCAGCACCTGCAACTCAACCCACTTCGCAAACGCACCTTCTCTATATAAAAACGAATCATAAACACGATAACTATAGGGCAAACAAACCAACAACGTCCGCTCCAGCATATCGCTTCGGCCAGACGCCTCACAAAAGGGGCGAATCAAATCAAGCGCCATCCCCGTAAAATCCGTACCCGCCTCATAGTCATCCAACAGCTTCAAATACTCATGCAGACGCCCCACAAATAACTCCACAAACGGCGCAATCCGCTTCCAATCCTTCTCTGCGTTTATCGACTCAAGCCAAAATATCATATACGGCATAATCCGCACCGACAACTCATCGAGCTGCGCCAGCGCCTGCTCATCATTCCGCGCCAAAACCTGCTGATGCAAAAGCGCAATATTCAACGCAAAATCATCTTCATTTTGCTCAAACGCCTGATACAACCACTGCCGCTCCTCGTTTCGCCACTCCGACTTCTTCAGCAAGCCACTCCACAACTGGCGGTACAAGTGAACACCCTCATACTCAACCACCTTATTCACACTAAGCAGCTGCCGCGCCTCATTCTTTATTTTTTCAATAAAATCATCAAAGGCAAACGGCATCGTCGAAACGGCCAAACTCTTCATCGCCTTCTCCGCATCCTCAAGCAAATTCTGAAACAAATGGCGATAATAGCGGTCCACCATATAAGACGTATGCCCAAACTCCCGACTCAACTCACCCAAAAGCAAGAACGACTTCACCCCCGCGATGAGCTCATACAAATACCGCCACTCCTGCTCAACCGGCGCATCCGCCTGAGTCCTACGCCAATACACCGCAAACAAATCGCTCACCACATAAGGATTCGGCTTACCCTGCCCGTACATAATCGACTCAAAACTCTGCGAAAACGTCTCCAGCCAACCCTCGAAATTCGCCTCCGGCCGCTTACTCGACTTCAACAAATCCCGCGCCGTCTTCAAACCAGACAACACCGCAACATTCTTCGCCGCAATCGGACGTCGCCACTCCTCAACCCAATGCGCGACACTCCTCGCTTGCGCAAGACTTTGGAAAAATACTGCCAATCGGTGCCGACAAAAAGTCGTAGAAGGGCACGAACAAGCACTTCCAGCTAAATCGTCCAAATCCAACCGTACGTAAACAGGCGTCACATCCTGCACAGAGCCGTACGCATGATCACCGTCAAACCGCAGCTGATGCACCAAGCCCTGCCGATAAATCATCAAACCCTTCTGCACCAACTTCACATGCTCCTCAACCTCAGGCCGAAGCAGACCCTTCAAATCCCGCGCCGCCTGGTCCAACATCTCCGCTGTATATTCATCAATGGTCGCCACAACAACCAACTCCTTTGGAAACAAGGGGACGGTTCTGCTGTTTCCCTAAATTCTTCCACACAAACATCCAACCCCTTAAAAAACCATAATATCTAATTATACCAAATTCTCCCCACAAAACCGAGCCAGCCTTGCTCAACAAAAATAGGGATGAACAGAGGGACCTGTCCCTGTGAACCTCCATTTTCAGTGCTCGCACAAAACCAAGCCATCAATAAAGCTCATTGGCTACTTAATTTTCAGTGCTCGATCAAAACCAAGCCATCAATAAAGCTCATTGGCTACTTAATTTTCAGTGCTCGATCAAAACCAAGCCATTAATAAGGGTTATTGGCTACTTAATTTTCAGTACGACACCAAAACCAAGCCATCAATAAAGCTCATTGGCTACTTAATTTTCAGTGCGACACCAAAACCAAGCCATCAATAAAGCTCATTGGCTACTTAATTTTCAGTGCTCGATCAAAACCAAGCCATCAATAAGGGTTATTGGCTACTTAATTTTCAGTGCGACTCCAAAACCAAGCCATCAATAAGGCTCATTGACTACTTAATTTCCAGTGCGACATCAAAAGCAAGCAAACAATAAGGGTTATTGGCTACTTAATTTCCAGTACGACTCCAAAACCAAGCCATCAATAAGGCTCATTGACTACTTAATTTTCAGTGCGACTCCAAAACCAAGCAATCAATAAGGCTCATTGACTACTTAATTTTCAGTGCGATACCAAAACCAAGCCATCAATAAGGCTCATTGATTACTTAATTTCCAGTACGACATCAAAACCAAGCCATCAATAAGGTTCATTGGCTACTTAATTTCCAGTGCGACATCAAAACCAAGCCATCAATAAGGTTCATTGACTACTTAATTTTCAGTGCGACATCAAAAGCAAGCCATCAATAAGGTTCATTGACTACTTAATTTTTAGTGCGACATCAAAAGCAAGCAATCAATAAGTCTCATTGGCTACTTAATTTCCAGTGCGACACCAAAACCAAGCCATCAATAAGGCTTATTGCCTACTTAATTTCCAGTGCGACTCCAAAACCAAGCAATCAATAAGTCTCATTGACTACTTAATTTCCAGTGCGACATCAAAACCAAGCAATCAATAACGCTCATTGACTACTTAATTTTCAGTACGTCACCAAAACCAAGCCATCAATAAAGCTCATTGACTACTTAATTTTCAGTGCGACACCAAAACCAAGCCATCAATAAGGGTTATTGGCTACTTAATTTCCAGTACGACACCAAAACCAAGCCATCAATAAAGCTCATTGGCTACTTAATTTCCAGTGCGACATCAAAACCAAGCCATCAATAAGGGTTATTGGCTACTTAATTTCCAGTGTGACTCCAAAACCAAGCCATCAATAAGTCTCATTGACTACTTAATTTTCAGTACGTCACCAAAACCAAGCCATCAATAAGGGTTATTGGCTACTTAATTTTCAGTGCGACACCAAAACCAAGCCATCAATAAGTCTCATTGACTACTTAATTTCCAGTGCGACATCAAAACCAAGCAATCAATAAAGCTCATTGGCTACTTAATTTCCAGAACGACATCGAAACCAAGCAATCAATAACTCTCGTTGGCTACTTAATTAAACAGAACCCCAAAAAGTCGAACATTCCTCTGTCTTCCAAACACCCCACACGAACACGCTAACCCTCCAAAATCGCTGATATATCAATGTCAACTAGCGGTTGCGGCGCGATGCAACTAACGCTATCTTTACTTTTTGCAAATTGTGAAGCCATAATAGGACTAGATTGATGAAAGGTGATTGCAGAAATGATATTTGCTGAAAAATTGAAAAGTGAACGAAAGAATAAAGGCTGGTCGCAAGAAGAATTGGCAGAGAAGTTGTTTGTCAGCCGGCAATCCGTTTCAAAATGGGAAAATGGTCAAAATTATCCCAGCATTGAAATCCTGATAAAGCTAAGTGATCTTTTCGGTGTCACAATCGATGAAATGTTAAGGAGCGATGAAGAGTTGAAGGAGAAGGTAATCCAAGATAGTAAGCAATTAGCGCATCCGAAATTAAAGTCCCTATTTGATATCATATTTTTAATCGGTTCCATTCTATTAATAATAAAAATAGGAATCATACTTCTAAATAAATTTACTGCTTTCGATTTCGAGTTGATGGGCGGCTCGTTCATCTGGAACTTCGGCCCACTCATCTTAATGGTCGGAGCAGGAATTGGTTCAGGTGCTGTGAAGGACAAATACAAAGAGGATTAGGCAAGGATCGAACGAAACAAGGGGACGGTTGTTCTGTTTTTCCAACAAGCTATCGTGCCCACTACCACCTCAAAAAGAAAGAAGCGGTAACGATAACCGAGCTATCGTGCCCATCACCCCCCAAAAAAGAGCGAAGCGGTAACGATAAACGAGTTATCGTGCCCATCCCCCCTCAAAAAAGAGCGAAGCGGTAACTGTAAACGAGCTATCGTGCCCATCCCTGCTCAAAAAAGAGGGAACGGTAACGATAAACGAGCTACCGTGCCCGCTGATTAAACAAATAAGCAACCACAGCGAATGCACCAACAGCTAATAATACGAACAAACTATTCAAATAAGCTTTGCTTATCAATATTATTAACAGGTACCCGCCAGCACTAAACGAGAAAATAACAGTGAAAAAACGCTTAAACAAAACCGCCCCTTGATAAAACCCGATCAATGCCCCAATCCCACTTGTTAAAAAAGTAAGCCAAAACAACAATTCATTTGGCACTCTAAAATTCATCAGTACATTAAATATGACAACCCACCACGACATTAAAACCGCATAACGATTGTCCCTGAAAAATGGAAACAAAACAATCCCAAATAACAAACTAAATGAAATGGTAAAAACGGGAGGCATCAATAAATAAAAAATAGAATTAACCATAAATAATCCAAGCGTCGTTAAGAATACAAGCCCAAATCCACTCGTGGTAAATCGCCGCCAGACCCGAACAAACAACGCAAATAACCCCAAAGTCAATGAAGCAAATATCCACTCAAAACCGAACTTCTCTGACAATTTATATAGAAGGCTATTGCTGAAAACCGCCATAACATACATCAGCAATTTCCAAACATGAACAGGAATCTTCTGTTTCTCTAAATTCCTCCACACAAAAATCTCCCCTTAATTAAACCCCTTTTCCTAATCATACCAAATATTCCCGAAACAAGGGGACGGCTCTGTCGTCTACCTAAATTCCTCCAATGCACAACCCCCGCCAACCGTGCCACACACAAGCTTTGCATTCCCAACATAAAAGAAAAATAGAGAGTTAGATTTACCTAGCGCCTCAAAACAGCCCCTAGGTAAATTCAAACTCCAAATGAATTTACCTAGCCCCTGAAAACAGTCTCCAGGTAAATTCAAACCCCAATTGCCCGAATCCATATCGAACCGTCAATAAAAAGACAATGTCTTTATCAAAAATAAAACAAATCTAAAATAAAATTAAATAATGATAGATAATTTTAATTCATCAATGGGAAACGACTTTTATGAGGAGCTGTTAATTTGACCCCAACTAGAATGTACAAAATATCAATGGTACCAATATTGTTTTTTATGGTAGTTGGAATCTTATTATTAATCTTGTGTTTTCTTGCCTTCAGATTAGCATTTTGGTCAATATTGATGTTTGCTTTTTCAACGTCGATAATAGGGGCGTCTTTCCACCTTTGGAGAAAAAGAAGGGAAGGGAAAGGATTTTATTGGGATGAGGAAGGAATTGTCATTGATTTAAATGGAAACAAGGTCTATTGGCATGAAGTAGAAGACATTCAGTTTTTTAAAGGTAGCACAGAAAGTTTCTCAAAGGCTACTGTTATTTATCCCCACTATACGCACCACGAAAAGATTAGAATCCGTCGTAAGAAATGGTTGCCAACGACAGCCCATTCTGTTGATTGGTTTTTAATTGAAAATCCAAAGGAATATCACAAAAATCTAATGTGCGAATGGGAGCAAAGAAAAGCAGAGTAATACAGAAACAAGGGGATGGTTCTGTCGTTTCTCTAAATTTTTCCAATATGCACCCCCCATCCTAGGGACCTGTCCCTGTGGCCCACCTCTGTCCTTGTGTACCCAGGTTCACTTTCCCCAATGATATCCTTTGTTTTACTGGGACAAGGGACCTGTCCCCATGGCCCATGGCCCACTTGTCCCCAGGGCCCACTTGGCCAGTGCCATGCCACTGTGGCCAAAAAAAACCTTTCCGTATACAAACAAAAAAGGAACATGGAGATGCACAGTACGACATAGCACAGCACACTCTAGTTCCTTCGTTTCTCTATATTAAACAAGTTGTTTCATTTCCATTTTATATTGGTAAGGGGTTTGATTTTCAAATTTATTAAATACTTTAGTGAAATAAGCTGCATCAGAAAAGCCCAAATCAACCGCTATGCGATAGATTGGTTTATCCGTCTGCCTGAGGAAAGTTTTTGCTTTCTCGATTCGTAATTTTGAAACATAGGTTGTAAAGTTCATACCTGTTTCTTTTTTAAAATATCTACTAAAATATTGTGGGTTTAAGTGAACATGCTCTGCAACAGCATTTAATGAAATTTCTTGAAAATAATGGTTTTCAATATACTCTATAGCGCTATTTAATATATTTGCATCAAGGTCATCTGATTTGTCTGGATTGTTGTTAGTGTTTTTTGGTGAAGGTAATGCAGCGATAGCTTTCTTAATGGCTTTATTTAAATCAACAGGCTTAACTGGTTTTAACAAATAGTCAAAAACACCATTTTTAATGGCATCTTGAGCATAGTTAAAATCACTATGTGCCGTCAAAATGATCGTTTTTGAATTGGGTAAAAGCTTGATAATTTCCTGTTGTGCTTCTAACCCGCTCAATTCAGGCATGCTAATATCCATAAGGATAATGTGCGGGCGGTACTTCCTGACATTCTCGATGGCCTCAAGACCATTTCTTGAATCCTCAACAAGATCAATATTATGGAAATCACGTTGGATAATTTTGCGTAAACCTAATCTTTCTAGTGGTTCATCGTCAACAATCATTAGTTTGAGCATAGGTGATACCTACTCCTTTCGTGATTATATTGCTTTTTGGGAATCTTTAATACAAGGGAGTGTAATAGAGACAATTGTTTCTACATTAGGGATGCTTTTGATATGTAACCCATAATCCATACCGTAGTAATGCTTAATACGTTCATTCGTATTAAGTAACCCAATACCAATTTTACCAATATCATTTTCGTTCATTTCGTTTAAAGTCTTTAATAAATCGGACTGAATACCAACGCCGTTATCTTTGACTTCAATTACAATTTTATTATCAGAAACCTTACTGCCATGAACCATCACGGTTCCGCCGTCTTTTTTGGCTTCTAATCCATGAACGATGGCATTTTCAACAATAGGCTGGAGCACCATCGAAGGAATTCTATATCCAAGCACACTCTCTTCAATATCTATTTCATATGTAATACGGTCACTGTATCTGAGAGTCTGTATAAACAGGTAGCGTTTTACGTTATTAATCTCTTCCCTAATGACAGGAAATTCTTCGATATTCTTTAGGCTGTATCTTAGCAAGTCTGATAGATTATAAATTAGTTCCTCAGTTTCTGGAGCATCCTCTATTAACGCCATTCTCGCGATTGAATTTAAAGTATTAAAGAGGAAGTGCGGATTAATTTGGGCTGTAATGGTTTTGAGCTCCATGCTTTTTGCTTTTTGTTCGAGGACGTGTTTTGCCTGAATTTCCTGGAGCAAACGTTCTTGAGTCAATCGATTCATTCCCATTTGGGCAAAATGATTGGCCAGAAAGTTATAAAAATCAATGCAATTTTCTAAGTATTCTTGCGAGACCATCGGGACTTTTTCAATTACTTTTTCAAGTTCCTCTATCTGCAAATCAAATTCTTCTGAGATTTTTTTCGTATCTATTATATCCTTCGATTGATTTCCTTTGATTAAAACCTGACCACCAAGAACGGAGCCGAAGTACTGATCGTTAATAATAATTGGTGCAACACAATCTTTTAACCCCATATGACAGTCATATATCCTTGGCTTTCTTTCCAAAATGGCAATTTGTCCAGCTTGTGCATCACAAGAGATACACTGCTCAGAGCCTTTAGGAGTTGAACGGATTAACTTACAAAAAGGGGTAAAATTGCTTTGATTACCAACAGGGGCACCTTTAGCATCAACGGTTATTACAGGTATATCAACAACTTTAGCTAATTTATCTTGGACATTTCTTAATGTTTCCTGATCAATGAGGTCGGTTAAATGGAGATTTTTTGTACTATTCATAGTTGGACCTCCTAGCTAATTGCAGTATGTGAAAATTTTAACATACATTGTATTTAATAATCTGAACTGACAATGAACATTTTTTGATAATTTCAATTTCAGAGTATTGATTGAAGTGGAAACGCTTTCTTTAAAAATTGTACTAATATGACTTAAATCAAAAAAGTACAACTTACAGATGAGTGATTTTTGCAATTTAAGGTCGAAATATTAAAAAGAAACAAAGTGGTATGATAGTAAAATTTCAAATGTAAGCACAATTAAAATTATTCGGAGGTGCACGATAATGGGACAAGAAGCATTAGGAATGATCGAAACAAAAGGTTTAGTGGCTGCAGTTGAGGCAGCGGATTCAATGGTAAAGGCAGCAAATGTTACGTTAATCGGTTATGAAAAAATCGGTTCAGGTCTTGTAACAGTTATGGTAAGAGGAGACGTGGGAGCAGTTAAAGCGTCTACAGATGCAGGTGTGGCTTCTGCAAAACGCGTAGGAGAAATTGTTTCCGTACATGTTATTCCAAGACCACATGTTGATGTTGAAAACATTCTACCAAAATTCACTAAAGAATAAAGTGAGGTGCAATCAACATGGATGAGTATTTATTTCAGAAAGTCTTGGAGAGAGCGCAACAGGAATTAAGAGACGAAGGAATTATCGCAAATACCGAATCTAATAAACAAACGGTAGAAATAACAGAAAAGAGGGATGATCAAGTGTCTGTTGAGGTACCAGTTACAGAATACGTAGGAACAGCAATCGGGGATACGATTGGCTTAGTTATTGCCAATGTTGACCGTCATCTTCATGAATATATGGGCTTAGATCCAAAATATCGTTCGATTGGTTTTGTTAGTGCACGGACAGGAGCGGGTCCACATATTATGGCTGCTGACGAAGCTGTTAAAGCCACTAATACGGAAATTGTTTCAATTGAACTTGCTAGGGATACAAAAGGCGGGGCAGGCCATGGGGCAACCATTATCTTTGCGGCAGAAGATGTATCTGATGCAAGAAGAGCGGTTGAAGTGACTCTTCAAGAAATAGAAAAAACGTTTGGCGATGTGTATGGATGTGACGCTGGCCATTTAGAATTGCATTACACTGCAAGAGCTAGTCTTGCTTTAGAGAAGGCGTTTAATGCTCCGCTAGGCAAAGCGTTTGGAATCATCGTAGGTGCTCCGGCTGCCATTGGGTTATTAATGGCAGATACCGCCATGAAAACGGCTAATGTCGATATCGTAACCTATGCGAGCCCCGATAAAGGAACTGCTCGTTCTAATGAAATTATTGTAACGATTACAGGAGATTCAGGAGCGGTTCGTCAATCACTTCTTTCTGCCCGTGAGGTTGGTTTAAACGTTTTACGTTCAATGGGGCAAAATCCAGTATCGGTAACAAAGCCAAACCTTTAAATGCTAAGAGCTAAAGGTAGAACGTGCTTTAGTAATTCTTTTTATATGAAAAATAAGGAGAGATTTACCTTTAGCTCAACTTTGTTACAAGTAACAGGTTCGTAGGCATATATATTGGCAGAGCGTTGCCGAAATAGGAGTGTTTTCTAATGATTCAAAATGCCCTTGGTTTAATAGAAGTTCTTGGAATGCCTGCGGCTCTCGAGGCAGCGGATACCTGTGTGAAGTCAGCAAATGTCCAGTTAATAGGTTATGAAAAAGTTACAAGTGGCATCGTTACCGTGAAAATACAAGGTGATGTAGGCGCGGTAAAGTCTGCAATTGATGCAGCCAAAATCAGTGCAGGAAGAATTAACACAGTTCTTAATACCCTTGTAATTCCGCGTCCGAATGAAGGAATCGGCTCAATGATTTTTTCGGAAAAAATAGAACGAGCTACAGAAATAGAGGAATCTATTTCAGGGCAAACAAGTACAAGTAATCAAGAATCCGAAGAAGTAGATTCTGAGGTAGAAATAGAACTTGAAGAAAGTACTAACAAAATACAGCTGGAAGACAGTACTAAGAACGAAATAGAGTTTGAAGACAGTACGATGGACGAAGAAAATAAGGGATTAATAGAAATTGATCCTTCACCAATAAATGCATTTATCGAAGATCCTCAGGAAAGCGATGAACAAGAAGAACAAGAAGAACAAGAGGACAAAGTTAGCAAACAGAAAAAAGCATCATGCAATATTTGTAAAGATGCAAAGTGTCCGCGTGAAAAGGGTCAGCCTAGAAACTGGTGTATCCATAACGGGAATGACAACGAATAGTTAGGATGAAATATAAATGCAAGTTAATGAACTGTTATTAAAAGATATCGTAACGGAAATCGTGAAAAAATCAAAAGTCAAAGACAGAAGTCAACGTATACCAGTGGGAATATCTAACCGTCACGTTCATTTGTCACAAGAGGACCTTGAAGTGTTATTCGGGAAAGGCTACGAATTGACTGTTAAGAAGCCTTTAAAACAGCCTGGACAATTTGCTGCTAACGAAACAGTTTGTATTGCCGGAAAGAAAGGTTGTTTTCCAAATGTTCGAATCCTTGGACCGGTTCGAAGTAAAAGTCAGATAGAAATATCAAGAACAGATGGATTCACGCTAGGAATTAAACCTCCTGTTCGCTGTTCTGGTGAAATAGAAGGTTCTGAGAATCTATGTGTGATCGGACCTAAAGGGATGCTGGTTTTTAACGAAAAGGTCATTTGTGCAAAAAGGCATATTCATATGTCACAGGCAGATGCTGTTAGTTTTGGATTAGAAGACGGAAATTTGGTAGACGTAGAAACAATCGGTGATAAGAAAGTCATCTTTAACGATGTTCTTATTAGAGTAACAAGCAATTCAGCATTAGAACTGCATTTAGATATGGACGAGGCTAATGCTTGTGATATCAAAAACAATGAACTTGTTCGAATCATTGGAAAAAATGGGTGAGACCTGATGGATAAAGTGAATGCTCTCATTAAAGATATGGAAATGAAAATGGCACAAGAGAAAATCGATTGTCCTTGTAATCTCGACGAACTTAAAGTCGGTGTTGACTTAGGAACCTCAAATATTGTGATTATCGTACTCGATAAAGATAACAATCCAGTTACTGGAGCAATAGAATCTGCCAACGTTGTAAAAGATGGCATTGTGGTAGATTTTATTGGGGCTATTAATATTTTGAAAAGACTGAAGCAACAAGTAGAAGCGAAGCTTGGTATAGAGCTATATGAAGCGGCAACTGCAATTCCTCCGGGGATTATGTCAGGTAATATTAAAGTCATTTCCAATGTTGTGGAAGGTGCTGGTTTTAAGGTAACAAAAGTAGTTGATGAGCCTGAGGCAGCTGCGAGCGTGCTGAATATTCAAGAAGGGGCAGTCGTAGATATTGGCGGTGGAACAACTGGAATTTCAGTGATGAATAATGGCAAAGTCGCCTATTCAGTTGATGAAGCAACAGGAGGCACTCATTTAACACTTGTCGTAGCTGGAAATATGAATCTTCCATTTACTGAAGCTGAAGGATTTAAAAAGAGTAAGGAAAATGAAAAATTAATATTACCAATCGTTCGTCCTGTTATTGAAAAAATGGCCCATATTACGATGAGCAATATTCCAAAGGAAATTAAAGAGCTTTACTTAGTAGGTGGGACAAGTTGTTTAACTGGGATTGAACAAGTGTTTGAAAAATACACGTCACTTAGAACCATTAAACCGGAAAACCCGCTTTTGGTAACTCCAATTGGAATTGCGATGTATGCTGGTTAGATTGGGGGTCGAATAAGTGAATATTGAAGATTTAATTAGAAACTTGCTTAAAGAAATGATGCCTGTATTCAATCGGCGCGTAGTCATTTTTTTAAGCGGTGGATCCGTCAATGCTGAAATATTGTTAAAGCTAATGACTGATTTTCAATTCAATCATTGTGACATTGTCATGTCTGAAAGTGCGAGAGCCATTATTAATGAAGCAGCCATTTCAAGTTTAAAGGGCCGTTTGGTCCACAACCATCAGGAATTAGAAGAAGCCATTACTACTGCGGATCTAATTCTCATTCCGATTTTAACAAGAAACACGCTAGCAAAAGTTTCATTAGGGATAGCTGATAATCTTGTTACAACTGGAATTGCGCGGGCGATTATGATGAAAAAGGAAATCATAGCAGTCCGTGATAGCTATGATCCAAATAATGCAGTGAATATCGTAAATGAACTTGCTAAAAATCAATCCTATAATGACATGCTGTCAACGTATGAGCGAAAATTACAATCATTTGGTTTGAAAATCGTTGATTTGTCCGAGTTTAAAGTTGTCGTCCAGAACAAGCTGAATCCAACAATTGTTGAACCCAACAAGATTGCTAGTTCAGTTCAAAAAGAAATAAAGCGAGAACATATCAATGAAGAAGTTATCAATTCTTCGATAATCTCAGTAGCAGATCTTAAGAGATATGGAAATCAAAAGAGAATTGCGGTTAAAACTGGAGCAATTATTACCCCTCTGGCAAATGACTATATTCGAACAAATGGGATTTCCCTCGTATTTAAATAAGTAACCGACATAGAACTTTGCAAAAGGAGGTAAAGATTATGGATGTTATCGATAAGGATTTACAATCCATTCAAGAAACTAGATGCTTGATTTCAAAGGCGAAATTAGCTCAGAAACAATATCAGTCCTTCTCACAAGAACAAATTGATACCATCATTGAAAAAATGGCAAAGGCTGCCGATGATGCCGCCGAGCGATTAGCAAAATTGGCATTTGAGGAAACCGGTTTTGGTAAGTGGCAGGACAAAGTCCTGAAAAATCAGTTTGCAAGCACAATCGTTTACAACAGAATTAAGGACATGAAAACGGTGGGAGTGCTTCAAGATGATAAGGAAAATAAAGTGTTGGAAGTTGCAGTTCCAGTTGGGATTATCGCAGGTTTGATTCCTTCTACAAATCCAACCTCAACAACAATCTATAAGGCATTAATCGCATTAAAATCAGGAAATGCAATTATATTCTCACCTCATCCATCTGCGAAAAACTGTATTACTGAAACAGTAAAGGTTTTAAATCAAGCAGCAATTGAGGCTGGCGCACCTGAAGGCTTAATTGGTTGTATGAATATCCTCACTCTACAAGGAACAAACGAGCTAATGAGCCATCGTGATACATCGTTAATACTTGCAACAGGTGGAGAAGCAATGGTAAAAGCTGCGTACAGCTCTGGAACACCTGCCATTGGTGTAGGGCCCGGAAATGGACCGGCATTCATTGAAAAAACCGCCAATTTTCAATTAGCCGTAAAGCGAATTATCGAAAGTAAAACGTTTGATAACGGTGTAATATGCGCTTCTGAACAATCGATTATTGTCGAGCGAGAGAGCAAAGATTCAGTTAAAGCTGAATTGAAAAAGCAAGGAGCATACTTCCTGTCACCGGAACAATCAGAAAAACTAGGTTCATTTTTACTAAGAGGAAACGGAACGATGAATCCGCAAATTGTTGGTAAAAGTGTTGAGACGATTGCAGCTATTGCCGGATTATCGATTCCTGAAGGAACTAAGGTGTTGATTTCTGAACAAAAGACTGTCAGCATGAAAAACCCATATTCTCGTGAAAAGCTTGCACCAATTCTAGCGTTTTATGTTGAGGAAAATAAGGAAGCCGCGCTTCAGCGGTCAATTGAATTATTAATGAATGAAGGAAAAGGTCATTCGTTCATCATCCATACTGAAACTGAAGAAGTGGTGAAGGAATTTGCCTTGCAAGTGCCTGTTTCAAGAATGATGGTCAATACACCTGGTGCATTAGGTGGTATAGGTGGGACAACTAATCTATTCCCTGCCCTCACATTAGGCTGTGGTGCAATTGGAGGAAGCTCAACCTCTGATAATGTTGGACCGGAAAATCTATTAAACATTCGAAAAGTTTCCTACGGTGTGAAAGAATTAGCGGATTTAAAGGGTGGCAATTCAGAAGCTAGTAATACTTTAAATCTATCAACTCAAAACGTAGAAGATCTAGTAAAAATGATACTACAACAACTTGCAGTTTAATTTAAGGGATAAATAACTGAAAAGGGGTCCAAAGGACATGTTTCTAGCAAAAGTGATCGGCAGCGTTGTTTCCACCCAAAAAGTTGAAAAGCTTGTCGGTGGAAAACTGATGGTTATTAAGACATTGGATGAAAAAAAGAGCTTAGTTGATGAGCCCGCAATGGTAGCCATTGACGCGGTTGGAGCTGGAGTTGGAGATGTTGTTCTTGTTGATTGGGGAGATTCCATATACGAGGATTCCAAACTTTCAGCGGACATGGCGATTGTTGGTATCGTTGATGAAATTCAAGTCGATTAATGATTATGCAGTAGACTGAAGAATTCGGAAAGGAGGACAGATATGGAACGCTTTTATATTAAGCCAGAAATATATTTCACCTCGAGTGCTCTCGAATATTTAACAACAATAGAAAGTGAGAGAGCACTAGTAATCACCGATCCATTTATGGTTCAGTCGGGATTTATAGACAAACTAACACAAGTGTTGGCAAGCAGCGTTAGCGAGTATGAAGTCTTTTCTAATATTAAACCGGATCCGCCAGTCGAAGTCGTGGCTGAAGGTGTATTGAAAATGCTTCATCTTAATCCGGAAATTGTCATAGCATTCGGCGGCGGGTCAACAATTGATGCTGCGAAAAGTATTATTGCGCTGGCTCAACAGTTACGAGGAGAAGGGATTAAGCCGAAATTAATTGCCATTCCAACTACAAGTGGGACTGGTTCAGAGGTGACATCATTCTCAGTTATTACAGTTGGGGATAAAAAAGTCCCGATGATTGATGATAACTTAATCCCAGATGTGGCAATTTTAGATCCTCGATTTGTCACAACAGCGCCACCAATAATAACTGCTGATACTGGTATAGATGCTTTGACTCATGCGATTGAGGCGTATGTTTCAACTGGGGCATCTGATTACACAGACGCTTTGGCGGAAAAGGCAGTACGGCTCATATTTGACTACTTGTTAACGGCTTATAAAGATGGATCAAATATCGTGGCCAGAGAAAAGATGCATAATGCTTCATGTATTGCCGGTATGGCATTTACGAATGCTTATCTTGGAATTAATCATAGTATGGCCCACGCCTTAGGTGGAGGATTCCATATTTCACACGGAAGAGCAAATGCAATTCTTCTCCCTTATGTCATTCGTTACAATGCAAATCTGGAAAGCGATATTGAAACGGAAACAGCAAAGCGATATGCGGAGCTTGCTAGAATTTTACACCTCCCTGCTTCATCCGTTTCCGAAGGTGTACATAGTTTAATCTATGCAGTCGAAATTTTACTAAAAGAGACGAAAACACCTTTAACGATTAGCGAGTTGAACATTAGTCCGGAAGAATACCATCAAAAGCTAGAAAGCATGTGTGACAATGCACTCATGGACAAATGTACAGGTACTAACCCTCGTATTCCAACAAAAGATGATATCAGAAATATTTATCTAAATGCTTATGGAACACATTCAAAATAAGAAAGGGTAGGTTCTGATGAAAGACAAAATTTGGGGAGAATGTATTGCGGAATTTATCGGTACTTTTGTACTAATCTTTATCGGAGTTGGGGCAGTTGCGTCTATGGTAACAACGGGTGTAACTGTAACATTTTGGGAACTTTCGATCGTTTGGGGGCTCGCTGTTACTATAGCAATCTATATTGCTGGCTTTGTCTCAGGTGCTCATATTAACCCGGCAGTTACAATTGGTGTAGCAGTTTGGGGCGGTTTTAGTTGGAAAAAGGTAGGCCCATATATTATTTCGCAGATTTTGGGAGCGTTCTTCGCTGCTTCTGCAGTCTATTATCTTTATCGAGATGCCATTAGCTTGTTTGAAAGTAACCAAGGAATTACTAGAGCCTCAGAAAGCGGTGTAGCCTCCGCTGGGATTTTCAGTACCTTTCCAGCACAATATTTATCTCTTTTTGAAGCGTTTATGGTGGAAATGTCCATCACAGCCTTGTTGCTTTTGGTCATTTTTGCAGTAACTGACGCAGCAAATGGTGGTGCCCCGCAAGCTGGGTTACCTGCAGTTGCTATTGGTGTCACAATCGCAATTTGTGGACTTGCATTTGGTCCGCTAACAGGTTTCGCTATGAATCCAGCCCGTGATCTTGGTCCAAGAATCTTCGTACTTTTAGCTGGATGGAACACAGATGCAATTGGACCAAATATGTATGGCCTCATTGTTCCAATATTTGGACCTATCGTCGGCGGCATTTTGGGTGGAGCCATTTATAAAAAATTGATTGCCCCAAGTTTCAATGTGAAAACAGGTGGTACCGATAATACTGGTGATGGTACCGACAAAGGTCATCATAAAAGCGTTGCATAAAAAAACAAGAGATTCGGGAAAAATCTCTTGCAAAAATTCGATATACATCAAAAAAATACAATAATTATCAATCTATATAATACAAAATCACGTTTATTTTGTAAAGGTTACACATGTTTCTTTTAACTAAAATAATCTATGAAACTACTAATATATTGTTCTGAGAGGAGCTATTTATATGCAAAGCCAGTCTTCTACACGTATTCAGAAATTAATTGATGGTTTATATTCAGTTACACCGGAGATTGAAGCAGAAAGAGCAGTCCTTATTACAGAATCATTTAAACAAACAGAAGCTCAGCCAATGGTGATCAGAAGAGCTAAAGCTTTAGAAAACATCCTTACAAAAATGAAAATTGTCATTCGTGATAATGAATTAATCGTTGGTAACTTAACGACTAAACCGCGTGCGGCATCGATTTTCCCTGAGTTCTCCAATAAATGGCTAGAAGCGGAATTTGAAACACTAGCAAAACGTACTGGTGATGTTTTCTTAATTTCAGAGGAAACAAAAACACAGCTCCGTGAAGTCTTTAAATATTGGAATGGAAAAACAACGAATGAACTCGCTACAGAATTAATGCTTCCGGAAACAATTGAAGCGATGAACGCTAACGTATTTACAGTTGGAAACTATTACTTTAATGGTGTAGGCCATATTAGTGTTGATTATGTAAAGGTTTTAGAAAAAGGTTTTAATGGCATTATTCAGGATGCAGAAGAGGCAAAGGCTAAGCTTGGAAAAGGCGATCCAGAAGCCATTAAAAAAGGACACTTCCTTGATGCCGTAATGATTACTGCAAAAGCCGTCATTCGTTTCGCACAGCGTTTTGCTGAGGAGGCAAGAGCTTTAGCATCTCAGACCTCTGACCCAGTTCGCATCAAGGAATTATACCAGATTGCTAGCATTTGCGAAAAAGTACCTGCAAATCCAGCTGGAAACTTCCAGGAAGCTTTACAATCATTCTGGTTTGTACAGTCCGTAATCCAAATTGAATCAAACGGACATTCTATCTCACCAATGCGTTTTGATCAGTACTTATATCCTTATTATAAAAATGATCTTACAAATGGCATTTTGGACGAGACTGGGGCACAAGAGCTTCTTGACTGCCTATGGGTAAAATTTAACGATGTCAACAAAGTTCGTGATGAGGGTTCTACAAAAGCGTTTGGTGGATATCCAATGTTCCAAAACTTAATTGTTGGTGGTCAAACCCCTGATGGATTAGATGCGACGAATGAATTATCATATGCTTGTTTGGAAGCAACAGCACACACAAAATTACCGCAGCCGTCCATTTCCATTCGATATTGGAACAAAACTCCTGAGGAATTAATGCTTAAGGCAGCTGAAGTCACTCGATTAGGATTAGGTATGCCAGCTTATTATAATGATGAAGTTGTGATTCCTTCATTAGTAAGCCGCGGTATTTCACTAAGAGATGCAAGGGATTACGGTATTATCGGATGTGTTGAACCGCAAAAGGGCGGAAAAACAGAAGGCTGGCATGATGCAGCATTTTTCAATATGGCTAAGGTGTTGGAACTTACCATTAATAACGGCTTCATTGATGGAAAACAACTTGGACCTGTAACGGGTGATGTAACTACATTCATAACCTTTGATCAATTCCTTGAAGCCTATCAGACACAAATGGAGTACTTCGTAAAACTCCTCATTAATGCCGATAACTGCGTTGACCTTGCCCACGGCGAAAGAGCACCACTGCCATTCCTTTCATCTATGGTAGATGATTGTATATCTGCAGGTAAATCTCTACAAGATGGTGGAGCTCATTATAACTTCACTGGACCTCAGGGCGTAGGTGTAGCAAATGTTGGTGACTCTCTGATGGCAGTGAAACAATTTGTATTTGATGAGAAGAAACTTACTTTTGCACAATTAAAACAAGCACTGGATACAAACTTCGGGTCTTGCGAAAATGTTCCAGTCCAAAATAAGAATAATCTCGATCTAAATAATTTAACAAGTGATATGTTAGTTGAAGTCATTAAGCAGCTATTGTTAGAAGGCAAAAATATTAACATGGAACAATTAAAAAATTGTACTCCAAACCTTAAAGCGGATGGAGGCACAAAAGCAAGCGATGGTGAATACCTTCGTCACATGCTAGAAAACGGGGCTCCTAAGTTTGGTAATGATATCGACGAGGTTGATGAATTAGCTCGTGAAGCGGCGTTAATCTACTGTCGTGAAGTGGAGAAGTATACAAATCCACGTGGAGGTACATTCCAACCAGGTCTATATCCAGTTTCTGCTAACGTTCCAATGGGTGCTGCTACAGGTGCTACCCCAGATGGACGTAAAGCGGGTGTGGCTCTAGCTGACGGTGTATCCCCTGTTTCAGGAAGAGACCAAAATGGCCCAACAGCAGCAATCAACTCGATTGCAAAATTGGATCACCACATCGCTTCCAATGGTACATTGTTTAACCAAAAGTTCCACCCATCAGCTCTAGAAGGAAGAAGTGGATTAGAAAACCTATCAGCACTTGTTAGAAGCTACTTCGACCAAAAAGGTATGCATGTTCAGTTTAATGTTATCAACCGTGAAGTATTACTTGATGCACAGAAAAATCCTGATAAATACAAGAACCTAGTTGTACGTGTAGCAGGATATAGTGCACATTTCACATCACTGGATAAAACAATCCAAGATGACATCATCAGAAGAACTGAACAATCATTCTAATAACACTTCAAAAATAGGAGAAGGAATTAGCTTCTCCTATTTTTCTTAAAAGCTGTGTTATAACTGAATGTTGGATGCCCTGCGTTTGTAATTAACGGGAGGATTTCCGGTTAATTTTAAAAATATCCAAATTTTCTTCTAAATAAGGGAAGCATTTCCGCTTATTTGATAAAAATCATTGGATTTGGCCTTGTTTTGAGGATATAAGCGGAATTCCTCCGCTTATATCGGCTTCTTAAGGGACCACTTTATAGATTAACGGGAAATTCTCCGCTTATTACGTCGCAAACTTACACGAAAATCAACAATGAATGATAACTGAGCTTTCATTAAAGCCGATAAAGGAGACAGAATATAATGGAAACAAGCGTGCCAACAAAAGGGATTGTCTTTGATATCCAGAGATTTTCTGTACATGATGGGCCCGGAATTCGCTCACTTGTATTTCTGAAAGGCTGTCCGCTTCGTTGCAGATGGTGCAGCAATCCAGAAAGCCAAAAAAAAGACAAACAAATCATGTTCATAGATAAAAATTGTATTCACTGCGGAAAATGTGTAGAAGTATGCCCGCAAAATGCAATTAGTTTCAACCCTACGTTTTCGATAGACACTAGCAAATGTGATCTATGTGGTAAATGCGTGGATATTTGTTATAGCAAAGCCTTAAATATGACAGGCGAATTACACAGTGTCGCTGAAGTAATTAAAGTCCTGAAAAAAGACAATATTCATTACCGCCGTTCCGGTGGCGGAATTACCTTATCCGGTGGAGAACCATTGTTTCAATCTGAATTTGCAAAAGAACTCTTGAAAGAATGCAAAGCCCAAGGCTGGCATACGGCAATTGAAACGACCGCTTACACTAGTAAACAAACGTTGGCAGAAGTTTTACCATGGTTAGATTTAGTATTATTAGATATAAAGCATACGAATAAAGAAAAACATGTGGAATACACAGGTAAGTCCAACGAACGAATATTAGAGAATGCTAGATTTATCGGAGAATTCGGTGTTCCCATTATTATACGAGTACCAGTTATTCCAGGCTTTAATAACGAGATTTCCGAAATTGAAGAGATTTCAAGATTTGCAAAAAGCATTAATGGAGTAAAAGAAGTCCATCTACTACCATACCATCGACTAGGTGAAAATAAATATAACTATCTAGAATATGAATACAGACTAAAAGGAATCGAGCCACCCGAAAGAGAAGACATGAGAATCCTAAAAGAAACAGTAGAAAAAATAGGAATGCAATGCAAAATAGGTGGTTAGAAACAGGGGGACGGTTCTAAACAGGGGGACGGTTCTACCGTTTCCCTAAATTCTTCCAATTTCAATAGGACGAGGGACCTGTCCCTGTGGACCATGGACCAACCCCAACCAAAAAAGCCGCCAGGAATCCCAATCCCTAGCGGCTCAATACTAATCCAAAATCCAAGACCAACAATCCAAATCACTTATTATAAACATACAACTCTTCATCTTGATTCCGCTTATATCGGAACACGCACGCAAACACAAAAATCAGCGCCGTTAACACCCAAGTAAACAAAAACGCCATGCCGAGCCCTTCGTTCGCGCTATGTGAAGGAGTTGAAAATTCACTATAAACAGCAGATAAAACTGGATATGCCATAAACCCAAAAGCTACCACAAATGCCGCGATCTTTCCGCGCGTCTTCCGCTCAACCTTTGAATAAACCAACAAAGTACTAAAGAAGAGCAAGAGCAACGACAATACTGCAACCACTAATATAATCTGCAAACCAGCCTCTCCCTTCCTTTTTCAGCTATATTACTATTTCAAGAAAGAAATAAAAAATCCTCCTAAAAATTTAGAATTTTTTAAAATTAACCCAAATAGACAAAATTCTACCAAAATCGGGGGAAAATGGCGAAAAATCACAACCGCCATAAAAATCAAACCAAAACAATGCGCGAATAATGTTATTTTTATAAAATAAATACCGTTTGTAACTTCAAATAAATTAGGCTTCATAAATTGCACTAAAATCTATGAAAATCGCAAGTATCATTTTCACAACAATTGTATATACTATGTATATACTTTTCGGTTTGGGGGTGATATAATGTGTTCCAAGGAACAGTCAGAAAATAAAAAAAATCAAAATAAAGGGGTTGACTACATGTCTACAGTTATAGCTCAAAAGTGGGGTAACAGTTTGGGTATACGTATTCCCAAAGAGGCTGCTGATAGAATAGGTATCGACCAGGGTTCCGAAATGGAATTAAGTGTGATTGGGAGCGAAGGTGTCATCACTTTAAAACCAAAAAGAACACGGAAAAAATACACATTAGAAGAACTAATATCACAGATTACTCCTGAAAATCGACACGAAGAAATTGATTTTGGAACCGAGGGGCGTGAATTGATTTAATGCAAGCAATTGTACCAGAGCGAGGAGATTTAATCGTATTAAACTTCAATCCACAAGCTGGCCACGAGCAAGCTGGGAGAAGGAACGCTATTGTTTTATCACCGAAACAATTCAATCAAGCGACAGGATTTATTGCCGTTTGTCCTATTACCAATCAAAAGAAGGGATATCCCTTTGAAGTAGAATTACCAAAAGAGGGAATATCACTAGATGGTGGTGGCTACCCGATAACTGGTGTAATATTGACTGATCAAGTTAAATCATTGGATTGGACAGCGCGAAACCTAAAAGTACTAAAAAAATATGATTCAGATGATGAAAATATAGATGATATTTTAGATGAATGCCTTGCCAAAATAGGAACATACCTAACATAATCCTTTCCCCCAGAAAGGGTTATTTTTATGAATTTATTTTATAGGAAAAGCTATATAAAGCATTTTGGAAAAATCGATATAAAGGAGGACCACCATGGGCGATTTTGGAGCAAAGAAATTCACAGCGAAAAATGGAGAAGGCTTTACCGTCCGAACCGCTTTACCAAACGACGCCGCACAAGTACTAACCTTAAACAAAGCAATCTTTGCAGAAGCGCCATATTTGCTAACGACACAAGCGGAATTCACGATAACACCCGAACAAGAACAGCAATTTTTACAACAGACACTTGATGCTCCTGGAAAAATAGCCCTCGTTGCCGCAACCGAAACCGAAATCATCGCATTTTTACACTTTGAAAACGGCCACAGACAACGAATCCAACATCAAGGCACACTAAGCATGAGCGTAAAAAGAGAATTCCGAAACGAAGGAGTAGGAACAGCCCTGTTAAAATCACTCCTCGAATGGGCAGAAACCAACCCCTTAATCGAAAAAGTCTGCCTCGAAGTGTTCGCCGACAACATACCGGCCATCAACCTCTACAAAACCCTGGGCTTCACTGAAGAAGGCCTCAAAAAAAGAGCCATCAAAAAATCCAATCACGACTATCACGATCTAGTCCTAATGGCACGCTTCGTAGACTAATTCCACCGAAACAAGGGGGCAGATTATAGCCCCTTTAAGTGCCCTATTTCTTTGGTTTTCTAAAATTAAGACTACTTAGAGCACCCATAAGTGCCCTGTTTTTTTATCTAGTTTAAAATTGAGGGCACTTAGAGTATCTATAAGTAACCTATTTTTAAGACAATCCAAAATCAAGGACAAAAGCCCATTTAAGTTACCTATTTTTAAGTTAATAAAAAAACGAGGGTACTAATAACTCCTATAAGCGACCTATTTTTAAGCTAATTAAAAATAGAGGGCACTAAGCACACTTATAAGTGCCCTGTTTTTTTATCTAGTTTAAAATTGAGGGTACATAGAGCATCTATAAGTACCCTATTTTTAAGACAATCCAAAATCAAGGACACTAAGCCCATTTAAGTTACCTATTTTTAAGTTAATAAAAAAACGAGGGTACTAATAACACCCATAAGCGACCTATTTTTAAGCAAATTAAAAATTGAGGGCACTAAGGACACCGATAAGTGCCCTGTTTTATATCTAGTTTAAAATCGAGGGCACTTAGAGTATCTATAAGTAACCTATTTTTAAGCTAATTAAAAATCGAGGGTACTTAGAACATCTATAAGCACCCTGTTTTTTAGAAAATATTAAATTAAGGGCACATAGAGTACCTATAAGTGCCCTATTTTTTAGACAATCTAAAAACGAGGCCACTTATCACCCTCATAAGCACCCTATTTTTCAGCCAATCCCAAATTAAGATCACCAATCCATCCCCCACTAGTGATCCCAACCCAACAAAAAAAGCAGGACCCCCACCAGGCCCCGCAACCAAAAACCATCAATCCCCAAATCACCTACCACTCACCGCCACAAACCATTCCTTCCCATTAAACACATTCGGCGCGGGCACTTGCTCCTTCACACCATTCCTCAGCAAATAATTCACATTCTCCGGAAACTCAAGCACCGCACCATCCGGCAGCGCTACCACCAACACCGGGTTCGCCGACCGCGCACCACGCACCGACAACTTCCCGTCCTTAAACATCTCAGCCGCCGCCACATACCGCAAACCCGAAACATCATCACCACTACCGCCACCAGCGCCATTCCAAGCCAACCCCAAATGCCCCGCCACAACACCCGCAAGCTCCGTATTATCCAACAATCCGCTCGGCTTCCCAGGCCCGAACGCATACAGCGACACATCCTCACCCGTGTGCCCATGCGACGTAAACCCGAGCCGCGCCCGCTGTGCCAGCATCTTCGTCATCTCAATCTCCATACTCTTCACATCATGCGCCCGCGCCAGCCGCCGCCACTCATCCTTACTCAAATCCTTCAACCCGTAGCGCACCGCCACATCCTGCAAATTCCCACGGTCCTTCTCCATCGTCGAAATCGCACCCTCAAGCGTCAGCCCAGCCCGCTGCAACGGACCAACAAACAACTCCGGTTCAGACTTCATATACGTTATATCCGTCACACCGTTGCCAATCGACAGCCCGCCATTGCCATGGTCCGTCACCGCAATCACCAACGTATTCCCATCCTTCGCAGCAAAATCAAGCGCGCCCCGCACTGCCTCATCAAAGCCCAGCACCTCGCTCACAATCCCAACCGGATCATTCTTATGCGCCGCCCAATCAACCTTGCTACCCTCAACAAACAAGAAAAATCCTCGATCCTGCTTCGACAACAACCCAATCGCCGCCTTCGTCATCTCCGCCAAAGACGGCTGCTCCGGCGTCAACGACTCCCGGTCAAAATGATTGCTCATACCACCACCAGCAAAACTACCCCAAACCTTCACACCCCGGGACCCAACAGCCTCAGCCTCGGATCCAGTCCCATCCGCACCAGAACCAGCCCCGGCCCCGGCCAATCCACCATTCGCAGCTACCTCATCAACCACCTTACCCAACTCATCCCGATTCCGCACAACCCGATAACCTTGACTCTTCAACACAGGCACCAAATTCTCCTTATCACGGCGATTCTTTGAAAGCAACGCATCCATCCCGCCACCAAGCACCACATCAATCCCCTGATAAACCTGCTGCTCCGCAATATCATCATACTCACTCCGATGCTTCACATGCGTCGAAAACGTCGCCGGCGTCGCATGCTGAACCTCAGACGTCGCCACCAGCCCAGTCGCAAGCCCCGCTGCCCGTGCCGCCTCAACCAAATTCACCACCGGCTTCAAACCGCGCGACCCTTCACCCGGAACCATCCCGACCACCTCATGCACCGTCTTATGCCCAGAGGCAAAAGCTGTACCAGCCGCCGCCGAATCCGTAATCGCCGACTGCAACGAATTCGTCCGCACCCCGCCAACCAACATCTCATCAAGCGCCAGAGAACTCCCCCGATACATCCGCGAAAGCGTCACCGCACTCGAACTCGTCCCATCCATCACCATCATAATCACATTCTTATGCCCAGCCGCCACTGTCCCTTTTGGTAAAAATAAAGCCAACATCAGCACGACAACCAAAATCCTCCGTACCATACAAACATCCCCCCGAAACATGGGGACGGTTCCTGCGTTTCCCTAATTTTTCCCAATCACTAGCAAAGTACTATCAACAAGTAGAAAAAAGGAACCGTCCCCATCACTGTTTTCATATAGTTATGTGTTATGTATGGGAATTTTATGTAACTAAATTTTAACGACAGGGGAGGTGGGTGGAATAAGTTCATCGCCAAATACAATCATCCTAAATAGCGAGTGACATCCTCCACTTACGTCGATAAATCCTCAATTCGCGTCGATAAAATCAAAATTTGCGTCGATAAACTCCGAAAACACGTCGACAAATCACCCAAACGCGTCGATAAACTCCAACCACCCCCTAGCGGGGCTGTGACAAACTCCACATTGACCGATAAAAATCGCAAAGCGACCGATAAATCCACCAAAGCGACCGATAAAAATCGCAAAACGACCGATAAACCCACCAAAGCGACCGATAAATCCCATACACTACCTAATCAACATCACCAAACCCCAAAACATAACAAAAAAAGACGGGCATCAGCGCCCGCCTCGCATATCAAAACTTAATAAAATCTCTTAAATCCATCAAAATGCTGTTTATAATAGCTGTTATTCACGTCGGTGATCCGCACGCCACTGGAATCGGCGTGGATAAATTGGTTATTCCCCAAATAAATGCCCATGTGGGAAATGCCTTTCTTGTATGTATTCTCGAAAAATAGCAAATCTCCAGGCACCGGACTAGTCACGTAGTAGGAACGATTATAGTAACCCTCGGCCGAGGTGCGTGGGATTGGTTTGCCAGCACCATTGTAAACATAGAACACATATCCGCTGCAATCAAACCCAGCCGGAGTCGTCCCGCCCCAAGCATAAGGCACGCCAAGCACTGACTGAGCCACCCCGATTAATTTAGCTACTTCACTAGTAGGAGCCGGCGCCGGTACAGGAACTGGCACGTTACCACCAACCTGGGCCCCACCCGGAGCCACCACACCACCACCAATCTGAGCCTCACCCGGAGCCACCGCACTACTCCCCGCGCCCGAAATTGGAACCTTTATTGTTTGTCCAGCATAAATTAAATCAGAGCTAAGTTGATTTGCTGTTTTTATTTTTTGGACAGTTGTTCCATGAGCTACAGCAATCCGGCTTAAACTATCCCCGCTCTTAATCAAATAATCAACGACAGCGCCACTACCACTCCCGGCACTCACCTCATTATTCACAGGCGCAACTGGCGCAACAACCTCGCCACCTCCACTTGCACTCGAAACCTTCAACACATTACCAGGATAAATCAAATGTCCACTCAGATTGTTCCAGCTCATTAGCTCAGCGAGAGAAATCCCATGACGTTTAGCGATTCCGCTTAAAGTATCGCCACCCACAACTGTATGCGTTTTCACAGCAACGCCCGATGCCGTCACAGCTACCGGAACACTACCAGGACTCGGCAAATCCGCAGCCACACCACCATTACTACCACTATCAATCGAAACTACCAACTTTTGATTAATATAAATAAGATCAGAATTGAGCTGATTAAGGCGTTTGATTTCGGAAACGTTTGTTTTGTATTTAATGGCGATATGAGAGAGGGTGTCACCCTTTTGAACGATGTATGTATTTGCCGAAACGCTGCTTGCAAATGCTGTGGAAAGTACAGCTAAAGTGGCTGCTTTTACGAGTTTTTTCTTCAATATTTTCACATCCCCTAAATATTTCGACTATCGAAAAAAGCTTATCACACAAGGGCTGAAGCCTTCTGTGACTTACATTGTCGAAAAATGGAAATAGCCTTCACAATAGGTAAATGTTAGAATATTGTCATACTTTGTAGTTGGAAAGAGATTTACAGGAATGGATGTCGTTTGTAAAATAGGGTTTATGAGACATAAGGAGGACTGACAGAAGTGAGCCAAAATTACCAAGAGAACCAACACAACCAAGACTATTTTCAGGAAGTTATAAAACGCGCATATGATTTGGGAACGAAGGAAAAGGAAATCACTGTTGGAAACCTGCTAGAAGAGATTATGAGAGATTTAAGACCGCTAATTTCAAAATAAACATAGAATCACAGCACATAAAACAAAATCAAATAAAATACATAGACTAGCTCCACTAAAGATAAAAACCAATAGCAAGCCAGTCTATATCAGAACTATATTCAATCACCAAAAACAACCCTAACAGGGACCGCCACAAAAACAAAAACAACAATGATCAGGCTAGCAGGAGGCGCTTCTAACAACCTCACTCCAACCCTCGATTTTACCTTTAATATAGTTAATATATTTTTCATCCTTTTGCAGTTCAAAAATAATGAGAGCCCGTTCCATGCAGGCTTTGGCGCGGCGATAATTCTGCTGCAGCTCGTAATTGTAGCCAACCTGGTAGTGAAGCTCGCCTAACAAATAAAGATTATCTCGCTCGATGCACCAGTCAATCGCATCATAGCAGTTCTGGTTTGAATCCTTAAAGCGGCCAAGCCTAGTATAGGTGCGCGCGGTGTTGTACATTAACCGGCTCATGATCGTATCATCCTGCACATGGGTAATGAGCGCTAAATTCTCCTTTGCCGGGGTATACACATTGAGCGCCTCGTCATACTGCTCCTCCTCAAAATAAATAATCCCTTTAGAAAGTGAAATTTCAATCTCCCGCTCATTCCAGATTTTATCAAAAGTTAATGAGATTGCCTCGTCCAAGGTTGCTAACGCTTGGTCCTTTTTTTCGTGCAGCGTGTACTCATAAATCCCTTTATGCCAGAGGAGTTCCTGTAAATGGAGGCGGTTTTCCGCGAACAGCGGGTTTTTCATTTCGGTCTTGACGATTTCTTCTATAGTCTCGTAATCGAGGTTACGACGCGCAATTTTTAGTTGGCGACTGACCTCCTGGACGTAGTCGAGCCGTGGTGTTCTGCCGATATCAAAGAAGTAGTTCACATCGACACCTAGCCGTTGTGAAATGAGATAGAGAGTTGGGGCGTAAGGGTAGACATCGCCTTTTTCGATTTTGCTGACCTGCGCCTGCGTGCAAATCCCTTTCGCAAGCTCCTTCTGCGACAGTCCATACACCTTGCGTAATTCCTTAATCTTTTTTCCAATGGCCAAAAAATCCACAACAATCACCCTTTGTCGATAAGTTCCTCCGGATAGCATGACGCGAAGGCTTGCAAAGGTGTACTTCGGAGTTTTACTAATATTGTCAATTCTAATGTACCATACAACGAAATATTCCTATAATTATGACCTTATAGGGATTGGTAAGGAAATCGGAGAAAACGTCCAATGTATCCGCTTAAATGACCAAATTTGCAAAATTAAAACAAATTGGAATTATGGTTTAATTATTAATGAAGTAGTAATGCTATTGGTTTTATTTGTTCATAATGTTTCGTTCGGACCAATTTCATAGAACGAAATCATTAATCTCCTTTTGTCACTTTGTGATCTCACAAAGTGATCTTTTTTGTTTAGAGGGAGGTGCTCGCTTCAGGGCACTTCATAGTCCTTTAAATGGAAAAATCAAGAAGTTACAAAAAGCGACAAAATCCTACTTTCCGTGCGAAAAATATTTCCTTATTCTGATATAAAGTTTATAGGCGAAAAGTAATAGTGTTAAATCGGAAGATAGGTATATTGTCATGGAAAAATAACGAGGAAGAACCCATATAAACCATTTGTTCTTTAAAAAGAACAATTAAACCTCTCTGAAAAACTTCCCAAAATGAACATTTTCCTACAATAGGATGTAGGTTTTCACTATCAAAATATTGCTTCCAAAATGTAGAAAAATGTTGTTTAATAATTAATGCCTTAAAGTATTTATTAACTTAAATACAATACGCACTTTAGTAATTAGAATTTCGATATATTTGGTGATAAAAAATTATGGGACTAGATCAGTGTCTAGCTCCGGCGACCAACGTCTAGTGGACTTCACCCATCTCCTACGATAAGTCAACATCGAATCGCTTGCGCTCTTCGTGTTTCCTTTATCTCAGTCGATGTGCTCCAGTCCATACGACGCTACCCGGTCGCCTACGCTTTTCGATTTGTCTAGCTCCGGCGGCTAGGGGCTCGGGGTCACAAGTCAATCCGTCAAGAAGGTCAAAGAACGACCTTCATGCCGGCTCGTCTTGTGCCTGTCGCCCCTGAACGAGCCGCTTCCGCTTTTCGTTTTCGGTGATGCCTCCTTTCCGTTACCAATGGAGACACTCGGCCATGCTGTGGGTTGCGGGAAACGCAGCCTTAGATACTTGTTGTCAAGAGGATGGTGTGAGGGCGGGTTTGATGCCCGATTAAATAGTTATGAAAAATAGCTAATGAAAGGCCATGTGCCCGCTTACATGACTTTTCATTAGCTATTATTTTTGAAAGGGATGTAACAACTTAACACAACAACCTACAGCCCAAAATTGACCATAGAGAAGGAGGTTCAAGATGACAATCAAAAAAAGAATTACAACGTTTATCATAGTTGATTCATTGATCGTAATGACAGCTATTTTCCTTAGCTATGTAACGCTTGAGGCGTATTTACCGAAATATGAACTTCCGATGCTGCTAACGTCATCGATTGCCTTATTGCTTAGCCACCATGTCTTTGCTTACAGTTATAAGCTCTACAACAAAGCTTGGCGCTATGCCAGTGTCGGCGAACTCGTCGTCATCGTCAAAGTCGTGACCTTTTCAATCCTTGCGACCCTACTCGTACAGCTGATTGCATTCCAAAACATATACATAAGAGCCTTATTGCTAACGTGGATGCTGCATGTGCTATTAATTGGCGGTACGCGCTTTTCGCGACGAATCATCGACAGTCGGAACACTACCCGCGTGAAGGCCTTCAAGCGAACATTAATCGTTGGAGCCGGAGCCGCAGGAACGATGGTCGCCCGTCAGCTTCTATCCAATGGAGACCATGATCTTAAGCCGGTCGCCTTCGTTGATGATGATAATGCAAAAATCAAGCTCGATATTCTCGGCGTTCAAGTACTTGGCGATACAAGCAAAATCTCCACGATTGTGAAGGAGTATGCAATCGATAATATCGTCATTGCGATACCGTCACTTAGTAATAAGGAAATGAAGCATATTATTGACGAATGTGTAAAAACTACAGCCAAAACGCACATTATTCCGAAGCTGGAGGATTTAGTAAGTGGTAAGGTCTCGGTAAGTGCCATGCGTGAGGTTCAAGTAGAGGATTTACTCGGTAGAGATCCGATTGAACTAGACATGAAAATGATTTCCGAAAACCTTGCCGGAAAAACAGTGCTCGTCACAGGTGCAGGCGGTTCAATCGGTTCTGAGATTTGCCGTCAAGTCTGCCGTTTCAAGCCGCGAAAAATTGTTCTAGTTGGACACGGCGAAAATAGCATTTACGGAATTGACATGGAACTTCGCAACCAATATCAACAAGACATTGAGATCGTCCCAGTCATCGGAGATATTCAAGACCGCAAACGGATGCACAAAATCATCAACCAGCATCAACCCAATATTGTTTATCACGCTGCAGCCCATAAGCATGTCCCATTAATGGAAGTAAACCCAAGGGAAGCGGTTAAAAACAATATCTTTGGCACAAAAAATGTTGCAGAAGCCGCTCAAACCAATAACGTCGACACTTTCGTCATGATTTCAACCGATAAAGCCGTAAATCCAACCAACATCATGGGAGCAACAAAGCGCTTTGCCGAAATGGTCATTCAGCAATTATCACAACAGGGTAAAACAAAGTTTGTCGCAGTCCGTTTCGGTAACGTGCTTGGCAGCCGAGGTAGCGTCATTCCGTTATTCAAAAAGCAAATCGCAGCAGGTGGTCCAGTAACGGTCACCCATCCAGAAATGACCCGTTACTTCATGACCATCCCTGAAGCATCGAAACTAGTCATCCAAGCTGGAGCATTGGCCCGTGGTGGCGAGATTTTTGTTCTTGATATGGGTGAACCAGTGAAAATCGTCGATCTAGCCAAAAACTTAATCAAGCTATCTGGTTATACAATAGAAGAGATTGGTATTCACTATACGGGCATGCGTCCAGGTGAAAAAATGTACGAAGAGCTACTCAACGAAAACGAGGTCCATCCAAAACAAATCTTCCCGAAAATTCATATGGGACGAGCTGTTATGTTGGAATCAAGACTATTAACACATTTAACCGACAACCTGCTATCCATGTCACCAACAGAAATGCACGATACGCTCATAAAGGTGGCAAATAATAAGTACGAGTTACGACAGGATCACCAATAAACAATTGAAGAAACTGTTCAGAATTGTAGATTTTGTGACGAGTTTCTTCTATATAATATGTAAACGTTTCAAAACCAAAAGGTAAAAACAGTTAGGTTTGGATTAATGGGGAAAAATTGGTTATGGAATACAGTTTTGGGGATTGCTTTACAAAAGTAATTATCATCATTCACACATCTGTTAATTAACAACGAAAAAAACATAATTACAGTCGTAAATATGAGTTATTATATTATTATAAAATTCAGGCTTCGAGATTACTAAATTCTCAAATGGTTTTAATCTCGATTTGCTATTCCGAAAAAAACATAATCATAAAATGCACTTAAATGTTTGTAGAAAATGTTAAGAATTGATGAAATTTTTCCCAATTGACAAAAACTCCTTTCAATTACCACTAAATTGGTATTACAATAGGTAAGTGGTTCGCATAGTTCGATAAGATAATAGAATAGTAGACAGCGAAATATGATATAATACAACAGGTTTATACAAAAATTCGCGCTTCGGAGGATGAAATGGAAGAGACAATTAGCCTAAAAGAATTATTTCAAACGTTGCGGAAAAGACTTGGCTTAATTGCTGTCATTACGATAACAGCTGTTCTAATAAGTGGCATCGTTAGTTACTTTTACTTAACCCCGATTTATCAATCATCAACACAATTACTGGTAAATCAAACAAAAAATGAACAAGCAGTATATAGTCCAAGTGAGGTTCAAACAAACCTTCAATTAATAAATACTTATAATGTCATTATTAAAAGCCCAGCAATACTAGATTTAGTTGCAGGCACAATTGGTAATGATATGTCGGCGTCACAATTAAGCTCAAAAATCACTGTCGGCAGTGAAAAGGACTCACAGGTCGTAAATATTTCTGTCCAAGATCCTGATCCTGCGATGGCGGCGAAAATTGCTAATACAGTTGCCGGAGTGTTCCAAAAAGAGATTGTTAATATTATGAATGTTGATAACGTTAGCATCCTAGCAAAAGCATCAGTACCTGAAAATCCTTCACCAGTTAAGCCAAATCCAGAGTTGAATATTGCGATTGCTTTAGTTGTTGGATTGATGGCTGGAGTGGGGATTGCTTTCTTACTAGAATACTTAGATAACACTATTAAGACAGAACAAGACATCGAAAAAATCTTAGAGATGCCTGTATTAGGTGTGATCACAACGATTGAAGAAGAAGAGTTGAAAGTTGCCAGTCATCGCGCGCGGAAAAATCATAAAGTAAGAGGTGAGACTGTTGGTTCTTAGAAAAAAAACAACAACATCACATAGTCAAAAACGTAGTCTCATCACTAAATTAGCACCAAAATCATCTATCTCTGAGCAATACCGTACAGTTCGGACTAATATCCAGTTCTCTTCAGTTGATGAAGAAATCAAATCGATTATGGTGACTTCTGCAGATCCGTCAGAAGGAAAATCAACAACGGTAGCCAACCTAGCGGTAACGTTTGCGCAACAAGGCAAGAAAGTCCTCCTTGTTGATGCCGATATGCGGAAACCAACCGTTCATTATACATTCCAAGTTGAAAATATTTATGGCTTAACGAATGTGTTAACAAAAATTAAAACATTAGAAGAAGCAATATCACATACGGATGTTGAACATTTAGATATTTTAACGAGCGGTCCAATCCCGCCGAATCCAGCCGAGTTATTAGGCTCAAAGGCGATGTTAGAGTTTTTAACTACAGTAGAAGAAAAGTATGACGTGATTCTTTTTGATACGCCACCGATTCTAGCTGTGACTGATGCGCAAATTTTAGCAAACTTGTGTGAAGGTAGCGTGCTTGTTGTTGCTAGTGGGAAAACGGAAATTGAGAAGGTAACCAAATCCAAGGAATTATTAGCTCAAGCAAAAGGTAAACTTCTAGGAGCTGTCCTTAATAATAAGAAAATGGATAAATCTAACTACTACTATTATTATGGCACGTACGGACATAAATAGGTAACATTCGACAAATTTCACCCATTTACCACTGAATTTCATGATGTTATGATGAAAATCGTCAGAGGAAAAAGACTAATGTAAGGGGCTTGGTAGCGATGATTGATGTCCATTGTCATATATTGCCGAACGTAGATGACGGCGCTCAAACTATAGAAGAAAGTATAGCGATGGGACGTGCTGCCGTCGAGCAGGGAATTACTTCAATCATTGCTACCCCGCACCATAAAAATAATCAATACGAAAACACAAAACCACAAATTCTAGCTGCTGTAGCTGAACTCAATCAAGCATTCCAGGCCGAGGGAATTCAATTAGAAATTCTCCCTGGCCAAGAGATTCGGATTTTTGGCGAGATACTCGAAGACTACCAAAGGCAAGAAATCCTATCGTTAGCAAACTCCAATTATATGTTAATTGAATTACCGACTGGGCAGGTTCCGCGCTATACGGAAAAGTTACTCTACGACCTGCAAATGGAAGGTCTAGTCCCAATTATTGCTCATCCTGAACGGAATCAAGAGCTTGTACAGCGTCCAGACCTTCTCTATCAGTTTGTTAAAAAGGGTGCACTAACCCAAGTAACAGCTGCGAGTGTTTGTGGTGCTTTTGGGAAAAAAATCAAGCATTTTTCGCATCAGCTTATTGAAGCAAACTTAACGCATTTCATTGCTTCAGATGCTCATAATCTCGCAGGTCGCACGTTTATGATGAGGAAAGCTTTTAAAGAAATACAAGCTAAATACGGAATGGATACAGTGTACCTGTTTCAAGAAAATGCCGAGTTACTAGTTGAAGGTTCACGAGTGTATAAAGAAATGCCAGAACGAATCAAAAAGAAGAAAATATTTGGAATCTTTTAAAAAGAAATACTGAGTGGCTGATCAATGAAGTTTACATCTTATGTCAGGCTTAATCCTGATCGGCGAGGCTTCCTGTCCGATATCGATGGAGGCACTCGATCATGCTGTGGGACATGCGGATGTGTGGTCCTTAGACGCTAGTCGTCAATAGCATGGTGTGAGGCTGGGTTAGATGCCCAATTATCTTTTAATAACTGAGCGAAACGATAATGATTGCGGTTGCATCATACAAATATCGAAAATATCGATAAATATCTAATGATAGTTCGTGTGGGACATGGGTTATCATTAGATATTTATTTGTGTAAAGACTTTACACAGTTAGAAATGGAATATTTTCTATTTAGAATATTCCGCAAACTCAAGTGCTTTTATGGGGGTATTTTGCAAAAGAAAGGAACTGATTGCTATGGCCTACAGGACGAGGATCACAATCCTAGCATTGCTCGATTCTATTATTGTACTAACTGCAATTTATATTAGTTTTTTAACCTTACATCCTAATCTATCAATCTTGGCCATGCCGACTTTGCTGTTTACTTCGCTTTCATTGTTACTTAGCCATCATTTATTTGCTTCTATTTATAAGCTTTATAAGAAAGCATGGGAATATGCGAGCATTGGTGAAGTAAAATCAATCGTCAAGGCTGTCACCTTCTCAATTGGGATAACATTGGTCATGCAATTGATTGTCTTCCAAGATGCCTATTTGCGTGCATTATTAATCACTTGGATGATTCATATTATCTTGATTGGTGGATCACGAATTTCCTGGCGCTTAGTAAGGGATCGATACATTAAAACACAGAAACAAATGAAACGGACTTTGATTGTTGGTGCCGGTGCAGCTGGGACGATGGTTGTGCGGCAGCTTTTGAATAATCATGATACTGAATTAAAACCAGTAGCATTTATCGATGATGATCCGAGGAAATACAAGTTAGATATTTATGGATTAACAGTGGTTGGAAATGCTGGGCATATTGCAAAGACGGTTGAAACGTTGCAAATCGATCATATTGTGATTGCGATTCCTTCATTAAGCAAAGCAGAATTAAAACGAATTTTTGATGAATGCTCAAAAACAAAGGCAAAGACGCAAATCATTCCGATGATTGAGGATATTATGCTTGGAAAAGTATCGGTTAATAGCTTCCGTGATGTTCAAGTTGAGGACTTGCTAGGTCGTGAACCAGTAGAGTTAGATATTGCTGGGATTTCGGAATATGTTAGTGGGAAGACGGTGCTTGTTACAGGTGCTGGCGGTTCGATTGGCTCGGAAATTTGCCGGCAGATTTGTAAGTTTAACCCAGGTCGGCTTGTATTAGTTGGGCATGGTGAGAATAGTATTTATGGTATTGATATGGAGTTACGGAATTCTGTTTCAGCTTCGGTAGAAGTTATTCCTATTATCGGGGATGTTCAGGATAGAGAGAGAATGTTTGAGATAATGGATGAGTATCGTCCGGCTGTGGTGTATCATGCTGCGGCGCATAAACATGTTCCACTAATGGAGTATAACCCTAGAGAGGCAGTAAAAAACAACGTATTCGGCACAAAAAATGTGGCAGAGGCTGCTGATACCTATGGTGTCGATACTTTTGTGATGATTTCTACTGATAAGGCAGTTAATCCTACTAATGTAATGGGATCGACGAAGCGGATTGCGGAGATGATTATTCAGGGGCTTGATCGGACGAGTAAGACGAGGTTTGTTGCGGTTCGGTTTGGGAATGTCCTTGGTAGTCGTGGTAGTGTGATTCCGTTGTTTAAAAAACAGATCCAAGCCGGTGGGCCGGTGACGGTTACCCATGAGGATATGACTAGGTACTTTATGACAATACCAGAAGCCTCAAGGCTTGTGATTCAGGCGGGATCTCTTGCAAGAGGTGGGGAGATTTTTGTGTTGGATATGGGTGAGCCTGTTAGGATTGTTGACCTTGCTAGAAATCTTATAACCCTTTCGGGTTATTCCGTTAATGAGATCGGGATTCAGTTTTCTGGGTTGAGACCTGGGGAGAAGATGTTTGAGGAATTGCTGAATGAGAAAGAGATCTATCCTGAGCCGGTTTATCCGAAGATTTTTATTGGGAAGGCTGTTTTGGAGCAGGAGGGGGAGGTTGAATACCTACTGAATCAGTTTGAAGAGTTTACTCAGGATGATGTTAGGGAGTATGTTATTAACTTAGCTAACAGGCGTACTAACGAGCGGTTAATGGTAGCGGAGTGAAATGATGTGAATTTTGCAGTTCCCTTCTTTATGGGAAGGGAACTGTTGATTTTTATTCTAAGGTTTGTGTAAGTTAAGAAATTAGGATGAGAGTTTTCTTTTAGATGGTTTGTAGTTAAGTGGAACAGGAACATCCAACTAAGTCCTAACCAACTAAAAGTAAAAAACGGGTTACAAGTTAGAATATTTAATAATAAGTGAGGTTAAATCATATGTCATATTTAGTTGTTGTTGCGCATCCAGATGATGAGGTTTTAGGTGCAGGCGCTACAATGTATAAGCTTGCTCAAGAAGGGCATTCAGTAAATGTCTGCATTCTATCAGGAGAAGTTAATGCAAGAAATTTCCGTCCTACCACTGAAGAGCTAAATGAAGATGTGAACAACTCTATGAATATATTAGGTGTTGATAAAGTTATCACTGGTAACTTTCCAAATATAGAGTTTAATAATGCTGGTCATATAAAACTTGTTCAGTTTATTGAAGCAGCAATTCTTGAAACAAATGCTGATGTTGTATTTACTCATCATCCAGCTGACTTAAATAATGATCACCTACACACTTCTATGGCATGCCAAGCAGCAGTAAGGTTATTCCAAAGAAGAAATGATGTAGCCCCACTTAAGGAACTACTTTTCATGGAAGTGCCATCTTCTACTGAATGGGGATTAAATAAAGCCATGAACCAGTTTTCACCTAATACATTTATTGAAGTTGGTGAATTTAGTGTGGATAAAAAAATAGAAGCTCTCGCACAATATCGCGGAGTTATGCGAGATTATCCTCATCCTAGAAGTAAGGAAGCAATCAAAGGACTATCAGCTTACCGTGGTGGGCAATCAGGAATGGTTTATGCAGAAGCCTTTGAGAGTGTATTTAGACGTGGATTCTAGAAAGTAGAGAGGATGGTATACGTTGAAGAAAAAAATTGCGTTTGCAACTTGCGTTCAATTAGGGCTAAGTTGTATTGAAGAAATATATCGTATTGGTGGGAACCTAGACTTACTTATTACGATTAAAGATGAAAAAGCAAAGAATAAGTCTGGAAGAATCTATTTAGATGATATTGCAAATGAACACAACACACCGCTATTGAAGATTAATAATATCAACGATCAAGATGTTCTTTCTGCTTTAGAGGAATACCAGATTGATTGGTTGTTTATTATTGGTTGGTCGCAAATTGCTAAGAAAGATGTTCTTGAAGCACCGACGTATGGCTGTATTGGCATGCACCCTACTTTATTACCAACCGGTAGAGGAAGAGCGGCAATACCATGGGCAATTATCAAGGGGTTAGAAGAAACTGGTGTCACTATGTTTAAGTTGGATGAAGGTGTTGATACCGGTGATATTATCGGTCAAGGGGTTATCAAATTAAATCAGAAAACTACAGCAACACAACTTTACCAAAAAGTAGATGAAATGCACATTACACTAATTTCAAAGTACTGGGAAGATATCGTTAATAACAATATTACACTTACAAAACAAAATGAAGTAGAAGCTACAGAATGGCCTGGAAGAAAGCCGGAGGATGGCGAAGTATTAAACAGTATGACTATGGATGAAGCAGATAAGTTGGTAAGAGCAGTTACACATCCGTACCCAGGTGCTTTTTATAAAGATGGGGATGGATCATATAGAATTTGGTCTGCTAAAACAAATAAAGATGACGGGGCTATAAAACTAATTGATGGATATTTAATTCCTGTTGATTATGAGGTAGAGGTATAGTCATGGAAGATAAGAAATTTCAAAAGTTAATTAAACGTTTATTTGATATTGTTGTTTCGTTAATAGTTCTTATTCCTTTTCTTCCAATATGGGTTTTAATTGCAATTTTAATCAAGGTTACATCTCCTGGTCCGGTGTTTTTCTTACAAGATAGACCAGGGTTAAATAAGAAAATCTTTAAGGTCTATAAATTTCGAACGATGAGACCGGGTTCAGACAAAATGGTTAAAGGCCAAGAGGTAATGAAAGATGATGATCGTGTCACAGGTATTGGAAAGTTTCTTAGAAGAAGTAAAATAGATGAAATTCCTCAAGTATTAAATGTATTAAAAGGTGAAATGAGCCTCGTCGGTCCAAGACCTGAAAGAGTAGCATCTCTAGCTGATTATACAGATGAAATTTCTAAAAGGCTTAATATGAATCCAGGTATGACTGGATTAGCTCAAGTAAGTGGTAATATATACCTTTCCCTAGGAGACCGGTATAAGCTTGATGTTTATTATGTAGAGCATTATAGCCTGTTGCTTGATTTGAAAATAATTATTAGGACTGTTGGTGTTGTATTATTTGGTGAAGATAGATATGTTAACAGGTATTTGGTAGATATTAATTTAGGATTTGCAGAAGTAGCATCTACTAATGAGGAGAAGGTTTTGAAATGAAAAAGATACTTATAACAGGAGTTAATAGTTATATAGGTACTTCATTTAAAAAATGGGTTTCACAATATCCTGATAAGTATTCTGTGGATTTTATTAGTATAAGAGATGGCCATTGGAAGGGAAAGTCATTCTTTGGATATGACGTCATTTTTCATACAGCTGCTATTGTTCATGTTAGTGAAAATGATACATCTAATTATTTTAAAGTAAATAGAGATTTAACAGTAGAACTTGCTAAGAAAGCAAAAAAGGAAGGTGTGAAGCAATTCATATTTCTAAGTACGATGGGGGTTTATGGTACGGAAACAGGCTATATTACTAAAGATACTAAGCCGAATCCAAAGACCCCTTACGCCCAGTCAAAATATGAAGCTGAACAACTTTTATTACAATTCAATTCTAGTGATTTTAATGTGGCAATTCTACGACCACCTATTGTATATGGTAAGGGATGCCCTGGAAATTTTGCAAGATTATCAAGAGTTGCTTTGAAAGCTCCTTTATTTCCCGATATAGAAAATGTACGTAGTATGATATTTATTGATAATTTATCGGAATTTGTAAAATTATTAATTGATAATAATTTTAGTGGTTTATACTTTCCACAGAATAAGAATTATGTAAACACATCTGAACTAGTGAGGCTTATTGCAAAAGTCCATGGTAAGAAACTTAAGGAGACAAAACTCTTTAACTGGGTTGTTGCAAAAGGTTTAAAAAACAATATAGTAATTAGAAAAGTTTTTGGGTCCTTTGTATATGATAGAAAGTTAAACGGTGGACCAGGTTCTATGATGGACGGTGTTGTGCTGAACTACGAGACTGATTCTTTTGAAAAGTCTGTTGAAATATCTGTTGGAAGGAATAGCAAAAAAGACAATAAAAATGAAGGTAATATCTATTAATCATTTCTCTAAAGATAAACAAGTGAAATTGGGACTTCTATACTTATTTTTATTTTAATAGAAGCCTTAGTTAGAAAATATTTAGAAAAATTCATGTAATTAGAAGAAATAATGTATTTAAAGGGAGATAACATATAGATGAGAATTGTTTTAATTACTTTAACAAATGCTCCAGGAATAATAAGGTACAGTATTAATATTGCTAATCAATTTGCAAAAAATGGTCATAATGTAAGTTTTGTTTGTTCGAAATATTTTGAATCAAACATTATAAACGAAAATATAGATGTGATTAAAACATTTGATACAAAAAGGCCTAGAATAGAAAAAAGTACCTTTGATTATAAAAAGTTACTTCAAGTAGTTAACACAATAAAGAAAATTGATCCAGAAGTAGTGCACTTTATGTCCCCACACCCATTAAATATTCCTCTAAGTTTCTTATTAAAGAAATATAACAATGTCATGACTGTTCATGACCCTGAGCCACATCCTGGTGAAAAAATTACGAAAGTGCATTATTACTATAATAAAATAGCAACTCGATACTTAGCGGATAAAATAGTGATTCATGGGAAAAGTCATAATAATGCGCTAAAAAAAATGAAAGTTGATAAAAAAGCTAAGTATATTAAGATGGGGATTGAACCAGCTAACGAAGTAATTACTGTGTTACCAAGGGAAAAAACTGTGCTATTTTTTGGAAGAATTCAACCGTATAAAGGGTTAGATTTATTCATTAAATCAGCTATTCTTCTTGAAGAAAAAAGGAAAGATATTAAATTTATTATTGCTGGAGATGGTAATATAGAGGAATATTCGGAATTATTAGGTAGAATCAATAACCTAGAGATTCACAACTACTTAATTCCAGAACAGGAAATTGAAAATTTATTTAAAAAATCAAGTATTGTAGTGCTTCCGTATACATCAGCTAGCCAAAGTGGAATAATACCCATTGCGTATTATTATTCTAGACCGGTAATTGTTACAAATGTTGGTGCACTACCGGAATATGTAGAGAATTATTCCACAGGGTTAATAGTAGAAAACGTTGATGAAGAAAGTGTATCTAAAGCAATAATGGACCTGTTACTAGACGAAAATGAGCTCTTAAGGATGAGTAAAAAATCCTTCGAAAAATTGAGAGATGATCTATCTATCGATGTAATGTGTAAAGCACTAATTAATTATTATTCATTATAGGAGTTACTTAAGTTTTAAAAAAGTAGGAAAAATACTCTAATAACAGTTAGACCAAGTGTATTTTTTAACTATCTATTTATTGAGGAGAAAAATAATGAAAAGAATTGCAATTTTTTCTATACATCCAAGTTATGACTACAGAATTGAGAGACATATTAAATCTTTATTATCTTTAGGATATAGTGTAGATTATCATAATATATCAAGAGAGAGTAATGTACAATTTAATGTGAGTCATCAGAAAATGAATTATATTCATTATGAAGTTAAAGGAAAGTCTGTTTTTAATTTATTTAAAATATATATTAATTTAATGAAGAAAATAAATAATCTAGGTTATGATTATTATTTTATTCAAGATCCAATTTTGTTAAGTTTATTCATATTTACTAAACATAAGAAAAAAATTGTCTTAGATGTTCATGAGATATATAATTTAATTTCGATTAAAGAAAGACTCTTAATTAAATTTTTCTATAATAAAGTAAATGATGTAATTGTATCAGCTTATAAAGATAATTTTTTAATGTTCAATCAAAAAAAAGAGTTTATCTTTGGAAACTATCCTTTGAAGAGAGATTTTTCATATAATCAAGTTGATAAGATTAGAAAATTTAAAATTATATATGCAGGAATGATAACAGAGGAATTTAGAAATATGAAGAAAACTTTGGATGTGTTTGAAGTGTTGTTAAATAGTGGAAACTTCGAAGTGCATTTAATTGGCAAGGTTGCCAACAGGGAGTTAAAGGAAGTTTTGGAAGATAAAATCAAATATTTAAGTAGTAGTTATGATGACTTTTACTATTATGGGCCTAAAAGCCATGATTTTGTTGTGGAAAAAATTTTGGAGTGCGATTTTTCTATCAACTTAATAAGTTTGAATAACGATGTATCTATCTCCCCAAATAAAAATTATGAATATATGCTGGGTAATACTATTCTAGTTACTGATCATAATAATATAAATCATAAACTTCCCGAAAACATTATTTGTATTTGTGATAAAAATGATAATGAAAAAGATATTGCACACAAAATTATTAATATCACAAAAGATCTTAATAGCATGAATGAGTTAAAAGATTTATCAAGAAAGTATATATTGGATAACAATTTGATTTGGGAGAGATACATTGAAGACTATAAAGAAATATTTAGATAAATTGAAAGGTAACTAAGATAACATGCGGAGGATTCTTAGATTAGAAAAACTAAAGAATTTAAACTCAGATACAATAACATTTATTAAACATTCAAAAAATTATATTACTGCCGAGTTTTTTATTGCAGGCTTAACTTTTTTAAGCATACCATTATTAACAAGATTATTATCACCTGGTGATTACGGCCTTATATCGCTGTTTAGTACATTAGTATCTATTATGATAGTTTTGTTTAGCCTAAATATACATTCTTCTATTCGAAGAGCATATTTTGATTTTGATGAGGATTTTAATAAATTATTAGGAAGTAACATTATCTTTTTAATATTGTTTAACTTCATTATTTTGTGTCTAATTTACACTATTAAAGAGAATTTATCTGCATTGTTAAATATCGATCAAGATTTAATTATGTATGCAGCAGTTATCTCTTCTGCATCAGTTCTCTATGAAGTGTTAATAGCTTATTTACAAGCAATAAAAAAAAGTGGTAAATATGCTATTTTGTCTGTTTTTAGAAGCAGTTCAATTCTGATTTTGACATTAATTTTAATAGTAGTATTAAGTGGTGATAATTATCTCGGCAGAATCTATTCTGAATTTTTAATTAAAGCATTATTGTTTTTTTACTCATTAATATATATTAGCAAGATAGCATCCTTTTCTTTAAAATGGAAATATATAAAATATACTTTAATATTTGGCTTGCCCTTGATTCCACACTCATTATCTGGTTATATTTTAACAACCTTTGACCGAATAATAATAAATCAAGTTTCTGGAAGTATTGATACTGGTTTATATTCTTTTGCATATAACGTAGGAATGATAATGAGTGTTTTTGTTATGGCATTGAATAAATCCTGGGTGCCAATCTTTTTCGATAAATTAAAAAAGCAAGAAAGTACACCTATAAATATACTCGCAGGTAAGTATTCCTTATTCATATATCTTGCTTCCATTGTGTTAATTATGTTCTCAAAAGAAACTGTATTAGTTCTAGCAGATGAAAGATATTTTGAGGCTTTGAAACTAGTTCCAGTAATAATATTAAGCTATGTTTTTGTATTCTTGTATACTTTATATAGTAATTATGCATTCTATAGAAAAAAAACGATGATTATATCATTAAGTACATTACTAACGGCAATTATTAATATTACATTAAATTATCTTTTGGTGCCTATTTACGGTTACGTTATTGCAGCCTATACTACTCTTTTTTCATATGTTTTATTATTCATATTACATTATCTAAATGCAAAAATACTACTTAAGGAAAAAAATATTATTGAATTAAAATTAGTATTACCAAATATAACATTGGTGATAATTTCTGCAATATTTGTGTTTTACATAGATGGGCTTTTAGAGAGCTTTTTTTATGTATTCTTCATAAAAGTTATATATATATGTATTTGTGCATTATTATTGTTCAAACCATATATAAAGGATTGGCATTATAAAAAGGAATAGTGGTGATAAAAATGGTTGGTAAGATTTTGTGGTTTTTAAAAAATAGGATAATAAATAAATTTTTGCACAGAGTATATACGCTCCTAGTAAATAGAAAAGCTAAAGAAGTAGGAGCGGAATTAAAAGTGAATGGGTTTAGTAGAGTATCAGCAAATACTTGGTTGGGAAATAACATAAATTTCAACGGTATGGAAATAAGAGGAAATGGCAAAGTTGTTATTGGGGATAATTTCCATTCAGGAACCGATTGTTTAATGCTCACTGAGTATCATAATTATGATAATGGTGGAGCAATACCATATGATGACACTACTATTATTAAGGATATCATTATTGAAGAGAATGTCTGGATTGGAAGTAGAGTAATAATACTAGGAGGAGTAACTATTGGGGAAGGGGCAATAATTCAGGCAGGTAGTGTTGTTACAAAAAATGTACCAAAATATAGTATTGTAGGTGGACACCCTGCAATGGTTTTTAAAACTAGAGATATTAAGCATTATGAAAATTTAAAAGCAATGCAAAAATTTCATTAAAGGCTTTTTACCACTCTAGATGTGTCTACAGCTAGCTTGTGAAAAAATAATATTTTTATGTTAATAAAATAAAAAATTTAGAAGTAATCAGTCTTACGTGTAATAATAGAAGTTTGGAGGTGGTGATTTCTTGAAAAAAATCAATACTGTAAAAGGAATTTGTGAAGCTATTTGGGAAATTGAACAAACACATGATTTATTGAATATGCGCATCGAAGAAGTAAAAATTTGGCAATACATTAGAATGGATATGTATTATAAAATTGCAACATCTATAGGTGTTTTAAACGAACCACATCCTATTAAAACTTCCTTTAAGAATAAGATAATCAGTTTAATAATGATGATTGTTAACTATATCATTAGGAACCCATTAACAGGGAAATATTCTAAAGATATTTTAATATTTGATCATCCAAGGAAAATATTGAGTATGGGTGAGTATATAGACCCGTATACCGATTACTATATAAAATCTCTAGATGCAGGATCATATTTGGTATATGAAAGACCGTACATGGGGAAACACCTAAAGAACAATAAAGAAAATATAAAATATTTGGATACTCTTATTTTGGCGTCTCAGATACACAGATTTTTTAATAAGGTAAAATTTAGCGAAGAAGAGTTAAGTAGAATAGATAGTATACAGAGTGATATTAGTAGAACTTTCAATATTGACTTAAATTTAAAAAGTTTCATTTCAAATCGAATATTAAAGTTTAATTATGAAAATAGTTATTATGAAAAGCTATTAAAAAAGAGAAAGCCAAAAGAGATATATTTGGTAATTTCATATAACAATGCTCCGTTGATTAACGCAGCAAAAACATTGGGAATACCTGTTACAGAATTTCAGCACGGTATAATTAGTAAATATCATTTAGGATACTCATATCCTTTTAGAGAAGTGCAGCAGCTGGAATATTTACCAGATAAAATGTTTGGATTTAGTAACTATTGGTTTAATAAATCTTTTATTCCGCTTGATTCATCCCAAATTTTTATTAGGGGATATGATCATTTTAGAATTCAAAAAAATAAATATAAAAAAGTAAAAAAAGACCCTGCAATAATTCTTTTTATATCTCAAGGTGTTATTGGTAAGGAATTATTTCAAATAGCAGTTGATTTATCAGTAATACAACCGGAGATGAAAGTTATATATAAATTGCATCCTAGTGAATATACGACTTGGAAGGATTCATATTTACAGAGCAAAGAGTTACCGGAAAATCTATCAGTAGTAGCTAATAACAACACTGATTTGTATGAATTAATGGCAAAAGCAAGTTTTCAAATTGGTGTTTTTTCAACTGCTATTTATGAAGGTTTAGAATTCGGTTGCAATACAATATTAGTAAATTTACCAGGTATTGAGTATATGCAGGACTTGATAGATGATGGTATAGTAAATTTTGCAAATAATATTGATGATATTAATTCAGCAATAAATACAAATAGAAAAAATATTATGAAGAATACTGAAGGATCATTTTTTTGAAAGCGCCTATTGTATAAAGATATATTATATATTGATTTTAAATTGATTTTATAATTCATTCTATTTTTTCATAATAATAGAAAAATAGGGATTATTGTAAGGAGTATTAAATGAAAATATTGCATGAAAAATGGGGTTTTTTCCTAACATTACTCGTATTCTCTTATATGTTTATTGGGGGATATATTATTAGTGTAATACTAATTAAGGAATATCCCAGGTATTATCAGTTTTCATTAAATGAAAATATCTTATTGTTTACTTTTATAGGGTTAAGTATTGTGTTTGGGTATTATTTCTCGAATTTAAGTGCCAATATGATTCCAACAAAAAAGTATACAATAAACTTCTTCAAATTTAATGCTATTGATGCCAGTTTGATATCCTTGTTTATCGCCGTTGTATTTATTTTTGAAAGGTTGTTAAAACTTGGGTTTATGCCTTTTTGGATTTATGATCCTTTTTATATAGCCTCTTTAGGAGAAAGTGGATACCCTGGAATTGGATTCACTATATTGTCCATAAGTGCAGGCCTGGATTTTTTAATATATTATAAAAATAATCATCAAGCTATTAAAAACAAAAAATTATTATTAATATTCCTTGTTAAAGTACTATTATTATTTCTTTATTCAAGAAGTAGAGGATTGTTAGTGTGGCTAGTAATAATTATTATTTTTTACTTTATATCTCGTAAAAATGTTAAATTTAAAAATGTATTAACTTTATCTTTAATTTCTGTGTTTACACTTTTATTATATCGAATTGTTAGCGAGTTAAGTGTCTCTTCAGATTTTGAATATATTAAATTTAAATTATTATTTGATATTGCTCCAGAATTTAAAGATTTATCTACTTTTCTTATTGTATATGTACCGAATTGGTTTCCGAATATCAAATATGAATTAATTCAATCGTATATGCTATCAATATTACCAGAAGGTATTTGGTCTATAGTAGGTTTAAGTAAATTAACTTCAAGTGTTAATAATATAGGGGCTTTTGGACATGAACTCCTTTTTGGGAATCAAGATAGGGGAGTAAGACTTACACCATATGCTGAGTTCTTTATGTTTGGTGGCAAAGTAGGAATGGTAATTGGAGGCTTTTTAATAGGTTATTTACAAGGGTATTTTGATAGAAGAAAGTCAGTTTCTCTCTTTGCATTCTTAATGATAATTAATATAGCTTATTCACAACTTTTTAATATAAAGGCTATGGTATTCAGATTTTTACCTATAGTTATTATTGTAATTATATATGGCTATCAATGGATAGTGTTGAATAGAAATGCTATTCAGGAGGATAAATCTAAATAATATAAACATTAAAATTTCAAAATTTGCATTTGATTGTATTGATATTATAATTCTAAATTGGATAGTAAGGGGTTGAAAAAATGATGAAAAAAATTCTTTGTGTTATTCCTGCACGTGGTGGTTCAAAAGGCATTCCGAGAAAAAATGTACGATTCTTATGCGGAAAACCTTTAATCGGATATAGCATAACGAATGCAAAGAACAGTAAGTACAACTTAGATATTGTTGTTTCTACAGATGATGATGAGATTGAAAGAATTGCTTTATCTTATGGAGTTTCAATTATTAAAAGACCAAAAGAGTTGGCTTTAGATCATATTACATTAGATCCTGTTATTTACCATGCAGCGTGTGAGATGGAGAATAGAAAGAGAATAACATACGATTATGTAATAACAATGCAGCCGACTTCTCCCTTATTAAAGACATTTACTCTAGATGCTGCTATAGATTATTTAATAGAAAATAATTTCGATACAATAATAAGTGGAATTAATCGCCCTCATTTGTCATGGACAGAAAAGGATGGAGAGATTATTCCAAACTATAAAAAAAGAGTGAATAGACAATATCTTCCAAAAAATTTATTTGAAACTGGTGCATTCTTCATTTCCAAAAGACAATTTGTTACAAGGGAGAATAGATTCGGAAAAAATGTTTCAATTTTTGAGGTCCCAGAAAATGAGTCTATAGATATTGACAATCCGCATGATTGGTGGATTGCAGAAAAGGAACTTTCTAAAAAGTTTATCTTAATAAGAACTGACGGGTATGACGAAATAGGATTAGGTCATATATACAGGTGTTTATTACTTGCATATAATCTTATTGATCATGAAATTAGATTTGTTTTATCTAATCAGTCCGATATAGGTATCAAGAAAATTATCGAAAGTAATTTCCAATATACTATAATAAATGATAATTTTGAAATTGGAGAACTAGTTAAAAAGTACAATTCAGAAATAATTATAAATGATATTCTTGATACAAGCGAAAAATATATTGAGTATTGTAAAAAACTAGGGGTTAGAGTTGTAAACTTTGAGGATTTAGGTGATGGCGCCCGTCTTGCAGATGCAGTAATTAATGATTTGTATGATAAAAGAAATGATTACAAAAATCACTTTTGGGGAAGTGAGTATTATTGTATTAGAGAGGAGTTCTTGCTTGCCAAACCGGCTGAGTTTAGAAAGTATGTAAAAGAAGTTTTAGTTATTTTTGGAGGAACTGATCCTAGTAATTTATCACTAAGATTATTAGATATTATTAAATCCTTACCGAATAATAATAAAATTCATTATACTTTTATCTTAGGGATTGGATATAAGGCGGTTAATGAGTTTTTATCTTTAGCAAACACCGTGAATTTAAATTTTGACATAGTAAGAGATGTTAAACTAATGTCAGAATTTATGGGGAAAGCTGACATTGCAATATCATCTCAGGGAAGAACTATGCTAGAACTTGCCAATTTAGCAGTACCTACAATATTACTTGCTCAAAATGAACGTGAACTACACCATGAATTTGGGTATTTAAAAAATGGTTTTATTAACCTTGGATTAGGAAATCAAGTCGAGGATCAAACAATACGAGAAACATTAATTTGGTTAATTAATAGTCCACAAATAAGAAAACAAATGAAAGAAGAAATGCTAAAAAAAGATCTTAAACAGGGGATACAAAGAGTATTAGATATTATACTAGATCGAATTCGATAATGGAGGACATATAATGGAGAGTATAATTATAGACAGAGCTACTAAGAATAAATTTGTATTAATTGCTGAGATTGGTGTTAATTATTATGATATTGCAAATGTTAATAAAATTGCTCCTATTGAAGCAGCAAAATTAATGATACAGAAAGCTAAAAGTTCAGGTGTCCATGCAGTTAAATTTCAATCTTATAAAGCTGAGACATTAGCGGCTAAAACATCACCATCATATTGGGATGTTAATGAAGAATCTACAACGTCTCAATATGAACTTTTTAAGAAATTTGACAGTTTTTCTTATAATGAGTATAAAGTATTATCTGATTATTGCAAAAGTTTAGATATAGAATTCCTTTCAACTGCATTTGATTTTGAATCAGCTGACTATTTGTATGATTTAATGAACGTATATAAAATATCATCATCCGACTTAAATAATTTGCCATTCGTTGAATATCAAGCAAAAAAAGGAAAGCCAATATTATTATCAATCGGAGCATCGAATGAGGAAGAGATTGATGAAACTATATCAACAATTAGAAGATATAATGATAAACCAATAATATTAATGCATTGTGTTCTCGAATACCCAACCCCATATAGTCATGCAAACCTAAATAGAATTATTAGTATAAAAAATAAGTACACTGATTTAATTATTGGATATTCAGACCATACCCGACCAGATGCAGAAATGGAAGTAATAAAAACAGCATATAATTTAGGGGCAATTGTTATAGAAAAACACTTTACTCTAGATAAGACACTTCCAGGAAATGATCACTATCATGCAATGTCACCTGAAGATGCATTGAAAATTAATGAGGGAATAAAGTTTATAGATCAAATAAGAGGAAAATATGATATTAAGTGTCTTGATTCAGAATTAGTATCCAGAGCAAATGCAAGAAGATCATTGGTTGCTTCATGTAATATTTTTGAGAATGAAATAATAACGGAAAATATGCTTACATTTAAACGTCCAGGTGTTGGAATCCCACCATCAGAAATAAAAAATATAATAGGAAGAGTTGCTAACAGAGATATAACTGAAGACACGATTATTAGTTTTGAAATGTTGAAATAGGAGATGTATCAAATGTCTATTGTTAATGTTATTGGTTTAGGGTATATTGGTCTTCCAACTGCACTAATTCTAGCAAAGAGCGGTATTAAGGTAGTAGGAACAGATAAAAATAGTAGTCTTGTGAACTCACTTATTGAGGGGAAACTTACTTTTGAAGAAGAGGGTTTAATGGAGTTGTTCCAGACAGCACAGTCCAACGGCATAAAGTTTTCAACAGATTATCAAGTTGCTCAAACATATATTATAGCAGTACCAACACCATATGTAAAAGAAAGTAAAAAACTAGATCCTAAGTACGTAATATCGGCAGTGAATAGTGTGTTAGATGTATGTGAAAAGGGTACGAAGTTAATTATTGAATCAACAATATCACCCGGAACTATTGATAAACATATTCGTCCACAGATTGAGAAAAGGGGATATACTATAGGAGAAGATGTCCATTTAATCCATGCACCTGAAAGAATTATTCCAGGAAATATGGTTTACGAACTTGAGCATAATTCAAGAACGATAGGTGTGGACAATCTGGAAATCGGAAATAAAATAAAAGGACTGTATTCAAATTTTTGTAATGGCGAGATTGTTATTACAGATATAAGATCTGCTGAAATGTCTAAGGTGATTGAGAATACCTATAGGGATATTAATATTGCGTTTGCTAATGAGTTAGCGAAAATATGTCGAACTGATAATTTGGATGTATATGAGATAATTAAAATTGCAAATAAACATCCAAGGGTAAATATACTACAGCCTGGACCTGGGGTGGGAGGTCATTGTATTTCAGTCGATCCATGGTTTTTAGTTGGGGATTATCCAGACTTAACTAATTTAATACTAACTGCACGAAAAATAAATGATTCGATGCCAGGATTTGTTCTCAGTCGGATAAGAGATATTATGAGACAGCATAAAATAAAAGATATTTCAAAAGTTGGTCTCTATGGATTAACGTATAAAGAGAATGTAGACGATATTCGAGAAAGTCCTACACTTCAGTTAATTGAGAGAATGGATGAACATTTAGCTTTTGGTGTAAAGATTTTTGATCCGTATGTAAAAAGTAGAATTGTAGAACACCAATTTATGAATTTTGAAGATTTCTTAAATGAAATAGAAATTGTTGTTATTATGGTCGCTCATGACCATATTATTGAGAATGTTGAACTAATAAAAAATAAACTTGTTCTTGATACAAAAAATATTTGTACATTCAAGGAAGCTTTTAAATTATAATAATAATTTAACTGAACGAAACAATTAATATTCAGATTCATAGAGTTCACTATTCTTGGTGAACTCTTACTTTCATCTAAAAGGGAAATACTTACTAAACTCATAAAATTTGAATGTGATCTCCCAATTAAAAATGTCCCTTGTTTATCAATTTTTATGATTCTTAAATAATGGAAATAGGGATAAAGATAATCATTATATAAAAAATATGATGTTATTTAATTACTTGTTCAAACAATCTTGATATTTTTTACCATTTATTCAATATTTATGAAACCTACTTCTCATTGAAATAGACAAATAAATGAGACTCGATATATTTATCATAGAGCACCTTAAGTTAATTATTCGGACAGATTATGATTTTCTGTAATCACAGGTATCTGTATCTGTCCTATGAGGAATTTATCAATTCAGTTAAACTATGTTGTGGAAAAAACTGTGCTATAAATATTAAAGTTCCCTAAATTTTTTTTACCTAAATTAAGTAATAACATCGAGAAAAGATTACAAATAGACACTTAAAGTTGTGGTGACAATTGCCCAAAACTGATATTCAGTTGAAAATTTAACGACTAAAGAAAGTGGGGATGGTATGAATATTATTTTATTATCCGGTGGATCAGGAAAGCGTTTATGGCCATTATCAAATGACGCTAGGTCAAAACAATTCTTAAAAGTGTTAGAGAATAATAATTCAGAACTTTGTTCTATGGTACAAAGAGTTTGGAATCAACTAGGTAATGTAAACTTGCAAGAATCCACAACAATAGCTACAAGTAAATCTCAAGTTGATATTATTCAGAATCAATTGGGTGCAAATATTCCACTAGTTATAGAACCAATGAGGAGAGACACCTTTCCAGCAATTGCTCTAGCTGCAACATACCTTTATTCAATTAAAGGGGTATCTTTGAATGAAATTGTAACAGTTCTACCGGTAGATCCTTTTGTTGACGATAGTTTTTTTTACAGAATAAAAGATTTAGAAAATGTTCTAACCGAAACTAAAGCTAACTTAGCATTAATAGGGGTAAAGCCGACATTTCCTTCTGAAAAATACGGATATATAATACCAAGAAGAGAGAAAGATAATGATTTATACTATAATGTAAGTCACTTTAAAGAAAAACCTGATACAGAAATTGCTAAAGAATTAATACTTAATAATGCACTTTGGAATTGTGGTGTGTTTGCATTTAAATTAGATTTTATTATTAATAAACTAATTGAAATGGGATTTCCTATCCAATTCGATGAATTGTTAAAGCAATATAATCTACTGCCTCAAAATAGTTTTGATTTTGAAGTTGTTGAAAAAGAAAATAAGATTGTCGCACTCCCCTATATTGGGGAATGGAAAGATTTGGGCACATGGAACACTTTGACAGAAGAAATGACAAATGAGGTACTTGGTAAGGGGATAGTATCGGGGGATTGTGAGAACACACATCTTGTTAATGAATTAGACATACCTGTTGCTATTTTGGGTGTGAGTAATGCTGTTGTTGCTGCTAGTCCAGATGGAATCCTAATTTCGGATAAAGGCGCTAGTCCGAGAGTTAAGGAATTAGTTTCTTCATTTATTCAAAGACCAATGTATGAGGAAAGACGTTGGGGTTGGTATCAAGTTTTAGATCATACAAAATTCCCAGATGGTAAAGAAGTTTTAACGAAGAAAATTGGGGTAACGGCTGGCAAAAATCTAAGTTACCAATTACATCATAAAAGAAGTGAAGTATGGACTATAATAGATGGTGAAGGTGAATTTGCATTAGATGATAAAATAATTAGGGTAAAACCAGGAGATGTGCTTTATATTCCATTGGGTTCTAAACATGGAATTAAAGCTACTACGGAACTCCAGTTTATTGAAGTGCAATCAGGTAGTGATTTAGTTGAAGAAGATATAAAACGAATTTTTATGACATGGGAAGAAGTAGAAAAAAACTGCACAGTCAGAAAGTAGATCTATTTCCTAAAGGGACATTGAACATAATAGAAAGAGAGACATGGGGACTGTCTGTCAATCCGTTGTTTGGTGATTAAATATGTAGCAAAAAGGATAATGTCCAGTTCAATTATAAAATATAAATATTATCTGAAGGACATTTACCAAGGATCACGCGGGATCGCCAATATTTCCACGAATTTTGGCATTTAAAAATAATAGTTATTATATTATTTATATTAATAAAAATAGCAGGCATAACTAGTAGCAGGTTGTGCCTTTGTTTATTCATTTAAAAAGAAACAATGTCAATTGTTACGAATATATACAAGTTTTTTACAATTATATGTAAGGATGTTGGTAACAATTATGAAGAAAAAGATAATGGTGGTCTTTGGGACACGACCAGAAGCAATAAAAATGTGCCCATTAGTTAAGGAATTAAAGTCGAGAGGAAATTTAGAAACAATCGTATGTGTTACTGGTCAACATAGAGAAATGTTGGATCAAGTTTTAGATGCATTTAATGTTGTTCCTGACTTTGATTTATCCATCATGAGGTCAAAACAAACATTATTCGATGTCACGATAAATATTTTAGAGAAAATGAAGGCTGTTCTAGAAGAAGTAAAGCCGGATGTAGTTTTGGTTCATGGTGATACATCCACCACTTTTGTAACTGCTTTAGCGTGTTTCTATCTACAAATACCTGTTGGGCATGTTGAGGCAGGTTTAAGAACTTATAATATTTACTCACCTTATCCAGAAGAATTTAACCGCCAAGCAGTAGGGATTGTTGCAAAGTATCATTTTGCACCGACAGATATGTCAAAAGAAAACCTAAATAGAGAAGGAAAAGATTCTTCAACAATTTACGTTACTGGAAACACTGCAATTGATGCTCTAAGAACAACAGTTAGAGATGATTATTATCATGAACAGCTAGAATGGGCAGCGGATAGTAGATTAATAATGATTACTGCACATCGAAGAGAAAATCTAGGCGAACCGATGAAAAATATGTTTAGAGCTATCAAGCGGATAATTGATGAGAATGAAGATATTAAAGCAATTTATCCTATTCACATGAATCCAGTTGTTAGAGATGCTGCAAATGAGATTCTAGGCAACTGTGAAAGAATTCGAATCATTGAGCCATTAGAGGTTTTAGATTTCCATAATTTCCTTTCTAGATCTTATCTAATACTAACTGATAGTGGAGGAATTCAAGAGGAAGCTCCAAGCCTGGGTAAACCAGTACTTGTTATGCGTGATACCACTGAACGTCCTGAAGGTATTGCTGCAGGAACATTAAAGTTGGTTGGAACAGATGAGGAAAATATCTATAATACATTTAAGTTACTTCTTGAGGATAAAGAAGAATATGAAAGAATGAGTCAAGCAAGCAATCCATATGGTGATGGATTTGCTAGTAAGAGGATTGCGGATATTTTAGAGGGTTAGTTTTCGTAATGAAGGATAAAGAGCCAAATTCCTTTTGTTGATAACAAAAGTGAAATGGCTCTTTTTGTTTATATCTTGATGAGGAAGCTCCGAGAAAATCTGTTGCTTTCTCAAAATCGCAGAATAACATTGAATAAAGGGTTCTGAAGGGACATAGGTCAGGTTCACTGTCCCACCATCTTTTGATAGTTCGATAGTTAGCTGGGTGAATCATGTCCCAATCGATTACTATTTTTATATATTTTTTGTAGGAATTTTAGCAATAGTAAGGTACATAGGGCTTCTTCCCCTTCATTTTAGGCATTGAATCCGTCAGTATACTGACAGTTAGTTATCGTCAATTTCAGAACATTACCGGGACCTGTCCCTGTGGCCTTCTCATAGTATGATGTCCTCTGAACATTAGTTTGGGGGACTGCTTTCATTTGGAATGACACTTTAGTGCGTTAATTCATTAATTTGTTAATCTGGAAATGCGATGTAGATTTCTAAACTTTTTTCCAATATTGAATGGATTATTTCATAGGGTTTTTTTCAGTTTTTATTTTGAAAAAAAGCTTATATACGGAATCGGTGCCATGGTGAATAACAGATTTTGATACGAATGTTGCTTCTATGGGACGGAGTGATTGATCAACTATGTACAAGGGCTCGTTTGTTTCGATTTGTTCTTCAGCCGCTTTGATGATCCTAGCAATATGCGCAATATCTGCAAGCCTTTCTTCCCTGATAATAGCATGTGTAGAGGCATTCAAGAATTGTAATATATACATAGTTATACCCATTCCTTTCCCTTCGCTCAAGGCACAAAACGTAATGAAACACGTTGCCTTGAACGTTATTTTGGCAAGTCTATAGCCATAGGGATAACAATAAACTACAAATCACGGGGAGGTGAGTGGGCCACTCTATTAGTGGAGTGACCGCATAGTTATATGTGTGGATTGCCTTTCCAAGCACAAATAAGTGTGACTTCGAGCACGCAGACTTATCTTTGTATAAACATTACTCGTTTATTGCTGGGCAATCAGTCAATGTTGTCTATCCCTATAATTCTATTAAAGGAGATATCCCTATGGCTTTAAAGGTTGTTTACCAAATTTGTTGTGGAATTGACGTGCACAAAACCTTTGTTGTTGCTTGTATTGCTACGACCAACGGCAAAGGAGTAACTACTTACAAACGCCATCGCTTTTCTACCTATACGAAAGGTTTGAGAGAGCTGTCACAATGGCTTTGTGAAAATAACTGTAAGGATGTTTGTATGGAATCTACGGGAAAATACTGGATTCCCGTGTTCAATGTACTAGAGAATACCTGCAACATCACTTTGGCACATCCTAAATACGTAAAGGCAATCCGTGGAAACACGGGGACGGTTCCGGTGTTTCCCTAAAAATTTCCATTTCGTGGAGCGTTTGACGCTTACAACTATCTAGGAGGGACATAGGGTCAGGTTCACTGTCCCGCCATCTTTTGGTAGCTCGATAGTTAGCTCTGTATGAATCATGTCCCAAACGATTACTATTTTTATATATTATTTGTAGGAATGTTAGCAATAGTAAGGAACATAGGGCTGCTTCCCCTTCATTTTGGACATTGAATCCATCAGTATACGGACAGTTAGTTAACGTCAATTACAAACAACACCGGGCCCTGTCCCTGTGGCCCTCTCATAGTATGATGTCCTCTGAACATTAGTTTGGGGGACTGCTTTTATTTGGGGGAAACACGGGGACGGTTCCGGTGTTTCCCTAAATATTTCCATTTTTCGGAGAGTTTTGACGGTTACAACTATCTAGGAGGGACAATAGAGAAACACGGGGACGGTTCCGGTGTTTCCCTAAATACTTCCATTTTTTCGGAGAGTTTTGACGGTTACTACTATCTAGGAGGGACAATAGGGATAGATTCACTGTCCCACCATCTTTTGGTAACACGAAAGTTAGCTTGATGAATCATATCCCAACCGATTACTATTTTTATAAATTTTTTGTAGGGATTTTAGCAATAGTAAGGAACATAGGGCTGCATCCCCGCCATTTTGGACATTGAATCCATCAGTATACGGACAGTTAGTTGGAAACACGGGGACGGTTCTGGTGTTTCCCTAAAAATTTCCAATTTGTGGAGCGTTTGATGGTTACAACTCGGAAACACGGAAACACGGGGACGGTTCCTGAAACACGGGGACGGTTCCGATGTTTCCCTAAATATTTCCATTTTGTGGAGAGTTTTGGGAAACACGGGGACGGTTCCGGTGTTTCCCTAAATATTTCCATTCTTCGGAGAGTTTTGACTGTTACAACTATCTAGGAGGGACAATAGGGATAGATTCACTGTCCCACCATCTTTTGGTAGCATGATAGTTAGCTAGATGAATCATGTCCCATTCGATTACTATTTTTATATATTATTCGCAGGAATTTTAGCAATAGTGAGTATTGCAGATAGATTGAGCCAGTGGTGCGGAGTTTTAAGCCATGGTTTGCGGATGAAAGAGCCAGTATTTGTGTGAAAGGGAGCCACTTTTAATAATGCATAAAATAATTTTACAGCCATTTGAACAGAGAACTGTTCAAATGGCTGCTTATCGTATTATTTAAATCTTTTATTCTCTAACTCCTTGTCAATAATCTCAATTGCTGTGAGCGTCAAGTACATTTGAACAATTTTGCTCATTAATTTTGAACACTTTCTTCATTAAATATAGTTTGGCGATGCTTCATTCGATAGCTTGGATCTGTCATATGAACAATTTCAGCTCGATGTATAAGACGGTCCAGAATGGCGGTCGCTACACCAACATCACCTAATAGCTCCGTCCATTCTTTTGGAGAGCGATTAGAAGTCAATATGATCGATGAATGATTATATAAATCATTGACTAATTGAAAAAATAAATTGGCCTCTCTTGGATCCATAGCTGCGTACATTAAATCATCAATAATCACTAAATTGGAATCTTTCATACGTTTTATTCTTGTTTGTGACTTTCTAGTAATATCCATAGTTTTCAGGGTATGAACCAATTCCCCCATTGAAATAAAGGATACTTTGTACCCCTGTTTAGAAACACGGGGACGGTTCCGGTGTTTCCCTAAATATTTCCATTTTTCGGAGAGTTTTGACGGTTACAACTATCTAGGAGGGACAATAGGGATAGATTCACTGTCCCACCATCTTTTGGTAACACGAAAGTTAGCTAGATGAATCATGTCCCAATTTGAAACACGGGGACGGTTCCGGCGTTTCCCTAAATATTTCCATTTTGTGGAGCGTTTGACGGTTACAACTGATTACAGTCAAGGGAAACACGGGGACGGTTCCGGTGTTTCCCTAAATATTTCCATTCTTCGGAGAGTTTTGACGGTTACAACTATCTAGGAGGGACAATAGGGATAGATTCACTGTCCCACCATCTTTTGGTAGCATGATAGTTAGCTAGATGAATCATGTCCCATTCGATTACTATTTTTATATATTATTCGTAGGAATTTTAGCAATAGTAAGGAACATAGGGCTGCTTCCCCTTCATTTTGGACATTGAATCCATCAGTAAACGGACAGTTAGTTAACGTCAATTACAAACAACACCGGGACCTGTCCCTGTGGCCCTCTCATAGTATGATGTCCTCTGAACATTAGTTTGGGGGACTGCTTTCATTTGGATCGACACTTTAGTACGTTAATTCGTTATTTTGTTAAACCGGAAATACGATGTAGATTGCAAAATTTTCTCCCAATATTGAATGGATTATTATAAAGGGGTTTTTCCAGTATTTATTTTGAAAAAGAGCTTATATACGGATTCGGTGCCAAGGTGAATAACAGATTTTGATACGAATGTTGCTTCTATGGGACGGAGTGATTGATCAACTATGTACAAGGGCTCGTTTGTTTCGTTTTGTTCTTCAGCCGCTTTGATGATCCTAGCAATATGCGCAATATCTGCAAGCCTTTCTTCCCGGATAACAGCATGCGTAGAGGCATTCAAGAATTGTAATATATACATAGATGTTCCTCCTATGGTTTATATTATTTGGACGTAGAATAATCAGTTTATCTTTATTATAGAGGCTATTGGTTCTCGCTCCGTGAAGCTGGTTCAAAAACTCTGTGACAATTTAATAGTAAAACAAAAAGGAAACGCAGCATCTTCTCGTAAATGATGCTGCGTTTTCTATTGAACACAGAATAATAATGAAAGTATCCACCTTTTCGTATAAGTGAATGGATGATTATTCTAAGTGTCCTGGAAATAGTAAGATAATAATTGGCTTAATTATTAGCAAAGAGAAAGTGAATTCCCATGTTAAAAATAGTTGAGGCCAACTTCAACACAAGAGCTAGTACAAACCTAATAATTTAATCAATTTTAAGCATTCTCGTTATACTTTCCTTTTTTAATTAGGAATTTTTCAATTTCATCCATAAATTCGCTAGGTTTCATATCAAAGGCACAAGCCATGTTCATAACTGTTTTTAATTTTGGCTCACTAGCATTTCTTTCTAAGTTGCTCAGCCCCTTGGTACTCATGCCAGTATTGTATGCTAATTCCTCTTGTGTCAAATCCCTAGCTAGTCTTAATTCTGTTATTAGTTCACCTATTTTTCCTGATGTAAATTTCAAAAATACTCACCTTTTTAAAACAATTACATTACGAGAAGTGAAATTACTCCACGTAGTACACTTCCTAAAAAGGTGATTTCGACAAAAATATTTTCAGGAATTGTAATATAGGGGTGGTTCTTGGGTTTCCCTAGTTAGTTATCAATGTGTAACAACAGTATTAATATTGGCATTGCTTTGAAAAGGGACAGTTATTTCATATTTTAGGGAACCTAACGACAGAATTGGAAGCCACTTGTGCCATCACTAGAGCCGCTTCACCGGTGAATGAACAGGATAACCTTGAACCCCGCTGAATTTAGATTGGCGGGGACAAAGTTTAATAAATACCTTTACTGTGTTAATTTTCAAATGAATTATTACCTAATTGAATATTTCGCACAAAAAGCAACACCGTGTTACTCATTTTAGCATCTATGATTTTCAGTTTGAGCATCAGTAATAATCTATAAAAATATCACTTGAAGAAAAATTGCGTACTACCATGTGGGGGGCAGCACGCAAAAGAATAACTAAACCTGGTTTTGTTTCTTTGCGTAGAGTTGTCTCATATTCAGGTTCCCAGTAAACATCCAAGAAGCGTTGTGGACAATTCTATCCATCATTGCATCGGCATGAACTCCTCCACCAAGGCGTGCGTGCCAGTCTTCCTTCTTGAACTGTGTACAAAATATGGTAGAACTATTTTCATGTCTACGTTCAATCAGTTCAAAGAGGAAGTGTTGTTCTTCCTCTGATAGATCGTCGAGTAGCCATTCATCAAGAATCAGTAGCTTGTAGTTGGAGAATTTTTTAAGCAGTTTAGATATTCCCAGTGGTACCAATGTTGCCTCATCACGTAACATCAATAGATCCGGAATTCTGATGTATCTGGTTCTTACCCCGTGTATGCAGGCTTGTTTACCAAGTGCACACGCTAGGTAACTCTTCCCTGATCCCGTGAATCCGTGAAATATGACGCTGGAATGCACATCTATGAACTGTACCGTTGAAAGGCTTAAAAGTTTCTCTTTATCTAGCCCACGATCAATATAATGAATGTCGTTGAATGAAGCATTCCCAATGCGGAATTTGGCAGACTTTATTAGTCGCTCCACTTTACTGTTGTATTTTCTCTGATAGACGAAATCGATTGCCATTTTCATGCGATCTTCAAATGACATCGTGGAGTAACCGATATCTTGAGATTGCTGATCAATTGCTTCGATCATTTCATTAAGGTTCAATTCACGAAGCTTTCTTCTGGTTTCTTCATTAAGTAGACTCATCTAATTGTCACCTCCGCCATAATACTGTGATCCGCGGACGTAACCTTGAACGGTCTGATTTAGTTCCTTAGATTTTATTTCTGCCTTTTTTGACAGAAATAATTGATCCTGATTTGATGATAGGATTGTTTTTAAATTTTTATATCTTGGCGAACGAATCTTCTCAAGTGCAAGCTCACAAGCTACTTCGAGACGTTCAGTTGAATAAGTTTTGCTTAATCTTAGTACGGATAGAGCTGAATTGTATCCTTGTTCTTTGATTCGAACACTCGCGAAGATGCGGTCAATAACTTCACCGGTATTGGGGCCAATGGAATAGGCCCATTTTATTATCCGTTCATCATCCCATTTAGCATGTTGGAACTTGTCCGGCATATGTTCTTCGCAAGTGGACCATTTATACTTAAGATAGTCTGGGAACCTTTTGTGGGAGTAAAGTCGTTCGCTTTTATAGTAGATTTCAACCAGTGATTCCGTGATCTTAAGATCCACTTTTTTGCCTACGTAATTGTATGGCACTGAATATCGGTTGGTTTTGTATGCGACGTGACAGTCTAGATTTACATTGTGGCCATAAATCCATTCAGCGACTTCATAAGGAGTAGAGGGTAACTCACGTAGGTGTTTACTTTCGATTTCAGTGAATATTTCTGCACGACTGCCTTCGCGCTTTTGAAACGCTGCATCGTTAAAGTCTTTTAGCTTATGTGCTACAGCAATCTTTATTTCTTCCAATGAATGGAATTCTTCATTTCTAAGTTGAGCGATGATTGCAGTCGCTATTTTTCCAACGGTACCTTCAACAGATGCTTTCTGTTTAGGTTTTTTCACACCGGCGGGTGTGATAGCAGTGAGATAGTGATTTCCAAAGTCTTCATACTTTTCATTTAGGACAATTTCGCCTTGGCGTGGATGACTGATAACACCTGTTTTCAAATTGTCGCAGGTGACCCTAACGGTTGAACCACCAAAGAACTCGAACATATTTACATTGCATTTCAACCAGGTATTTTGCTTCATATCAAGACACGGCTCGACATACGAATACTGGCTGTACGGGAGTGTAGCGACAAACAGATATACTTTAATAATTTCTCCGGTTGTACGATCAACGATGGTCATCGTCGAACCACTCCAGTCAACTTCGCAAACCATACCAGGCTTGTGACGCAAGTGATTTGTCAGGCTATTTGCGGTTACATATTCAGAATAGCCTTCACAAAATTTTGTGTACCCCATGGATAAACTACTTGAGGAGAGGCATTTATCCTTGTATTCGTTCCACAAGAGTTTAAGATTAACCCCTGTTTTCTTGAGTTCTGTATGGATATAGCTGTAATCTGGTGCCTTGTAAAGCGTTTCTGAAATAAACTTGTCGGGATAGAACATCCGGTAGACTTCTTCGTCTGTTTTGTCCTTGATATCATGGTAAGTAATTCCAAGTTCACCTGCAATCTTACAAACATCACCAACAGAGTGTTGAGACATCTTGCGCGTCCGGCAGATTTCTCTCTGCGACATTTGTGCAGCACGAAGCTCTAAAATTAACTTCACTTTGATTTTTTTGGCCATTTTCGGCCCTCCTCCCTACAGATTCGTGAGATTTTCTCTCGTACTTAATTCTATAGGAAGCGATGCTTTTATGCGGATTAGTGATGCTTTTGTGCGAATCATGTCAAAAAGAATACTGATGCTTTTCACCGGATAGGTGTTGCTCAAAAGCGAAACCGTGTTGCCTTAACAGCGAAATAATTACCTAATCGAGTCAACGTTCTTATTACAGTAACGAAATAAATCGAATTCGATCTCATCTCTTAAGTGTAATTTATTTTAGTGTGTCTTTATGTTTCTGTTTTTTGATACGGCGTTTCTTGCTTGAGATATTGAGTATGATACGCTTTTTTGCGGGTTCTTGGATGAATGAAGTTGGATTACTGCCAATTTCAACGGTAAGTTTTCTTAGTTGTTCTGCAGCTTGGAGTTTGTGATTGAAGGAAGACAGTTTACGTTGAATGTCGAGAGTTTGTCCATTGCTGAACTCAACTCTAGTTTTTCCTAAATGGGCGGTTGTTCTGATAATATGTATAGGGTTAAACCAAATTGCTTTATCGTTTGTTATGGCTCTATCTGGAAATACACAAATACTTTGGATTGGATTCACCATTACTGGACACATACTAAATTCACCCAGAATCCATTTGGCAGTCGACTTTGCCCCGCGAAGATCATATCCAATCAATTTTATACTATCCTCAAGAATCTCTAGCGGAGAGCGATCAACAAGAAAACTTCGGTCAACTTGGTGTACTTTTGAAATTAACTTTCCATTTTGATCATATAGGCCTTCAATGAACATCGTATACTGATTGATAATATAAAATTTTTCCATTAGCAATACATCGTCTCCTTTGGTATGTGTTAATTGAATTTCCAAAAACAATAGTAACCATAATCAATTGGGAGTTCTACAATGTGTTGATTTTTTTCATCACCTCCTTTCGATACTCTAATATCTTAAGATTGAAGAAAAATAGGGAACTAGTAATTATGTTAGCGCTTACGATAATGGGGTACATCTAAATAGTTGCTGGAAGTTGATGAGTAGTTTTCGCGATTCCAATTTATTTCTTTTTCAATTTCCTTTATGAATTCATATGGTTTCATTCCAAGCCCTTTTGATAGGTAAAATAATGTAGTAAGATTAGGTGATTTCCTATCTGATTCATAATAAGTAATAGACCTGGATGCAACCTTACTGCGAAATGCCAACTCCTCCTGGGATAAGTTTTTCTTTTTCCTAAGTCTCATCAATACCTTGCTGATTTGAATAGTTTCTCTGTTCCTCAACAAAAATTCCCCTTTTAGTCTATTACATACTGATTGCTAAATATCCGCCAAGAACTTTAGTTCGGAATTTCAGAATTGACAATTAATTGTAACTTGATATTCAGAAATTTGAAACAAAGGGACGGTTCTGGTGTTTACCTAAATATTTACAGTTGTTTCGAGAATTAATAAATAGCGCACCATACGGTGCGCATGAAAGCATAATATCAAAAAATATTTTAAGACATCTAAAGAATCTCCTTATGGATATAAGCAGTTCCTATATATTCATATCCTATTTCTATATTGTGCTATTAAACTGGTGATTACATCCAATAGATTTTACCATCCTCAAGTATAAAACACTTAATCCAGACACCTAATCATCTGATATTAAATTACTATTTAACTTGGTGTTTTTTGGTTGAGATATTGAGGAGGATGCATGTTAATGTGCTTCTTGGATGAATGAAGTAGGATTTTTACCTATTTCAATAGTAAGTTTTCTTAGTTGTTCTGCAACTTGAGGGACAAGGGGACAGTTCATTCACTGTCCAACCATCTTTTGGTATTTCGTTAGTTAGCTGAATGAATCATGTCCCAATCAATTACTATTTTCGATATTTTTTGCGGAATTTTTAGCAATAGTGAGGAGCATAGGGGTGCTTCCTCTGCATTTTGGACATTGGATCCATCAGTATACGGACAGTTTGTAACGTCAATTACAGGAGGGACATGGGGACAGCACCACATTCCACCCCGGGCCCGGGGCGAGGGATATACCATATGGATCTCTAAGTTACGATTTAAATTCCAAACAATTTCTTAAAACTTAGTGCAAAGGACACACAGGAATTACAAAACATTACTAATGAAGGAAAAGGATTTTTTGTGTTTTGGTTTTGTCGAAAATTTTGGCATCATATGTCGTATGTTTTATTGTTTACAATTTACGATCGAATGCTATACTAATAGTGGATATAGATTTTCTCACGAAGCCGAGTCGTGTCGTCTTCGCGTATTTTATTTACATCGTTACGAATTTCGTATGGGTCAGAACCATTCGAAAATCCAAGCTCAAATTGTTCAAGAAACATTGCGTATTATCCCAATAGGGAGTTGGAATCCTTTCTTTGACCGGAAGGGAGTTCAATCGGAGTTGGTATCATTGTTTGAACCAACCAAAAAAAGTCCTCCTGACTAGAGGGCTTTTTTTCGTTCTTACATATACATATTAGGGAAGGACCGTTCCCCTTCTCATACTGTCCCATCTGTTCGAGTCGTGATTTTCGTGGCAAGTGGCATACTGTGTTTCCAGCCTTAAGTGGGTGACTAGACCTCTCAAAACGTACTTTGCAGCTTTACGGCTCGTATAATTGGGGTAATAAATCCTTATAATATGTTTAGTTCTTCTACTTCTTTGCTATTTCTTGGAATATCGGTACCACTGGTACGAGTTGAGTTACGTCAACTCCACATATAAGTGCGATGGCAAGGGCTCCTATTGCTGTGACTAGTAGCATTAGGGGCATCCAAGCTTTTACAAGCTCGGCCCGGCCTTGTGCTCGGGTTTTGTAAGCACTGGCTTCCTTTAGGGAAGTGTTTTTCTTACTGGATATATTTTTCCTCATTTAGCCCATCCTCCTTTCATGAAGATGAAGATGGGCACCTACCGTTATTTATTTTACCATATTATAGTATTAATGTACGAGAACTTTTAGGATGGGTTAATTAGCAATATTTTCGACATGAGTGCTCTTCGGAAGCTCCCACTTCTTAATTTCTAGAAAACTTTTATGCAGAGAAATTAAATTTGTCCTTCGATGTTGTTGTTCATTTAATTCTCTTAAAGAAAGGGACGTGCGTGTCCTACCATTTTTGGATGATCTTATAGGTCAATCCAGTTCATGAGACCAGGTTCATCTTCCCGAAGGATATAGGGAATCGGTTGATGTCCGCCCCCCGGGACGAGGGACCTGTGGATCTCATGTGTCCTGACGGCCGAATCGTTTATGATTTAAAGTTTGGGTTGCAAGTCACTACTGAACAAAATGATATGATGGCTTGGCGGTTGAGGGAAAAGAGCAACCCTCGTAAACGTAAGAAAAAAATAGAAAGTGGTAATCAGGATACCCCACCAAGTAACTGTATTTTTATTATACAGCTACTTGGTGGGGTGTTTTTTGTATGCGATGTTAGTCAAATTTTATGAAATTGTGATAGGGTAAAAGTATCTAATAGCTAGTCCGAATTGGGAGGCAATTAATATGCACAATGTATCCAATGATAAGGCAGTAAAAATAGGTGCTACGACTTTTTCAGAGCTTAATTATAAGGAAAGCGATATAGAGGAATTATTACGGAAGAATATCAAAATGATATGGACGAAGAAGAATCGATGCTGATCGTTGGTAAACAAGTACGAAACTCCTAGCATGGGATCAGTGAACTTACCGCCGTTGATAATAAGGAGAATATCGTGTTGGTTAAGATAAAACGAGATCGCAAAGACATTGAAGGGAGAAAGGAAACCTTTGAATTTCAGGCCATTCGGTATGCGGCCAGCTATGCAACAATAGAGGATCCAGAGGATTTAATGAATAGAATATAAGCCCCCTACATCGAGAAATATCGGAATGAATTTGAAAGCGGCCCTTTAACCAGTGTGGAACTTGGGACTCGGAAGTTAATGGAGTTTTTACGGGTAAATGGTGCGGAAAGCAACCTTAATAAGAATCAAAAAATCATACTAGTAGCTTCCGATTATGATGAGCAAACTTTATCGGCGGTTGCCTGGTTAAACAGTAATAATGTTGATATCACCTGTTTTAAAATGATTCCTTACAAGATACAGGATGAAGTGTACATAAATATTGAAAAGATTTTGCCAGTTAATACATATAAAGATTACTACGTTAATTTCTTAGACAGCCCGATAAAAGGCAGCTCACAGAAAAAAGGCTTCACACGGAGAACACTGCCTAAAATTAATGAAATGCTCGAATGGGGCGTTGTTAAAGCTGGGGATATAATTGTTGCAAAAGGCCGGGATGATGAAGGCACCCTTTTGCCTAATGGGAACGTAGAGGTTAATGGCGAAGAAATCTCTATGCAGAAATGGTTAAAAGAGCTGTTTGGCTGGAACAGCATCCAAACCTATGTGTTTGCTGTTCATAAGGAGACGGGGAAGACGCTTTCTCAGATACGGGAAGAATATATGGAAAAGGAACAGGAAGAGGTGTAATCTAAACTTTGGAAAAAGAAGAGTTCCAGATGATAAGTGAGTTTATCATTTACAAATATAATGAGGCTGCAAGTTTAGAGGCTTTATTAATCAATTCGTATATTGATTTGGGTAAATATTCCGTTGATTTGTTGTTGGATAATATAAGTGGAATTACAATAAATCATCTAAAGGAATATGCGAGTAAAATCTTAAGAGAAAATTTGCATATAAAAACTGATGAAGATTTCTATAGTAAGTTCTGTAGGGATATAATAAGATTTAGCGATTTACCGAAAAATACACATAGAAAATTACTCCTCGAGTATGAAAGTACTAAAGAAAAGATTAACAAAATAATATCTACTATTGATAACAGGATAAACACTATTCAAGGAGATATGTTGCAATTAGAAAATGAAAAGGCTGATATTGTTAATAGGAATAATCTTAACAATGATATTATGAAAAATTTAGCAGCATATGAAAATGAGCTATTAAATAATATCAGAAAATCGAAGGAATTATATGCTGAAAAGGAAACACTGGAGTATTCAAGGGATTTTCTAATAAGAGAACTTGATGTGTTTGCTGATGAAACAAATGAATATGAGATCAAACATAGATTGAAGAAATATGCTTTTGATATATCACGTCGGGATGACAGCTTGATTACAGCTGAAATGAAATTTGCTTATTACAATGATGTATTAGATATTACGGAAAGTAATATAAAAAATGTTTTGGTTCCTTTTTTTAAGGTGAAAGTCTATAAAGAGATAGAGGATGTACGTCGATATGGATACAAGGAATCTTATTTATCTTCTAAAGACGAATGGCTTAGAAAGTGCGAGGAAAAGATTAAGTCAATTCCAAAACCGGATGAACTAATAAATTTGAAGCAAAATAATAATGAGCTATATAGAAAAAGACTTCAGGCATTCATAAAAGAAAATAACGTAGTTGAATTCATTAAAACTGAACTTAAACGTAGTTATTGTGTCCGAGAACGGAAAGGCATACTATTGAAAGTTTTGGACTTTTTCCAGGAAGAAGACTATATCATTTTTAATAATATCGCACCCGTTCAAATTGAAGGTCTTTTTAGCGATTTTCTTATGGATGCAACTATGACCCAAAGGTTTAAGGATTTGAGGGTATTTGAAAACGCTGTTCTTAGGGAGAAAATACAGTACTTAGAAAATCTAGACACAGGCATTTATCCGGAAGCGGTTTTACATTTCAAATACTACTATAATCATTTCATAAGAAATCCTATTGCTCACGGGGATTATCATAAAAACATCTCTAGTGAATATGAAGAAGTATTTGCATTAGAATTATTATTGGACCTAAACTTTTTGGTATATATGATTTCTCGACAAGCGGAGAGTAATAAAATTATTGAATTTATAACTGGTTTTTACCACTCTAAAGAAAAACCAGAAGCAAGGTATAGGGTGTTGCTTTCTGAGCTGAATGCTGGTCGACTACATTCAAGTTTTGATAGTGTGTACACACCCGACCCATTGAAGTCGGTATATTGGATAACAAATAAATTTTTTGACGAAATTTATGTTAATGCAGGAATAGTTGATGAAGTCGCGGTTATTAGAAAAGATTTATGTTCTGTTGGATTTTGGACTTATGTAGAAGAATATTTGAATGCTTATGGGACAAAGAATATTCATGAAGTGACCATCGACGTGAATTTCATTTATAGAGTGAAATCATTATTTTCCTACATTAGGGAAAATAATTTAGATGCGTTGACCGTATTAGCAAGTGTTCACGATAGACTAAAAAGTATGGAAATTTAGACTCATACAATGTTACATTGCCTTCTTATCAAGTGTATATAATGATGTGCAGTAATCTTACGGAAAGTCGCATAAGGGTGTACACATTTGTTTTAATAATCTTTGTTTCGGGAATAACGTGGACATCCTCTGGCAACAAAATGCCAACTTCAAAAAACAATTTTATGAGCCTTATTTCTCGCATTGGAGAAGTGGGGCTCATTTTTTGTTGCTAAATTGGGTAATATTATTGTTAATTCTAAAATATAGGTGTATTATAAAGTAAATAATACAAATTATATAATACACTTGATTGATTTAACTTGTTAATATCAGCGTTTCACAAGTGTATTATAAAAGTTGTTAACGAGGTGTTATAGTACAATGAGTTTAGAGAAATTACTACCTTCACTAATTAGAGCATCGTTAGATGAGGATTATAGAACTGTAAGATCTATTGCTATGAGGTTAATTCGGAGAATTAAGGATACTCATCCTAGTATTGCAAACGAAATTGCAGAAGCTTTATCGCAGCATGGAGTCGGTGCCAGCGCAAAAAGATCTGTAGGAATTAGTGATTCGCCAGTTGATACGGAGACGCTTTTTTCTTTAGCGACTGTCGACGAACCGTTAGAGGTTGCCAGACCGATTTTTTCGGATAAGGTTAATGAATTAATCGATACATTTATTCAAGAAAGAAGAGAATCTAAGAAACTTATGAGTGTGGGGCTTAATCCACCAAGTTCATTATTATTATATGGGCTTCCTGGAGTTGGGAAAACGGAACTTGCAAAGTATCTATCAGGGGTGTTCGGTCTGAATCTTATAGTCCTTGATCTTTCTAGCACAATTTCTAGCTATCTTGGAAAAACGGGGCAGAACTTAAAAAAAGTGTTAGATTATGCGAAGTCAGGCCCTTCAATATTGCTTTTGGATGAATTTGATGCCGTAGCTAAAAGAAGAGATGATATGTCTGATCTAGGGGAATTAAAAAGAATTGTAAATGTACTATTAAAGGAACTAGAGGATTGGCCAAATCACACAATTATCATTGCTGCAACCAATCATCCTGATCTATTAGATAGTGCAATTTGGAGAAGATTTGATAGGGCGATTGAAATTGGATTACCTGATAAAGACGAAAGAATAAAGATATTGATGAATGAACTAATAAGCGTAAAAATGAGTAAAGATTTAACAAGCATTATTCATGTAATTGGTGAAATGGCTAAAGGTTTATCTGGTGCTGATATTTGTAAGTTAGTGGAAAGGGCAAAAAGGAAGTCTGTTCTTTCTGAAATAAGTCTTGAAGATGCTTTACTTAGGGAATTACCGGATTTTATAAAAGGAGATACTGTTGAATTTAACAAACAGTTCTGTAAATTGGCGAAAGAAAAATTAGATGTTTCTATTAGGACTTTAGCTACTTGGTTAGGTAAAAGCCCTTCAACTATACAGTACTATCTAAAAGAAAAAGGAGGAAACTTAGATGACTGATAAATTTAGGCCTATTTTAGGTAGAGGAGAGAACTATATTTTCCCGGATCAAAACAGACCAGGTGCCCCTGTTACAGACAGAAGACCATCTTATGAAGATGCAAGAGGAAGATTGCTCAGTCAAATTCATACTGTGAAAGATCAAGTTAAAGAAATACCTGCCGAAAACAGACTGGATGAAGTTATATTTAACATGAAAATGGCTCTGGGTTATACAGCAAAATCATATCATCCGAATAATTTAATAAAACAATCAGGAATAAAAGATGTTGGTTCTAAAAAGTGGCAGGTAAAAGAAGTGAATAATGGAAAAGAGACAATAAAGCAAGGGAAAAGTATATTCCTGAGAATGTCAGAGGATGAACTGGTATATCTAGAGCGTCTGCTTAATCAAAAGTCTTCTGATTTACCTAAAGGCTTTATTGATGATATTAGAACAGTTGAGGAATTTTATATTGGTGATAACGATTATCTTCTAGATATTTTTAATCAAGACTGGAATGGTGGTCGTGTCGAATTTGTATTACATCCTTTCGGTAACTTGGAAGATGTAGCGGAAGAAAGATTTATGAATCTGCTTAATAAATATGGAGGCAACCCTAATAAGGCTAAGGTTCGCAGCTACTCGCCTGGACCAACGTTCATTAGTGCGTATGTTGAAAGGGAAACATTGGAGCACTTAGTGAATTTTAATCCAATTCGAACTGTGCATCCAATGGTTTTTAGAGGAGTTCCAGAAATCAGAGGTTCTCTGACTAATTTAGCCTTGCCTAAACCTCCGCTTGAAAATACAAAATCATCAATTACAGTGGGAGTATTTGATGGGGGATTAAAAGAAGATTCACCTTATTTTAGTGATTTCTCTAAAGAAAATAATCCTATTGAAACAGAAGAAATACCTGATTTTATTCAACATGGAACCGGAGTGGTAGGCACAATCCTTTATGGTGACCTAAAGGAGTACGGGAAAGAAGATACGCTTGAAACCCCGTTTGTAAATGTGGAAAGCTTCCGTGTACTTCCTCCATCTGATCCAAATGACATAGACTTATATGAGGTTATAGATGTTATTGAAGATGTTGTGCCCAAAAGAACAGATATAAAAATATATAATTTATCAATAGGTCCATATGGTCCGATAGAAGATGACTATATTTCAAGATTCACTTATGTTATCGATAGCCTATCACAAAATGGGGAGAGGCTTTTTACGGTAGCTGTAGGAAACGATGGTGATATGGAAGATGATGATAGTAGAAGAATTCAATCTCCTTCAGACACGGTAAATGGCCTGGGTATTGGTGCGTATACATTTGATCAAGAACAAAAGATAATTAGAGCCCCATATAGTTGTATTGGTGAGGGAAGAGAAGGAGCGAAGGTAAAGCCCGATATTGTAGAATTTGGTGGCTGTGAAAGAAACCCATTTCATTTAGTAGGGTTAGATGGAAAGTCGCGATTTTTTGCTAGTGGTACAAGCTTTGCTGCACCGCTGGTAGCAAGAAAAGCAGCAGAGATTATGGGGAGATGTAATTTAGTTGATCCTCTAGTGGCTAAAGCGTTAATTATTAATAGTTCAATGCATCCTGAAATGCAATTCGACAGGTATTTAGGTTATGGTGCAACCCCAGCAAAAGTAGAAGAAATTTTAGGTTGTGATACAAATAGAGTTACAGTTTTATATAAACAGAGGATATTGCCTAAAAAATATGCTCGGTTAGAAATACCGGTCGTAAAGGATCTTGATTATAACGGTAAGGTGAATATCTATTGGACTATTGCTATCGCTGCAAAGCCTAACCCTTTAAATACAGAGGATTACACAACAAGTGGGATAGAGGAATACTTTTATCCTAATGTAAATGATTATAAGTTCACATCTCCTGATAATAAGCATAATTACAAGAGGAATTTACTTACTCAGGAAGATGAGGTACAGGAATTATTGAATCAAAACTGGAAACAAAGCAGGTTTCCTGTTACAAAGTCAGGAACTATGTATTTGAATGAACAAGAAAGAAGAGCGGAATTTAAATGGGATACCATTGTGAAAAAGGGTGTTTCCGTACAATACAAAAATTTAGATTCTCCATTCTTAGTTTTACATGCCATGGATAGAAATATTGAGGAACACCTTTCCGACTTTTTCAATTATGCCGTTGTTGTTACTGTAGAGTACGAGAAGTATCAAGGCGATGCATATCAAAGCACAGTTTCACAGTTCAATAAATTAGAGATGGCCCAAGTTAAAAATAGAAATGAATTATTTGTCAAATAAACTAGAATAGGGCTTAGTTCAAAAATAGTTAGTCTCTGCTCATCGCCAAAACTGGTGGTGGGCTTTTTGTTTATACTTCAGATGAGTATTAGCCTAATAAAAGTAGTATAAGTAATAATTTTAAGAATCCGGTTGACTGACATTATCAAAGTATAAGATAATAAAATAAAAATTACAGAAAATAATCTTTTGTATAATATATAAAATAATCTTTAAAGGGAGATATGTAATGAGCTCGATTCAAAAATATGTCGAAGAACGAATAGCGATGTTAGAAATAGAAAAGATTCCAAAACCAGTGAAGTTTTCCGTTTCTATCGAAAATGAAACAAATTTTCGTTTGCAGTACCTTGCAAAACAATTAGAAACTAGTAGAGCAAATTTAGCTGCTGATTTCATCCAACTAGCTATTGTAGAGGCTGAAAAGACACTTGGAATTAATCCGTTTGACTTTGAAAGTGAATATGGAAAAGCCTATCTAGAAAATTGTGGAGGACATTTCCATCATGATGAAACAGGGCTATACCGAATAAATGCAAACGGTGAAAAAGAAAAAGTAACAGATCTAAATAATGAGGGAGAAGTTGATTACAGTTCAACCTCAGATAAGAAATGAGGCATTAGATTATGAACTTGATAGAGCTAGAAAAAGTTGAAGAAGCACTACGTAGTGATAAGATAACGTTTGCCGAAGCTGGGGAAAAAATTTATGGGTCAACTACTAAACCATGGCAAACTGAGCATTGGAAGAAAAAGCGAAATGAACTTATTAAAGACTCTTGTGAACAATGCGGCAGCACAAAACCGCAAATGGTTTTACAGCATATGTGGCACCCATCGTCATACAGGACTCATGTAAGAATTGCCTATGAATCCTTTTTAGAAGACGAAAAACTAAATAACTCCCTTCCTGATGTGAAGGATGAAGAGGTTCAAATATATCTGGACCAATTCACGGATACAAAAGAGTCGTGTCCATCTTGCGGAGTGAGAAGTATAAGCAAACGAAAAACGATGAAACCCACTTATCGTTGTGCCAAATGTTATCACGAATTTGATGAACCTAAGATGGTTCCCTATCATCCAAAACTGGGTGTTGCTCCTTCATTTAATGACTTAAAACGAGGAATGGCAAATAGAAGATTGCAAGATTACATTTGGGACACATATGGAGATAAGATTAGAAAAAAAGCCATCTTACAAGGGATAGAAGAACATAAGCGTTATATTTCACTGGAAGATACAAAAACATTCTGTAAGCGGTGTGCCTTTTTATGGGACAGGAAACGAAAGAAAGTTTGTGATGTTTGCAAAGATACTCTTATTCCAATTCAAATGCATGCTTGTTACAAATGCCAAAAAGATGGACATCCTGGAGTTTTATAGTAAAAGAATAAATTTGAAAAGGTGATTTTATTAATGAATACAGTTAAAATCAGCGAATACTCAGCTCAAGAAAATGATCTGGAAACAGAAATTACTATTTCTGGTAAGTCAGAAGATGATACTGAACTTATTATTCAAGGTATAAAAAAATTAATGTCTCATATTGATGTGAAGCATGCATGTAATGAAGACCATGAAAAGTTTAATCACTATATTGAAACCTTATTATTATCTGTAGCTGATATAGTCGGTTATGAACATTATTATTGGGAGCAAGTTCCTGATTCAGAGAAGAAGTACAATGAGTTTGATGAGCTTGAGGTGTCGCGAGAAGAAAAAATCAAGCTATTAAAAATCATGGTTGAAAATCTGTAATACATAACATTATTTTAAGGAGTGAATTATCGTGTCTAATGCTTTGACAAGAGAAGAGCTAAATGAGCATCCAATGTTTTTCGTTGAAACAACAAAACAAGAAGTATTTAAGATTGAGAGAAAAGAAAATGGTTATATGATGACAGATATAACTCCACCAATTTTGGAAAAAGAGATTAGTGACTTCTGTAGTGTGCAGTTGCCGAAAAAAGCATTAGATAATCTTAAAGATAACCCATACTATGACTTTATGAAAGTTCGCGGGTTCAAGACGTTTGAAGGCATTGCGAAAAAAGGTTTGTTTGGCTTTTCTGGATCTGATGATAGAGGTATGACGGTTACAAAGGGAACGATCGATAAGCTTTATTATAAACAAAACTTTGGTAACCTTATTTTAAATATTCACCACTTTGAATTTCCGGGAAAGAAGGTAGACTTGCCTAAGTTAGTAAAAAGTCATTTTGTAATTGAGACGGAAGATGACTCATACACATTCGAGAAAAGAGATGATAATTTTTATTATAACGATCAAAAACTAATTGCTGTATTTTCTATTGTCAATAAGATAAAAGATATATCAATAGAAAACATATTGGCTCAAAATATTGAGGGTGAGTTTGATGTCTCTTCAGATTTATTGTACTTAAACCGTCCTTTTATTCTTGTAACTGAAAATAACGGTAAAGCGAATGTTAGCTTTCGAAATACTCCTATTGTTAAAGCTTATCAGTTATAAAAAAGTGATTATAAATTTACTTAGCATATATAATAGAAGAAATTCGTCTAAGTTAGCTCATTGCCATTAATGGTAGTGGGCTTTTTTGTTCGCCTTCATTTATAAATACATCTAACACACATACTATCTATTCTTACAAAAACATCATTATATAAAGATAAAAAAGGTGAATTAGATACAATATATAGTGTTTTCGGATAGATATAATTCTATATTTAGTTTTCTTATCTAACTAGTATCATGGGGTGTTGTTCCTTGATGAAATCGCAGAATTCCCGAAGAAAACGCTTGATATGTTAAGACAACCGCTTGAATCAGGAGTGGTCACAATTAGTAGGGCTCAATCAACGGTTAGGTATCCTTCCTCATTTATGCTCATTGCCGCAATGAACCCCTGCCCATGTGGATATCATGATTCAAATACTCGTTATTGCACCTGCACCCCAAAACAAATTCAATCCTATCAAAATAAAGTCTCAGGGCCAATCGTTGACCGATTTGATATACTGCTTCATTTAAAACCTGTGAATCTTAGTCAATCATCAAAAGAACAAATCGGTTCTGATTTTATCCGAAAAAAGGTGGAGCAGGCACGTCAAATCCAATACCGACGCTATCAACAGCAAGTGACAAACGCCAAGGTTCCTTTTGAAAAATTGTCGGCACTCTGTCCAATGAAAGAACATCAATTAAACATGATTCGTCAAATCGCATCAAAGCATCAATGGAGTAACCGAGAAACAGGGGGACGGTTCCGTCGTTTCCCTAATTTATTCCATTATTTATTTTTTCAAATATCCACCAAACATAAGTAGTAATATAAGCAGAAAACACGGGGACGGTTCCACTGTTTACCTAATTTCTTCCATTGTTTATTTCTTCAAATATCCACCAAGCATAAATAGGAATATCAGCATACATATATATGGACAAAGGGTTAATTGTCCCACCATTTTTGTGTGCCAGGCATGTTCACTAACTAGGCAGTGAAAGTCCGCTATGGACGTTGGGATATTCGATCCATTAGCCGAAGGCAAGGTGTCCGTGGTGACGCTGAATCTGAAGGAAGCCCTAGGCAAATCCTCGGTCTGAGGTACACGAACCACATTCGAGGTTGTCATTTCAGGACGAGTTTATTTCTCCCATTCCTGGGGTGTTTGGTGGTATACCTATTCATATGATTGAAATAGAACAATTCATATGTTGAAGTCAGGTAAATAAATATTCTTGCGAGGAATTTCTGTTTAGGATTCTGATGATGGGTAAACAAATGATATCGTAAAAGTCGGGAAGAGAATAATCCTCATATTAAAAAGGCTAGGCTGAGAGTATTAACTCTACGTCCTGGCTACTTTTTTGGGGAAAATTAATCGATAAATATGCACACGTTGAGCAGTTTGTATAATACTGGGTGATATACTGGTAATGAATAGAGAAACGGTAGAACCGTCCCCCTGTTTCGCCATTTCAGGTTTGGAAACACTTAAAAATTTTTCTAATTAACGTTAAAATTGCACTAAAATATCCGCTTTTAAATTTACAAGCGGACATTGAGGTGTTTTATGGATAAATTTTCTGCTGTTAAAAAGAAATTTGAAAAGTATGGTGGTATTTTGAAGACCTCTGAACTCAACCAATGTGGATTAACGAGCAGACAAATTAATGATCTACTTGCTGAAGGGTTGATTACCAAAATTAAACGTGGTTTTTATGAACTTACGGATTATATGGTCAGGGAGGAAGTTGTGATTGCTCGATTGTTTCCAGAGTCAGTAATTTTCTTAGAAAGTGCCCTGATGCAATATGATTATACGGACCGTATCCCTCAAATGTGGCAAATAGCAGTAGATAAACATACATCAAAATCCAAATTTAATATTGATTATCCATTTATTCAGCCGTTTTACATCAAGAGTGAATATGTAAATATTGGGATTGATTATTTGGTTGTGGATAATGTTCGTGTGAATATTTATAACCGGGACAGAACGATTTGTGATGTGTTGCGTTACGAGAAAAAACTTGAAAAGGAAGTATTTAACAAAGCGATACAAAGGTATGTGCAAGATGATCGAAAAAACATAAGAAAGCTATATGAATACGGGAAAATAATGAATATTGAGAAAAAAATTCAAACTTATATCGGAGTGTGGCTGTAATGGCAGACCGTTCAGCATCTGTAATAGCTAAACTAAAAAATAAATCGAAAGAGCAGGGTGTTCCATTACAACAGTTATTAAATTTATTCTGTCAGGAAGAGTTTATAAGAAGACTGGCCCGCTCCAATTATAAAGAACAGCTGATTTTAAAAGGTGGATTCCTCTTATATACTATTAGTCAGTTTACTACGAGACCAACTGTAGATGCCGATTATTATTTACTTTAAACACGTCTACTTGGTCTGGTATGACAGTTCTTACTTTCCCGTATAGGCTTTTACATACGCATGGCTTTTAATAAAGTACAAAACATTGTATAAGCATTTATACTGTGTGTCTGGTTCACGCTTGCGGGCTTCTTTGTCATTTCCATCAATTTTTACATGTAGATGAAAGGGATCAAACTGTTTTACAGCTGCTGGAGCTTCCTCAGGATGATAATGAGCATGAAATTTCATTAATATACTTGAACTATCTTCCCAATCGTAATGGTATTCTATTATCTCACCGGAAGCATTATCGATATATTCAACGCAATAAAGAGGGGGGATTTCTAAGTGCAGTTTAAATTTAATGCGTTTCGCTTGTACTGATACATTGGGCCCATGATGTATTAGTGCTCTCTTACTGGGGATAGGTGTGACCTCGTCAATAATATCTTTGTAGTCCAATGCCTCAAGTTTTCGAAAATTTGTCCTTTTAATCCCGAGAGTCTTCACTACGAATCCTTTGTAAGAAGAAAGACCACATAGCAGCATCTGCTTCTTCTTGTGCAGAGAGTTGATCCCAGTCTCTATCCCCAAAAACAGCCTGGAAATCTTCGCCGTTATATTTCTCTTTAAAGTGTTTTAAATATAACCGAATTTGCTCCTCCTCAGTAACAGTGTTTACACTTCTGGATTTTTCCCATTCTGCAACGTCATATTCGTAGGCTTGAATCACTTCTTTTACTTGGTAACGAGTACCAGACGGTGCATCGTACCAGGTTTCAGGGTGAATCTTTACCTTTTCATGTGAGTTTTTTCGAACTATTTTTTCCATTGTACCATCTGGTAACTCAATTAAGAATCTCCCCTCATGAATCCAATTGTTAATTGATGTAGTGCTTACACCGAAATATGTTGCTAACTGACCAGTGGTATAGCCTTTCACTAGTTCTTGTTTTGGTAACTTATACTTATATATTTTGTTTTTTCGAGGAGCGGATGCAACTTTTACCATACTGAGCAACAATTCTTCTAATGTACTCTTTGCAATGTCAATGTTGTCCAATAATGAAGCTTCAGATAATTTGTCATTAGATTTAAATTCATCTTGTACTAAGTTATGAATAGCTTTGATAAAAATGAGTCTAAATTGCTTGTCAGCAAAACTATCTGAGGCCCATTCTTCCAAATTCATATTATTTAACTTTTGAATTTTATCTTCAAAAATTCTTTGTTCAATTTCTGTAATAGCCATATTCAATTCACCTCACACCTCCAATATACCAAATACTACAAGCAACTACAAGTAACTGAAACTTACTCGCTATACTACAAGTATTATTCATTAATTAGGATTATATACCATGAAACAAGTGAAACAAGGAGAAACAAGGGGACGGTTCCAGTGTTTCCCTAAATAATTCCATTTCATGAAGAATGAAACGAGGGGTCACATCATTCAGTCGTTTCCTTAAAATCTACCCTTTCGTGGAGTGATTAAGGTAACTTTTTCGAAACAGGCAAACAATCATGGTGTTTTCGAAAAGCCGTTATGAGATATGCATAATAAATTAGCAAATAATGTGCAATAGAAGCATTTATGTTTATTCGAAAATAGAATTTATTCGTTCAGTTCGGTATTGTATATAAATAAATTTAGTGCTTATAAATATAAGAAAAACAGGTAGAAATGAGGGAGTTAAGTATGGATGAAGAATTATCATGGATTTCAGTAAATCACCATTTATCTGTTGATGATGAATTTGAATATATTGTGGGGTCCTCAACCATCTCATTAGATAGTGATGATGGAAATGATCTTAGTAGGAAAAAGATAGGGTACATTCGGTTTCATGTCTTCAATATGTTTTGTTTTGATGACTTAGATGAAATCATAGATACTGCTGATTCTATCTCAGGTGATGAATTATATCTCATTGAGACCTTTTTAGAAACCGGAAATATCATTTTAGGACAAGAAAAAGTTCTGTGTTTGGATGCAATAAAAGTTGATGACAAATATCGGTCAAAAGGTTATGGTATCACCGCGATAAAAGATTTAATCAGGTTCAGTCGTGTTTTAGGTATTGATTATATTATTTTAATACCAGCGCCTATTGAAGGTGAAACGTTTAACGAGCAACGGCAAGAAAAAGTTGAAAGATTGATACATTTCTATGAAAAATTGGATTTTGAATTATTTTCTCCAGGTGAGGGAGAGCCAATAATGTTTTTGTCGCTATAGTGAAACAAGAGGAAACAAGGGGACGGTTCCTTTGTTTCCCTAATATCTACCAATTTGCTGATTTCATGATCATTTCAAGTTTCAAACGGGGACATAGGGACAGGTTCACTGTCCCACCATATGAAAAAAGAAACGCAGCATCCTCTCACATGGCGGATGCTGCGTTTTCAGTTGAAAACAGTTTATTATCTGTTTTTTTACCAGTATATTATTTATTAATCAAACGATTGATTAATTTTTTCAAATGAAAGGTTCATTATTTAATTGAAGCTTAAGAAAGGGACTTGATTACCCTCTAAATGGGAATTATTAGGGAAACGGGAGAACCGTCCCATTGTTCCTAGTATAGAAACTTGGTAAGTGGGGGATACGAATGAAATCATCTAAATTCAGCGAATATTAATTAATGACCCTTATTAAATAGGCTAGACTAAGAGTTTTAACTCTATGTCCTAATCTCTTTTAATCGCTATTGAAATGCATATCGTTGAACTCTGGCAAGTAATCTGAAATTTACGTGAAAGTTTGCAGATATTAAACCTTTTATACATTTAATGGTGCAAAACTATTTTAAAGATTTTATTGAATATATAGACCATAAGTAATTTTTGATGGACAATAGAAATAGTTAATTATTGGAAAAAGGAGAATGAACTACTGTGTTTAATAATGCCACTTTAGATTTTATATTTTTTGTATCAATTCTTATTGTGCTTTTTACTTTTGCATGGGGGATTAATAATGAATTTTATAAACGAAAAAAATTAGAAATATTAGAAGCAAGGTTAAGTCAAGCAGGCATGTCAGATATTGATGTGATGAACGGTATCGAGTTTGAACAATTTTTATCAATACTTTTTAAAAAACTTGGTATTAAAGTACATAGAACCCAAGCATCCAATGACTTTGGTGCAGACCTAATACTTGAAGGAAAGGAACGGATTGTAGTTCAAGCCAAGAGATATAAAAAGAAAGTAGGCATTAAAGCTGTTCAAGAAATCAATTCAGCGAAAACTTACTATCAAGCACATGAGGCTTGGGTAATAACGAATAACTACTTTACAGCACCAGCTAAGGAACTAGCAGAATCGAATGGTGTAAAGCTGATTGATCGTAATGGATTAGCAGACTTAGTTCTAAGTTCAAAGGACTATACACAAGAGGTTTCTGGAAACAAGGGGGCGGCTCCACCGTTTTTCTAATGAAACATGGGACTGAAACAGGGGACGGTTCCGTTGTTTTCCTAATATCTACCACTTAGCTGATTTTATGATTATTTCAAGTTTCAAAGGGACATAGGTTCGGTTCACTGTCCCACCGTATGAAAAATGAAACGCAGCATCCTCTCAAATGGCGGATGCTGCGTTTTCAGTTGAAAACAGTTTATTATCTGTTTTTTTACCAGTATATATTATTTATTAATCAAACGATTGATTAATTTTTTGAAATGAAAGGTTCATTATTTATTGAAGGTTAACAAATGAACTGGATTACCCTCTAAATGGGAATTTTTAGGGAAACGGGAGAACCGTCCCCTTGTTCTATGGTTTAGTTCGATGATGTTATTAAATCCGTAGAGCTTGAAGGCATTCGGTTCGTTAAGTCTATGTGTTTCATAAACACTGATAATACCTAGTTTCACAGCCGTTTTTATCATACTATTGAAAGTTGATTTTTCGATGTAACCATGTCGGTGATGGTAAATAACGTAAAGTATTGTTTCAGCTGTTGAGATGCACACTCCAGGAATTACATTGGAAACTTCTATTAGCCATTGGAGAGCGGCTAGTTCATGTGGTGTAAACTCGTCCTTGTTTTCGCTAATCCACCATTCCGTGTATTTCATGAACTCATCATACGAATCAAAGTCGGATAAAAAACTGTCTAATTCTATCACATCTTCCATTTGGAGTCTCATTCCTTTCATATTTTTTATAAAAGAAGTATTGCTCAAGCTCTAAAAAGTCAGCTGTTCGCTTTGATTTCTGTTCACTATTCAAAATCCACCATTGAAATGCGATCCCTCAATTTTTCTCTTGCTTGTTTTCTCCAGTTTTTAACTGCAGACATTGAAACCTTTTCCTTTTTGGCAATTTCTTTTATTGATAAGCCCTCTCTGCAGGTGTAATGTACCCATATGCGCTCCTGGGCGGTTAAAGGCAAGCATAGATCAGCGAGATAACTAGAGACTGTTACTTCTTCTTTTTTAGGAGAAGCAAGGTTGCCCCAAAAAATGTCATCCGGAAAGTCTAAGCACTCTGAGGCTTTGTTCTGCTTGATCAATTCTGTTAAAAATAAACCTTTAATGTAAGTGTAAGCATAATTTAAGAAACTACCTTTCTCGCTGTTAAACCGCGAATGTGCCTCCCACAGACCGATTAAACCAATCTGAAAGAATTCTTCTTTATTTTTATAAATATGCAAAGATTTCATGATTTTATAAATCATCGGTGTATAGTTATCGACCAGTTCATCAAAACTTTCCATGATTAATCCCTTCAGGAAAGCGCGCTACCAATGTATTCCCGGGTAACTTAACCATAGCGATTTTGGGGGAAATTTTCGAAAACCGATTTTTCACTTTTTATGCAAAAAAATAACGTTTTCAATAAAAAATCACGCCAAAACCAACCGAAAAGGCCACTTTTTATCAACAAAAATGAAAAACAAACACAATTTCGCGGTGGGCGGTGCCTGTCACCGCCCGAATTTGAGAAACAAGGGGACGGTTCCTGCGTTTCCCTAAATACTTCCATTTCTTTGTGCGTTAGTAATTGTTATTGAACTTTTTCAGATTTGAAGTCGTGGATATGCTAATATTTACGAAGTATTTTAGTTTAGGAACGTGATGATTGCGCTAATGGTGGTATTGTCCTTTTGGTTTAAATCTTTTTTAATGATCCTAATTAATAAAGGCCAGGGCCAAGAGTTATTACTCTAGTCCTTGCCTCTTTTTTGTGGGTACACAAACATGTGCAGTTGAGCGGCTTTTCTAAGTTGAAGGGTAAATTGGTAATGTTTAGGGAAACGGGAGAACCGTCCCCATGTTTCCCATGTTTCCTGTTTTATTGGGAAAAATGAAGGGTTTTATGGTATAATTCACAATAATGTGTATCATAATTTTAAAAATAGCGTATTTTTTTAATTAAGGAGGGGATTATTTATGGATTATGATAAACTTTCGAAGGTTTTTTATAAGTATGATAGTAAGAAGCATCGTGATGAGTATGAAAAAAGGCTCAATAGTTATGGTGCCTATCATACAAATCTCCATGTTAATCCCTTCAGAAAAGGAAGAACGGAAAGTCATTCTGAATCATTATTTTTTGTCCATGTTGATAAATTAGCAAAGCTTTATGAAGAAGTTTTGATGAACAGTTGTAAAATTCAATTAGCGGTTAAAGAGCTGCCTCCATTTGCAGTAGAGCCTTACTTTCATAAACTTATTGTGAACGAGGCACAGAGTAATAATGAAATCGAGGGAGTTAGAAGTACGAAAGAAGAATTATCAAACGTATTAGATTCTATTCATGACTCTAAATCTTCAGCTAAGAAACGCTTTTTAGGGATGATGAAAACTTATAATTATATCGATAAGTTAGAGCCGATTCAGACAGTAGAAGATTTCAGAAAGCTATATGATGAATTGGTAGCGGATGAGATTCCTAAAAGGAAACAACCTGATGGGAATTATTTTAGAGCTAAAGGTGCCACGATTACTGACGGGTTTAAAATAACACATAGAGGTGTCGAACCTGAAGCAAAGATAAATGAGAAGTTAACTGATTTAATCAATTTCTTAAATGTATCTGAGATTCCGGATTTATATAAATATTTTATTGCACATTATTTCTATGAATATATCCATCCGTTTTATGATGGCAATGGCAGAACTGGAAGACTTTTGGTCTGTAGTTATGTTTCTAGAAAGCTAGAACGTTATTCAGCCATTACATTATCTTACGCGATTAATAATGATAAATTAAAATATTATAAGGCCTTGGAGAATGTCTCAGATCCCCTTAACAAGGGGGAACTAACATTTTATTTGATGGATATGTTAGAGATTTTAAGCTCAGGACAGAATACAATTATTGAGGATTTGCAACTAGGACTAGCGAAAGCTCAACGTATTAAGGAATATATTAAAAGTATTAATTGGGCAGTGAATGACAATTTATTAAAATTTGTTCTACATGTGCAGCTAGACATTACGGTTTTCGCTGGTGAAGATCGAATTTTATCAAACGCAGAGTTAGTGAAGGTTTCCGGTGAAAGCAGCCATAAAATAAACAAAGTAATGAATGAACTTGAAACCCGTAATGTTGTTTATTTAGTAAAAAGCCGCCCCAAAACATATGCAATCAATGACCAATTTATCGAAAACATATTCAAAAATGCTTAGAAACAAGGGGACGGTTCCGGTGTTTCCCTAATTTCTACCACTTAGCTAATATTATGAACATTTCAAGTTGAAAAAGCAGCATCCTCTCACATGTCGGATGCTGCTTTTTCAGTAGAAAACAGTTTAAAACTGTTTCTTCTTCTACCAAACTGTTATTTATTAATCAAACGTTTGATTTATTTTTCGAATGAGAGGTTCATCACCTTAATTGAAGCTTTAGAAATGGACTGGATTAACCAAAATGGGAATTATTAGGGAAACAGGAGAACCGTCCCGGTGTTTCTGTTGTTCCCACTAAAGGGAAAGGAGCCATACTGGGACGAGGGACCTGACCCTGTGGACCGTTCTAAAAGAAAACATAATATCGACGGATGCTAGAAATGTTATTATGATATAATACTTAAAAGTTTTCATAATATTCTTAGTGAAAAGGGTCGTGGCTAGAATGTTATCTTATGATGAAACCAATTTGATAAAAACTTACCTTCCCTTTTACTCACATTTAAATATCGAAGAGCAAGACATTTTGAAAAGATCAATGGCACGGAGAATTCTTTTAAAAGGAGAAAATCTTCAAAAACAACATAATGATTGTAATGGTCTTGTAGTCGTAGAGCACGGACGGATACGTGCCTATATTATGAGTGAAGATGGCCGTGAAGTCACTTTGTTTAGACTTGCTGATGGAGAAATTTGCTTGTTAACTGCATCTTGCTTGTTTCATAACCTAAATTTCGAAGTGAATTTTGAAGTTGAAAAGGATAGTGCTGTATTTTTCATTCCTTCACCTGATTTTGAAATCTTAAGTACGAATAATATTTATGTGAAAGAGTATATGCTAGATCAGATGGTGCTCAGGTTTTCAAATTCTATGTGGGTGATGGAACAAATCGTGTTTGGAGGACTATCCAAGCGGGTTGCTGGATTTATTTTAGAGCAAACCATTTTAGAAAATAGCAAGGTATTAACCATTACTCATGAAACAATCGCTAAAAATATCGGTTCCGCTCGTGAAGTAGTAAGTAGAATGCTGAAGCATATGGAAAACGATAAAATTGTTCAAACTTCAAGAGGAACGCTTGTTGTTGAGGATTTAAACAAATTAAGAGAGTTAGCACAGTAAAAAGATGATGGCCACTTGACCATCATCTTTTTCCTTTTTTTTATAGTTCAGTTTTAATATATTCAATCATTCTCGGTGTAATATGTGGAATAATTAACGGTAACATGTTAGGCATTAACGAGTCCATTGTCTTTGGAAGTAAATCTGGCATTAATTCCTCCATATCTTCAGGTAATGGTCCCACTCGTCTTGACACCTCAGCTAGCATATCTGGCATTACTTTCGGCATAATATCAGGTACAAGCTTTGGCATAAGGGGTGGCATCATTTTTGCCATCATATTTAATCCACCAGGGGTATGTTTCATGGCCTTCATCATCGAAACCATGGCAGATGGCATTGATTCGAACATGGGTTTGAAAAGAGAAGCCATAATATCGGCTAATACCTCAGGTTTCATTAACAATATAAATTTTTCAAAATATCCCCACATTTCGATTGAGTATTCCGATTGATCCTTGATATGATATCCAAGACCTTCCATAACGAAGCGAGCTAAATCTGTTATCTCTAATCCAAGCTCATTTTTAACATTTGAGTCTCTAAGCTGAACCTGACAGCAGGGACATAAGGCTACCACAGTATTGGCTTTTACATCAACAGCTTCTTGAAGTCGCATCCCACCTAGTTTAGGAGCCACAGGCGTTTCGCCGATTAAGGTTAGTACTGAACCACAGCAATAGCCCTCCTCACGATTATGCTCCATATCAACATAATCAACTCCCGGTATGGCTTTCAATAAATCTCTAGGAGGCTCATATATCCCTTGTGCTCTGCCAGCATGACAGGAGTCGTGGAAAGTAACGCGTTTATTGACCTCATGGGTAAACTTGAGTTTTCCTTCTCTAAAGGCTTCTGCTGCTATTTCCGAATAGTGTTTTACTTCAAAATCATATTCAATTCCTTTTTTGGCAGCAAGTTCTGCATATAATTCCTTCCAAACTAAACCACAAGCAGGACAGGATGTGACAATGGTTTTTGCCCCTCGTTTTTTTGCTTCAGCAACATTGTGCTCGAAAATTTCCTCAAATACATCCCATTTACCAGAAACTTTCATTGGGATTCCACAGCAGGCTTCATCGCCACCCATATAGGAAAAATCAATCCCCGCTTCCGTTAACAATCTTACTGAGCTTTCAGCAACATCAGTATTAACGAAGGAGGCGGTACAACCAGCAAAATATAAAATATCAGCTTTATCTTTGATTTTTGCTTTAATATCCTCTGGAACCCAATTAGCACGGTTCTCTTTTTTGCCAGCCCAAATATTCCGTTCTCCTCGAAGAGAAGCTGCCATCATTTCAAATGGAGGGAAGGTCATCCGTTTTTCCTCGTGGATTAAGGTCCCGCGTAAGTCCATCCAGTTGTGTTCTACAGGTATATCAAGCTGACAACGCGTATTGCATACCTCACATGTTGTACATAATAAGAAATTCGACACAGTATCAGGGTTGAATTTTTCTCTGCCTGCAATTACCTCACGTAAATAATGGTACTTACCGCGTGGAGATTGTGATTCCCAACCTCTACCAGCGAATTGCTCGCAAGATGAAACGCAATAGCCGCAGCGCGAACATGCAGTTGCATAATAAGCAATATCTCCTGGAATGCCTTTCTTTTTGCCTTCACGGACTGACTCACCAAATGGCGCAGTGGCAGCATTAGCAAATGGACGAATAAGAGGTTCTAATGAGGACGCAGTTCCCATTATTTTATCAATCATCCCACTGCCAAGTACTTTATTAGGATTAAATAATCCTTTTGGATCGATGTTCGCTTTATATGTTTGAACCTTTTCATAGCGATCAGTTCCAAGCACTGTTTTTGCTTCTCGCCGGAAATAAAGACCAGTTGCATACGCAGAGCCACCATGCCTTTTGGCGATTTCAATGACTGACAATGACAAAGCGAAAGCCATATTGAATGCAAAAGTCCGCTCATCGTGTGGGATGAAACCTAGCAAGATGACCTTATCGCCTTTGGCAACCATTCCTTCAAGGACAAATGGATGTTTTATTTTTGTCTCGATTTCACTTAGAACGATTGCTAAATTCTTTAATGGTACCACCACTTCAGTTGGAATCATTGATGGTCCAATTCGCTTGAAGCGCATGGGTCTAAACCGCTCTGCCCATTCGTGCTCAGCTGTTTGGGCAGGTAACTCAAAACCGTTGTATTTTATCGTAATGTCCTTTAAGTCAGCATCAATAAGGTCATGGCGAGAAACTGGATAGGCGACTAAAAGAATGAACGCTTCCGGCAATTCAGGTTCTGATTTCCGAAGCTTTTCTTCGTATTGATGCCCATGACGGTGCGGCAGTTTTTTCTTAAGTTTTGACGATTCTGGATTTAAAAAAGTTAGCGACCAAATTGGAAGCTTTTTTTGAGAAATTTCGATTAAAGCATTCCCAATTGCATCATTGCTTGGAAAAGCTATTAATCGATGAATCTCATCTTCGAGCCTTCTTACCTTCATCGTGATCTCCGTAATGATACCCGTGATTCCCTCAAGGTCGGCAATATACTGCATCAGATCATGTCCGGAAAAAACCTGCAACTTCCCGTCTGGTAAAATGACTTTTGCCTCTAATACATTCTCCTTAAACACACCATACTCATAACCACCAAAGCCTGTCCCACCTTGTGCTAAAAGTCCTCCAACAGTCGAGGAAGGGAGTGAGGATGGGTATAAAATTAAGTCGAGCATTTCTTTATGCAACTTTCTTTCCAGTTGCTCCCAAATGATTCCTGCTTCCACTGTAACCTCTAAACGATGATGGTCGATTGATAAGACTTTGTTCATACCAGATAAGTCAACGACAATTGCACCTTCCTCAGGGAGTACACCCCCAAAACCGGATGTTGACATCCCCCGCGGAACAAGTTTTAAATTCTCCTCATTGGCAAGATCCACCAATTGTATTAGTTGTTCTTGGTTTTCTGGTCGGACTACGCCTCCAGGAATTCCGATAGGTAGAAATGGTTTAACTAAACCAGGCAAGGCACCAACATCAAATGAGTACATCTTTCTTTCGACAATGTCAGTACGGACTCTATCTTGGAAAATTTCAACCAGTCTTTGTTCAACCCGCTTATCAATTGTTAACATTTACATTCCCTCCGATATAATGTTCAATAATTGAAATTAAACAGGTACAGTGGTCTGTCCTTCTTAATTAAAAGTATCGCTGTTTTCGGAGGGGCAACTCCGTGATATAGTCACCGAGAAAGCTGTTTTTTGTTACGATTGTATTACACTTTAGTTCGAATGGAATGGGACAAGGGGACAGGTTCACTGTCCCACCGTTTTTTTGGTGATTTGATAAAAAGCCAGCTGAAATTCAAAAAGAATACTACAGCATTTAATGTATGGGGTGTACCCTGTTTTGTAGTTTTTTATGGTCTTTTTTACAGGGGACATATTTGGTTTTGTTAAATTTTGTTAATTATAGCCGATAACAATATTTCTTTTTAAGAAACGGAGTAATCCTACCATGGATAAAACCGAACCAATTAGAAAGAATCCCCATAAAGGAATTAATGTAGCAGCACCTTCAACTCCTTCACGGTGTTGAAAGAATGACCCCCATATTAAAATAACATTATAGATAACGGATTTTACGTTGACCATTAACGAAACGATTAATCCTAAAATATGTTCTTTCCATAATAGAATTGCTCCAAAAAGGAACCCTGGTACGACAAATGTCATATCTAGTGCCGCTACAAGATGATTGGTCGACCCTAGCTGCTCTAACAAAGGTGGTTTGATTCCTTTAATGATGAAGTTTAGCCATTGTCCAACCCAACCAATGCTTAAAAAAGTTGCTGTCATAATCATATAGACGCTTATACTTTTTGTAACAAGAATGGATGGTAAATCCTCTTGACTCACTAAGTGTAGCAAGGTGATAACTCCAGTAATTAGACCAAAGATCCCCAATACAAACACAATGACATAACCCAAAAATGCTGCATTAAATGCAGCGCCAAATAAATAATACGAGTAATTATAGACGGTATACATCATTAATCCTGTAAGCAATGCAAATCCACTTTTGTTACCTCTTTTTCCGAGGGAAATGGCGATGATGAATATGGGGGTTGCCACCAAAAGTGTTACCCAATCATTAATTCTCCAACCTGATAAAATAAAAAAGTTAGTGTCTTGATAGAGGTCTTCTACCAATAAACCTATTAAACTTAGCGTTGCACTTAGTAGCATAACAGCAGTTCCAATTTGTAAAAAAATTTTTGATGTATATTTCATATTTTTCTAACCTCCCTTCAATTAATATATTAAATAAAAATTCTAAACAATTTCACTTATCATATTAATTGTAGGAAATTCTACAAAGAAACACGGGGACGGTTCCGTTATTTACCTAAATATTTACAAAAAAAGCTAATTTGCTGTTGAGCGTAATGGACTTTGTTGGTGTGTCGGCAGGTTCATTCTTAGGCGGTGCAAGTATGTTATGAGGTTCGGGACTGAAAATTATTAGAGGTAGTTTTTTCGTGGATATTAAATGGAGTGTTAACAAAAATAAGGTTTTAGTACCTTGCTTCTATTAATTACTATAATAACAGCGTATAAACCAAAAATGGCTAGCATGAGTTAGGTTCATCACCGTAACCATACCAGCCATTTATCTGTTTATACTAGAACTCTAACTTTTGGGGGTTATCTTAGATCTGTTACGCAGTTATTCTGTTTCTCTTGTTTCTTCTGATTAACATTAATGCTCCACCTAGAGCGATCATGGTTAACCCTAGTAAAAAAATGTTATACACAGCTGATGCTGTATTTGGTAATTGGTTTTCAAGGGCAGTTGCATTAGTTGCCGTCGGCGCAGTTGTAGCTGGTACTACGCTAGTTGTGCTAGAAGTGGTGTTAGTCGGGATAATTGTAACCTCATTATTTGGACTTTGCTGAGCAGGTTCGCCCGCAACTTCAAACACACCATATTTACTGAAGTGAGTGACTTCAGCGCTGATTAAACCATTTGTTTTATCAATACTTACAATCTTAATTTCTTCTAAAGTTTTTGTTCCATTTTCATCGATATAGATTACTTTGATATTATCCCAATTACTTACTTTTGTAGGGTCAATTTTAAAAGTAATGATAATTGGTGTTGCAAACGTGTCAATAAGATTTTCATCTTCTGTTTGGATTGAAAAATTATAAATTTTGCTTAATGCACCTTCATATTGGTTTCCGTCGATTTGAACGGATAAGCCTGAATTTAGATTCTCCGGCAGAATGCTTCCAGGAATCATTACTTCTAAATCAGTATATTTCACCAATACTTTCATGTTCGGGGATAACAGTTTAGTTTGATTAAGATTGTCTTTATTAAAATAAATACTATTGTTAGTTTCAATTGCACTTTGGGTATTATCAACGATAAAAATACTATCATTATTTGGTACGATTTTAGAAAAATCGATATCTTGATCGTTTTCATGAGTAGTATCTTCTTCTGGTGTTCCACTGTTGTCTTCAGTGTGCTCGTCAGTCGAATCAGTCGGATGCTCATCAACAACAGGATCAGTTGTGTTGTCAGCTGGAACTTCTTCGTGAACGTGCTCATCAGTAGTGTCAGCCGGTGGCTCCTCAACAACAGGGTCAGTTGTGTTGTCAGCTGGAACTTCTTCATGAACGTGCTCATCAGTAGTGTCAGCCGGTGGCTCCTCAACAACAGGGTCAGTTGTGTTGTCAGCTGGAACCTCTTCATGAACGTGTTCGTCTGGTGTGTCAGCCGGAACTTCCTCATCAGTGTTCTCGTCAACAGTTCCTGTACCTTCGTCTTCGGCTACTTGTTTGCAAGCTTTGTCAGTAGTTTCGTCAGCTTGCTCAAGCTTACATTCTTTGTCTGAAGCATCTTTTGCACATTCAAGTTTGCAAACTTCTTTGTCGTGATTATGTTTACATTCTTTTTCTGTTGGTTGATCAGTACCGGTGTGCTCATCAGTTGAATCAGCAGGTTGTTCCTCAACAACAGGCTCAGTTGTGTCATCAGCCGGAACTTCTTCGTGAACGTGCTCATCAGTAGAGTCAGCAGGTTGTTCCTCAACAACAGGGTCAGTTGTGTCATCAGCCGGAACTTCTTCGTGAACGTGCTCATCAGTAGAGTCAGCAGGTTGCTCCTCAACTACAGGGTCAGTTGTGTCATCAGCCGGAATTTCTTCGTGAACATGTTCTTCGGTAGTGTCAGCAGGTTGCTCCTCAACTACGGGTTCAGTTGAGTTGTCAGCCGGAACTTCTTCGTGAACATGCTCATCAGTTGATTCAGCAGGTTGCTCCTCAACAACAGGGTCAGTTGTGTCATCAGCCGGAACTTCTTCGTGAACATGCTCATCAGTAGAGTCAGCAGGTTGCTCCTCAACAACAGGCTCAGTAGTGTTGTCAGCCGGAACTTCTTCGTGAACGTGCTCATCGGTAGAGTCAGCAGGTTGTTCCTCAACAACAGGGTCAGTTGTGTTGTTAGCTGGAACTTCTTCGTGAACGTGCTCTTCAACGGTTTCAACTGGCTGTACAGTGTCAACAGCCTCGTCAATAGGCTGAGAAACCTCTTCTTCGTGGACGTATTCGTCAGTATTCTCTGGCACATCTTCTTGAAGTTGCGATGTTGCTCCTTCAAGAGTTGCAGAATCATGAGAATGAGTGTCTTCCGATGCAAAGGTCACAGATGAAAAAATAAAAAAGAAATAGGCGAATACTGTTAAACCACTTAAGAAGGATAATTTTCTCTTCATTCAAATAATCTCCCTATCAATTACATTGAGTGGAGACCTTTTCCACCTCCAAAAATATTAGGAAAACTTATTTTCCTTAAGATTACTATAAAGGCAATATAGTAACTTTTACTAATATAATATTGGTGAAATCTCTATGTAGATGGCATGTAGAAACCGTGTAGATGATATGAAGAAGGGACCTGCCTATATGGACCTCGGAAAGCTCTTAAAAAAATCTCTATTAGTTCCGTTATGACACCACAAAAATATCCTTTGTATTCCGAAACATATAGAAATGGAGGGATACATTATGAAAAAAAGCGACCTTAATTTACCTAAAGAATGGATTGAACTAGTAAAAGAGGCCAAGAAATCTGGTATAACTAAAGATGAATTTAAGATCTTTTTAGAAAAAGAAAAAGAGAAAAGAAAAGGGACATAGGGACAGGGAAACAAGGGGAAACAAGGGGAAACAAGGGGACGGTTCTACTGTTTCCCTAAATTCTTCCAACAGGTGAATTGAAGTACCAAAGGAGTTTCTAATTTTTAGCTAGTTAAAACTTTATGTTATTTAATTAATACAAACTTCTAATATCAACATTGTCTGGCAACTTGTATGGATTTTCTGTATTAATTCTGTCATAAAACATTATTCCATTTAAATGATCTATTTCATGTTGCATAACGATGGAACCATATCCTCTGAAATTGTGAATTACTTCCTTACCGGTTATATCAAATGCTTTTACCTTAATTCTCGCATATCTCGGAACAATTCCGGTTACTTCCCTGTCCACAGAAAGGCAACCTTCCCCTTGAGGCAAATAAATCATATTAAGAGAATGGCTTATAATTTTTGGGTTAATTAACATATATTCGTTATCTTTTTGTCCATCCTCAAATAGAGCTGCAAACATACGTTTATATAGGCCAATTTGATTTGCAGATAATCCTGATCCAGGACGGAGGTTATATTTTTTTGATAAATCTGGGTCTTGGCTGTTTTTCAAATATTGAAGCATACATAGCAATGCATTTTTATCTTCATTAGAAACAGGAACTTTCACCTCTTCGGTTTTCTTTCGCAGTATTTCAGAACCTTCCTTTACAATATCTTTCATTTTAATTATGTAATCTGGATGAAATTTATTCAAAAATAAACACCTCGTCTACTTTCCTATTTAATACTTTTGCAATCTTAAAAGCTAATTCAAGCGTAGGATCATACTTATCATTTTCTACACAATTAATTGTTTGCCTAACAACTCCACATTCTTTTGCTAATTTTTCCTGAGTCATCCCTAATTTTTTGCGCAATACCTTAATTAAATTTTTCAAATTTATCACCTATTTTGTCCAATACTTTAGACATAAATCTTATTATATAACTCTAGAAATGTCTAATGTTTTGGACAAAAAACAAAGGATTAAACAAGGGGACGGTTCCGGCGTTTCCCTAAAATCTACCATTTCAAGAGATTGTTGATTAATATTATTTATTTTTCATATATTGAGGACGGGGAAATAATTACTCTCACAGAGTATTTCAGCTTAAGATCCTTTTGAGCGTTATGAAAGATATCATCTAATTAGAGAAGAATCTGAATTAATACCTCTAATCAAAAAGGCCAGGACTAAGAGTTTTTACTCTATGTCCTGACCTCTTTTAGTGGCTATTTACGCGATTTGAACGGTATATTTAATACTGAATGGTAAAATGGTAATAATTAGGGAAACAGGAGAACCGTCCCGGTGTTTCCAAAAAACGAAAAGCAGCATCCGACATGTGAGAGGATGCTGCTTTCAGTAGAAAACAGTATAAACTGTTTCTTCTTCTACCAAACTATTATTTATTAATCAAACGTTTGATTAATTTTTCGAATGAGAGGTTCATCACTTTAATTGAAGCTTAAGAAAAGGACTGGATTAACCAAAATAGGAATCATTAGGAAAATGAGAGAATCCCTCTCTAGTAAATTTCTCACTCATTTCCTAATTTTAGCCACCTTTTAACCGGATAGTGGAGGCAGAAACAGAGCCACTAATTAGCAGCTGTAATGGCACTGCCTTTTAACATTAGAGTTTTATCCAATGTCTTTCTATCATCAACATTTCTTCGTCCAACGTAGTCACTAGTGGATCAAAAAAATGGAACAAGTGGGTAATTTCAATGGCATTTCATTTTTTCATAGTATTGATAAGAGATAACATGTTTTTTTCAAATAATAGTTCCCTTACAATCTCAATTTTTCGTCGTGTGGATTTGCCGGTATGTGCACTTCCATTACGATAAAGGTAAATTTCTTTTAGATTTGAAATTTGATATATCAATGGCTTAATTTTCTTATCCTCAATCACTCTTATACTTTGGCCTAACGTAAGCTTTTTATTTCCTAATAATACGCATAATTCTAATTCAATTACTTTGCAATACTCTACCATAATTGGGGCAAAGTCTATAAAACTATTTTTATTAAGTTCGAATAAATATTCAGCAGTTGCAAGAAACTCAATGGAATGTGGTTCAAACTTGGGAAAAGTACTCTTTATTTTATTTAAATAATCATCTGGTTTGAGATTGCTTTTCGTCTCAGATAGCATTTGTGAAATAACCAATTCAATTTTTGTTGCGAATCCTTCCCATTGACTATCCTCAATTTCTTCCTCATCACCTTGAATTTTCATTAATTCTATTGCCCATTGTCTTAATGCTGATGTTTGACTCTCTGTTTTTCTTTTTTCCTTCTCAAATTCTTCTAGTAACTCCTTATTCCTTCTTTGGATAAGCTCTCTTTCGTTCCTAGCATCTATAATCTTATCGATAATGTTCTTCCAAACACTAAATGCTTTATTTTGTGGGAATCGTTTATTGGCTATTTCCCATATGACTTTCGCACTAACTAGGTCATCTAAATTGAAATAACAGTCAATTATCGGAACATAAATATTTTCTAATTTTTTCTCAAACCACGCTTGTTTTGAATAAGAAACCAACAACTTCTTATTCAAATCAATGTAATGAATAGATCTTTTATCTTCATCAATAAAGGAAAGTGATTTTCTATATTGTTCCAATGCTTGCTTATATTCTTTTAAATAATAATAATTTTCCCCTAATAGGAAGTACGATGATTCATCTTCACCTATATATAATGCCCTTTGACAGTATCGAATAGACTCTTCATACCTCTTTAAATAATACAGTACTAGTGCATGATTATGTAAATCAGTGTTATTCGGTTGTTTTGCAATTCTTTTCTTTGTTAAAACTAAAGCCTCTTCATATTTCCCCAAAGATATATATGCATTGATTTTGTGTCCTTCAGCTTCCCATTTGTATTTTATGTTTTCAGTATTCTTATTATCCAGTAGCTTAAGTGCCTTTTGGGCAAATGTTAGTTGTTCATATGGTCGTTCTAAGTAACCCTCCCCACATAACATACTAATTTGAATATATGCTAAGGGGATAGTTGGCCATTTATTAATTAGATTTTCTAATAACTCATAGGCTCTCAGTACTCCAACTCTTTCACTCATTGCTAATAATTTTGCAATAGACAAGTGAATATAGTAGTTTTCTGAGTACGTCATAAGGATTTGCTCCAATAATGAATTACCTGCCTGTGAATTAATTTGCTGAGGAAAATTCTGATCACTTATGACTAACATTTGTGCTGTTTCTAAGAATTTTTCTACTATTGGTTTTAATTCCACTTTACTAGTTTCATGGCGACATTTACTAATCCAGTAATAAGCAGATTGAAAATCTTTTAATAGAAGATAGAGATAAACAAAACCAACCGGTGCTACTTTATTGGATGGTTTAATTTCTAAAGCTTTATTAAGTAATCTTTCAATTTCGTTCCTTTTTTCTGACAAGGGTTTAGTGGATTTTTCATTTATTAAAATAAATGCCAAATTCACATAACAACCACTTGTAAAAGGAAATATTTCATTCTTTTTAATGAGTCTATAAATAATCGATTTAGCTTCAGCGTATCTCGCTTGATTTTTAAGTGCCAAGGACCTTCTGTATTCCTGTCCATACTTATTATAAATAATCTGTCTTTCTCTTATATAAACAGCTAAACTATCCAATTCCCACTCTTTTACAAGGTGCCACTTAACCTGGACTCCGTCACATAAATCTGGAATAACAACTGTTGTATGAACCAATCCTGTTTCATTTATATACACCTCAATCAGCAGGTCGGACTCATCAGAAGGTAAAATTCCTTGTTGAATTAAGTTGTATAGGAGGGATGTCCAAGAATTTAATTCCATTACCTTTGCCATTTTCATTTCTGATGACATATTAGAATCTAGCAACGATAATAACTGTTTTGCACTTAATAAATATGAATCTAATACTTTATTCTCGGTAGTGTTGATACGGTTCTTATTTTGATGAACTTGTTTATTTAGTTGTAAAGAGGCTTCCAAATTATTGCTATATACCTTAACGGCTTCTTTTAGATCCTCCACGGATAAATCTTGTGAAAAACAATGGATTATGTTTAACAGGTAGCACAGTATACTCTCGCGAATATCACTATCATTATCCTTATGAATAGATTCATCCGTTTGTGGTAAAAAATTAAATCCACTAAGTATAAAGGGGCCAAAGTCTTTAACCAGTTCTTTAGAGAAATCTTCTAGAGATATCTCTCTCCCAAATTTCTCTTCCAATATACGAAAATTGACTTTTCTGCTCATGGGCAATTTACTCCAATCAAATACAAATTTTTACTTTGTAAATAAGTTATGGTAATGTTGGCGAAATAATTTTTAAAAAAAGGAGTTAAGTTTGTGTAATTGTTACAAGGTTGAACCGTCACACTGTAACCTCGTTTCCTTGTACTTAATATCAAAGGATCATGAAGATGATGATGCTGAATAGATTGGCAATAAAATGCGATAGGGCACTGACCCAGGCATTATTAGTTTTATAAAAGATGATTCCGTACAAAATACTATTGATGAATACGAAGAAAATATCAAACGTTACTATGAAACTATTTCCCACTGAGATATGACCAAAGGCAAAAAATAGAGATGAGATTAATAGTGTTGGCACAATCGGCAGGACTTTGTTTAATTGCTTTTGAAAGAAGGCGCGCCACGCAATTTCTTCTCCTAAAGCTAGATATGCTAGCTGAAATAACATTAGTACAATTTTATCAAAGGAAATAAATGCATCTGACCTTGCCAGCACATGCTCAATGTACTCAGGCAAAAAAAGTTTTGATAGAGTTATACTGACAGCATCCATTATTAGCGGCAGTAATAGCCAGAACCAAATACTTCGGCCTTTGAGATTCGTTTTAATCGCTGCAAAATCAAGTCCGCTGTCTTTAAACGGCTTTTTTTCAACAGTTTTAACGATAAAGAAAAAGACAACTCCGATTACCACCGACATTCCTGCAATGTTTAACCCGATTAAATTGGAAAAAGATAATATGGCCATTATGACCATCGCAATTAAAGGTAATGATTTTATGGTTTGCATTTCTTTGCCCCCCATTATTAAATTAGCACTGCATCTTTAGATAATTATCGTTATGCTCAATGATTCACATAATTTATCAACTTATCTACCACTAACGAAATCTTCTGAACTATCATCCTATCTCAAACATATCACAAGGGAAAACTGAAGTAAAACGTGGTAAACATCTGAAAAGGAGGGGATAGGGAATAGAGGGAGAAGTTAATATCAAGATTTAATAGTAAATAAGTCCCGTTTTTTTAATGTAATTAAAATAATACTTGTTCAGTCATTATTATTAGTCTATTTTTATATGGTAATTATTTGGAATTTTTGAATGTTGATGTGTTTTTCTTGAGAATTAATTCTTGATCAGAAGGGAGTGTACGAAACTTGAGCAATAATAATAATGAAACCTCCACTTGGATGAAACCGATATGGAAATTAAGCCGCAAGCAAATATTTTTAAGGGTATTAGCACTTTTACCTTTAACAATATTTTTGGGTATACGTATTTTTGCAACTCGACCTGATTTCGAGCCAGCAACCACACATCTATTAGCTGTAGCGGGAGTTATCGGACTACACATACTATTGTTAATAATAACCTTCATCAGATGGAAAAAAGAGAATTAGGTGCCTGTCACCACCCGAACTTTGTCGAATTGTGAAACAAGGGGACAAAATTGTCCCCTTGTTTCCATTTACTCTCAACTTCATTTAATCGATTTTAAAGTATGTTTTCCCTTTTGCGTGGGGGTAATCTCCGAAGGACCATTTAGCTGGATGGTCAATCATTACTTTGTAGAGAATTTGACCATAAAACTTTGCAGCGACTTCATCATTTTTCCTGCAAGCGAGCCAAATTGGCTCATACAAAGTACCTCTCCAGTCATGTCCTGGAATCCAGCTTGAGGTGTGTACATCTCCACAATTAATTACCCGATTTAATTCATCTACAATTGCTTGATAATCCACATTAGGAAGGCTTTTCATTCTTTGGTGAAATTCTTGCTTGTGCGCCACCTCCGTTATTTGCATACCTTCAACTGAAAATAGCATAATTATTCCCCCTAAAGAAAAATAACTTGAAATATTAGCAGAACTTAATATTCTATGAAGTCCCTATGCAAGCTTAAGTTTGTATATGCCTATGAATCGAACTTTTCACTTTTGCTAGTTGTTAAAATATAAAGTTTTAACAAAATTACCCAGTCGTTCTGCTTCTTCCTTTGTTATATCTGCAGGGATTTTTATCATGCAATTTAAGTCCATTCTTAAGGGATAGGAAATCTCCATAAATGATGATACAGGTGGTTGTTCGGATCCATCATGATCTTCGGCTATATGTTTTATCGCATTAAGATGAAGGCTAAGATTAGCTGCTGTTCTTGGCGCTCTCAGAGAATTTCTTAGATCATCAGGCAGAGAGTTCCGGGATATTGGTCCTTTTAACCATTCAACTTTTCGTTGATGTGGATACCCATCATTCACTTTTGTTGGCTCGAAGAAATAGTCACTAATAACCTTTATAAAATAGATATCGTCCTCATAAGGAATCACGACTAAATCACCCTTAGCAATTTCGTTTACGAAGATATTCACCGTTGCCAATGCTGCACCTAATTGGCTAGGAGAATAATTTAAAGGATGGTTTCTTAATAATTCTTTAATCTCGTTTTTGTCTTTTCCTTTAAGTGAAGAAATTTCAGGCCAACCAATGGCGATGATGTTGTCAGATTTGAAGTTAGCCAGGCGATCAATATCATGTGGAAACGGTCTAATTAACCAAGCTTTTACCATGAAAATTGCCCCTTTACGTTTTATTTTAATCAAATTTTACCATAAGTTCATCAAGCTGTAAAGTAGTGACTTACTAGTGACTACTTAGTTGTTTATGGTATAACATGAAGTGCTGTACTACTTCAATTTATTTAGGGTGAAAATAAACAAGAGGACGGGTCTAGATTATTGCCCCTAAATGAAAAAGGCCAGGACTAAGAGTATTACTCTTTGTCCTGGTCTCTTTTAGTGGCTATTTACGCGATTCAAATGGTATATTTAATACTGAATGGAAAATTGGTAATAATTAGGGGAACACCAGAACCGTCCCCATGTTTCATGTTCCTATAATTCTTTATTTCTATAAATCTTAATAGATATAAACAGTGAAAGCAGATAGATGATTATAACTGCTATAAGCGAGCCTGCTTTTAATAGAGATGCGTTCGTTTCGTTTAGGATCGATAAAACCACCTTAACCACTTTACTTTCTGGATTTTCAGCAGCAAAGGACGTGATTAAATTGGGCGCAAAAAACAACACCATGAACAAAGCCATATTCACAAACCGCATTTTCTCCATGCCGAACTTGAAATATAATGGATAAAAGACGCTTACTAAAAACAAGCCGCTAATCAATACGATTAATACGTCATCCAAAGAAATAAAGCGCTCAATTTCAGGGAAACCAGTGAAGATTCCGATTGCCCCAATCAGCATTGAAAATAGAATGGCAACTGCCATAAAACCTATAGCAGAGACATACTTTGCGATAACTAATTCTGCTCTTGTAATCGGGAGACTATTTAGTATGATTTCTGCTTTATTTTTATCATCAAAACCACAGGCATACATGACTAGGAGATAAACAGTTGCATAAGGAGCAACCATATATATGGCGCCGCCACCTGGCACCATTTCTTTGAAAAAGAAGGCCGCAAATACCGTATAAAGAAACCCGAACAGGAAGATGTTTCTTTGCACTAAGAAATCTTTGCGAATGAGATTATACATGTTCACGCCTCCTTACGGTATAGACCATAATATCCTCAAGACTGGCCTTTTCAATTATTGCATTTTGCTTAAAACTAGCGCTGAACTGCCCTAGATTGTTAGTGAGACCTTCGAATCCAAAACTGCTTTCGCGTATCGAAATGAACAGTTTCCGGGTTTCATCGTCCAATAATTCCTTATTTCCCTTAACAATGGCATAGGTCTCTATGACCGTATCTTTCGTTTCAGAAAAAACAATCTTGCCATCGTTAATAAATGTAATGTAATCGGCTATTTTCTCAAGGTCGGTCGTGATATGTGTGGAGAAAAAAACACTTACATTTTCATCTTGAATGATATCACTTAAAAGGGTAAGTAATTCACTGCGAAAAACAGGGTCCAGCCCAGCGGTAGGTTCATCCATGATGATCAATTCCGCTTTATGGGACAAGGCAATTGCCAAGGAAAACTTCATCTTCATACCTTTGGAAAAATCCTTCAGCTTTTTCTTATGCGGAAGCTGAAAATCTTGAATGAGCTTATTAAAAAGCCCATGATCCCACTTTTTATAAAATGGTGCAATTATTTTTTCTATTTGTGGAATAGTTAAATTTTCATAGTAATGATTCTCATCATAAACAAAGCCGATTCTGGATTTTATTTCCTTTTCATGTTGGAGATGGTCTAATCCAAAAACTTTGATGTCACCACTAGACTTTTTTATTAAATTCATAATGATCTTGATTGTCGTACTTTTTCCGGCTCCATTTGGTCCAATAAACCCCATAATGTAGCCTGGTTTTAGTGAAAAACTGACATCTTGTAAAGAAAATTGATTGTAGTGTTTACTTAGATTGGAAATTTCCAATATATTGTTCAACTTACTCCCCCCTTAAGCTTCTTCATACAAGAGGCGCAACATTTCTTGTAGTTCCTCAATACTCAACCCGATTAATTTACTTTCGACAATCACTTCATTTAGTTTGTTTTCCAGCTCTGCCAAGCGTTTTTCTTTTAGTAGCTCTTTATTTTGCATGGAAACATAGGAGCCTTTTCCAGGTACTGTCTCAATAAAGCCAGCTCGCTCCAGCTCCTCATAAGCACGCTTTGTCGTAATCACACTGATTTGTAGTTCTTTCGCCAATAACCTAATGGATGGAAGCTGTTCCCCTTCAGCCAGTTCACCTACTATAATGGCCCTTTTGATTTGGTTTGTTATTTGCTCATAAATTGGGTCACCTGATGAATTGCTGATAATAATGTTCATGGCGCCCCTCCTTTGGATTTTGTCTTGGTTGGAAGTTTGCGTTCATCCTGTATATATCGTATATGAACAGTATATATCTATTGTTCGAAATAGTCAATGAGGTGCCTGTCACGCCCCGAATTTTGTCGAATAGTCAATGAGGTGCCTGTCACGCCCCGAATTTTGTCGAATGGGTTGTGGTTTTGTGGCAGCGAGAAGGGAAGATGGAGGAATGTAACCTGTTCATGCAGGTCCTTGCATGAATCAAATATGTGCATTGCATGAGAGGGAATGTTAAATTTTTAATAGTTTGGGGATTTTTGAAATAATGGTAGTAGAATAGAGTTAAATACATGTGTAAGGGGGAGCGCTTATCTTATGACGGTTCAAGCGAAGAATATTAAACGCATTCGAAAAGAGTATGTGAGCAAATTAAACGGCATAAAGGAAGACGCGAAGAAAGTAAAAGAAATAGTGAATGCAGATTGGTATAAAGAAACTGGGTTGGTCAATATGACGAAGGAAGAGTTCAAAGAATGGTTTCAGGCAAGGCAGGATGAAATATACGCTGGTTATTTGATCAAACTCATTGCCACAACGGAGCAGGCGTTGAAACAGGTGTATGCAGAAATCTTTAACAGTGAGGTCAATATAGATAGAAATATCATTGCGACCATCATCGTACGTCTTAATAGACAAATGAACATCTCCATTCCTCAGAATGAGTATGAACAAGTGAGAAAGTTAGTTCATGCTAGAAACACATTAATTCATGAAAGTTACAGCGTTTCTGCCATCCTACCTGAAGGAGTATCAGGCCATACATATGTAAAAAACTATATAAAAATCTATAAAACTACATTCAAACAATACTTCAAAGAAATCGAAAACATATAAAGGTGCCTGTCACCGCCCGAATTTTGTCGAATGGGGTGCTCCTTTTTTTGAGGTCATGTCATTATAGAAATAGACTGATGCATCACTAAAGAGCTGTAATTCTTTCGGTGAAGGTGCGTAGGTATATGATATTGGTTGTAAAAGCAAAAGCATTTACATTAGGGAAACAAGAGCACCCCCTTGTTTCCTTCTTATTTTCTACATGGACATGTTTTGCAATTCTTGGAAGCCCCTTGTAGAGTGTAATTGAAACAACACGTTTTTCTTATCCTAATTTCTTCATCTGAAGCAGCAATGTTTTTCTTTTTACTATAGTATTTTTGCAGTGGATTGACCTTGTAATGACCAAATAACTTTCCTTCCGCTTCAAAAATCAAAAAGCGGAAATCCTCGATTTTGTTTGGATTTACGACATCTTTTAATTCTGCTTCATATAACCAAAAAAGATAAACAGCAATATTTTCCCACAAGATAAGTTTTGAAATTTTGAATGTCTTTTCAAATTGATCAATTAGTAAAGAAATGTTTTCAGCAAAAAGCTCATGCAAAACCTTTTCTCGCCATTCTTTACGGTTGTGCCCACTCCATTCTTCACCGGAATCGGCCCCATTTTTGATAGAAAACGACGGGAGCCAATCTTGCCCATGCTCGGGGTTTTGCATAAATATATCATCGATTGATACATTTATCTTTTTATTCCATACAGTCATGGCATACAAAGACATGACAGCTACAAAAGCATATCTTTTCATAAAAATAGAAGCAGTGACTTTGACCGACGGAGCTTTAATCATCATCGTTAAGTTTTCGATAAAATCCTTAAGGAATTCTTCTTCAAGTAAGGCAGCAACCTCAAAAGAATCATTCAATTCAGCTTGAAACCGATATTTCCGCAGCTGCTGGATAATTTCAGGTACGGTTATTTCATTAACCATTTAATGATACCGCCTGTTTCAAAACACATCTTCCTCTACCGTATGGAATGCACAATGGTGTGCCAAATAACGGATCGATTGTTACTTCACAGTCCATGCCGAATACATTTTTCACTAGGCTGCAATTGATGATATACTCAGGTTTTCCTTTTGCAAAAACCTTTTGGTCCTTAATCGCTACAATATTATGGGCGTAACGACATGCCAGGTTAAGATCATGTAGTACCATGACCACAGTTCTGTTTTTCTGTTCATTTAATTCAAAAAGTAAATCGAGAATTTCGATTTGATGGGTCATATCCAAATAAGTGGTTGGCTCATCTAACAGAATAATGTCCGTATCCTGCGCCAAGGTCATTGCAATCCAAGCGCGTTGCCGTTGTCCGCCTGAAAGTGAATCGACTGCTCTTTCTTTTAAAGCTTCTAAATGTGTTGCAGCCAAAGCCTCATTTACCTTTTTTTCATCTTCTTCTGTCCACTGCTTTAGCCAGGTTTGATGAGGGTAACGGCCTTGTTTTACAAGTTGTAAGACTGTTAATCCTTCCGGAGCAGATGGAGATTGCGGTAGTATCGCCATTCTTTTAGCTACATCTTTCGTTGACAACTTGGCAATTGCTTCTCCATCTAATAAAATTGAACCGGATTTTGGTTTAAGCAAACGAGCAATTGTTCTAAGTAGAGTCGATTTTCCACAACCATTTGCCCCGATAAATACTGTAATCTCACCTTTTGGTATCATTAAATCCAGCTCATTAATGATTAGTGTATCCCCGTATGAAATCGATAGATTTTTTGTCTCAATCGCATTCAGCATCATTGTCAGCTCCTTAACATATTGATGGTCGCAAGCACCTATGCATCCAAGATTTAGGGCTCTATGATTTAAGTATTTTTAGATTTAAAAAGTAAATAGATAAAGTAGGGGGCACCGATTCCAGCAGTGAACACACCTGCCGGGACCTCTAATGGCGAAAACATGGTCCGGCCAATTAAATCAGCCAGCATCACCAGTGCTCCACCTAGTAGTGCAGATGTAGGCAGCAGTGCTCCAAACGAAGAGCCCACTAACCGTCTGGCCATGTGAGGTGCCATTAAACTTACAAAACCTATGCCGCCGGCAAATGCCACAGCTCCTCCAATTAGGGCCGTACTAATCATCAACAGGAAAAATCGCTGTTTTTGAACTTTTCCACCTAGACCGGTGGCAACGTCATCTCCCAGTTCTTGAATATTGATGATTCTAGCAGCAATAAAGGCGATGATGAGGAAAATGACAGTCCAAGGAACAAGAATAGAAACATTTTTCCAATTCGAACCATATACAGTCCCAGTAATCCAAATATTGGCCTGGCTTGCTTGATAAATAGGACCCATCACCATTAAAAGTGTTGTAAAAGCCTGCATCAAAGCTGAGATTCCAATCCCAATTAACACAAGTCTGATGGGGGAGACACCATTTTTCCATGCCAGAAAATAAATTAAGAAAGCAACAATCCCGGCGCCAATAAAAGCAGCCAGTGGAAGCCAAGCAATACTGACCGTAAGCGAATGGTTTTTATCACTAAATAGAACTAAAAACCCAACAACTGAAACTGCTGCACCGCCGGTAATCCCTAAAACATCCGGGGATGCAAGCGGATTTCTGACCATCCCTTGTAAAATGCCACCAGCTACCGCTAAAGAAATTCCAACAGCTAGGGCAACAATAATTCTCGGTAGACGGAAGGATGTAATGACCAGCGTTTCCATTTCTGGGCCTGCACCGAATAAAACCTTCATTACAGTAAGTGGGTTAACTTTCATTTCTCCTGAGCCAGTACTTACAACAAATACAGCAAAGACAATAATAGTGAGAAAGAATATGATAAATGCGGCTTTCCTATCAATTAAAACGGAAAATTTGCCGTTAATTGGCCGGAAATTTTTATACTTGTTCATTTTCCATTGAACCCCCTTCTTGCAATGAAGATAAAAAATGGAGTTCCAATGATAGCAGTCATGACCCCAACTGGGACTTCGGACGGCATCAATAGATATCTTGCGGTGATATCGGCCATTAATAATAAAATCGCCCCTAATATGCCGGAAAATGGAATCACCCAGCGATGATCAACGCCCATCATGGAGCGCGCGATGTGGGGAATGACAATTCCAACGAAGCCGATTGGTCCTGCCACAGCAACCGAACCTCCAGCTAATAAAATAACCAGTATTCCTATCGTTATTTTTATGAAAACAGTATTTAATCCTAGCCCTTTCGCAACATCTTCTCCCATTGCCAAGACGTTCATTTTTCCAGCAATAAGCACAGAACCAATTAATCCCATTCCAATATAAGGAAGAACGGATATCAGGGTATCTAATTTCCGCCCTTGGACAGATCCGGCTAACCAAAATAAAACTTGATCAAGCAGAGCCTCATCCAAGACTAATAATCCTTGAGTAAACGAGGAAAACATAGCTGCCATCGCTGCACCTGCCAATGTTAGCTTCATCGGCGTTAACCCGTCTCGACCGAATGACCCAATTGTATATACACCGACAGCTGCAATCGCAGCGCCCAAAAATGCAAGAGCACTAAATCCTTGCATACTATTGACGGAAAAGACAGTCATTGCCACAACAACAGTAAATCCAGCACCGGCATTAATTCCGAATAATCCAGGTTCTGCTAATGGATTTTTCGTTAAAGTTTGCATGAGGGTCCCGGCTATGGCTAAGCTGGCACCAACGACTGAAGCAATTAATGCTCTCGGAATTCTAACAGTTTGAATAATAATATGTTCATTCGAACCATCATTTTGATTGATAGCATCAAGGGCCATTTTCCAGTTGGTTTCTGTATAGCCAAATATGACACTGGCACACATGAAAAAGATCATCACGAGTACCGCAACCAACAGTCCAATCCATTTTAATGAAGTACTTTTTAACATCATAGTAAGTTACCTTTCTGACATAATGCGATCCTTTTTAAACAGCGTAGTTAGGAATCTTTATTTTCGTAAAAATTTGTTGTTGATTTTTGCATTATTGATTGGAACTGAGGAGCCAAGAACCCTTTTGATTCCCATTTTTACTCTGTCATGAAAATATGGGCATCAATACGGCATTTTGATTCCCATTTTTGCTCTGTCATGAAAATATGGGCATCAATGCGGCACTTTGATTCCCATTTTTGCTCTGTCATGAAAATATGGGCATCAATGCGGCACTTTGATTCCTATTTTTGCTCTGTCATGAAAATATGGGCATCAATACGGCATTTTGATTCCCATTTTTGCTCGGTCATGAAAATATGGGCATCAAAGCGGCATTTTGATTCCCATTTTTGCTCTGTCATGAAAATATGGGCATCAATGCGGCATTTTGATTCCCATTTTTGCTCGGTCATGAAAATATGGGCATCAAAGCGGCATTTTGATTCCCATTTTTGCTCAGTCATGAAAATATGGGCATCAAAGCGGCATTTTGATTCCCATTTTTGCTCTGTCATGAAAATATGGGCATCAAAGCGGCATTTTGATTCCCATTTTTGCTCTGTCATGAAAATATGGGCATCAAAGCGGCATTTTGATTCCCATTTTTGCTCTGTCATGAAAATATGGGCATCAATGCGGCTCGAGTCTCCGTGTTGCCTCATCTTGACTGGCTTCCTACAACTTCCCACAATGATTGAAGCAATCTCGTGAAAATCACCATACAAGATTGGCAGACTTTCGTAAAAAACGTTAATACTATAAACATAAATATAATGAATATGAGAATCATTTTCAATTATATCACAAATTAATCACAATTTTTATGATATTGAAAATCATTTTCAATTAACTGTTGACAGTTTATTCGTTTTCATTTTATGATTAACTCGCAAATGAAAATGATTATCAATTACAATTAGTCGAGGAGGCTTTACATTAACAATGAAACCAGTAAAAATGTTCATGACTCTTTTCTCTGTTTTAGCACTATTCTTTTTAGCAGCATGTGGAGGAGCAGAAGATAAAACCTCAGAAACACAAGATACAAAAAAGACCGAGGAAAAATCCTATACAGTTGAACACGCAATGGGTACAACCACTATCAAAGGTACTCCGAAAAAGGTTGTTATTTTATCAAATGAGGGTACTGAGGCATTGTTAGCATTAGGGGTAAAACCTGTTGGTGCAGTTCAATCGTGGTTAGGTGATCCATGGTATGACCACATTAAAGACGACATGAAGGGCGTTGAAGTAGTTGGCGTCGAAAGTGAAGTAAATGTAGAGAAAATCGCTACTTTAAAACCTGACCTCATTATTGGGAACAAGTTGCGTCAAGAAGCAGTTTATGACCAACTTAGCGCGATTGCACCTACCGTTTTTTCTGAAACATTAAGAGGAGATTGGAAAGACAATTTTTCGTTATATGCAAAAGCATTAAATCTTGAGGAAAAAGGTATCGAAGTCCTCGCCGCTTACGATAAGAAAGTGGAAGACTTGAAAGAAAAACTTGGTGATAAAGCAAATAAAGAGGTTTCAGTTGTTCGTTTCATGGCTGGTAAATCTCGTATTTACTACACAGATTCATTTTCCGGTGTCATTTTCAATGAAATTGGTTTTAAACGTGCTGCGCAGCAAGCTGAACTATTCACTCCAGATAATAAATTAGGTAATCTTGCAATAGAGGTTGGTAAGGAAGTCATTCCTAAAATGGATGCTGACTATCTCTTCTACTTCACATATGCTCCAAACGGTGACCAACAAGCATTGAATACGGCAGAAGAGTGGACAAATGATCCACTTTGGAAAAACTTAAATGCAGTCAAAACTAGAAACGCCTTTGAGGTAAGCGATGCTATTTGGAACACTGCCGGTGGCGTTCTAGCTGCTAACCTAATGTTAGATGACCTTGAAGAAATATTAATTAAGTAAAGAACCTAGAGGTGCCTGTCACCGCCCGAATTTTGTCGAATTTGTTTGTGGTAGGAGTATTATGGATTTAGTTAAATTTAAAAAATAATAATTTTATAAAAAGGAAAGCAGCATCCTCCATTTGAAGGTGCTGCTTTTTCTAGTTGAATTTGGTTTATTGCAAGTTAGATTTCAAAAATGGAATTTTTTAGGTAAACGGGATAATCGTCCCCTTGTTCCCTGTTCCTACCTGTTCCTTCCGTCCCCCCTAAAGTGTTACTGTTGAGCCAGTTGCTATATAGTTTAGTTTTCCGCCCAACATGTTTTTTAAGGCGTTGTACGAATCTACGCCGGTGCAATGACCGGTATAGTAGTTCGACTTTGTTTTGCAAAGGTACTCACCGATTTTTTCAACCAATGAAACGGGTAGATTATATAGATGGAATCCGCCAACGACATAGCTTGGATGTTTTTTCTCCGTTTCAATTACATGATCGATAATACTCACGATGCCATTATGGGCGCAGCCTGTTACAATTGTGATTTTGTTATTTTCCTTAATTAATAGATTCTGTTCATGTTCAAAATGGTCATACCCAAAGAAAATACCAGATTTTCGTAATAGATTGCGATTGCTAATCGATGTTACTTTATTTCTTTTAATATTTGAAAATAATTCAAGTTCGTCATCGATACAGAAAGAATCACTTGTAAAAATAATGCTAGGGTTGGACATTAATTCTTTTTCTAAGCCGATATAAACCTTCTTACCATGCTCGCGTAATGAAAAATGGGCGCCAAATGCTTTATGGTTTACATAAATATTTGCCTTATGATTGATTTCTAAAAACGCCTTAAGCCCGCCACCATGATCAGAGTGACCGTGTGAAATAATAACGGTATCGACTTCGGTGAGGTCAATTCCTAGTTTCGCAGCATTCTCAATAAATAACGGACTAGCTCCTAAGTCAAACAGAAGCTTGTGCTTGCTCGTCTCTATATAAAGGCTTAATCCGTGTTCACTTTTGAAATCATCTGAGATGGAAGTGTTTTCTATCAGAGTTTTTATGATCATAGTCCTGCTCTAATCCTTCTTTCATAAGCATTTTCATTACTTTATTGAAAACTTGTTTTGTCGCCTGACCAGCGTCACAATCTATATCAACAATACTTTGACCAGCATTGACCGCTCGATTTGCCGTAATATCAAAGGGGATTGCTCCGACAAATCGTATATTTTTAGTTTCGCAAATCAATTCGATTTCTTTAGTATTGATAACGTTTATGTCATATTTATTTACACATACAGCTACTTCTGGTTGGAAGCTAGAAGCGGTTTTGATGATTCGTTCCATATCACTAATGCCAGATAACGAAGGCTCCGCAACAATCAATACCATGTCCACACCGCTTATGGAAGAGATGACTGGACATCCAATCCCTGGTGAGCCATCGATAATTGCCAATTTAGCTTTTGGAGCATGAGCTTCCATCTGTTTTTTAACCTCAGATACCAATAATCCCGAGTTCCCGCTGCCCATTGTTAACTGGGCTGTTGAAAAGACATCATCATCCTTGTAAAGCATTAAATCTCCTGCTTTAGCAGGTTTTAGGGAAATCGCGCCTACTGGACAAATTAGTTCACAAACACCACAGCCTTCACATGATAAACGATCAACCTCATAAAATTCATCTGCTTTTATAGCATCAAATCGGCAGTATTTTTTACAAAAACCACAATACACACATTGATTCGGATCAATTTCTGCTTTTGGCATTCCATAGAAGTTTGTCTGATTGGCAATATTTTCTTGACTTTGTACTAAGTGTAAATTTGGAGCATCGACATCACAATCAGCGTATGCCTCAGGTTTGGCAAGCTTAATGAAGGCGCTGGCTATCGTTGTTTTTCCTGTTCCGCCTTTGCCACTAAGAATTAGTAATTGCTTCATTTTGCACCTCCTCCTTGACTTTATAAAGGAGAGATACAAATAAATCATGATACAGGTTGTCTTCTCTAGCAGCGATTAGTGCTTTAGAATTCATTAGAGCAAGTTTCTTGTTGAATTGAATTTTTGCTAAAATTTTCATATCATTTCTATGGCAAAATACTTCAACAGGATTATCTGTATCTAAGCATTTATTCATGACGACACCATGCGGCTTTTTGAAAAATTTTACCAAATCATATACGATATTTAGATTATGAACGCCAAACAATGTGGGCTCAGCCACTAAAATACAATAATCAGCATCCCTAATACTTTCCATCACCGTACAAGCGCTGCCAGGCGGACAATCGATGACGGTGAGACCGAGATTTGCTTCTTGAGAACTTAACATTGTTTTGATTATTGGCACACCAGATTCCTGGCCAGGCTCTAACATTCCCGTAATGACATTTACATTGTCAGAAATTCCTGTTTGGATTTCACCAATCTTTTTATCCCTTTCAGAAATCGCATTTTGCGGACAAATTAATGAGCAGCCCCCACAAGAATGACATATCTCATCAAAAACAAAGGGTTTATCGTTGACAAGAGCTAACGCATTATATTTGCAAAAATCAACACACTTTCGGCAGGCATTACACAGTTTCTCATCTACAACTGGAACTTTAATATGAACGGGCTTCGTGTTAATTTTTGCGGGCTTAAAAAATAAATGGCCATTTGGTTCCTCAACATCGCAATCTATATAAACAGAATGTGGTTCCGCTGATGCTGCTGCTAAATTTACTGCAACAAAGGTTTTCCCTGTGCCACCTTTTCCACTAAGAACAGCAATCTTCATATTATTTGCCTCCATGATGGGAACCTTTGTGAAATTGCTCCATTACCGTTAACCTTCCATTGAATAAAGCATCAATATTTTCCTTAATTGAACCAGTATTGGTTTCGTATATTTCCATTTGTGCCGCTTTTAATACTTTAGCCGCATTCTCTCCGCAGCGCGGGGCAAGTAGCACATCGATATGGTGGTCAATTAAAAATTGTGCGGCTTTAATCCCTGCACCACCATGGCTTTTGACTGAAGGGTTATCAATAAAAAAGCCATCATTATGATCTGAGTTAAAAATAAAAAAATGTGGTGTGCGTGCAAACGAACTTCCGACTTCAGACTCAACATGATTAACGTCGGCTGGAACTGCAATTTTCATTAGGAATCCTCCTCGATTTAACAGGTTGTTGTTTCTATTTCATTTCCTGATTTTGTGAAGGGCTTTGTTCGACATCAGTTTCTTTCTCGCAAGAATGGCGTTTGCATTGGTGTTCGGGCATGTGAACGTCCTCAGGTGAATGGCGTTTGCATTGGTGCTCGACTACATGGCTCTCATCAGTAGAATGGCGTTTGCAATGTTGTTCAATCACTTGACCGTTCTCAAAAGAATGGCGTTTGCAATGTTTTTCGAGCACTTGACCGTCCTCAAAAGAATGAGGTTTGCAATGGTGTTCAACCATGTGACCGTCCTCAAAAGATTGAGGTTTGCACATTTGCTTACGCCTACGTTCGTCACAGCCACACGGTTTATTAAATCCTTTACAAAGCCTAAAATCGCCACCTTTAATTGTTAAAAGCTTGCCATTCACCAAAGATTCTGCAAGTTTTCTCCGTGCATCTGTATAAATACGCTGGACGGTTGTTCGTGCAATATACATTTGATCTGCGCATTCTTCCTGAGTAAAGCCTTCAAGGTCAATTAAACGAATCGTTTCAAACTCTTCAACGGTCATAATCACGAAATCATTACCTTGATTACTACCATTAAGCGGTCCGAATCGATCATTCTCGGGTAAACAGCAAACCCGTCTCCATTTCCTAGGTCTTGGCAAAATCAGTCACCTCAATCGATGTATTAAGTTTGTTTTGGACATATGTCCTTTTGACTTGAATTATAATCCGTTTTGAACATATGTCCATAAAACTCGAGCAGAATACAACAAGTTGGGGGAAACCACCTAGAGGTGCCTGTCACCGCCCGGATTTTGTCGAATTTTTTAGGGATGGAATTTAAATCGAAATCATTACGATTTGCATTGACAGAATTTTTTCACTTTAGTATATTGGTTAAAGTGTAAATCGTAATTATTACGATTTAATGATTGCAATCCAGTACATAAGGAAAAAGGAGAGGTTTTATCATGAAAAAGGGGTTTATCCAAGCAATACTTGTGTTCTTTTTAATAGGTGTTGTGTTATTAACTGGCTGCCAAGATAGCGTAGACAAACCAGCAGAAAAGGCATCGTCAAGCTCAAGTTCTGATTCGGAAAAGAGTTCGAAGGAAAAATCAAATTCAGAATCTGAATCTGAACCAACATCAGCATCAGCGGAGAGTGCTGAACATAGTCATGACCATAACCACTTAGATGAAAAACAGAAAGAAATTTATTCAGGGATATTTAAGGATGACGAGGTCAAAGATAGAGAATTATCGGATTGGGAAGGTGATTGGCAATCAGTTTATCCGTATCTGTTAGATGGGACATTAGACAATGTCTTAAAGAAAAAGGCAGAAACTAAGAAAGATAAAACGTTTGAAGAGTATAAGCAATATTATAAAGTGGGCTATGAGACGGACATTGAGCGGATTGTAATTAAAGATAACAAGATGACCCTTTATAAAAGTGGAGAAGGTCAAACGGGTGAATATAAGTATCACGGCTATGAAATTTTGACCTATGAATCTGGTAATAGAGGGGTTCGGTACTTATTTGATTTAGTTGGGGAAGTAGAAGGTTTGCCAAAATACATTCAGTTCAGTGATCACAGTATTTACCCAACTAAGGCGGAGCATTATCACATTTATTTTGGAAATGAAAATCAAGAGACGCTTCTAAAAGAAATGGAAAATTGGCCAACTTATTTTTCATCAAAATTAAGTGGAGCAGAAATTGCAGAAGAAATGAGTGCACATTAATATGATTTTAATGTTTGATGGAAACGCTGGGACGGTATCAATTTTTACCCAAGATTAACCAATGTAAATTATGGAGATAGTCTAATTTTATAAAAAGGAAAGCAGCATCCTCTGTATGAAGGTGCTGCTTTTTCTAGTTGAATTTGGTTTATTGTAAGTTAGATTTTAAAAATGGAATTTTTTAGGGAAACGGGAGAACCGTCCCCTTGTTTCCCAAAAATTTGTAAATTCTTGTTGAATAAAAGGAAAATAGTGGTATATTAGTTAATTGGTGTAATGTTTTGCGTTCGTTAGTCCGTTTGAACCTTTGTGGTGTGTTACACAGTTAGTAATTTTGTTTACTATCTTGAATTACCACTATGGTAAAGGGAGGTGATTTGTCGATTAAGAAAGGTTTTTTATTGCTGCTTATACTATTGGGTTTAAGCGGGGTTGGTTATTCCGTGGTTTCCATTTTCAATGGAATGAAGGGATATTATGAATCTAACAAAAAATACGATGCTATCCGAGAGATTTACTATAAGCAAAAAGCTCCTGCCCGACAAACTAGCAACCTAAACAACAAAGAATTAATTGCATTGAATGATGAATATGTAGGTTGGATATCCATTGCTGACACTAGAATTGATTATCCGGTTGTGAAAACAGATAATAATGATTTTTATCTGACTCATAATTTTAATAAGGAACGAGATAAAACTGGTTCGATTTTTATAGATTATCGGAATTCTGTTGATCAGTTGGATAAAAATACGATTCTGTACGGTCACAATATGAAGGACAAGAGCATGTTTGGTAGTTTAAGTAAGTTCACAAATCAATCATTCTTTGAAATTCACAAAAACATAAGTTTTGAGTTGTTTAACAATACATATACATGGGAAATTTTCTCGGTTTATACAGATACTGATACAAAGTGGCTGAAAACTAGCTTTTCGACAGCAGAAGAGTTTGCTAAGTATATAAAAATTGTGAGTGCTCAATCTCTCATCAAAGTTCCTACAGAAGTGGATTATGAAGATACGCTTTTAACGTTATCTACATGTACAAATGTCGATGAGGACGAACGCATCATTATTCATGCAAAGTTAATAGAAAAGGAAGGGGAATAAGAAAATGAAGAAGTTTAATAAAATGCTATTTGTATTGACTTTTATATTTGGATTTTTCCTTCAGCAGAATTATGTTGCCCACGCTGAAGAGCTTCCAACATTAAAAGTTGAAACTACAACTGATAAACAAGAATACACTGAAACAGATGAAATTAAGTATAAACTTGCTATTTCCAATACATCAGAGGATTCTGTAGTAGATGTTGTCGTTAAAAGTACTCTTCCTGAAGGATTAGAACTCGTAACTCAAGATTTAAATGTTGAAAATAATACTATTACATGGAACCTAGATGAAATTGCTCCTGAAAGTGAGACAAATCTAGAGTTTACTGCAAAAATAAAAACTGCTGATGCAGGTGAGGTAACACCGCCGGTTAATACAGAAGTTAAAGGTGACGCTACACCAGGTGCTGGCAGTGATAAAGGTAAACAAGAGGTAAAAGCAGGAAGCAATGCAGCCCCTCAAACAGGTGATGATACAAACTTCCTTGGCTACTTCTTATTGCTGCTTGTGTCCATGGTTGTCCTAGTCGTAGCGATTAGAGCGATTCGTCAAAAGCGCGTACCAAAAGAACTAAGCTATATTCTTATTGGAGGGCTGCTACTTTCTTCTTTTTCAGCGATTGCAAATGCAGAGGATCGTATGGTAGCAACGGCTCAAAATAGCCACGAATTAACAATTAATGATAAAAAATATGTTTTAAAAACAACTGTAGAAGGCGTTATTGAAAGTGAACATGGAACGCTTATCGGAAATGTTGTCGATGCTGTAAGTAACACAGCACTTAATGATGCCTCTGTGAAGATTTATAATGAGTCAGTCCTAGTTAAAGAGAGTGTTACAAAAGAGGATGGCTCTTATGAGGTTCGTTTAAAACCAGGTATTTATAATGTTGTCGTGTCTCATCCGAACTATATCACTGATTCCTCTTATGTAAGTATCGATGAAGCTAATACAACGACGTTTAATGCAAAGTTACAAATGGTTGGTAATGAATACAGCGGAATTGGTACTGCGACAGGGAAAGTTGTTAATGCATTGACAGGAGATCCTGTAAGCAGACTTAAAATCGATATCCGTAAAGGCAAAAATAACGTGTTTGGTGAAATAGTTGAGACCGTAACGACAAATGAATCAGGCGTCTATAGCGTTGATCTGCCAGGTGGTAACTACACAATGCATATAAGCGGTGCGGGATATATTTCAACTTCTGCCTATATTATTTCTATAGGTGGCCAGACAAAGGGTAACCAAGATGCCACAATTTCTCCTGACGGTTTACTTGGAGAAGAAATCCGAGCAGTCTTAACCTGGGGTGAAAGTCCAGAAGATTTAGACTCCCATTTCACTGGACCTACTGCCGATGGTGGCCGTTTCCATGTATATTTCAGTAAAAAATCTTATTCTGATGAAGAAAATGAAGTGAACCTGGACATTGATGATACAACTTCATATGGTCCTGAAACGGTCACAGTTATTAACCGTATAAATGAAGGAACCTATACTTATGCTATCCATGACTATACAAATCGTTATGATGAGAACTTGGCTCTTTCAAACTCAGAAGCAACAGTACGCATATATAAAGGAAATTCTCTAGTAGCAACATACAATGTACCATTGGATCAAGAAGGAAATGTTTGGCGCGTATTCGAAATCCGCAACGGAGACATCGTACCAATCAACCGCATAGACACTATCGACGACTGGCACAACGACGACAACTTCCTCCCAGAAGAGTAAGGTGCCTGTCACCACCCGAATTTTGTCGAATGGCGAATTGGGTGCCTGTCACCGCCCGAATTTTGTCGAAAGACTGAAATGAAAGCAAAGGCTCCACTAGCGTAAACATCCGCTAGTGGAGCCTTTTTGTGAGTAAAACTTCTGAGTGTTTCGATTTTATGGAAATTTTTAGGAAAACAGAAGAACCGTCCCCTGTTTCCATGTAGGTATGAGAATCTAAATAAGAGTAGAATTTCCCCTTATTGTATGTAAAGGGGGCTAAATGAGCTGAAATAAGAGTAGATTTTCCGCTTAACTACTCCATAAAAGACAAAATCAATTGAATTTTGTGAAATAAGCGGAAAAACTCCCGTTATTATAAGGGAAATATGGGTCTTTTCCAAAATAAGCGTAATTCTTCCGCTTATTTTCAAACAGAAGGAAATCAACATTCGGGTTAACAAACCCTCAAGCAAAAAAATCTGCACTTAATGTGTGATACAATCCACATTTATTTCAGGGTAGCTCTATAGTAAAAAGGAATTAAAAAATCGAACTATTAGGAAATTCTAAGTTGGAATTTCGCATGATAGTTCGGTTTTTTGTTTAGCTGAAATACTTATGTCCCAGCCTCTTTTTGTGAGTAAAACTTCTGAGTGTTTCGAGTTGATGGAAATTTTTAGGAAAACAGAAGAACCGTCCCCTGTTTCCAATTATTGATAAACCGAACTTGGTATCAGTATTTCTGGATGACCTTGTGCATAGGACGCGACTTCGTATTCTTGGAATATTAGATATATTCCATCATCTGCAAATGAAAATTGGGTATCTTGATCAACCGTGAAATCATCTCTATTTTTAACAAACATAGAATATTCCTCATTGGTGCTTAAATAATTAAACGCATATTCCTTAACCGCCGAATAACGGGATGGGCTCGTTAGAATATCATCCAATTGATACAGCTTTCCTGTTTTGGTATCGAAATTATAAAGGGTCACATATCCGTTCCCATGAGCCCCGCCAGTGTATTGATAATCATAATATAAGATGCTCAGTTTGCCTTTAGAGTTATATTTCACTTCAAAACTCAAGCTATAGGAATACTGACATGAACTTGGCACTTCTTTACAATAGTCTTCGTCTTGGATTGCCTCTTGATCCTTCATGAGATTTAAGTAATCTTGGTAGGATTTTTCGGCAGCTTTAGTTAAGGCCTCATTAATGCTTTTTTCAGCTGATTTACTTTTCATACCTGAAACCTCAGGATACTGCAAAAAATCCATATCTTTATAATGCTTTTCAGAAATTTTCATATCTGCAGATGATGTGTCTTCCCCAGTGGGTGTGTTACCCTCTTGAGAGTCAACGGGCTGTTGTTCCTTTTCCTCGATTTCTGATGGATAGTCATCTTTGGGTTTTGATTCATCCTGTACCTTCGTGGTTTCTACGGCTTTGTTTTCGATATATGTTTGGTAGCCCCAATAACCCCCAATAGCAATAATAACAGTTAAGACAATAGCTCCTATCACTTTAATCATCTTGTCACCTCTGTTTCTAGAATATTAGAATATTATGACATTTTTACCTTATCATAACACTCAACTAGTAAGCTGTAAAAAGGTGCCTGTCACCACCCGAATTTTGTCGAATGTAGTTGTGCGGAGGTGTAAAAAAGTATGTTATGCTCAGCTTAGAGGTAAGAGGATGGGAGCGGTGAAGCATGGCGAATGACGGGCTTAGCATTTTTTCGCTAAAGCGGGAGTTAATTCAAGATATTTATGAGACAAACGATGCCTTTGTTGTTTTTGGAAGGTTGGTTCCTAGTCTTCAAAATGGTGTGTGGTCTTATGAGGAGTATCTTTTTGAAGAAACGAAAGAAGTGCGTTTTCCTGATGATCAGCTTGATTGGAGTCGTTACATCGACAGCGAGGAGCGGGCATTATTTTTAGCCTATAAAAACAATCATTGTGTTGGGCAAATTAGGATTATGAAAGACTGGAGCCGTTTCTGCTACATCGAAAATATTGCTGTGAAAAAAGAGTTTCGGAGAAATGGAATTGCCGGGCAGCTTTTGAATCAAGCAGAGACATGGGCGAAGCACCGAAACTTGATCGGATTTTCTCTCGAAGCGCAGGACGATAATCTTGGAGCGTGCAGATATTACATAAAACAAGGCTTCAAACTAGGTGGAGTGGACACATTGAAGCAAACATATAATCCAAACATCGATACGACACTGTATTGGTACAAGCTATTTTAAATAAGGTGCCTGTCACCGCCCGAATTTTGTCAAATTTATTCTTACTCATTAAAAAGGTTAGGACACTTTAGAAACACATTTCTATGTCCTGACCTTTTATTGTTATTTAAACTTATGATTGAGTTTGGCAAGTGTTTTGACTTTTATAGGCAATTTTATGTTTAGGAAAAATTAAGTAAAAAGAGAACAAGCCCCTCGTTCCATGTTCATTCAGATAGTCTCTTTTTTTCCTTTCAGCTTATCTAAAATGTTTAATCGATATTTTTTAAAAAGAGTATAAACAGTGAGGTAGATGAATAGGAAAGAGAGAAGTGTATTTACGAGTGCTCCTCCAAAAAACAATAATCCACCAGAACCGATGTTGTGAATGGTTAGGTGAGAAAAATCAAGATGCGCAACATCCGCAGTATTATTAAATTCTGTGACTGAAGTTGAATGGTGAAATAAAAGGCTTCCAATTTTGTAGTTTAGGAAAAACAAAAAAGGCCATATCGCTGTTCCGAGTGCTCCTCCCAAAAATGCGGCAACTAAATTGCCCCTCCCTAATTTAGCTAAGCCAAGTGACAGGATGGCACCAATACCGAAAGTGGGGTACCAGTGCGGGATAAAGCCTAACGTTAATCCCATCGCAATCGTATGCGTGCCGGCCCTCAAGCGAAACAAACGGAGAAGATAATATTTAACACGACTCTTCAGTTTCATCTCATCACCCAACAAAAATCCTAAAATAAATTATTTGCCTCATATTACCACAACACCAAGGTGCCTGTCACCGCCCGAATTTTGTCGAATGACATAAAGGCTCCAATTGCGTTAACATCCGCTAGTGGAGCCTTTTTGTGAGCAAAACTTCCTATTGTTTCGAGTGGGTGATGGAAAAATTCAGGAGGCCAAGAGAGCTCCCCCTTGTTTTTGATTTATATCAATTTCATTTATGGTGGTTTTCTTTATGATAAGTGTATGCATGTATAAAAATGTAAAAAATTAGGGAAACGCAAGAACCGTCCCCCTGTTTCCCGCCTTTCCCCCTTAGGAGGTGTAGTAGCAATGGATTGTAATGGAACACATCATCATTTTCGATGTCTTCATCATGGTGATGATTCTTCTTCCAAATTGTGTGTATCTCTAGTCCCGATATTTAATCACTTGGAAGAGGAGCAAATGAAAGAAGTTATGGCGACGGCAAAATCTATTTCCTATAGTAGAGGCGAAAGTGTATACCATGCTGGAAATCAATCTGCCTCATTATATATTGTGAACAAGGGGAAAATTAAGATTTACAGATTGTCCGAGGCTGGAAAAGAACAGATTGTGCGCATTTTAAACCCTGGCGATTTCACAGGAGAACTAGCTTTATTTAATGAAACCATCCATGAATCCTATGCGGAAGCAATCGAGGAGACAGAGGTTTGTCGGATTGAAAGGACGGACTTACATGAATTTCTGTTAAAATATCCATCGATATCCTTAAAATTTTTGGCGGAGTTTTCGAATCGCCTCGAAATTGCAGAAAAACAGGCAACCCGGTTTGCGACGGAGAAAGTGGAAACACGGATTGCCCAATTTTTAGCTGAATGCATCGATTCAGACAGCCAAACAAAAGAGTTTATGTTACCGATGAGTAGAAAGCATCTAGCATCGTATTTAGGAACCTCACCGGAGACGTTGAGTCGAAAGCTCTATGAATTCGAGGAAATCGGGTATATCAAACAAAAGAAACATAAAAAAATAGAGATATTAGACTTAGAAGGCTTATTATCTTTATAAAAATAATCATGATATTTCGGGTTATTTTTAGAAAGCAGCACCACCAATATCGTTTTCCGTAACCCCAACGACAAAAAATCCATTGAAGCATCTGTTGTGTAAAAGCAGCAGATGCTTTTTTATTTTATGGCTGTGTTAATGCATGTTGTTGTTTTTGGGCACGTTGATCTTCGTTGCAGGCATGTAGACTCCTATGGGAGTAGCTGGCATGGGAGACACCACAGGCGCAAAGCGCCGAGGAGTTCGAAAAGCGGAAGCGGCTTGCTCAGGAGCGACAGGCATAAGACGAATCGCGCAAGAGACGTTAGTCTCTGGCGGGATTTGGCTTATGACCCCGAGCTCCTAGCCGCTGGAGCTAGACAGGCTCCCAGTTAGCCCCATGAACCGCACGTGCCTGGAGCGGAAATCAACATCCAAATTTTACACAGCTTATTTTATAAAAATAGAAAAACTTGACCACGGTCAATTAATAATGAGAATCATTATCATTATAATTAACCTATAGCAAAACCACAGCCCCAATAAATGTGATTTTCCTCAAACGCTTAAAAGGAGTTGATGCTGTTGGTAGGTTCCAAGATAAAGAGTGTTCCGATTTCGCAAATCCAAGAATCCAAACCGGATCAAAGCAAACCAGTTCATATTGAGGTTTGGGAAGATCTTGTGAAAATAAAAAGCTTAATTCTATCGCTATTCATCTGCAGCACGACTTCATTAGCGGGATATTTTATTGCGCCAAATCAAGCGCCAAAGCCGTTGTTTTTTGGCTTAATCGGTGCCCTAATCGGTTTTATTTTTTGCAGTATGATCATCAAACCAAAACGATTGATTCATGAAGTCACAAGGGAGGATTCATAAGAGTGGATACAATCGTTATTTTTCAAATGATTGCGGCGGCGCTGATTGCTGCAGCAGCTTACACTGTGATTGGAATCGCACCTGGTACCGATGAAACGGCAACCATCGCCCCAGTCACATTGGCGCTTGTGCTATCAGGATTGCACCCTGCTGTGATTTTGTCCTTCTTTATCGCAGCGATTGTCGCCAGCAAATTAACCGATTCGATTCCCGTTGCTTTAGCGGGGATACCGGGAGGCGTTATGGCAACGCCGATGGTCGAGCACGCGATGATTTTAAAGAAGCATGGGATGTCCGATGTAAGCATTCGCAAGATGGCGTCCGGCTCGGCGATTGGAACAATCGTTGCTGTACCAGTGAGCTTGTTATTGGCGAGCGCCTTAATTCCCGTCGCTGATGTGATCAAAGAATACGCTAATCCATTGTTTCTATTTGGGGCAATTTTTCTAGCACTTATGTCAAAAAATAGATGGCTGGCCCTGACGACGATCATACCGTTTGCGCTCTTAATACAAGGCCTGCGTCATTTGTACTGGGGAGTTGGAGCTGTCGCCGAAGGGACGAATGTGTTTGTATCGTTTTTCTTATGGATTACCATCGGTCCAGTCATTTTGAAATTATTTGAACTTTTAAATAAGGAAAAAAGAGATCAGTTAGAACGATTTGATGTGAAAACGATTCATCTAAATAAAACAACACACACAAATGGAATCCCGAATCCGTTCAATATTTTAACCAAACAGGAGCTGGGGATGAGTGCACTTGCTTCACTCATTGGCTCTGTGACCTTTATTATGAGTCCGGTGGGGATGACGATTTTCTTAGGGGAGGTTTTTTCGAGCAAAGTCAAAGATCCGGTCAAGAAAGCAAGCTTGTCCATCGCTTGTATGGAGGCATTAGCGAATGCGACGTATATCGCTGGAACGTTAATCCCGTTAATTGCTTTAGGAATCCCGCTGTCACCAATGGCGATAGGTCCAGCGAATGCCCTCTTTAATGCTCCGCCGGTCTTTACTTTGGAGCATAATATGCATCATATTCTCACAAACGCAGGCTTTGTTTGGGCTACGCTCATCGGCGCCGTGATTGCCTTAACAATGACGTATTTTGTAACAATCAAGTACTCCCAGCAAATATGTGCATTTGTATTTAGACGAATTCCCCATGAGGCAATCCTAGGCTTGTTCTTTAGTTTAGTGCTATTGCTTTCTTATATGGATGCCGGCTGGATTAATGTTGGCGGGGTTCTGTTAATTGGACTTGTCGCTGGCGTGCTTCATCGTTTGGGGGTAAATTACGGCGTTCAATTCATGGTTCTTTATTCTGCACCTTGGATTATTGAAAAATTAGTCGGTTAATGTGGGACAAATCATTCCGTTTAAGTAGGAGATGTAAGGTAATGATCCAGTTAGCTCAAACATGCTCAATGGGCAGCGCGCACGGGAAGTTGATTTTGTTGGGGGAGCATTCAGTTGTCTATGGTATGCCGGCGATTGCTATTCCGTTCACATCGCTTAAAGTGTGGGCAACGGTAGAGGTGATACGAGGCCCATTAACGTTTAGTTGTGATTATTTTCAGGGACCGCTAGCCGATGTCTCGATGAAAATGCGTGGCATCGCAACTTGCATCACTGAAGCGTTAACCATGCTTAACCAACAACAATCTGGTTTATTGATTACGATTCATTCCTCAATTCCAATTGGGCGAGGCCTGGGTTCAAGTGCTGCGATTGCGCTGGCGATTGTCAAAAGCTTATTTGCTTTTTATAAAATAAATCTTGATCATCATACGCTCATGTCGCTTGTCCATATCGCTGAAACATACGCGCATGGGAACCCTAGTGGCATCGATATGTATACAGCTTCAAGTGCTAAACCTCTTTGGTTTCAAAAAGGAAAGCCGATGGAGGCGCTGCATATAGCTCGTCCACTCTATATAGTAGTTGCCGACACTGGAAGGTTTGGAGATACCCATTTGGCCGTATCAAATGTTAAGAAGGCTTTAATAAACCATCCGAAAAAAACAAAAGAATCCTTGGCGCAGTTGGAAATGCTTACGCATGAGGTGAGGTTTGCCTTGGCACAGGGTGAGCGAAAGCGCTTAGGAAGATTATTAGATTTTGCTCAAGCGGAGCTGACGGCAATCGGTGTAAGTGATGCTGGCATTAATCATCTGATTGACGCGGCTCGAAATGCTGGTGCACTTGGCGCAAAGCTTACTGGAGGAGGTCTCGGTGGTTGTGTGCTGGCGCTTGCCGAGAGCTCAACGCACGCAAAGGCGCTGGCAAATAGGTTGCTGACTGCCGGGGCGAGTAATACTTGGTATTTTAAATTAGATGCAGGAAATGAAGGTGAGATCATTGATGAAGGCAACCGCACGAGCTTATACAAATATTGCACTCATTAAGTATTGGGGGAAGCGGGATGAATCTTTATTTTTACCAATGAACAGCAGCCTTTCGATTACGCTTGATAAGTTCTATACAACGACGACTGTTGAATTCTGTTCATGTCTCTCCGTGGACGTGTTTGTCTTAAATAATCAACTTGCAAGCGAACATGATTTAGCTAAAATTACCCGGTTTCTGGACCGAATTAGACAACTGTCAGGAAAAGGATATCGTGCCGTCGTGAATTCGACCAACAATGTGCCAACAGCGGCCGGCTTTGCTTCTTCGGCATCTGGCTTTGCGGCGTTAACAGCGGCGGCTTCAAAGGCGCTTGGACTTAACTTAGAAGGTGAAAACTTGTCAAAATTGGCCCGCCAAGGTTCTGGTTCTGCTTGTCGCTCCATCCATGGTGGATTCGTAGAATGGCAAAAAGGCGAAAAGCCAGATGGAACAGATTCATTTGCGAAGCCGATTATTAGTGAAAAGGATTGGGATTTGAGCATTCTATCCGTGCAACTTACATCCAAACCAAAAGCGATCACCAGTCGAGACGGAATGAAGCGGACCGTCATGACCTCCTCGTTTTATTCGGGGTGGCTGACGACCGTTGAACAAGATTTTCAAACAGCCAAGGAAGCGATTAAGGACCGAGATTTCGAAAAGCTTGGCACGGTCGCCGAGGCCAACGCCCTGAAAATGCATGCGACGACACTAGCTGCCAACCCGCCGTTTTCATATTGGACTAGCGCGACATTTGAAGTCATTCAAGAAGTGTATACGCTGCGGTCTATGGGGATTCAAGCCTACTTTACGATTGATGCTGGACCGAATGTGAAGATTCTTTGCCAGCCAAAGGATGAGCAGGCTGTGTTTGACGCCCTGATCAAAGTACCAATTGTTCATGAGGTTCATATATGCCATCCTGGCCAAGGGGTCGAGTACTTATCTAATGTAAAACATTCAAAAACTTGTAGGGGTGAAACGCAATGACATATTCAAGTTATCGGGTAAAAGTTCCAGGTAAACTATTAATTGCTGGTGAATACTCTGTCCTTGAACCTAAGCAACAGGCAATTGTCGCTGCTGTCAATCGCTATCTCTCCGCTTATATCGAGCCAAGTAAGCAGAATCAGGTTTCGCTGCCGCAGTTGGGACTTCATTCTGTTTCTTGGAAAATCAAGAATCGGGTTGTTCAGTTTAACCGAGGGGACGCCCGTTTGAAATATATTCAAAACGCCATCGAGGTGGCTCATCAATACTTAAAGGAACTTGGAATTTCAGTTCGGCCGTTTCATTTAACGATTAAAAGTGACCTGAATGACCCAACTACCGGGAAGAAATACGGATTAGGCTCGAGCGCGGCGGTGACAGTAGCAGTTATTTCAGCGATGCTCGTTTTATATTGTCCTAGAAACTCACAACCGACACTCGAACAAATCTTTAAGCTAGCAGCTCTTGCCCATTTACGGACGCAAAAAAATGGCTCGGGAGTAGATATTGCTGCCTCAACATACGGCGGTTGGATTTGTTACACCGCTTATCAACCTAAATGGGTTTTAGCACAAGCGCTAGAAGTCGATAAACTAAGTGATTTAATTAATAAAACTTGGCCTGGTTTATCAATTAACCCGTTACAGCCACCAGCCCAATTAAGCCTATGCGTTGGTTGGACAGCAGAAGCGGCGTCTACTGCTCCGTTAATAAACGAGTTTAAAAAGTTTCAAGTTTGGAATAAAGCTGCATATGCTCGCTTTCTAGCAGAAAGCACGCAGGCCGTGACCCGCTTGATTCATAGTTTCAAAGAAGGAGATGGTCTTGGAGCAATTTCAAGCTTAACGCAAAATCGTAAAGCGTTGTCGATTGTTAGCGAGGAAGCCGGAATATCAATTGAAACGCCAAAACTAAAAGCTTTATGCCAGATGGCTGAGGTGACTGGCAGCGGGAAATCGTCTGGTGCTGGCGCTGGTGATTGCGGCATAGCATTTGTGCTGGGTGAAGAAGACCAAGTTGACGAGCTCCACCGCTTATGGAAAACTGCCGGAATCGTACCCTTGAAAATAACAGTATCACCAGAAGGAGCAACAGCAACCGAATACAACTGCGAAGCCTCACTCAAACAATACCTAAGCTCCTAAAACGGCGCCACCAAAACGGTGCCTGTCACCACCCGAATTTTGTCGAATCAAACTCGGTGCCTGTCACCGCCCGAATTTTGTCGAAAATAAAAGATTTGTAGGGAGTGAGAAAATGAATGAATATCATCATTATTTATACCAGTATGACCGGTACTACGGAACAAATGGCCAATACCATTGCCGCGGAATTCATGAAGGCTGGCAAGAACGTGGTTATAAAAGATTCAATCGAAGCCCAAGCGGCGGAATTGATTTCTTACGACATGATCCTAATCGGCAGTTATACGTGGGGAGATGGAGAGTTACCTGACGAGTTGGTCGATTTTTATGATGAATTGCGTAGTACAGATTTAACTGGAAAAATTGTTGCGATATTTGGTGCTGGCGACTCAACCTATCCTCACTTTGCCACGGCAGTTGATATTCTGGAGGAAACGGCAAAAGGACAAGGCGGTCGAATCCTCATCGACGGTTTAAAAACGGATCGGGAATCAGAAGACATTCTCACAAGCAGTTGTCGCCTGTATAGTAAAAAACTAATCGAGGCGCTGGAGCTTGCGTGGATACATTGAAAACGCTGGATGATTCGTGATTTTTCCAAAATGTTACCAAATTTTATGGGTTAAGTGAATTGAAAATTGTGCAGAAAGAGAGGAGCGGTATCACTGCCTGTCCAATATTATCCATTGTATATTGTGAATTTGGTTTATTACTATAATCATTGAAAGTTTATTAAGAATAATTTATATAAAGGGAGAGCAGCATCCTCAATATGAAGGTGCTGCTTTCAAGTTGTACAAGGTTTATCGAAAGCCAGGAGTATGTGTGGATGGAATTATTGAGGTGTCGAGAGAATCTCCCTTCTTGTTTCCCCATGCTAAGGAATCTAGAATGCTTACCCAACTTCGAAGGCAAAAATTGTCCAATCATTTATCTTGATATTCCATATTATGTAAGGTCAAATATGTTTTGGGGTGAGTTTATGAACAGGGAAAATCATAACCTTAAAGGAAAGGATCAACAGGATTCTAAAGCAAAGAAACTCAAAAAAAAACTAATTAAACCAGCTTGCATAACAGGAGCAACAGGCGAGCAAGGTCCCCAAGGAATACAAGGCCCAACAGGAGCAACAGGCGAACAAGGTCCCCAAGGAATACAAGGCCCAACAGGAGCGACAGGCGAGCAAGGTCCCCAAGGAATACAAGGTCCAACAGGCCCAACAGGAGCGACAGGCGAGCAAGGTCCCCAAGGAATACAAGGTCCAACAGGCCCAACAGGAGCAACAGGCGAGCAAGGTCCCCAAGGAATACAAGGCCCAACAGGAGTAACAGGCGAGCAAGGTCCCCAAGGAATACAAGGCCCAACAGGAGCGACAGGCGAACAAGGTCCCCAAGGAATACAAGGTCCAACAGGAGCAACAGGCGAACAAGGTCCCCAAGGAATACAAGGCCCAACAGGAGCGACAGGCGAACAAGGTCCCCAAGGAATACAAGGCCCAACAGGAGCAACAGGCGAGCAAGGTCCCCAAGGAATACAAGGTCCAACAGGCCCAACAGGCGAACAAGGTCCCCAAGGAATACAAGGCCCAACAGGAGCGACAGGCGAACAAGGTCCCCAAGGAATACAAGGCCCAACAGGAGCGACAGGCGAGCAAGGTCCCCAAGGAATACAAGGCCCAACAGGAGCGACAGGCGAACAAGGTCCCCAAGGAATACAAGGCCCAACAGGAGCGACAGGCGAGCAAGGTCCCCAAGGAATACAAGGCCCAACAGGAGCAACAGGCGAACAAGGTCCCCAAGGAATACAAGGCCCAACAGGAGCGACAGGCGAACAAGGTCCCCAAGGAATACAAGGCCCAACAGGAGCGACAGGCGAGCAAGGTCCCCAAGGAATACAAGGTCCAACAGGAGCAACAGGCGAACAAGGTCCCCAAGGAATACAAGGTCCAACAGGCCCAACAGGAGCGACAGGCGAACAAGGTCCCCAAGGAATACAAGGCCCAACAGGAGCGACAGGCGAGCAAGGTCCCCAAGGAATACAAGGTCCAACAGGCCCAACAGGAGCAACAGGCGAGCAAGGTCCCCAAGGAGGAGGGGTAAGCTTATTTTCAGACCAATCAAATGATAGCGAATCGCTGCTTCCGGCTAATACAACAATAACACTTGAACTTCCACCAATATCAACACTTGACGGAGAAAGCATTAAACTTGATGCCTTTGCAAGAATCTTTTTCGAAACCACAGATTCTACTAATCACTCCTTGGAAATATCTATTGTATTACAAAGATTGGGTGACGCACCGACAACGCTAACCTCAGCACAAATTAATCGTAGCAGACAATTTAGCACATCTACTATAACGAGTGATACCTATACCCCGTCACTTACCTGGATAGATAAGCCTCCATCAGGGACTCATTTTTATAAAATAGAAATTACTGCATTAACAGCCATAAATATACTAACCTTAGATATTATTAATCGTTCATTAAATTCAGTCGCTCAGATCAGTTCTGATCCATTCAACATTTTCGTTCAGTCTGGGGCAGTAGGAGGAAATGGCACACTGAATCATCCGTTTGGAACAATTGAAGAGGGGATGAACGCAGTTGCGGATGGTGGTACTGTTCATATTTTAGAAGGAATTTACAACATCGCTTCACAGCTTAACATTACAAAATCGATGATACTTGATGGTTCGCAAGCAATATCGATGCCACAACTCATATTTGATCCGATAGTGAATTTAGATGGTTTAGTCATTGAGTCTGACGATGTGACAATTAGCAATTTACACCTAATAAGCAACAGAACTCTGACAGGTTCAAACGCAGTTGTTAAAGTGGAATTAAGAACACTCGCAAACCTTTATCATAATATCAATATCAGTTCGAATATCATTGAAGGCACAGTTCGTAGCGGGTACTTCTGGGCGGAAGATTTAACAATTGAGGATAATATCTTTAATCATAATGCGACAAATTCACAAAGCCTACGGTTTCAAATGGTTAGAGGCACTACTAATATATTAAATAATACATTTAATGGTAATAGCACCAGTGTTGGAGCTGTTATATTCGAACCTAACCTTGTATCGTATACGATGTCTGGAACCATTCATATAAATGGAAATACGATGAGTAGCTTTAATCAATTCGTAAATTTCTTCGGAATCCTTGAAGGTCCAACTAGTTTATATATTGAGGGCAACAACATTAACCATGGAAGCAATTCTGGAAGTAGTATCATTTTAACCACACGTATAGACTATAGTTTAATGAATGACCTCTTAATCCAAAATAACTATTTTGAAAATAACGACAATGAACGCCTAGCCGTTTATTTTGCTAGTGGAGGAGGAGGCACCAGTATACCATCGAACAATCAAATTCAGGTGTATTCTAATGATGCGTTTTTTCCAAATGGGTATGGTCAGCGTCCTGGCGATACAGCAGACCCAAATTTCCCGGTAGGATATAACAACACGGCTGGTGGATTGGGGATGACCCTAAGCGCATTCGACTTACAAGGAAACCAACTCATCATCTAGAAAAGCAGCATCCGTTATTGTGATGCTGCTTTTCCTATTAGCAAAGGTGCCTGTCACCACCCGAAATTTGTCGAACGCATAAGGTGCCTGTCACCACCCGAAATTTGTCGAACGCATAAGGTGCCTGTCACCACCCGAATTTTGTCGAAAAGATTACTATGTTGATTTCCCCAGGAGGATTGAGGTTTTGGGGGAAGTGGTGTATAGTACATTACATCAGTAATGCACTAACTTAGAGAGGAGGTAAAGCGGTTGATTCCAAATTTTAATGGAGCGAAGCCCATCTATCTACAAATCTCAGAATGGTTAGAGACGGAAATTTTAAACGACCATTTTCAAAGTGACGAAAAAATCTACTCACAATATCAGCTTGCGGAAATGTTTAACATTAACCCGGCAACGGCAGCAAAGGGTTTAAATTTATTAGCCGACGAACAAATCTTATATAAAAGGCGGGGATTGGGGATGTACGTAACAGCAAACGCCAAAGAAATGATCACAAATAAGCGCAAAAACCAAACGCTAAAGCAGTTAATCATAGAAGTCGTTCAAGAAGCACAACGGTTAAACGTGACGAAGGAAGAACTAATCAAAATGATTAACAATACCGAACCAGGGGAGGGTGGAAAATGAGCGTGATAGAATGCAACGGACTGATCAAAGTCTATCAAAACAATCGGGCGCTAAATGGGATTTCTTTTACCATTGAAGATAATAAAATCACGGGTCTCATCGGGCGAAATGGTGCAGGGAAAACAACACTCCTAAGCATCATCGCCGGGTTATTAACGCCCTCAGCTGGTGATGTAAAAGTATTTTCAGAGACTCCGTTCAATAATCTATTCGTGTCGGCAAACACGATTTTTATTCATGACCAAATGAGCCTCCCAGCTTCACTGTCACTAACGGAAATCCTGCAGGTTGCTGGTGGATTTTACCAAAACTGGGACGCAAAGCTTGCCCAAGGCTTGTTTCAATATTTCTCGTTTAAACCGAATGACTCATATACCTCATTATCGAAAGGGCGAAAAAGCACATTTAACGCTATTTTAGGCTTAGCCGCGCATTGCCAGCTCACGATTTTTGATGAGCCAACAACAGGGATGGATGCGACAGCCCGTCAAGATTTTTACAGAGCGCTCCTAAAAGACTATCTTGCCTTTCCGCGTACCATCATCGTTTCGACCCATCATTTAAATGAGATGGAAGATTTGCTGGAGGATATTCTCCTAATCAACAATGGCCGCGAGCTACTTCACATGCCAGCGGCGGAATTAAAGGAATATGCGATTGGTTTGCAAGGACCGGCGGCACTTGTCGGGAAGTGGACAGAAGCGAAAGAGGTCTTATACACGAAAACGCTTGGATTCGACTCTGCCTATACCGTGGTTAAAAACGATTTTACCGAGGCACAATTCGAACGCTTGGCGACTGAAGGCCTCAGCATATCACCCGTACCATTGAATGATTTATGTATTTACTTGACCGGTAGCACAAAGGGGGGAATTGACGATGTCTTTAATCAAGCCTAGCTTGACCGAAATCGTAAGAAAACAGTTTCTTTATAAAATGAAGGCCTATTTGCCGGCGTTTCTGACGATGGTGGTATTACAGGTTATCGCCATCGCACTTTCCTTTAATGGAACAGGGATGTCAGGGTCCGGCAGTGACACCCTCGATATGACCGTCCACTTTTATTCTGGGGACTTTGTCGTGACGTTTACAATGCTTTGGGCATTCGTGATTGGCTTTAATTTAACGACAAAAGCGAACCGCAACGATGACTTTACCTTTGTGACAAATCGATTCAGCAGCAATTTGTCCAATGCGGCATTCTTATTTGCGGCAAGCGTCATTGGCGGCATCACAGCATTATTAGCCTCAAATTTGTTAATGGTTTTTGTATATTATTTTTCAAATAAGGTTCTTCTGCATAGCTTTAATGTGATGAATCATCCGTTGGAGCTGCTGACCGGGATGACTGCAGCCAGTTTGTACGTGTTTTTAATTGGTGTGTTGGGGTATATTTGCGGGACGATCATCGGGATTTCTCGGATTTTTATTTTGCTCCTGCCAGCGGTGGCCTTCGCAACGTTTATTGTCGGCGCCGGACTTGGTGAGAATGGTGTGATCATTTCTATATTTTTCTTTTTTACGAGAGAGACTTCGCTCCTATTATTTATTATTAAAGTGGTTGTTACAGTATTTATTCTATTGGCCGGCTCGTTTGCCTTGTCAAATCGAATGGAGGTAAGACCATGACCTTTATCTTACCGATTTTGATTATTTTATTCCTTGTTGGCGTTCCGATGGCGATTATGAAGCTGTTTTCTCGAAATTCCTTTTTTAAACAGTGGTTTCGAATCATGTTAGCGGGATACTTAGCAATTTTACTAGTAGGAACAGTCCTAGTGTTTACTTTGCCGATGGAGTCTAATATTTCTGGAAAAATTGTTCAGTCTGAGCGCCCTGAAATGGAATATGTAGATTTATATGAAGTGGCGTTGCAAGGAAAGCTTGACGACGAGAAATATGCGTTGAAACAGAAGGAATGGAGCTTCGATTTCAAGGGCGATGCGCTCGAACTTAAAGCGGAAGTCGAGGGGCAATTTTTTACTAGCATTGTTGTGGAAAAAACAGATGCGGCTGATGGGAAAATAAACGCTATTTTCTATAAGGGAAAAACATACATGAATAATTGGGACGTAACAGCGGCTACAAAACCGGCTCGATTAATATTAGACGGTAACACATTGATGCTAGGAAATCCTGAACATGTTCAACTAGAATTCTCAGACTTTAGAAATGCATTTCCAGTAGCGCAATTTACTAAAGAGCGCTCGATTATGCAAGGAGGCAACTTCTTCTCCAACCAAGACTTGCTCTACCTAAAAATACCAAAAAGCACAAAAATCACCAACCTAACCCAACTCTACATCCAATACAAATAGCGGTGCCTGTCACCGCCCGAATTTTGTCGAAAAAACTCAATTGTCATTAGTTTAGAAAAACGTTTACAAATGTTAACAATATTTCGTTATTTCGGCATAATTTGTATGATACACTTAACGGTATAATGAGGGTTGGGATGGATGCTATATGGAGTACAGGGGCAGGGCGTTTTCCACCATATTTGTAATGATGATTTATGTAGTGATGTGGTCTAGTGGTAGTCTGACATTCAATTATTTTCATTTAATAACCTTGATTTTCTTTTGCTTAATCGGTTGGTGGATGGGGAACCAGTATGACAAGGTAAAATTCCACTCCGAAAAAGACCAACTAACTAATTTATACAATCGAAGATTCGTCCAGATCATTGCTCCTAAGTTATTGGCATTAGCTCTTCGAAAAAGTAAAAAATTATGCATCTCGTTTGTAGACGTTGATAATTTCAAACCAATTAATGACAATTACGGTCATGAAGTTGGGGATAAAATACTCCATGATATTGCCTCAGTCATTACAAAGGTGACAAGAGAGAATGATATTGTTGCCCGTTGGGGAGGCGATGAAATTCTAATCATTTCACCTTTGTTAACAGCTAAAAAGCCCAAAGATTTGAATCAACGTATTCAGGAAAAATTAACCGAAGTTTCGCAGCGCAACAGAATAAACGTTTCCGTATCGATTGGCACAGCGATTTTTCCCGATGATGGTATCAGTTTTAGTGAATTAGTCAAAAAGGCTGACAGAAATATGTATTTATATAAAGCAGCAAAAAAAGAGAAACATGAGGATGGATCCAAGTTTTCCCGAAAATTCCCCAATGTAGCTAAATATTAATCATATGTAATAATTGAGCATTGCCCTTTTGGGGTAATGCTCTTTTGTTGTAGAAATTGGGCATAAAGGTGCCTGTCACCGCCCGAAAAATCTTGTTTCACGGAGTGTTTCACAAATCATTATTTCGTGGAAAGGTTCAATATAGTTTTGATTCGGAAAAGTTTTGGAATGTACCCCAAACTTCTCTCCTAGCAATCTGAGGGTAAGTAGACATAAAGTTCACTATAATTGGAGCTTGATCTAGATTAGGGTAGGCGTCGAATAAAAACCGATCACCGTACCGGATAGCTGTTAATGCAAGTGGTAATTCGCACTTAAATATTTCATTACGTTTTGAAGATTCACCCGCGGTATACTCGCCTTGATCAATATATAAATAAACATGATAGGAAAAGGAATTGCCGCTTAGGTTCCATTCACCTAAAACTTCATCTCTATTAGGGTTTATTTTATTCCAGGCATAATGAGTTCCAATTGTTAAAAATAGATTTCCCGTTAAATCGGAATGAGTTAATGTGTGTCGTCTTGGGATAACAGGTCCTGTTGCAGTAACACCATCCATGTATTCCACGGATAGTTTATATGGATTGAATTTGCTCAAGTCATCATCCCCTTGACGTTTTTTTTATCATTATGCTGATTATTAAATGTTAATTCGTAAAAACCAACGAATTAGAAAAAATGGTAATTATACCCTAATGGCGCAGTTCCATATTTATTAAAAAATCTTTTTACTCCCAGCGAGCGGTGAGGAGAAGGTTGCTTGCTTATCGAATAATAATAAATGCCCAATTAGCTGGTGGAGGCTAATTGGGCATTTATTTTATCTTATGTGAAAATGGAGATGGAGGTACTTCAAATTTGCATGAGCCAGTCGATGATTTGCGGGTGAGTCTTAGTTATCTTTATTTTTCCAGTTAAGCTTCAAATCTGTTAAACACATAAATAAAGCTCTGTAACCCGTTTTCATCAATACCATTTCGGTAAATTGAAATCAATTCCATGCCGAGGGCCTTGCGGATTGCGCTTGGGAAGGCATGTCCGGAAAAGCAGCAACCAAAACTAGCATTACATACGGTCTCAAGAATGTTAGTTGTTGTTTCATTGCAAACTCCGAGATGATCTTCCTTTTCAGCTAAGACAATAATCCACTGCAACGACAGCAATTCACATCTTGTAAAATCAGCTTCATATTCATCAATCCACATTGCGATATGCCGATGAAACTCATCCTTTGTCCCAAACTGGGATAAATCCTCCAAAATTTCATTCTTCGAGAATTGATTAATAAGTTGCTCTGTAATCATAAATTTTCGACCGTCCTTTCAATGTGTATCAAACTCGCTTGCTTTCACCCTCTATATAGGGAGCAAAGAGCAAAAAGGACAGGGTGAAATAGTCGTTTGTGTGACGGGGTGCCTGTCACCGCCCGAAAAATCTTGTTTCACGGATGTTTCACAGGCGTGTTTTGTGTGTCATTCAAAGCCCAAGTAAATGCTCCAGACAGACAGACAGACAAAGCAAAAGTTCTCCCCCTTACTTTCCGAACGGTTCAATGCTGATTTTTTATGAAAGGTAATTCATATAAACCGGCCAAGACATCTTTTACTTCGAGAAATATCCCTTCGAAATCGTTTTGATCATCTGTTATTTCTAACTCCCAGTAATGCGTAGCCTTAATTGCAGAAATATATGTATCGCCATTTTTGTTTGCTGTTACTTTCCAGTGAATTGTTGGTATATTTTCATGCTCCATTATTTTATTAAAAAAAGAGAATAACTCATTGGATAAATGACTTGTGTCCTTTTTTAAGTCTTCATGAATTTCAATGTTATAACTAATTTCTAATTCTATTGAAGCTTCCAAATTAGATTCATCATGTGGACAATCTACAAAATCATCATGGTATAACGCGCAAGAATCTCCGTAGATTGAAGTAGCAGAAAGGAGGGAATCCCAACCAAAGTTGATTTGAGCGCTGATTAAATGTGGAGCATTTGCACTATCGACCCCACAGTTACAATTAAACTCTTTATATAAACTCCTCAATTCAATGTTTTCTCTAATATTATATGGTTCTAAACCAACATCTTTCATCGATCCTAACAATTCGTCTACTATTTCCTCATACGTCCTCATTTAAAATCACCTCAGCAATAGTATATCCAGAAAGGGTGCCTGTCACCGCCCGAAATTTGTCGAATAATAAAGGGACCACGGGGACCTGAGACAAAGTAAAGAAACACGGGGCGCTGCTCGTGTTTCTTTTACTTATACAGATCCTTTCTGTTTATCGGTTGGGGCGGTTGTTCCATCCATCCGCGGTTGATCATTAGATTTAGACCATCACTTCCGTATTTTAAAATTTCAGCTATAAGTAATGAACACCTAGAAACTAAATCCTGACGCAGTGAATTAGCAATGGTATAAGCAATTAAATAAATTCCTGTTGTAGTCGTTGACGATATCAAGAAAAGGATTAATCGTTCAGAATATGGTGAGACGGTTGAGCCTGTTACCTCAACATTTATTGGGATGTTACCAAGGTGCTCTTCATCTTTTAGGATTTTATTGAAGATTTCAATCTGCTTTTCGGACAGCTTTTTCCCATTTATGAGATGTTCTTTTAACTCTTTATCTTTTGTCACCTGAATAAAACCCATTAAAAGGATAATTCCTATATAATTCCGTTCAATTGCGTAAAAGATTTCACCTAATTCGGCTGCATTTAGCGGAGGTTTTTCACCGAAAAATAATCCTAATAGTGATTGTTGTTTTTCCATATATTCAATTTTATTAGGATATGGTATTTTTGGCGGACGATCATAGATACCTTTTGATAGCATTAATTTTAATGATTTTTGATACAGCTCGGTTGAAGATTTTAAACATTCATCAAAAAATTGGACAACGTCCGACCTAGCAACTTTAGTAAGCACTGTACCGTAATTTGGAACGCTTACCTGCCCCATTCGGTACACAATACTTAGGGCAAACAAATCTGAAAACAATGGAGGCGCAGATAAATCAACATCTTTATCAGAAAAGCCTTCAGGAATAGGAAAATCTTCCACTGTAAAGATGGCTTCGATTTTTCTAATGTTGTCTTTTTGTAACAGCATCATCTCTTCAACAATAGGCTTAATCTCCAAATCTTTAAGATGTTGATGAAAAGGCTGTAAAAAATAAAAGGTTGCACTGCTTTGCATGTATGTACTCCACAATGCAGCTATTTCCGGTGTCGTTAATTGAAAACTATTTTCCTTCATTTGTTAACTCCTCATAGCAAATGTTGTTATAACTATCATTTGTAAAAATCAGAAATATTATCCTCACAAAATACCAAATGTAAGCTAAAACTCTTGAAATATTAGAGGAATAGTTATAAGTCGGATTGGTTAAATTCCCTAGCAAAATATAAAGAAAAGGAGAGTTGCACAATCTCGCAGCTCTCCTTTCCAAATTTCAACTATTTATAATCATTTGTAATTATAACTTCAAGCAATAAATGGCCTCAGACTCATTGCCGAATTCTACTGAACGTCCCGTATCTGTAAATCCAATGCTAGTATATATTTTTTTAGCTTTAACGTTAGTTGGAACAAAGCTCGTATAAATTTCCCCGCAGACAGATTTTCTCATCTGTTTAATAATTTCAAGTACCGATAGCCGTCCGTACCCATTACCTTGGAATCGGTAATCAATCATTAGTCTAGAAATAAAAAATACATTTAAAATAGGAGAAAGTCCGTACATGGCAAATCCAACCAGTTGGTCTTCTTCATTATAAATGGCTTTTGTTTCCCATTCAGGCTCGACTTTTGATTGGGCAATCGAAAAAGCGTTTGAAGCCACATTTTCCTCAAATAGAGTATGTTGATCCGATTCTTCAGATTTTAATAGGATGCACTGATAAAAATTTTTGTTATCTATATCCTTCAAGGCAACTGATTTCATGTTGTTGTCTCCTTTTTTATTTTCATAATTTTTAATTATATCAGAAAAAAAGGAGAGTTATAAGATGCTTGAGGTGCCTGTCACCACCCGAATTTTGTCGAATGATTTGGTCATTTTATTTAGTTATTTATATACAGAAGTTGGAACAAATATTGCTGGGTGTCCATCAGCATAAGAGGCAACCTCGTACTCTTGGAAAATTAAAAATATACCGTCGTCCCCGTATGAGAATTGTGTATTTTCGTTAATGGTAAAGTCAGCTTTATTTGTTACAAAACTTGAGTATGGTCTATTAGTGCTCAAATAATTAAATGCATATTCTGTTACTTTTGAGAAAGCATCAGGAGTCTTTAGCATATCGCTGATTTGGTATTGTTTCCCTGTCTTGATATCAAAATTGTAAACAGACACAACTCCGTTTCCGTGAGCCCCACCAGTGTAAGTGTAATCGTAGAATGAAATACTCAGTTTTCCATCGGCATTATATTTCACTTCGTAACTCAAATCATAGGCAAAGTGACATGAATCTGGCATTTCCTTACAATAATCTTCGTTTTGAATTTCCTCTTGTTCTTTCATCAGATTCAGGTAAGCATCATAAGCCTTCTTGGCTGCTCCAGTTAGCGCTGCATTAATGCTTTCTTGTGACGATTTGCTACTAACACCTGAAACCTGGGGATAGGTGATAAAATCTTTATCATTATAATGATTCTTTGACAAGGTTATCTTAGATGTAAAAGCATTTTCCTTATTTTCCTTAGGTTTCGAGTTACTCTCTTCTGTCTGAGTAGCCTGTGTTTTTGTTTCTGTTTCTACGTGTTCCTGATAGTCATATAACAATTGAGTATCCTTTGAACTTATCGCCATTAGCATTTCGCTGTTCTGGTCTGCAATTTTAAATAGAAATGCCTTTCTGGCACCATCTTTTGATTCATACTCTTTAATAAACTCGGGTTTACTAGAATAACGGGATAGTAATTTTCGAGCTTCCTCTTTTGTTAATTTAAGATCCTTCCCTTGTAAAGATTGAGTTTCCCATTTTGCCAATTTCCAAGTTTCATTTTCTTTTATTAACTGAAACTCCCATTGAAAACCCATGTTCGTCATTTCCGTTGCCGGCTCTATCGCAGAGATATTTAGTTTGTTATCCTCCTGTTCAACAATGAAACGAACATCATACTGAATTTGAGGGTAAATGAAAGAATCACAATCACAGTAATAGTTTTCAGCGAATTCTTTTAAACTAGTGTCAGCAAATTCCTCGGTTGCAAATGGTAATACTTCAGGCCGTATGATATTAAAATCGGGACGAAGATTAGGCCCCCATTGGTGTTGATCTCCTAATGTATTAAAGGTATTTAATATGGAATCTAGATTGGATTCTAAAATCTTCTGAACCTCATCTACTTTCAAGTCATCGCTTGTTTCTTTTTGATTTTGTGGCTTCGTTGTTTCTTCTGATTTATGTAGTACAATCTCTTGATAGCCGAAATATCCACCCACACCAATAATGGCAGTGGCAGCAATAGCAATAATCATTTTTAGCATGTTTTCACCTCTGTTAATAATGTTAACCCCCAATAGTCCTTAATAATAATACAACATATCAGGTGGATAATTAACAGGAAATATAAAAAATGGAATTTAATTGAAGTTGCAAAGAGGTAGAGGTGCCTGTCACCACCCGAATTTTGTCGAATGGGTGATGCCATCTAATCTGGATGTTGTTATTCAAACGTTTGATTAATTGCGGATTCAGGCTAACATAATTAGCGGACATACAATCCTCTATTTGTGCAAAAAACAGTTTTTCCGAGGTGGAAGCGGACATAGAATCCCTTATTTGCCCAAAAAACTATCAAACTATAAAGAATTTCATTAAATAAGGGATCTGATGTCCGCAAACCATTTGAATTTAGGGCTTTTAAAGAAAATAAGGTACTCAGTGTCCGCTATAATCAGAAAAATAATAGGAACGAACTTCTAATCTGTTTATATTGCCTTGGACAATTTATCGATTGCTTCAGTTTCTGATGATACGAAAAATATGCTGTTGCCTTTGTTGCATTCGTAAATGAAATCTTTAAGTGGTTTACTAGTGTAAGTTGAAAAATCGCCAATGATGGCAAACTTAATATTGTAGTTAGCGAATTTTTGTAGGATGGCTCCTGCAAGTTTTGTACTAAGGTTAAAGAAATCCTCTGAAATGGATTCCTTGTTAAGTGCGATTCGATTACAACCAGTTTCAAAACTTATTGACATAATTACATCTAAAGCGCTTTGCTCATCTTTTAGAATGATAGAATCCGCCTGTGCAGTGGCGATGATATGGCCGTTCGCTTCTGTCTTTTTAATGTTCATCGTTAATTTAAACCTCCATTCAACTTTCATTATATATTGTTCTTTTCGTAATAATGGACGCATTTGCTACAGAAATGCGTCCACTAGCTGCACTCATATTATCCCTTATATGCCTCTTGCAGTTTCGCAAGATCAAATTTCTTCATTTTTAGGAAGGCTTTCGTTACGCGAGCAAGCTGCTCTGGTGTACCTTGACTCATCATCTTGTCCATTTCAGTAGGTGAAATCTGCCAGGAGATGCCAAACTTATCCTTAAGCCAGCCACATTGCTCGGCGGAAGGAACAGCAGAGAGCTTTTCCCAGTAATAATCAATTTCCGCTTGTGTGTCGCAATTCACTAAGAATGAGATGGCTTCGTTAAAATTAAAATGGTGCTCGTGCGCGCTATCCATTGCGGTAAACCACTGATTCTCTATGCAAAAATCGGAAAACATAATCGTACCTTCTTTATCAGGCTCCATGCCCTTAGGGTAGCGAGCGAGTTGACCCGGCTTTGAATCGTTAAAAACAGATAAATAAAAATTCATAGCTTCCTCCGCGCTACCGCAACGATCGCCGACAAACAAAAGGGAAGGGACAATTGGTGGTCGCACCTCACCCTCGGGATTAGTCAGTATTAATTGCCAGGACAATCCATATTTATCCTGAATCCAGCCATACTTTTCGCTGAACGGATATTTTTCAAATGGCATCAACACTGTTCCGCCATCAGAGAGTTTATTCCAAACCTCTTGGATTTTTTCCTCAGCGTCTTTATCTCTTGAAGGGTCAAAATTAACCATGAATGACACCGATGGATTGAGCTTGAAGTATGGACCTGCACTGATAGCCATGAACTTATGCCCATATAGCTCAAAAGAGACTAAATCTGAGTCGCCTGATGGCGTGTCATGGATGGTTGTTATATTCGTAATTTTCGAGTTCGGGAAAACGGAAACGTAAAATTCGGCAGCTTCCTTTGCTTCCTTGTCATACCATAAATGTGGAACGATTTTTTGATTTGGATTCGACATAGTGGTGCCTCCTTAATTTGTATTGAACCAGATTGGGAGTAAATATCCAGCATGGCACAAGATGATGTATTAACTAACCGAAAAAACAACCTTTGATGTGAGGGATTATATGTATTCCAATTCTTTACTCAAGTCTACCCAAAGTAAACCTTGTTTTTTGAAATATAACACTAATTTCATACTTTTTTCACAAATGTGTTATACAATGGTTCTATATACCGTACGGGGTATAATAATAGGAGGTTTAAAAATGAAAAATATCGTGTTGAACTTTAGGAAAATACATAGGATCCTAACAATTCCAATTGTAATATTGATGATTTTGAAGTTTGTATTAAATGATTCAGATTATGGAGTGATTGTAACAAAGGTTGTTTCGATGGGTATGATGTTTATGGCAGTTTCAGGACTGTTTATGTACACCTATACAAATATGATGAAGAAGAAAAAACAACTACATCATAATTAAGCCAACCTGTACCAGTGCCTGGCACCGACTGAGTGGTGCCAACCTGTAATCACACTTAATATGCTGGCGTTGATGGTAACTCCCACTGAAAATAACAGAAACAGCGTTCTCGAAGATGGCGGTGAATGCCAATCGAAGGGGGGCTCTATGAGCATTTTTCTAGGAAAAGCAACGAAAGTGTCTCATAGAGCATGCTTGTTTCTTTATTTTTACCACAAAATAGAACTACTTGAGCAGCCTTCAAGAAACCGCCTCTTTTTTCATTACATTTTCTCTATTAGCTTTGAAGCGAGGTCATTCTGTTTAATTAAAACCGCGATTTGTTCTTGGATATTTCTTTGTATTTCTATTAAACGGTCAATGGTTTCATTTTTGTGCTTCAAATTTTCTTTTAAATCATGAATTTCTTCGTGCATTGACTTCGCTAGTTCATGATAAGCTTTTCCATTCTCGTGTGCTTCGTGAAGGTATTCCTCTAATGTTTCTATTTTTTCCAATAAATCTGATAGAGTTACTTCAGGGAGAGGTGGTTTGGTTTCTACTGATTTAATTTTACCCGTGGCTTTTTCATATTTCCAAATAGAAGCGGAGATATTTACTTCCTTATTGGTTTCAATTTGACCTGTTGCGACCCATTGAATTTTGAGATAAACAACCCCATCTTTACCGAGAAATCGATCAAGTATTTGAAATCTTCCTGAAGCATTTTCGTGAAAAGTTCCGTTGGCATATTTTTTGGAAGGCTTAATTCCTTCTTGTTTTTCAACCATATATGTAACCCCTCCGTAAGTTGTTTTGATTACGATGAAGAGCCCTCATTATGAATGTTTAGGAGCTTTATTATTTTTCCCTTAACCCGTTTTTTCCATTCTGTAACTGCTGCAACGGATAACCAAAATTCCTCTTTTTGGAACTGAGAGCGTTCTTCAACCTTACACTGCTTTGTTAATTTTGCTAAAAATAACCCTAAGTTAATCATTGCAATCTTGTTAAAAATACTACGAAACTGGTTTTTTTAGTTTTGAGGCGGAAAACATCTATTTTTAGTGTGAAAAATAAGAAAAAAGCACCCAAAAGGGTACTTTTGTAAAAAATAGGAAAAGTTATTCCTTATCGATTTTATTAAAAATTTCAAGCAAGTAATCTCTCAGTGGTTTGTCCTTATCCCGATAAATGTTGGGGGATATGATTTCTAGGGACACCTTTGGTGAGAGACCAAGGGTGAAGAACGTATCTTCCGTTAATGATTGAACCTTGTTATCAGTAGAAGAATGGTAAAATATTAAGATTAATTTAATCGGCTTTTCTAAAACGTCTAGTTTACTAAGGATTTCTTCAATCTGGGTTCTAACCTTTTTTAGTCTTGAAGCTGCATTTTCCATTAATTTAATCTCTACGATTATGTCTGGAACGTTGTGGTCCGGTGCCTTAGTGATAATATAGTCCGGGACATGAACATTCCTTTGGCCTGCTTCGGAAAAGGCTTTAGCCCATTTTACGCCATCGGAAGCTAAGTATTTTTCCTTGTTCAGCGTATTTTCGATAATGTGATAGGTGAAGCGTTCAAGAATCGAAATGGTGAATATCTTGATCTCTCGCTCCAAATTCCTAATTTTTCCAATTTCTATATCTTCATTATTTTTCACAGTAAGTAATTCTTGTTTCTGAGCAATTATATTACTGATTTTATAAAAATTGCGCTCGTTCATAATCCCCGCTGAATGTAGTTCTTTGAGGATGTTGTATAATGCACCACCGTTGCTAGCGAATACCTCTTTGTAAATTCCTTTGAGAAAAAGTTCAAACCGTTCTGCTTCCTTAAGGAATTGCTTGGCTGTTAGCTCAAGCGTATTTTCCTCCTGGATTAATTCTGTGAATGAATAGGAGGATGCCTCCTCGCTATAATCAAGGATTTTTCTGTTGTCCATTTCTTCAAGGAATGCTTGTAAAACGGTATCAAGCGCTTCGCGATGCCCAGTTGGCCATTTATCTTTAATATCCTGATCGATTTTATTTATATCCTCGATTTGAAAGGAAGCCGCTCCCATTGATTTGATTTTATCAGCGTAGAGGTGCAGCCTGCTGATTAGAAAATCAATAAGAGGGGGATCAGGATTTTTGGTGGTTTCGTGATATTTTGTTATGACACTACTAATGCAGCGCAGTATTTCAGTATCTCTTTCATAGATTTTGAGATTCTCTTTAGAGATTTCAATATATGGTTTTGGTGGGATTGAGGTATTATCCCATTTTGAATCTTTTCTAATAATATTAAAAAATTTCCTCGGTACTCTAGTTGATCTTAAAATGGCTGAGTGGAGATAGTGTTGATAATGATTATTTTTTTCACTATAATTGGTGAGCTTTTCAAAAACCTTATCAAAGCTGGCTTTGTCAGGTAAAGGGACATGGATTGTATCAGAAATAATGCTTGGAAGAATTGCGTCATCCTCCATAAAGGCCTTTTCGAAGCTCTTCGATAGGACTTGGCCCGTAACTAACAAAAATGAAGCCTTGCCATTAATTAAAATCGGTTTAAGTTCACCTAAAAATTTATCTAAATCCACGTCATTTTTAAATTTATCTAATTCATCTAAAATGAAAATGATTTTTATTTTAAGCTTTGCTAGATTATGTATGCACTCTTGCAAGCGGACCTCGGCAATCTCATCATCGTAGAGGGTTTTTACTTCCTTTTCATCCACCTCTTTATTTTCATAGCCCTTTCCGATTAGGAGGGAGGCAATCGAAAACAAGCCAAGAATCGCCGTTCCAGCTGGAATATATTTGGGGTTATCTTTGATAAGCTCGTAAAAGTCACTCACTTCTTGCCGAAAAGATAGAGAAATATTGCTGAAAAAAATGATGACCATAAGTACTAAAGGGATGATTAAACTTAACGAAACGCCCCAGTTAAACTTATTTTCAATCGTGCGTTTTTGGTTATCAACAACGGAATAAAAGGTTCGGTTATATAGTAATGATAGTTCTTGTTCAATGTCAGGATTTTTTTCTAATTTTTGTGGAAGATGTTCTTTTGTTGCGGATACCAATTGTCTAATTAATTTTCGTAAAATATTTTCCTTTGTATCTCCCTGAACAAAATTGCAATTCACAAATAAGATATCCTCGAATTCATCGTCTTCGGATGAGTGAGTATTTTTTCGTTTAAGGTCTTCGTGTATTCGATTCTTTAATAATTCTATAAAACTCGTTTTTCCTACGCCTCTGTAGCCCGTAATAACATAACACGATGGGGGGCCGTACAGGATTTTTTCTTTGAAGCGCAACAGTTCGGATTCTGGATTAATCTCAAGATTCGGTTCGGTAGAACTTAACAGCTTCGCATCTAATTTTATTGTTTTGTGAGTATCCTCTTGATTAACGATTGTATTGTTCATTGCTTCCTCCAGTGGTGTCGTTTCGTAACAAAAGATTCTAGTTAGGATGAAAAATTCAGATTTATTTTACAATAATTTTCAAGGTAAAGGATATAAAAAAGCTTAAGCTGCCGCCGCGGTTCCTCCGCTGCGGCAGCTGCGGTGCAGCTGTGGTGCCTGTCACCGCCCGAATATTGTCGAACAGATTAAACGAGGTGCCTGTCACCACCCGAATTTTGTCGAAAAAAAGCAAAGGCTGGGTGCCTTTGCTTTTTTTTTTGATAGTTTTGATTGGTTGTTACTCTGCTGTTGGTTTTTCACCTGGGTCTGCCGGTGGATCTGTTGGTTTATCATCTCCTGGTGGTTCTGGGTCAGGAGTGGTTGAACCGCCATCGCCATCACCTGGTGGTGTAACTGGATCTGGATCTGGCTTTGGATCATCCGGTTTTGTCGGCGGTGGTGTAGGAGTGTTGTTATCCTTCGGTGGTTGAGTAGGCTCAGGGTTAGGTTTACTTGTTCCACCAGGTGAAGGAGTAGTACCTCCTGTTGATGTACTTGGTGCTGTTGTGCCGTTCTTACCAGATGTTTTTGATGACGATGTAACTTTTTTGGTCTTTTTACTTGGGATAATAACCTCAGTGTCATCCTCATTTGCGGGTAAGTCTGGCTCAATAACAGGAATGTTTTCCACTGGTGTTTCCACAATAGTATTTGATTTGTCTTCAGTCTGCATCGGATTAAGCGCAGGTCGGATGGTTATTTTATTAAAAAACTTCCCGCCATTTTTATAAACGATGAAATCGAAATTTTGCCCGTGATATAAATAGGCGTTATCACCTAATTGATAACTTGGTTTTCCAACGAGCTCTATCATTTGCAGCGGAGTGGTTGGAATAATGTCGAGTGTAATTCCGTCCACGACATCCCTTGAATTAAAGAAGACCTTTTCATGCATTAACTCGGAGGTTTTTATCGCGTCTAACTCTTTTTTTGATTTTCCAATTAATGAAGTAGCCTGTTGTAGACTCTTAGCTGAAATGAATTTTTTAGAAGCAGCTACAAATCGACTCTCATCAATGCTAGGTTTTTCAGACAAGCTTGCAGTTGCAAAGCTTTCATCCGGATTTATTTTTCCATCAAAGGCTAAAACGCTCTCAACACCATCGCCATAATAAAATTTCCAACGAATCAAACTCTCGAGTGGAGTTTTTTCCGAAAACGCAACGCTCTTTGTATCGCTGACGTCCGATACGTTGTGGGCAGAAGCAGGCTTGTCAGTTGAAGCCTTGCCAATTAGGTTGTCCCAGTTAAGATAGGCCATAATACCGCCAACAGAAACTGCAATCACAATACCGGAAGCAACGAGCAACTTTCTTCCGGATTTTATCGAATTGCTTAATAGCAGTGGGAGGTTACGGCGCGACTTGTGAGCTTGCTCATCGCTGGTCAGCCCCTTAGAAGCCTCGATTTTCTCCATAATCTGTTGAACTTCATTTTGATTTTCCGCAAGCGGTTTAGTCGCCTCTTCGGATGCCTTGGCTACTGTTGCTGAATTTTTCTCAACATCAGCCACAATCAACTGATCTTGTTTGTCCCCTTTTGCAGTGTTAGCAGGCTGTTCATTGAGCGGCTGGCTTCTTCTATCCATAACCTGCTGCTTGTATTGCTTCTGCTGCTCAGGGGTCATTTTTTTATAGTCTTGAATGAATTTTTCGTATTGTGGAAGAACCTCTTGAATCGTTCCATATGCCTTGATTTCACCGGCTTCTAACCAGAGTGCTTTTTGGCAAAACTCCTTAATTTGCCCGATTGAGTGGCTGACGAAGAAAATCGTCTTTCCTTTTAATTTGAACTCGTTCATCTTCACTTGGCACTTCTGGGCAAAGGTTTTATCCCCAACGGATAACGCCTCGTCAATTACTAGCACATCTGGGTCAACATTAACGGAGATGGCAAAGCCTAATCTCGACTTCATCCCGCTCGAGTATCGTTTTACTGGCTGGTCGATGAACTGGCCGATATCGGCAAATTCAATGATTGCCGGCTCAAGCTCCTGGATCTGCTGCTTTGAAAAACCAAGCATGAGAAGCTTCAGCTCGATGTTTTCCCGTCCTGACAACTGCGTGTTAAGGCCAGAGGCAATCGAGATAAGGGAGGCTTCACCATTCACCTTAATCGAGCCATGAGATGGGGGAATGATGCCAGTAATCAAATTGGAAAACGTAGATTTACCAGCTCCATTTACACCGATTACGGCGATACTATCGCCCTTCTCTGCGGTGAAACTGATATTACGCAGCGCATAAAAATCCTGTCCATAGCCCATCGGCAACGCTAAGTCTAGTAATTTATCAGAAGTCTTTTGATACAATTTATATTTCTTTGATACATTTTTAAAAACAACAGAGGTGTTCATGAGTACTCCTTAACTTAAAATCCTATTTGGTGTTGCGGCTTTTTTCTTAAATTGGCAAAACCTTACTATTAAAATTGCCACCATAAAATAATAGCACAAATTGCCTAATTATTTGGAAAAAAATAATTTTTTAGTTTTTTTAATCAGGCGAAAAAGCCCGATATATCGCAAAAAACTCGTAATAAATTGTAAGAAAATGTAGTTTGTAAATAGATACAATTATTTACATTTTATCCAATTTGTCATAAAATTGTAACATTGTATAATATTATGAAAATACGTGCGGACTATGAACCAAAAATCAATAGTGCAAAAGTATAGTTTTAGGGGTTGTGAATGATTTGAAGAAAGTAAGAAAAGCGATAATTCCTGCAGCAGGATTAGGTACACGTTTCCTGCCAGCAACAAAGGCAATGCCTAAGGAAATGCTACCAATCGTTGATAAGCCAACGATTCAGTACATAGTTGAGGAAGCAATCGAATCAGGAATCGAAGATATTATCATCGTGACGGGAAAATCAAAGCGGGCAATCGAGGACCACTTTGATTTCAACTATGAATTGGAACAAAACCTTTTAGAAAAGGAAAAGTTCAGCCTTTTGGAAAAAATCAATCATGCTTCCAATTTGGCAGATATTCATTACATCAGACAAAAAGAACCAAGAGGACTTGGTCACGCAGTTTGGTGTGCAAGAAAATTTATCGGAAACGAACCATTTGCTGTTCTTTTGGGTGACGACATTGTCCAAAGTGACACTCCATGCTTAAAGCAGCTCATTAATCAGTACGAAGAAACGCATTCATCTGTAATTGGTGTGCAGCAGGTTCCGGACAGTGAAACCAACCGTTATGGAATCATTGATCCCGAGAGTCAAGCTGGCCGTCGTTACCAGGTTAAAAACTTCGTTGAAAAACCAAAGCAAGGCACAGCACCATCCAACTTAGCCATCATGGGAAGATACATACTTACTCCAGAAATCTTCACATTCTTGGACCGCCAAGAAACAGGAGCGGGCGGAGAAATTCAACTAACAGATGCCATCCAAAATCTAAACACCATCCAACGCGTATTTGCCTACAATTTTGAAGGTCAGCGCTACGACGTCGGCGAAAAAATCGGCTTCATCAAAACAACCATCGAATTCGCCATGAAAGACCCCGAACTTCGTGGGGAAGTGTTGGAGTATTTAGATGCGATAATTGAAAAGGAGAAAGTGATACTATAAAAAGTTTAGAAATTAGACAGTATTTTATAGTTTGAGTATTACACCTCTATTTCTTTATTAGTATTGAGATAGAGGTTTTTTGAAATTACCCCACATTAAAGCTAAATAATATATAAAAATAGATAAACTTGGATTATTGTACTTCAATAAAGGAGAGGCTTTGTAAGTGAATAAAAAGATTTTAAAAAGGAAAATCGATTTTATTAAAACGCCATTTTCAAATTATTTACATAAAAATAATCATCGTAGAGTAAATCAGTATGCAAAGTATTACGATAAGTTGCAAATTAAGAAAAATACAATTTTATACGAAAGTCGCGATGGAAATAGCATGACTGATAGCCCATACGCAATGTTTAAATATATGCTAGAAAATCCTGAATACAGGGATTTTCAACATGTTTGGTCTATAGTTGATTACGAAAAAATTGGGCCATCCTATCAAAAATATAAAGACCATCCTAAAGTGAAGTTTGTAATTAGAAATTCCAAACAGTACTTAAAATGTCTTGCATCATGTGAATTCTTAATTAATAATTCAACTTTCCAATCTTTTTATATACCAAAAAAAGATCAAAAATACATTAACACATGGCATGGAACACCACTAAAAAGCATGGGTTTTGATATTCCTGGCAATCCATCTTCATCTCAAAATGTTGTCCGGAATTTTTTGAGTGCTGATTTTATTTTGAGCCCTAATGCACATACTACAAAGATTTTTACTGATAGTTATAAATTAAATGGTGTATATGAAGGTACTATTATCGAAGAAGGATATCCAAGAATTGATTTAACCTTGAATACAAATCCAGATGAGTTTAAGGATTGTTTAACAGAATTAGATTTAAGAATAGATGAAAATAAGGAAAGTATCCTTTATGCCCCCACTTGGAAGGGCACTAATGTATTAAAAGCGAATAATGACGTACTACAAATATTAGCCGATATTAATTACTTAGAAAGTCAAGTCGGCCACAAATATAATATTTTCATTAAAGTTCACCCATTCCTTTATGCGGAAGCAGCAAAGAATCATAATCTCAAAAGTAGATTAATCCCTGATTTTGTAGATACAAATGAATTACTATCTATGATTGATTTACTTATAACCGATTATTCAAGTATTTTCTTTGATTTTCTTGTGACCAATAAACCGATTATTTTTTATACATGGGATTTAGATGTATATAGTGAGCAAAGGGGTCAATATATTGATAACAAAGACCTACCAGGCCCAATACTTTATAATTCATTCGAACTAGCTGAATCAATAATAAATATTGATAGTATTAAAGAAGAGTATAAGTCCAAATATAAAAAAATGCAGAATAAATTTACAAACTTTGAAGATGGAAGAGTAACTGAAAGAGTTGTAAATTATGTTTTTGGCAATGGTGAGAAAACGCTTAATATAATTTCGAATTTAAGCACTAATAAGGAAAAAATCCTCATTTATCCTGGCGGAATGATGAACAATGGTATTACATCATCTTTCATCAATCTAATGAATAACATCGATTATCAAAAGTATGATGTGAGCTGTTTTACAGCAACCCCACATGCCAAGGAAGTACTGAATAACTTGGATAAAGTAAACAAGAACGTCCGATTTTTATTTAAACCTGGACTGCCGGTTTATAAATTATCTGAAGTGTATAGAGATAAATTTATTCATAACAGGGGTAAGAGAGGTTTCCTAAGTGGACTTATTTTTCCAGAGAAGGCTTATATTAGAGAGCATACTCGTTTATTTGGCAATTCCAAATTTGATTACGTAATAGATTTTAGTGGTTATAGTCTATTTTGGGCAAAATATCTTATCGTAGCTGATGCAAAAAAGAAAATATGTTTTATGCATAATGACCTCCTTTCTGATAGCGAAAGAACAATTAATGGAAAGAGGCCACATAGAATTAATTTAAGAGGTTTATTTTCAATCTATAATCTGTTTGACAAACTCGTTAGTGTTTCAAAAGGAACGATGGAATTAAATCGTAAGAATCTAATAGAGTATGCAGATTATGAGAAATTTGATTATGTTATGAACTCAATCAATCCTGAAAAAATCCTCGGGTTAACAAATAATGAAATGGACTCGTTTGGATTAGATATTCAAAAAACTGAACATTTGAAATCTAGAGCAAAACTAGTAATTGTAGATAAGTATCCTGTATGGAGTGCTTTACCGGACCAAATGGGTTCAACAAAGTTCGGCCTAGATAAGAAATTAAAAGATACAGAAATTTTGATATTTAGGAAAGCGAATTATAATAATGATACTTTTTTTAAATTTAGTGTGAATTATCAAGTATACGGATGGATTAATAGCAAGGCTGTAAAACTTATTCCGGACAGTATCATTGAAGAAAAGAAAATAAATACAATTGCAGAGTTGGTAAAACCAAGGGGCAACCATATTTGGACAAAGCCTTACAAAGTGGCAGGAATAAAAAAGGTATCTAATAGCTTGGATTACAAAAACATCATTTTTGATATTGATAAAGAAGTACAAACACAACATGGAACTTATAGCAGAATATCGATAAATAATGTAGTTATAGGTTGGATAGATAAATCGGCCTTGAAAATACTTGAACATTGTACGATTAATGAATCAACAAGTATAAGCGACCAAAGCAAGATTAATACAATCAGAGAAAAAATAAAATTAAAAAATTATCAAGAGAACGCCAACATAATTGAAAATATTGAAAACAGAATATTGGAAGAGAAAAATATTGGCTACCGAATGTATGCCAGAATTAACTTGCCAGAAAACCATTCTGTTTGGACTAAACCATATCCAAATTTTGAAGCTAAAAAGGTAGATAGCGCAAAAACATTTGAAGGACAAATTGTAAATATAAATACTATCTGTAAAACCAGAAAAGGAACATACTATGAGTTCTTAATCGATGATCAATCGATAGGTTGGTTGGATTGCAGAGCATTTGAGATGATTGAAGGACCTGCAGTGATAAAAGAGAGAATTGTTTCTTTGGTTGCAGAATTATGTTTAGGAGAAAAGGATGCTATCTGGACAAAGCCATATGGATTGAACGGAGCGAAGAAAATCCTGAAAAATGCAAAGTTGAATGGTGAAATAGTGACAATTGATAAAGAAGTCACTACTCAGAAAAGTACCTATATGCATATCATTAAGGACGGAGTTCCGCTGGGGTGGTTGGATAAAAAAGCATTAAAAATTAGGCAGTTGTTAGGAACGGTGGTAGAAAATAGGTTTATTCCTGATCCAGTAAATGAAAATATTAATTTTGTTAATATGGGAAGATTGAGCCCGGAGAAAGGTCAGGATAACTTAATCCGTGCATTTGCAAAGTTCCATAAAAATCATAATAAAAGTAAATTATACATTTTAGGTCAAGGGCCACTGAAGGAATATTTGCAAGAAATTATAGACGAAGTGGGCATGAATGATTCCGTTTATCTCATGGGACAACTGGAAAATCCATTTGCTTTTATGAAAAAATGTGATTGTTTTGTTCTTTCATCACATTATGAAGGGCAACCAATGGTGCTCTTAGAAGCTATGACCCTGGGAATGAAAATCATTGCGACAGATATTGTTGCCAATAGAACTGTTTTAGAAGATGGTAAATATGGATTATTAGTCGAAAATAGCATTAACGGACTTGAAAAAGGTTTATTAACTTTAGTAAATAAAGATGATTCTTTTGAGGTCGCGCAATTTAATTACCGGCAATATAATAACTCAGCATTAAAAAGTTTCTATAGTTGTTTAGGTTAGGTTAATTCTTGAAGAAAATTAATCATAATACAAACTATTGCGAATGGAGCTTTTAATCTCCATTCGCAATTTTTGATTTAACTGATAAGAGATTATGGAGGAAATTATGTTTGCAAAATTTAATTCTATTGAATTTAAAGAAGATTTAAATCAATTAATACTAAAAGGGGAATTCTCTACATCAAATGCAACAGATGAAAAACCTACAATTGTTTTACAAGAACGAATTTCTGCAGATGATTATTTTATTCCAAAAAGAATTTTTTTAGACACAGAATGGTATAATAACAAGTTTAACGTTTCAATTAGTATTAATGAGATAACCTCAAATTTTAATGAGAGTAAAATTTGGGACTGTTATATTCTATTAGGTAATAAAGCAGAAAAGATTAAAATCAAGAATATGCAGGAATTTCAAACGAGATATTATTCAATTGAATCTACTTATTATATGGTAAGAGCCTATGTTACTAAAATAGATACTTTTGCTTTACAAGTTAAAGAAAGAGAACTTCCTATTAGTGCTGTTACTGGTAGTTTTAATGAAGATACATTAAATATAAAGTTCAGTATTTCGGATCATTTTTTTGAAAATAATCATGAAAAAAATAATCTTGTGATTAAATTTAAAAAGAGAGTTCAGTCTGACATCTTATATCATGAGGAAGTACAAGAATTTCCTGTTATATATAGTGAAAATGGTGTGTTTTCTTCAGCTATTGTTTTAAAAAAATTAATAAACACGAATTATTCTAAATCAACTTGGGATACATACATAACGTTAAGTAATAACAATAATAATTTGGAAATCGACTACCCTTTCAGTATCGAACAAAATTTGAAATTCCTAGGAACCCAAAAAGAAATTTATAAATATTTTAATATGAAGTTTTATAGAAATTATAAAAAAGCTTTATCACTTACTGTTCAACAAAGGAAATTACCAATAAAAGCAAACTTCTTAGAAAATGAGGGCCAGTTGATATTAGAAGGGGAAGTTAATAATTTAATTGTCGAGAATTTTATTATAAAAAAAGAATCCACATTTGAGGATGGAGAATTATCATTAGATATTAAAGAACTTCCATTTAACCAGTTTGACGCAAACTTCTTTTCTAGCTTTTTAATTCAAGATTTCTTTAGTGACTTGAACATCCAAAATAATGATAAATATAATATTTATTTGAAGACAAGAAGCTCAGAATTTGATATAACAATAAACTTCCCTGTTTATATCAATGAAAAGGAATTTAATCCGGAAAATTCAATTACTCTTAATAGTCATTTCCAACTTGAATTTACCTTATCAGAATTAAATAAGTTAACTTTGATTTGCAAGCAAAAAGAGCATAAAGCAGCACCTAATACATTAAAGATTGCAGTTTGTGGTTCTTGTTTTAGTAGATTAGCTTTTAGCTCAAATGATTTTTATAATCCAAGTTATAAAAGCAAGTATCAAATAGTTCATACTCAGTTCCATTCTTCGATTATAAGTTTAATGAGTAACCCAGTGCCTTTTCCGCAAAATAGATTTGAAGGTTTTAATGAAAGAGAAGTTAGTTATATCAAAAGTGACTACGATAAAGATTTCTTCGAACAATTAAAGAAAGCTAATCCAGACCTTTTTATTATTGATTTTTATATCGATGGATCGAAGGATGTCTTACTCTTTGACGAAAATCATATCATCACTGTCAATTATATGTTGAGAAGGAATTTAAATTACCTTTGCGATTTAAGAGAAGATGTGAAAGTTCTTTCCCATCAAAATATTTCAGAATACTTAAACTTGTGGAAAGAATCAGTAAAGAAATTTGCTGAGAAGATTGTTCAAATTATTCCTGAAGAAAGAATTGTTTTACAAAGAGTTAGGAAAACAGAGGGTTATATTACAAGTGACGGTAAAATAGAGAATTTTGATTTTATCAGACATATTAAGAGAAGTAATTACCTATATGAATATATGGAAGATTACTTCCTAAAGCTTTTGCCAAATATCCAAACATTAAATGTATCCAATAAAAAATATTACTCGCTTTATAATCATCCTGAGAACTGTACACCAGACCATTTAGAGCCTGAGTACTATAAAGAATTTATTTCACAGCTTGATAATATTGGTGTGAAGTACTTATTAAAGGAAACTTCAACAAACAAAGTGACAAATTAACTGTCTTCAACTTTGAAAGGATGAATTAAGTGGATAAAATAAAGGTAGCGGTTATTGGCAGCTGTGCTACTAGAGATAATTTTAACTCCCAATTTGTAAATAATTACAAAGATTATTATAAGTGTGTTGTATCACAACATCAAATGTCACTAATATCTTTAACTTCAGATCCGATTCCCTTTATAGCAACAAATGTTAGTGGTGATACCACAGAGTTTAATAAACTTCATCTAATTTCTGAGTTGGAAAAATCTATTATTTATCATTTAAAAATTAACGATCCAGATTATGTAATACTAGATTTCTATGCAGACTTATTTTTTGGAATTAGAGAACTTAATAATTCTTATATAACTGATAAGGTTTTTAAGTTTGAAAAAGTTAATATCTTTAAAGATTTAGAAGTAGGGAATTCTATTACTTTAAAAAAGAATTTTAATAACTATTTAAAAATGTGGAAGAGAAGTGCCGATATATTTGTGGAACTTTTAAAAGAAGAACTTCCGAATTGCAAAATAGTCATTAATAAAGCTAGATTTACAAATGAATTTTTCGATCAAAAAACAAAACAAATAAAAAATGTTACTGAAGAGCTAGGTCATAATCTAAACCTAGATTTATATAATCAATGGTGGGAAGTTTTAGATCAATATTTCATTGAAAAACATGGAGTAAGATATATAGATTACGAAGATAAACATTATCTTGCTGACCCAAATCATATCTGGGATTTATTTTATGTTCATTTTACCAATGAATATTATCAAGATTTCACAAAAAAGTTTATAAAAATAATTATTGATGATCTAATAGCTGAGAAAAAGGCAATTAAAAACTTAAATAGAATAGAAGAATTGTCAACTAGAATAAATCTTGTGAAAAATTCTACTTTTAACTTAGGGAAAAGTTTTTGGACTTATTGGCATAATGATTTTAAGATTATTTCTGAAGATAATTCCATTAACAAAGATTCGAATATTTTGACAATAAATAAAACTGGTGAGAAAAAGGATATAAACCGGCAGCTTTGGTCTAATGCAATAGAGGTAAATGCTGATGGGGATCAAACTTACACTATATCCTTTGAAGTTAAAATTGAAGATATTGACAAAGTTGATAGTCAACAAGCAATATTTAGTATTAGGCTTTATGATAAGCCGACTGGAATATTTCAAAATACATCAGTTCAGCATTATTATATAAAGAAAAATCAATTTAATATAAGAAATAATGAATGGGTAAAGTGTACCTATACAATTACTCCGTTTACGGGGAAATATTTAAAGGTGGGCCCATATCTGTTTAGAAATGGAAATATTTCATGGAGGAAAATAAAAGTGGAAAAGGGTGATTCTGCTACCGAGTGGTTGCCTTCCTATAAAGAGGATATTTAGTCTTGGGCAATATGAATCTCCTAAAATGATTTTATTTATAAATAAAACAGATTAAATGAGGCGATAATTTGAATAGAATTGCAGTCATAGGAGCAGGAAGTTGGGGTACTGCTTTGGCTATGGTTTTGGCTGATAATGGCCATGAGGTTCGTTTATGGGGACACTCCCCGTTGACGATAAATGAAATAAATAACAATAATTCAAATAAGAATTATTTGCCAAGTATAAAACTTCCTAAATCTATAAAGGGCTTTACGTCCTTACAACAGGCAATAGATGGAGTAAATAGTATTCTAATAGTTGTGCCAACAAAAGCCATTAGAGAAATCCTAATAAAATTAAAAGAAATAATAAAAACTCCAGTAACAATAATTCATGCTAGTAAAGGAATAGAGCCAAAGACGTTTAAACGTGTATCAGAAATCATAAATGAGATATTACCTAACGATGTATTAAAAGATATTGTTGTTTTGTCAGGACCTACTCACGCTGAGGAAGTGGCTTTAAAATATCCAACAACAATTACTGCTGCATCTAATAATAAATTTGCTTCGGAATTCACGCAGAATTTGTTTATGAATTCTTACTTTAGAGTTTATAATAACAATGATATTCTGGGCGTAGAGTTAGGTGGAGCACTAAAAAACATAATTGCCTTAGGAGCTGGAATCTGTGACGGTCTGGGTTATGGTGATAACGCTAAGGCTGCATTAGTTACACGCGGACTCTCCGAAATTACACGCCTTGGATGTGAAATGGGTGCAAACCCGCTAACCCTATTAGGTTTAGCGGGTGCGGGAGACCTAATTGTAACATGTAACAGTAAACATAGCCGGAATTGGCAGGCAGGATATCAAATTGGTAAAGGCAGTAACATTGAAGATGTGCAAAATAACATAGGAATGGTAGTTGAGGGGATTCGGTCAACCGAGGCTGCTTATCATTTAGCAAAACAACTAGGTGTTGATATGCCAATTACAAATCAAATATTTGAGATTGTTTTTTGCAGTAAAAACCCCAGAGATGCGGTTGATTTTTTGATGAATAGAGAAGGAAAAAGGGAAATTGCATATCAGTAATAGAATAAATATATGATCTTATTAAACCCAGAAGGCATAATCGTGTGTCATCTGGGTTTTATTAGTTTTAAAAGAATCATAAAATGTCTGCGCTTTCACACTATGTATATGGTATAATTTAGCGTACATCACTGATTTTTTACATGATTTCACAAAAATGTAATGATACATTAATCTTATTAATGATATTTATTAACATTACTACTTTATAATTAATAATATATAATATTGAATAAAGTGAGAACTACATACAAATTTTTGGATACATATATTATTAAATCATAGGGGTGCAACCAAAGTGAAATACTGGAATTATACTAATATAAGTAAAATAGTTGCAGATATTACCGAAGATGGACTACCTTCCTTTGAGAAGAAATTACAAGGCTGGAATGATACAGTGGATCAAGCTGATATTGTTGACATTGTAGTTATTAAAGCAATTGTTGCCAACAATGGTACAGAAATAGACCTAAAATTGAGCTATTGTTCTGAAGAAGTAATGAATGATTTAGAAATTAAGAAAAAAAGTTTTGAAATGGAACAAACCTTATTAAAAGAAGTACAATTGTGGATAAACGGAAATGATTGAATGGCATTTCGGTACCACTATATTACAAAATAAAAAAGCGTAACGGTGATTACGCTCTTTTTTCTAAGACTACTCATAGATAGTTTGCGATTAGTCTATTTTTATCATATTATTTATTGTTTGAATATCCGTACAAGTATCTTCTACATTAATTGGATTTTTCTGTTCATTATTTAAAGAAAATATATTATTTTTAATAGTCCCTGATTCACAGTTATTTCCGATGAGGATTGCCATATTAGTCTTACTGTCTTGTGTTAAGAGTATATTCTCGGTTATGTTAAATGAGTTTGAATTAAGAATGGTTATACCTCCAGCACCAAAGTGATTAAATTGGTTCTTTGTAATTATTAAATCACTAATTCCAGATAGGAATATAGAGGGTCTGTTATTCAACCCTAATTGGTTATTAAATACATTATTTTCTATCTTTAAAGATTGTATTTTTGCGTGTATACCATTTTTCTCCCATCCAAATCCAACAATGTTTTCCTTTTGAGTACGTTCGAAGGTGTTTCCTGAAATAATCGTTTTTTTACTGGATTGTGGTAAGGCTGTCTGTACTCCATCAATTGTTTTGGAAGACTCTCCATTTCCATCTGGATTGGAAAGAAAAATTCCTCGTGAACAATTAATAAATTTATTGTTCTTTATGATTGTGTCATACCATTTGAAATTTCTAATACCAGCAAATGTCATACCTTGGAAGCTATTGTTGTGAATTTTTATATTTGAATTGTACTTATCGTAAACAGTATAATGGTTTCCAATCCCAACTGGCCAAGCTGTTGTTCCCTTTGTTCCGCTTTCCCCGAATATGCAGTTTTTTATTTCCACGTTTTTATTAGGTGTTCCATTGAATGTACCAAATGCATTAAAACCAAATATAGTGTGTTCGGAAATCTGAATGGCTTCTGAATAGAAACGTGACTTATTTGGGGTTGTATCTTTAAAACCCAGAAATTTGCAATTTTCAATTAAGACGTTTTCAGAGGAAGATAGATCAATAGCATGGAAACTAGAAATATCTCTAAAGACAACATTCTTGATGGTTATATTTTTTGCTCGAGCTATGCCGATAGCATTATATGAATCAGGATAATCTAGAATATTTCCTTCCCATATACCACCCTCAATTACAATATTTCCGTTCCCGTTGTATCCATCATAAGTATCTCCGTAATCCCCATTAATCATAAAAGAATTATTGTGGCTCCGTAGAAAAATAGAATTTTCTTCAAGGATTAAATGTGTATTTCTATATATTTTTAAAGTTTTAGTAAGTTTATAATTACCAGAAGGAATATATACTTGTATAATTTTGTTACTCTTTTTAACTTGGTCTAATGCTTCTTGGATCGCCATTGTATCATCATTAGTTCCGTTACCTTTTGCCCCATAAGTACGCACATTTAATGATGATATTTGTTTTTCTTCTGGAAAATCATTGTCCTTTAATAGAAATAGTAGAGGAATTAATAAGATGGGGAAAATCCAAACCAGGTTCCTTCTCCATTCCCGTAGATTAGATAACCTTGTTTTCATAATTCATATCCCCCTTCTCCATTACATTAAGTAAAAAAAGTCGCTAATAAAGCGACTTTATAGACTATTTTGCTGTTACTAATAATTCCTTTTTGATTTTTGTTGTGGAAATCCCAACAGTACGGGGTAAATAAGTTACCTCGCAATAGTCCTTTAGAAAGTCAAATTCACCTTCCCAGTCGTCTCCCATAACAAACACATCAATATCATGGTTTTTAACATCATTAATTTTTTGTTCCCAGTTATTTTCTGGAATAACCTCATCAACGTATCGGATCGCTTCAAGAATCATTTTTCGATTTTCATAGTTGTGGTATGCTTTTTTATTCTTTATTGCATTGAATTCGTCTGTTGAAATGGCTACAACAAGATAATCTCCTAATTCTCTTGCTCTTCTCAATAAGTTTATGTGCCCCCAATGAAGTAAGTCAAAAGTGCCATATGTAAGAACCTTTTTCACGATAATCGCCTCCCTGTATAACAATCTTTAATATATATATAATTTTTAATTGTGAATTTAATAGGGTTTATTATTGTAAGTAATTTACTAAAATAGTAATTACAGTAATTATTTACTATATTTTACAATGTTAGATATTATATCACGGTTTATGCTAAAACTCTACAATTTTGTGAACTTTTAATATTGCGATTATAGATAATCAACAAAGCTTCTTTTAAATTTCGCGTGAAGAACTGCTCCAATCCAGAGAAAGATTAACACTAAAGTTAGGAAATAATAGGTATATTGAGCATTTTCAATAAAGTACCAATTTGTGCCCAATAACGCTGAACGATAACCTTCAATAATATAGTAGAAAGGATTTAGTTTTAGTGCGTTTATGACGGTTCTAGGCATACTATCACTTGTCCATAAGATAGGAGAAAGGTATAACAATACTCTTACTACAGCTTGCACTACCATTTGAACGTCGCGTATTATTGTTGACAATGTTGATGTAATTAATGAAATTGAAAACAACAGCACTAAATTAGCAATTAAAAAATATGGAAGTTGCAATATATAAAGAGTCGGAGGGTGACCTAAAACAGCTAGGATCCCCATAACGATGATAACCAGCAAAATATGGTGATATAGCTTTGAGGTAATGACATATGCAGGAACGACACTCATGGGAAAGTTCATCTTCGAGATGACTTTAATTCTAGAATATATTGATTTTGAGCCTTGAATGATGGCGTTAGAGGTAAAAAACCAAACAGTAATACCAGAAAGCATCCAAGGGAAAAACTCTATTCCTTCAATAGGCTCCCCGCCTCTAATCCCATAACCAAAAACAAACCAATATATACCGATTAGAATCATCGGATTGATGATTTCCCACAACATACCTAAATAATGATTTCGATTTCCACTTTTTAGTTCAAAAAGGGATAACCGAATTACTAAATGAATGCTTCTTAAATTTTCTTTTATTACAGTAAATAATGAGTTCATTTTACTACCCTTTCCGAAAATACACTTTTTACCACCATCTCAGTTGAAACACCGTGCTCAAGCTGACAAAACTTGTTGTAATAGTTTACTAACTTTTTATTTGTAGAGGTAGAATTTTCTATTGCATAGCGTTTTATTTCATCTATTAAAGATTCTGTTGTTCTTACCAATGGACCTGGTGCATTTTTTTCAAAATCAAAGTAAAAACCTCTAAGGATATCCCTATAACTGTCTATATCATATGTATAAAAAATAATAGGGCGTTTTAGGCATAAATAGTCAAAAAATACTGAAGAATAATCTGTTATCAGTAGATCGCTGATTAAATATAAATCTCGAATATCGCCGTAACTTGAATGATCAAAGACGAAGTCCTTGTATTTGGAAACATCCAGTCTATTAGAAATTAAATAATGAAGCCGTAAAACAATAACGTATTCATCCTTTAATGTATCTTGTAGTAAGGATAAGTTCATATGTAAAGAAAACTTATATTGACCTTTGGCAAAATACTCATCGTCGCGCCATGTCGGAGCATATAAAATAACCTTTTTGCCATGAGGTATTCCCAATTTATTTTTTATCACCTGTATGTTCTCTTCGGAATTACTAACAATCAGTTCATCGTTTCGTGGATAGCCGGTCTCTAGTATCCTGCTCCTATCAACATGAAAAGCTCTCGAAAAAATCTTTGTACTATATGGATTTGGTGATATTAGATAATCCCATTTTTGTGATTCACGAAGGAATCCTTCTCGATATTTTTCTGTTGTCGTTTCTGGCATATGAACTTCCTCAATATCAGTGCCCAATTTCTTAAGTGGGGTACCGTGCCATGTTTGTAAGTAAATCGTGTTTTTCGGTTTTTTTATCCATTGTGGCATTCTGCTATTTATTACCCAATATTTTGCTCTTGGGACTGTGAACAACCATTTGATTGAGAGTCGCTTAATATATTGAATGCCTTTTTCATCAAACGTTCGTACATAGCGTTTATCAACACTCCAAATCAATCTGTATTCTGGATAATTCTCTCGAAGATATTCATAGATAGCTCGAGGATTGCAGCTGTACTGTCTACCAAGAAAACTTTCAAAAACAACTAAATTTTTATCCTTTGGTAATACGCCTAGTAGATTGAATAGTATTTGATAGATTTTTGTAACTACTGATGTTAGCTTTAGCCGAGTTAATATATTCTTCATTTCTTTATGACCTTCTTTAATCAGTTGCTTCATTAATATAGTGAAAAAATAAAATTAAAATTTTGTCATTTATTTATTAAATTGTTATGTTAGTTTGCTTCTAATATATTGTTCTAACTTTTTTGATGAGGTTCCATTTGAATAACGATTCCATTTATTTGAAAACTCATGAATTAACTTAATATCAAATTGATTTCCTTTTATTACCTCTATTATTTCACTCGTATCGAAACATTTTGGTCCTGGAATTTCTTGGAGAAAGTTAGGGATTGTTCCTCTTTCTCTTTGATAGGTTTTCAAATCAGGTAGAAAGAAAATCATAGGCTTTTTTAAGAAAGCAAATTCAAATGGTATTGATGAATAATCTGTTATTAAAAAATCAACTATAGTAAGCAGTCTGTTTATTCCTCGTAAACTAGAGAAGTCAAAAGCAAAATTAGGATACTGACTTTCTAAGTTCGTATCGATTTTCACAGTGGGATGCAGTTTTATAAGTAATACATACTCATCATTTAATTCTTGGTACATTTCTCTGATATCAAGATGCATCTTGCAACTGTCAAATTCATAATCCCGGAATGTCGGTGCATACAAAATAACCTTTTTTTCTTTAAATATAGGGTACTTTGAATAGAAATAAGCTTGAGCGGCCTCTATACTTTCCAGGTTATAAAAAAAATCTGTTCTAGGTATGCCGGTACGCAAAATACTTTGACGTGATACATCAAATGCGTCCATAAATATATTAGCCATTGCGTCAGAACCTACAATGACTTTATCGAATTTTTGATAGACCTTCCTAAACCTCTGTTTTGCAATTTCATTTCTGTATATTACTGAGCGATCCTTCAGGCCAAATGCTTTTAAAGCCCCAGCAGCATGCCAAAGCTGAATACATTCGACGCCTTCCTTAAAATCTATTACAGATAAAAAGGCATAGTAATTATCAATGATGATGATTTTCGATGATGCAAGATGACGAATAGCGCGAATCCATTGTATGGCGTTGGGAGACTCAAAGGGGATAATGGATATATTATTAAACTTCCTTTGTAAAGGCTTTATTATCTTTGGTTTACACAAAAGAACGATTTCAGCTGAAAGATTGTTCATAATCATTTCATTAATAACAAAGGTTGGATTCCCTGTAAAACCCACTACAAAGGTCACTTTGTTTTTTTTCGGGAATACCTTACAAAAATTAAAAACTACTTTAAAGAGCCATAAGTAACCATTCTTTAATAACTCCTTTAGGCCATCATTACTTAGTAAATTCATAATTATTTTAAGGGAAAAGATTATAATAAAAGTTACCCCTCATATCTCCTCATAATTCTTTTTCAAAATTCATTTTTTACAATACATAACTCTAATGTTAAATTGTAGTAATTTTTGCCTATAAAAGTCAATAAAATTTGAAAATTTTAAATAATTAGGTGCCTGTCACCGCCCGAATTTTGTCGAATGGCATGGTGGGATTATAGGGAAAAAAAGAAGCTACCCTTTAGGAAAAAAGCCGATATTCCCAAAACAAGGAATATCGGCTTTAGTATTTTATTTTTGTTCTGGAGTTTCCACTGGTTCAGCTGGCTGCTCAGGCGGTTTAGTGTCGTCAGGTGGCGGCTCAGGTGTTGGTGTGTCATCTCCTGGTGTTACTGGAGGTGGTTCAGGCTTCGGATCCTCCGGTGGTGTAACTGGTTTAGGGTCTGGCTTGTTATTTCCTGGTGTAGTAGGCGCTGGAGTTGGATTTGGCGTAGGTGTATTAGTCTTTCCAGACGATTTCTGGGAAGAGCTGTCACTGTTAGTTTTATTTTTTTGCTGCTTATCTGCATCGTTATTTTTTTTCTTTTTAACAACTTGTGAATCGTTTTCTTCTGGTTGTTCCTGGGAAACTGTTGTATCCTCTACAGTCTGAACTGGATCAAGTACTGGCAGTATGGTCATTTTATTAAACAATTTATCATCAGTAGTATAAAGGATATAATCGTATTTTTGCCCATGGTATAGGTACGCTTTATCTTCTAAATGAAATACTGGTTTCCCTGCGAACTCTTTAATTTGCTTCGAACCGGATGAAATAATATCAAGAGTTACCCCTTCGACAACGTTCTTCGAATTATAAACGACCTCGATGTGTTTTAACATGGAAGCATCAATGGCTTCTACCTCAGGTTTGGTCTTCCCAATGAGAGAGGTGGCCAAGTGTAGTTCCTCGGCGGTAATGAATTTTTCAGAAGCAGAAATGAATTGCGCTTCGTCAATTCTAGGTCTATCTGGCAAGATTGCTGCCGCACCGTTTTCTTTTTTGTCACCATAGTAAAATTTTGATAGTATGACGCTTTCGACCGGAGCAGTTTTCGTCGTACCATTGTTCATGGTTTTAAGAAGGTTATCCACTGTTGCTTTTTGCGAAGTAGCAGCAGCACTATTTGTTGCTTTTTTGGCCGGTTCACCATTATTCACATAAGTGATGACACCGCCCACAGAAAGTACAATCAAGATACCGTATGTGATGAGTACTTTCCTATCAGGTATTAACATAGTGTTTCTTCCTTTCAATATATTATCATTGTTAAACCGGAGGAATGGAGTTAGCGTATTTCTCCCTTCACATCATTAAATCACGTATGAACTTTAATGCTAATTACTCCGGTAACATCGTCTTTTGAAAAAATCGAGATGTCTATCTGACTACTAAATTATTCCATACATGAATAATAGCACAAAATGACGGACTTATTAGAAAAAAGTAATAAAAATGGCAAATATCACCCAAAGGGTGCCTGTCACCGCCCGAATTTTGTCGAATTTTCATTAAATTCCATTTTGTCATGAAACTATCAAATTCACAGTAGTCTGTCTTCCGTTATTTTCCTTTACAATAAAGAGAGTGGTGATGTTTGTGAATATTTTCACAGAAAACAGAAAAACAAGCAAGAATGGGAGGCTACATATATGAATTACCAAAACATCTTTAAACAAGGCCAAATCGGCAATTTAACTTTGAAAAACAGAATCGTCATGCCCCCGATGGGAACGAATTTAGCTGGTCCTGAAGGTGAAGTGACGGATGAGTTAGTTGCTTATTACGAAGAACGAGCCAAGGGTGGAACAGGGTTAATTATTACGGAATTTACTTGTATCGATTATGAATATGGAAAAGGATTCATAAGACAATTAAGGCTTGATGATGATCGCTTTATCCCTGGAATTAAGCGTATCGCCGATGCTGTTCATCAATATGGCGCCAAGGTTTTTGTGCAAATCCATCATGCAGGCAGACAGTCTAGCTCTGCCTTAATCAATGGCAAGCAAATCGTTGCCCCTAGTAGCATTGCCAGTGCTGCCGTAGGTGAAGAGCCCCGCGAATTAACGACAGCAGAGGTAAAGGAACTAGTTACTGAATTTATCCAATCTGCTGTGAGATGTAAAGAGGCTGGCATTGATGGCGTTGAAATCCACGGTGCCCACGGTTATTTGATTAACCAATTCTTAAGCCCGCAGTCAAACGTGCGAACCGATGAATATGGTGGCAGCTTCGAAACCCGGATGAGATTTATCGAAGAAATCATTGCCGGGATTAGAGAAAAGTGTGGTCCGGATTACCCAGTAACCGTTCGTCTTAGCGTTGATGAATTCGTTGAAGGTGGAATCGATTTAGAGCTCGGGAAGCAGATTAGTCGATACCTGGAAAAAATAGGAGTAGATGGTCTCCATATTAGCTGCGGAACCTATGAATCGATGGATAGAATCATTGAATCTCCACTATTTAAACAGGGCTGGAGAGTCTACTTGGCTGAGGAAATCAAAAAAGAAGTTAACATTCCGGTTATCACGGTTGGGAACATTCGCGAGCCACAATTTGTCGAGGACATTTTAACTGAAGGAAAAGCAGACTTTGTCGCGATAGGCAGGGGATTAATTGCAGACCCTGAGTGGGTCAACAAGACAATGGAAGGCCGCGAAGCAGAAATTAGAAAATGTATAAGCTGCCTCCACTGTATCCATTCAGCAATGGGGGGCTCGCACGTTTTATGTTCAATCAATGCTCGAGCGGGCCGTGAGCTTGAGTTCGAAGTGCCAGAGCAAATGCAAGCGCAAGCGAGAGCGAAGGAACACCTTTCTGTTGGTAAAAATCGTCCTGTTGTGGTCGTCGGCGGTGGTCCAGGTGGAATGGAAGCAGCGCGAACTCTTGCATTAAAAGGACACACGGTAACTCTTTTTGAAAAAGGTAATCGGCTTGGTGGCCAATTGCATCTTGTCACGGATCCTACTTATCGAGAAAAGATGACTTGGCACATTAATTACCTTAGCAGTGAAATGAAACGGTTGAATATCGATGTTCGACTGAACACAGAAGCAACCGTTGTTGAGATAACCGCAATGGAACCACATGCTGTAATATTGGCAACAGGCGGACGACCTGCCCTCCCACAGGTTGAGGGCAATGATTTAAACCATATCTATACTTATGAAGATATGAAATTAAAGGATTTAGATTTTAAAAATAAAAAAGTGACAGTGGTCGGCAGTGGCATGATCTGTCATGGAACGAACCGACGTCTTGCCGAAGCGGGGAATGAGGTGACATTTGTTGAAATCCCTACGAAAGCAAGCAAAAGAATTGGAGCTGATACTAGACTAAGATTGCTAGATAAGCTCAAACAACTCGATGTGAACATTGTTACTGATCATAAGGTGGATAGAATCCTTCCAGACCGCATTGTTGTCGAGGAATTGGATTCTGGGAAACAGTCAGAATTTGAAACAGACTATATCATTGTCGCAATGGGTGTTGAGGCCTATAACCCATTGGAAGAAAGCTTAAGAGCGGAAATGGACCATAATATATTCGTAATCGGTGATGCAGCAGGCTACGCTTCACTCGGTGACGCAACCCGCGACGCCTTCGAAAAAGCCTATAACCTCTAAGGTGCCTGTCACCACCCGAATTTTGTCGAATTTTTTGCTTGTTTAGGTAGTGAGTGACCTTGCTGACTGCCTGCAATGCTGCAAGACTGCAAGACTGCAAAGCTGCAAGACTGCATCTCCATGTATAGTAAAACCCGCTTCAGAGCCAAATCTGAGAGCGGGTTTTTTCGCAAATTTTAACATGAAGCATTAGGGCAATAAGCGCATTTATCATTTCCGTCAATTTCGTAATAAAAGCAGCACGTAACTCGTTTATAGGATTGAACGGATTCTGGGACCGTTTTTTCACCTAAGTACTTTTTGAAAGGTGAGCGCTTTTCAATTCCAATCCAAACCTCATCGCCTAAAAGAATAGACAGGTCATTTTCGACACTAGTCTGAATGCAACTTTCCTTTAATAATCCATCATACATCCATAATGTGTAGGCCCAAATGTTTTCCCACAATACTAGTTTCGATGTTTTTGTTTTTGTCGCAAGTGGATGGAGAAGGCTAGCAGCGAATTTATATAAAATCGTGCGAAAAGCTTCTTCAACATTAGCTTCTTCTACATTCAGCCAATCATTTTTTCGAAATAAAAAGGTAGGCAGCCATTGTTTATCGTCTGGGTCATCGATAATGGAAATGTCTTGAATGTCACCTTGCCAGGCTAAACGATGCTTGCTGAGCATAAACAATTGAGCGGTGATAACGAAAGCGTATCTTCTAAATAACATCGAAACGGCGACTCGATCTCTGCCGTTGCCAATTCGATTCTTAGCATAATGAAGCAAGGTCTCTAATGTATCATCAGCTGTATCAATATGGACTGTAGGGATTTTTTCATTTGATAGAGTAACAAGATATTTTGCTAGTTCTTTTTCTATAGAAACGGGTAATTTATGCATGGATAACAACTCGCTCATGTATCATTTTGTTTTCCCCTTTTGTATGTATCTATCAATTAAGGTGATAATACTTAAATTCTAATGAAAATGATTATCAGTGTCAAGGTGCCTGTCACCGCCCGAATTTTGTCGAATTTTTATGTGGGTTAATTGTGTTTATTTTGTGAACTTTGTGTGAAAGTGATGTGTCGAAGGGGTCGTTCGGAGTAATAGTACAGGAAAAAAACGCAATTCTAATTTATTATATTAATATACTAGTGTTTTTGCAGAATAGTTGGAGAATTCTTCTGGTTCGTGGGTGATTGGGGGGGGAAGTAATGTCTTACATGAGAATTTTAAGAAATATTTTTATTAATGATGGAATCGAAAAATGGGATCCCTTAGAGCAATCAGCCATTGTAATGGAAAAAGGTGGTCCGTTAATTGAAAATTTTGAGCGGAAATCCAAGTTAAATATTGAACAGATTCTTTCCATAATGTTTAATGAAACTTTAATTTTGATTACCAACACCAAGGGCGTTATTACGTATGTGAACGAAAAATGCTGTGAAACTCTCGGGTACACATCTAACGAATTGTTGGGTAGTCATACAAGAATTTTTAATGCAGGCCAGCATTCAAGAGAGTTTTATCAAAGACTATGGAAAACACTGTTAAAGGGGAAAAGTTGGACTGGGGAGATGACCGCAAAGAGGAAAGATGGATCTTTTGGCTGGTATCATATGTCCATTTTCCCGCTGTTCGATGACGCGAAAAAACTGTATGGATTTTTAACATTAAGAACAGATATAACTGAACAAAAGAGTCAACAGAAGCATGTTCTCCTTCAGGATGCAATTACTGAAATGATATCCGATGAGTTATTCGGTTGTATTGATGAAAATAATAATCTAGTTAGCATTAATACATCAATCAAAAAGGTATTTGGCTATAATACAAGTGATGTTATTGGAAAAAATGTAATTGATATACTCAAGGAAGAGAATGTATTAGACTATATGAATTGGTTTGAAAAGCTGAAAAGCAATCCCGGCAGTAAGGAAACTCTAGAGATTATCGTCAAAAATAAAAATGGTTCATATAGCCCCTATGAAATTACCGCGAAAAATATGTTACACGATCCAATCATTAATGCCATAGTTTTTGTTAAAAGAAATATTACGAAGCAAAAAGACTTAAGTAATAGAATGGAAAGAATAGAGTACTTTGATTGGGTGACAGGCTTGCCAAATCGGAAATCCTTCGCTGAAATTTTAAGCAAAGAGCTGCGTTTGGCAATGCGGGGCAATAAGGTATTTGCCATTGCTAAAATCGGAATTGATGATTTTAAATATGTGAATAATACTTTTGGATTTAATGCAGGTAATCAGCTGCTGGTTGATTTTTCAAAAAGTATTATGTCAGCTCTTAATCGAAAGGATTGTGAATTGTATAGAGCTAGCGGGGATGAATTCTTTATGATCATGCGAAATATCGAGGATCAAAAGGATATTCCTAAAAAACTAGCACTATTATATCAGCACCTTAATCGAAAGCCCTTTGAAATAAACGGAGCTGAGATTTATCTGTCAGCGAGTATGGGCGTAAGTATTTTTCCAAGCTCAGGGGATAATGCCGATGCATTATTAAAAAATGCGGAGACAGCCTTATATGATGCGAAGAGTAAAGGGAAAAATCAATATCAGATTTTTTCTCCTACGATGGATTTTAACAGCTACAAACAATTTACGTTAAGAAATGATTGCAAGAAGGCAGTGTTAAGAGATGAATTTCTCTTACACTTTCAACCACGCTTTAATCCCATTACGGATGAAATGGTATCTGCCGAAGCGTTAATTCGTTGGAACCACAAAAAATTTGGGCTAGTGTCGCCTGGAGAATTTATTCATATGGCGGAAGAATCCGGTCTGATTATCCCAATTGGTGAATGGATTATCAAGAAGGTTTGTGAGCAGATTAAATTATGGGAGCATTCAAGCTTGCCGATTAAGAAGATTTCGATAAACTTATCTACCATACAGCTGCTCCAGCCCAATTTTGTCGATATGGTTGTTATGATTTTAAAAGACAAAAAGGTTGATTCACGGTGGGTCGAATTTGAGATTACAGAATCGGTGGTTATTAAAAATGAAAAACAAGTGCTAACCACATTGAATAAATTGCGGGGTATGGGCATCACGATTGCTTTGGATGACTTTGGAACAGGTTATTCCTCGCTTCATTATTTAAAAAAGATTCCATGTGAGATTATTAAACTCGATAAATCGTTAGTCGATGAAATACATCAGGATCGTGATCATTATGAGATTATTGCCTCAACGATACAGCTATGTCATAAGCTTGGAAAATCAGTCGTTGCTGAAGGGGTTGAGACTACAGAACAGCTTTCGTTATTAAAGGCGTTAAGTTGTGATGAAATCCAAGGCTATTATTATAGTAAACCACTAGACGGTCATCATTTTAGAAAGTGGTTAACCAACAGCAAATGGAAAAAGAAGGATGTAAAGGCAGGCGCGGTCAATTTTAATGTGAACAGAAGAAATTATGCCCGGGTTCAGTTGAATGCTCCGGTCTTAGCTGAGATGACGATTGTGAGTATTGGAAAGAGTCAATTAAAGCTCGGAAGCTCGCCAGTCTCTATTAATAATATTAGCCCGGTCGGTCTATGTTTTGACTCATCGTTAAATTTACCTGTGAAAAGGGACATTATCCTTCAATTTAAAACGATTATCAATAAGGTAGAAGTCACCTTCAAGGGATACATTGTCTGGACCGAAGAACTATCCAGCAACTACAAACGCTACGGAGTAACCCTCCTCCAAAAAATAGAAATCTAAGCCGCGCCACCAAGGTGCCCACCAAGGTGCCTGTCACCACCCGAATTTTGTCGAATTTTCAAGCTCGTTTCCAGCATTGTGGAAGCGGGCTTTTTGTTGTGATTAATAGATTTGTAAAAAAAGGTCAGACATCTGTCTGAAATTTTAACAATTCCCTATCATTTCCTTTGGATATATTAATGCTTGAATCTGGATATTCAACTCGATGTGATTTAAGTCGCTCGAAAACCGCAGAAAATCTACTGTCTAGTGTAATATGGAGCTAGTCTTTCTGTTGAAATGTAATTTATCTTGATTCGACAACAAAATGTAATATGTTGTAAAATAAGGCGTGGTTTCAAAGTGGAAGATATGGGGATTATTGTATATTCGGTCAGGTAACTCACTTCAATCTTAAAAGCTATTAATATTGCGCGGGATAAGATGCACCTGCATATTTTGAACAGCAAAGAACGATACTGTTATTACCTTCGGTCGTCCTGTTGGAAAAGAATATCAACCCGAGTATTTCCCTTTCGTTTTTTAGGAGTAATAAATATAAGGAGATATATGAAAATGCGTTTCTTAAAGTTTACAAGTTTATTAGTTTTATCGATCACATTAGTGCTAGTAGCAAGTGCTTGCTCGCAACAAACAGAACAATCCGGTGGACAATCAAATGGCAAGCTTAATGATAATTACCAGGATGTAATCCTTCAATATCTAAAATCTAAATATAATGAAGAGTTCGGTGTTTCTACGATGAGGAAAGAAGACGGATTTGATGGTAATGAAATAATTATTGCCGAATGCTACCCGAAAAAGTTCCAGGAAATAAAATTCGAGGTTAATTATGATAAAGAGTTTCTTAATGTCCACGATGAGAGTGAAGTTGATGAACTACTAGGGCAAGTGGATCAAAATAATAAAAGCTCATTAATAAAGTGGGAAGAAAATGTAGAACCGTATTTAGAAGATACTTATGCAAATGTACTATTTCAAAATCAATACAGTAAGATGCTGTCAGAAAAAATCAGTCTTGAACAGGATTTTCTAGTGCAAACGAAATTTGAAAATACGTACCATAATGCGAGCTTAAAGGAGAGTCGGGCGGATTTAGACAGCTATCTTAAATCGCTTGATATCAGCGTATATGCTTCTCATTATGTGTTTGTAAAAGATGATGGCACTCCGCTTGAGGATCAATTACTACTCATTAATAAATTAGCTAAAGAAGTTTCGGATTCTAGAATAGGTACTCAACAAATTTATATCTATTTCCTAAGTACATTTACCCCTACAGAGATAAAAGACAGCTATTTCGCAAACTATGAAGATCCATCAGGATATTACTCACGACTAGGAACCGTCACATCAAACGCACTAATCACAATAGAAGACGGAAAAGTAACAGACATAAATATCTAAGGTGCCTCTAAGGTGCCTGTCACCACCCGAATTTTGTCGAATGATAAAGAGGGATTTTAATGGCACATGGAAATCAGTAGCTCTATTTAATAAAATGTTAGATTCATATTGCATAAGTGAGCTGGAAAGTATTATTGCTAACGGGATACATCAGGACTTTGAAGGGAATGGAAATGAAAAAGGGTGGCCGTAACCACTTTGGTTTGCCAAGAAGTGGTATGGGTCAGTCAATAGATTACTATTTTAAAAGCGGGAGATAGATATGGGACGTACAACAGTGGAACAGAGTACAAACAGTTATATAGTCACAAATCGATTAGTTCAACCAGAGGCGATTAATGAGCGCGAATTGAATTCGATTGCCGGAAAGCTTCTAGAAACTCTTATTCCAGTGAACACTGAAACGACGAAAAAGGGGATTATTTTAAAAAGCGCCATCGTCGATATGATACCATTGCAGGCTTATTTTAGCGGGATTGTTACTAAGAAAATGTTCCTGGATGTTGCCATACAGCTCATCGACATCGTTCAAGAATGCAAAAAGAACTTAATGAATGAGAACAACTTAATGCTGGATTTTGATTATATTTTCCTTAATCCACGAACCAAAAAACTCAAATGTATTTTTTGGCCAATTGTTGACAATCAAAACCCGCATATACCGTCAGAGTTTTTTAAGGATTTCCCTTTTCGGGTTATTTTTACAAAGCACGAAGACCATGGTTATGTTACGAACTATTTGCAGTTTTTCCAAAACCAAGCACCTTTTTCAATTAATGGTTTTGAAAAATTAATCTTTGAACTCACGGGCAAGTCGATTGAGGATAAATCGTATTTACCAACTGATTCAGTGAGATTGCATGGAAATAAGAATCAATCAAATAAGCTAGCTGGGGAAAAAGGGAACACCGGGGACATCGCCTATAACCTTTTTGGTCAGCAAAATCATGCAACTATGCCGGAAAAATCGAAATCGTCAGCGCCTTGTCCAAAATGCGGCGGTGTAAATGACGAAACCGCAAATTTCTGTGTGAGCTGTGGGTCACCTTTAATGGTGGGAAAAGAAAACGTGCAAGAACCTTTGGCAGCAGTGAAAATTGATCCTAGCCCTCAGACTAAAACGAAAACACAAACATTTAGTGAAACCACGGTGTTGGGTGCGGAGGGCTTCGATAATGGTACGACGGTGCTAGGGGCAGAAGCCTTGGAAGAACCAACCTTTCCTTATTTAATCAGAGAGAAAACTCAAGAAAAGATTCTTGTGGACAAGCCTTCTTTTCGGATTGGTAAGGAGCGGAGGTATTGTGATTATTTCGTTGCCGATAACAATGCGGTGAGTCGCAGTCATGCTGATATTCTCACAAAAGCAGGGCGCTACTATATTGTTGATAACAACTCGACCAACAAAACATATATCGATGGTCGGGTCGTTCCAGTCCAAAAAGAAGTAGAAATCTTCTCAGGCACCAAACTCAAACTCGCCAACGAAGAATTCGCCTTTTACATATAAGGTGCCTGTCACCACCCGAAATTTGTCGATTTTTTTGCCCGTTTCTAATGGAGGAGCGGGTTTTTGTTTTTGTTGGTCATAATTATTGTGGGAAAAGAAAGGTCAGACATCTGTCCTAATTTCTAACAATTTTCTGACAATTAGGTTCGTGTGCCAAAATATTTAAATTCAGAAAAAATTTTAAGTGTGATATAAATCACTTAAAAACCGCGTCAAATCAACTGTCAAGTGTTAAATGTCGCTAAATTTCCTATAAAAATGTATTTTTACTCGATTCGACAATAAAATGTAATATGTTGTAAAATAAGACATAGTTTCTAAGTGAAAGTTTTGGGAATTATTGTATTTTACATAAAGTCTAAGCTGAAGTTAAATAATCTATTAATATTGCACAATAAAATATATACAAAACTATAGTATGTTCCTAGATTAAGTAATCAAGTTACTAGGTCCGGTGGTGGCGGGAGTGTTCTATAAACCAAAACTCGGGTAGAAATACGTAGAAGTGTCTCATAGAGAGGTTCTATGAGACAAAACTCGGTTAGGAAATCGAAGAAGTGTCTCATAGAGAGGTTCTATGAGACAAAACTCGGTTAGGAAATCGAAGAAGTGTCTCATAGAGAGGTTCTATGAGACAAAACTCGGGTAGGAATTAGAAGAAGTGTCTCATAGAGAGGTTCTATGAGACAAAACTCGGTTAGGAATTAGAAGAAATGTCTCATAGAGAGGTTCTATGAGCCAAAACTCGGTTAGGAAATCGAAGAAGTGTCTCATAGAGAGGTTCTATGAGCCAAAACTCGGGTAGAAATTAGAAGAAGTGTCTCATAGAGAGGTTCTATGAGCCAAAACTCGGTTAGGAAATCGAAGAAGTGTCTCATAGAGAGGTTCTATGAGCCAAAACTCGGGTAGAAATTAGAAGAAGTGTCTCATAGAGAGGTTCTATGAGCCAAAACTCGGGTAGAAATTAGGAGAAATGAACTCATAGAGGGTTCATGGGTTCAAAACCCCGGAGCGATGCAAGAGAAATGAACTCATAAAGGGTTCATGAGTTCAAAACACCGGAGCAATACAGGAGAAATGAACTCATAAAGGGTTCATGAGTTCAAAACACCGAAACAATTCAGGAGAAATGAACTCATAGAGGGTTCATGAGTTCAAAACCCCGGAGCGATGCAGGAGAAATGAACTCATAAAGGCTTCATGAGTTCAAAACCCCGGAGCAATCCAGGAGAAATGAACTCATAGAGGGTTCATGAGTTCAAAACCCCGGAGCGATCCAAGAGAAATGAACTCATAGAGGGTTCATGAGTTCAAAACTCCGAAGCGATCGAAGAGAAATGAACTCATAGAGGGTTCATGAGTTCAAAACACCGAAACAATTCAGGAGAAATGAACTCATAGAGGGTTCATGAGTTCAAAACCCCGGAGCGATCCAAGAGAAATGAACTCATAGAGGGTTTATGAGTTCAAAACCCCGGAGCGATGCAGGAGAAATGAACTCATAAAGGTTTCATGAGTTCAAAACCCCGGAGCAATCCAAGAGAAATGAACTCATAGAGGGTTCATGAGTTCAAAACCCCGGAGCGATCCAAGAGAAATGAACTCATAAAGGGTTCATGAGTTCAAAACACCGGAGCGATGCAAGAGAAATGAACTCATAGAGGGTTCATGAGTTCAAAACTCCAGAGCAATCCAGGAGAAATGAACTCATAAAGCGTCCAAGGGTTCAAAGACGAAAACTATATTCGCAGAAACGGATGCGCATCGCAACTCAAATAACTGCACTATTTTTAACAAAGAAGGTTTTAAAAAATGGAAGTATTAACTGCAATTTGTACTGATGTTGGGATTAAGAAGGCGACAAATCAGGATAGTTTGTGTTTGAAGGTCGCCGAGACATCCATCGGAAAAGTCGTGCTCGCGATTATCTGTGACGGGATGGGGGGACTTGCGAAGGGGGAGGTTGCCAGCGCTAGTGTTGTTAATGCCTTTTCGGATTGGTTTGAAAATGAGCTGCCATCTCAGCTCACGCATAATGATTTTGATGAGATTCAGTATCGCTGGGAGCGGATCATAAGAGAGCAAAATCAGCGGATTGCTGAGTATGGGCGGAACATCAGGATTCAACTTGGCACAACATTAACCGCGCTGCTGCTGATTGATACGAAATTTATGTTGATTGGTCATGTCGGTGACTCGAGGGTTTATCGGATTAACACCAAGCTCGAGGTCTTGACGGAGGACCAAACGGTGGTCGGCCGTGAAGTTAGACGAGGCGTGCTGACGCCGGAGCAAGCCAAGATTGACCCTAGACGGAATGTCCTTTTACAGTGCATCGGGGCGTCAAAACTAGTTGAGCCAGAGTTCATTCGCGGGACGCCTGAACGAGGTGATGTGTACATGCTTTGTTCGGATGGTTTTCGCCACATGATTAGCGAGGACGAGATTTATCAGGCATTTTCCCCGCAAGGATTGATGGATGAAGCTGTTATGAAAAATAAAGCAGTAGAACTGGTGGAACTAAATAAGCAACGACAAGAACTGGATAATATTTCGGTTATGCTTATCAAAATTCTGTAAGGACGGGGATTAAGTTTGGCTCAAATTGGATCCGTAATTGACGGAAAATATGAAATATTGAAGCTGATTGGCCAAGGCGGGATGTCTAAGGTTTACCTTTCGATGGACAAGCGTCTGAACAAGCAGTGGGCCGTAAAAGAGATTGAAAAAAGGGCAAAGGATAAGAACAACGAGGTCATTATTCAAAGTGCGATTGCCGAAGCGAATATGATTAAAAGGCTTGATCATCCAGCCCTGCCGCGGATTGTCGATATTATCGATAACGGGGATGTCATTTTCGTTATCATGGACTATATCGAGGGGGAGCCGCTGAGCAAGATTCTTGATGAGTATGGTGCCCAGCCGCAGGATGTCGTGATTGAATGGGCGAAGCAGCTTTGTGAAGTTCTCGATTATTTACATACATGCAAACCGCCGATTATTTATCGGGATATGAAGCCAGCAAATGTGATGCTGAAGCCTGATGGAAATCTGAAGCTGATAGATTTTGGGATTGCTAGAGAATATAAGGAACAAAACCTGGCCGATACGGTGAGTCTTGGAACAAAGGGCTACGCTGCGCCAGAGCAGTTCGGCGGAAAAGGGCAAACTGATCCACGGACGGATGTGTATTGCTTAGGTGTGACGCTGTACCATTTAGTGACAGGGCATAACCCTTGCGAGCCGCCTTATGAGCTCTATCCGATTCGCCATTGGAATCCGCAACTATCAGGGGGCCTCGAGCGGATTATTCAGAAATGTACGCAGCTCAATCCGGATGACCGCTATCAATCCTGTGCGGAGCTCTTATATGCGCTCCATCACTATGAGGAAATTGATGATGTATATCGGGCTAAGCAAGTGCGGAAGCTGCGCAATTTTAGCATGGTGGCCGGTAGTGCTTTGCTGTTCTTGCTGGTCGGAATATTCGGACAGGTGATGAATGTGCGCACGAATAATGCCGATTACGACAGTAACATTCAGATGGCAGAGAAAGCGGCGACTGATACTACTAAAATCGACCATTATTTAACGGCAATCGATATTAAGCCGACTGTTAATGAAGCTTATCTTGGAATCATTGATGCGTTCAAAGGTGATGCGGCTTTTACGGTTGAAGAAGAGGAAGCTTTTAAGAAAAAAATCAATAACCATATCACTGAGTTTCGCGAAAATCCAGATTATGCTGAGCTCGCATTTGAAATCGGAAAGGTGTATTGGTATTACTACGATTATGGGAAGTCGGCCGATAGCGATAATCAAGTTACGAGAATGAAGAGCTCGATTCAGTGGTTCGAGGACGCAGTCCAATATGGCTCAAAGGATAGCGACTATTATGAAATGGCGACGACTTATCGGGATATCGGCAAGTTCAATCGCGATATTACCCTTCATATTGAGGAAGCGTCGGATAAAGGAAAGTATCGACCTTATTGGGAGAACATCAAAGATTTAAATCTGATGATGGCTAAAAATCCTGATGAAAATGAGATTGTGAAACTAGAACTCTACAAATTAACGATTTATTCGATTGAAACTTATGCAAGGAAGTTTAAATTGGATGGTGTGAAGGAAAAGGATCTTCGTTCTGTATTTGAAACGGTCAAGAAAAGCACGAAAAATGTTGAGGTTACTGCAGAGAAAACCGAGCAAATCAAAAATGATGTAATCAAGCGCTTTGAGACAACGGAAAAGGCGATTGAAAATGCATATCGGAAATAGGGAGGGATCGGAATGGATGCAAATACTTGGTTCACCATTTCAATCGTCGGCTATTCCCTTGCAGTAGTGCTTTTAATTGTGACGATTATTTTGTTTTATAAAATGAACATTAAGGCTATCATTGGCGATTTGAGTGGGAAGACAGCAGCTAGGCAGATTCAAGAGATTCGCGAGCATAATACGAATTCGGGTCAAAAGCGGTACATGCCGAGTGCATTTAATGTTGAACGCGGAAGTTTGACCGAGCCTGTTAGTTCTTATCCTTCGCGTTCGAAGCGGCTTGGTAATTCAAACCGGCTTGGTAATAGGGGCGGAACTGGCCAAACGGTTGCGCCTATCTCAAAGCGGCTGTTTGGAAGAGGGACTACTGGCCGTACAGGTGAGCAAGTACCAAAACCTGTGCTTAATGCTAGTAAAAATAAAGAAGTTGAAGCTGTTGCAATTCCGGAAGCGCTTATCAATGAAACGGAGGTATTAATTGATGGTACTGAGGTTCTGATTCCAATTGATAGCACTGACCATAAAGCCAAAAGCAAAGTTACTAATGATGTCCAGTTGCCTTATGCAGAAACGGTGGTCTTGGCGCCGGAAGGAGGAACTGTAGTTCTAGAGCCAGATGAAGCTAAAGTAGAACAGGTATATGGCAACGAAACGATGGTCTTGCCACCAAATGAAGGAACCGAAGTGTTGGCAACAAACGATGGCACAGAGGTATTGTTTGCGGGAAGTGAAACGATGGTCTTGCCACCAAATGAAGGAACCGAAGTGTTGGCAACAAACGATGGCACAGAGGTATTGTTTGCGGGAAGTGAAACGATGGTCTTGGCACCAAATGAAGGAACTGAAGTGTTGGCAACAAACGATGGCACAGAGGTATTGATTGTTGGAAGTGAAACGGTGGTCTTGGCACCAAATGAAGGAACTGAAGTGTTGGCAACAAACGATGGCACCGAAGTACTTAGTGATGATGAAGGAACAACGGTCCTATATCCAACAGCGGAGCTTGACCAAGAGGATAGCGATACTAATCAGGCTATACCATTCAGAATTGTCAAAAACATCAAGATTATCCACAGTGATGAAACAGTTTAACCAAGGTTACTTTATGATTTTTCATATAGATGGGAAAGTTGAATGATTTTTCAAGGGGAGAGAGAAATGCGGAGAAAGCGTAGTTACAAAAAAAGGAGCAAACGCAGCTGGCTCGCAATTGTTCTAGCCATTCTGTTGGTTGCCTACAACGTACCAATTGGTGTTTTGGGAAATGTATTTGCTGAATCAGGGGATGATCAGCAAATCGAAACGACTGAACCGGTGAATGCTGAAGAGGAGAATACCGAATCTGGAGCGGAGAACACTGAGCCTGAGGTGACGGAAGAAACTGAAGAACCAGTAGAACCAGCAGATCCAGAGGAGACAGAGGACCCAGTAGAACAAGAAGAACCCGAAGAGCCTGTGATTGAAACTCATAAAGTCACAGTCCAAAAAAGTGGAGAAGGTTCTGGTACCGTAAGCATCAATGGAACTTCTTATTCAGGCAGCGCAATTGTTGTTCCAGAAGGTCCGGTTGAAATTGTTGTGACACCAGCAGCGAGTTCCAAGCTAAAGTCTATCAAAAAAGGACTAAATACAACTATCCCGTTTGTTGAGGATAGGGAAAACGGAAACTATAAAGCGACGATTGATTCAGTAACAAATGATGTAACAATTAGGGTCGAGTTTGAATTAAAAGAATATCAGATGACTTTCAGTGGATATAGCCATGGTAGGGTAGTCAATCATTCCGGACAGACTGTTGGAACCAACGGAGGAACAGAGAGTATCGAGCACGGTACGGACTACACGTTTACCGTATCTCCAAATGAGGGCTATCATCCTGTAGTGACAATTGATGGGAAAGATACCACTGAATTGGATGATGTTACTGTAACAGCCCTTTCTGGTGGTAAGTTCAAGTACACAATAAACAATGTTAAAAATGTACATTCAATTGAGGCGAAATTTGTCATTAACACGTACGTGCTAACATTTGATTATGATAGTTCACAAGGTGCGGTCGAGAAGGGCTCTGTTCAAGATGGTATTGTCGAGGAGAGTCCTACAGCAGATACAATCATTGCCAACGGTGGGACCGTTAAAGTTGAACATGGGAAAAGGCCGTCTTTTAAAGTAACCCCAATCGAAGGCTATCATATTAAAAGTATTAAATTTGGTGGCGATTATATTAGTCTACCAAATGACGTGAAGGAGAAAACACTGTCCTATGAGTTTGCAGTGCCTGAGGTGAATAGTGATAAAACGGTTACTGTAATATTTGAGATTAATACTTATCAATTACGTGTTAATGATCCTAATAACGGCGACGTTTCACTTGATAGAAGCTCAGTTGAACATGGCCAAAATGCGGTTGTAACAATCAAACCAAAAACAGACTATAAGGTAACTAAGCTCACTGTCAATGGAACTCCTGTCGACCTGGACAACGATGCTAATTTTACGATAAATGATAGCAATAACAGTGCGAGTTTCGCAGTTAAGAATATACAACGTGATACTAATATTGTCGTAACTATCGAAAGAATTCAGGAAGTAACTGGTCCTTGGCAGAACTATGTTTCAATTGAAACGCTTGTAGGTACTAAAGTCGCTCAAATTGATGATAATAAATTAATCTATTCAAAAGATGCAAAGTTAAATATTAAGCCATTGGATAATGAAATAATTAGTTTTGACTTCTTAAGTCTTAGTATTACAGATATATTGAACGATTTACCAGGACCTTGGGGCACCAATCATACATTAATTGAGAATTCTATTATTGAAAGGCTCCAGTTAAAGGATCGACAAAGGAACAACCCATTAATCGTAAAACCTGAACAGGATTTATATCTTTTATTTGACCGAAAGGAACCTGCTATTGAGAACCTAAAATTAGAGGGTGATAACAAGGCGACCGTTGACGGAAAAGTGTGGTACAGCGGTAACGTTAAGGTTGTTTTTGATCTGAATAATCAGAAGGAAAGCTACAAGGGTATTGATTTTTCAACGGATATAGATAAGGTTTATTACAGCAAAGACGATGAAGCGGCAATTGAGCTCCCTATCGCTGCTGATTCTAGCTACAAATTCGACTTAGTGAATGGAAATTTTCAAAATAACTATAAAGTTTGGGCGCTAGATAAAGCGGGAAATAAAGCTGAAACAAAAGCAACTGATGTAAATATTGACCAAGCCGTGCCAACGCTTGACGGGGCTGTTGAGGTCAAGCAAACGGGATCAGAAATCTTGAATAACCTATTCTTTGGAATGTTCTTTAAGGAAAAAATCGAGGTTACGGTAAAAGCAATCGACGCTGCTTCTGGGATTAAAGATATTAAGCTGATTGCTAAACAAGACAATAAGGCTGATAAAATCATTTCTGGTGATATTAGGAAAAGTAACAGTGACCGGAAAGCTGACGTTACTTTCACTCTTGATGAAGAAAACTTTGATGGAAAGTTCGCCATTGAAGTGACAGACCATGTTAATAATACGAAAACGTATGATTTAACAGCGGACAATCTCGACCCTAAAGGTAATGGAAGATTTATCATTGACCATAAGGCTCCGACGGTGGAGTTAACCGTCACTCCTGATAAGGAAAATGAACAACCGTATGTTGTTGAGGATGAGTCAAACGATACTGTTACCGAATTCTATAGCCAAGATGTTGAATTAGGTATCAAAGTTGAGGATGAGGCATCAGGTATTCATTCTGTTAAAATCAATCATGGTGACGAGACGCTAGAAAGTTATGATTTTACTGACGGTACTAAGGAGCAATTGAAGCCAACGATTGAGCCGATTCATACAAGCACGCTTGTAGAAAAGGGTAGACTGCACGATTTTACCATAGCGGTTAAGGATAATTCTGGTAATAAAAATAATGTGGAGCAAACGCGCAAAACGATCTATATCGATGAAAATGCGCCAACATTAGCAGGTGGTAAAAATGCTGTTACGTTTGAAGTGGAAAACGACAGCAAGTTTGCTGAAATCTTGAATTACTTGACTTTCGGCACGTTCTTTAATAAACAAATTGCGATTACAGTCCATGGTGAGGATGACGCTGCCGGAATTAAGGAAATGAACTTGGTGGCTATACCAGGTGAAGACCAAGACGAGCCGAACTTAGTCCGTGAAAGCTATGAAGAGTCCGGTTTAACGGCTGAGGCGAAATACACACTTGATGGTGATTATTTTCAAGGAACCTTCAATGTGGAAATAACCGACAATATTGGAAATAAGAGTGTGACTCTAGTTAATGCTGAGCATTCCAACATGGAAGATACAGATAGCGGAATTGTGATGATCGAGAAAAATGAACCAGTTCCTTCTATTATTATTGAACCACAGGCTGATGTTGTTCCTTATGTGGATGAGTCAGATGTGCATTTCTATAGTGGGGATGTTCATTATACTGTAGGTGTAGAGGACGCTGATTCAGGTGTTAATGCCGTTCAGATTGATGTAAATGGCGATGTGGTCAATGTTGAAGATGATGAGGATGCTTCAGCAGCTTCTTATTATTATCATAATAAGGATCAAGCAACATTAAGTACGGATGATATTGAAGTGCTTGAATCGAATAATTTTAATATAAATAAAGATGGTTCTTACAAGATTCGTGTTGACGCGATTGATAACGCTGGTAATGTTGGTCATGATGATAAAACGATCTTTATCGATAGAACTAGTCCGACGATTACAGACTTTAAGTTCGCTGAACAGAATGGGAAGGATGGCCTTCAAGAAGCGATTGAAATTATGGATTACGGTTTTTATTTTAAAGAACCAATTCAAGTGACAATTGGCGCGGAAGACCCCGATGTCGTAGATGATTTTGAAGCGACAAGTAAAGTGAAGGAAATGTGGATTTACCTCCAGGATTATGAGAATGGTAAGTTCTATGGCGTTGAAAATGGTGAGCTGAAGGAAATTGCTGGAGCGAATGCTGTGAAGGCGATTCCGACCTCAGGTGAGTTGAAATTCACTGTTCCGGCTGCATTTAAAGGACAAATTTTTGCTAAAGCAACTGACTTTGTTGATAACACCGGAGAGTATGTGACTCCAGAGGGTGCAGTTATTGAAGACGAGGATAAGCATAAGGAAGAAACACATATTGATTTTAAAAAGGCAGAAACAAGCTATAAAGATAATGGTGATGTTGAGCTTTACAACAAAAACGTTGATGTCGACCTAACAGTTACGGATACGTATTCAGGCCTGAAGGAAATTCAGTGGTCTATAGTGGCGCCTCATGATACGGCGAACAACCAAAGCGGCATCATTAAAATTAATAATGATAAAACCTACGGTGAAGGCAGTAATCCGGATGGCTGGCAGCAAACAAAGACTGACCGCAACTTGGTTACGGAAATGAAGAAGACGCTGACAGTTAGCAATAACAGTAATGATATCGTTGTTAAAGTAAAAATCACGGACCGTTCTGGTAATACGTCAGAGGATGAAATCAAGTTCAGCATCGATAAAACCACACCGACGATGAATGTTACTTACGATAACAATACGGCTGATGGGCAATTTGCTGATTTTTACAAAGAAAATCGTACAGCAACGATTGTGATTACAGAACGGAACTTCAAGCCGGAGGATGTCGTCCATGTCATTACGAATACGGATGGTGTGATTCCGAAGTTAGTTGGCTGGTCAACTAAGCCAAATGGGAATGATCCAGACAAAACAACGCATACGGCAACTGTGCAATATACTGCTGATGGGGATTATACTTTTGATCTTAAGTACACAGATAATGCCGGAAATAATGCAGCTCCGTTTGCGCAGCATAAGTTTACTTTGGATAAAACAAAGCCTGTGATTCAGGTGACATATAATAATTCGGCGGCAGCAAATGGGAACTATTACATGAAGGCTCGTACAGCGACAATTACAATCACTGAGCACAATTTTGAGACAAGCCGGATTAAAATCGCTGGGTCTGCAAGCGATAATGGTGCTGGGACAGCGTTCCCGGGTGCTAGCGGCTGGTCGACGAAGGGCGATGTGCACACAGCAACAATCAATTATAGCGCAGACGGTAAATACAACTTTGACATTGATTACACTGATAAAGCCGGAAATATTGCGGCTGATTACAAGGCAGACGAGTTCATTGTTGACCAAACGGCTCCGAAGCTTGAGATTACAGGTGTTGCTGATAAGTCAGCGAATAATGGTGATGTGGCACCGGTCGTTACTTACTCTGATACAAACTTCAATAAGAGTGCGGTATCGATTAAACTAACAGGTGCGAACCACGGTCCGGTTGATTTGAAGGGTAGCGCGGGGGATGCTCCGAATGGCGGAGTCTTTACTTTTAGTAATTTTGAGAAAAAGAAAGAAAATGACGATCTCTATACATTGACTGCTAAGCTTGTTGATTTTGCCGGAAACGAAACAACGCAGACGATTCAGTTCTCGGTCAATCGTTTCGGTTCGGTGTATGTGTTTGATGATTCGTTAAAGTCTATCGATGGTAAATACGTTCGCCAGGAAATGGATGTTATTTTAACTGAGACAAATGTAGATAGATTGAAGCATGATTCGATTCTTGTAAAAATGACGAAGAATGGAACGCCGACTGATTTGGTTGAGGGTAAGGACTATACAGTGTCTTCAACAGGTGGTAACGGTTCATGGAGCCAGTATAAGTATGTGGTGAAAAAGGAACTATTTGCTGGTGATGGCCGCTATACTGTGGCGCTATATTCAGAGGATTTAGCTGGAAATATTAACGAAAATATTGATGAGACGAAGAAGGCGGAGATTTCGTTTGGTGTAGATAAGACGGCTCCAGTTATCGTGCCGATCGATATCGAAAGCGGAGCGCAGTATCCGGTTGATACGAAGTCTGTGACGTTTTCAGTCAAGGATAATCTCGTGCTCGACGGTGCGAAGGTGCTATTGAATAATGAAGAGATTGATTACAAGGTTGACGGTGAGAACTACACATTTGCGGTCCCAAGCTCAAATTCGAAGCAGGATGTAAAGGTTATAGCGGTAGACGCAGCAGGGAACAAATTTACGAAGTCTGTTGACGATTTCCTTGTCTCAACTAATCTATTTGTTCGCTGGTACAACAACACACCATTGTTCCTAGGTTCCATCGGTGGAATCGGCGGAATCGGGGCAATCATCGCAACGGCATCAGTCGTCCTAAACAAAAAGCGCCGCAAACTAGAAGTAGAAGAATAAGTGGTGTGGCGGTGCCGCTTTGGTGCTTCGGCGGCGCTTTGGTTCCGCTTCGAAAAACCGGTCCCACTTCAGTTCCGCTTTTGCGCCAAACCGGTGCCGCCAAACCGGTGCCACTTCGGTTCCGCTTTTGCGCCAAACCGGTGCCTGTCACCACCCGATTTTTCTTGTTTCACAAATGTTTCACGGAGCACTGAATAAGGTGCTCGACACCATCTGTGGGAAACGTGGGGAGCGTAATATGTGGTGGAATCTCATATTCACTTACGTGTCCTTTCGCGTTTCCCCTTAGATTGGAGGTAATAGTACAAATGTTAAGTAGTCCAATACTATCGAATATACTGCTAATCATAGTTCTTTTGATTAATATCATTACGATGATTTTAGTCATTGCATCGATGAAAAGGAATAAGCTGACGAAGGGATTAGTGAAGGAGTATCAAGTATCTTCAGTACAGACTGCGGCTGGATTAGGCGTAGGCTCTGATCAAGGGCGAGGTTATGATGATTCTGGGGTAGTATTTTGCCGAAGCTGCGGAACACAATACGACTCCGCAAACTCAGCCTGCCCTCGCTGCAAAACATCAAGATAAGGTGCCTAGTATAGTAAATAGGTCAAATAAATAGAAAAAGGCCACCGTTTTCATTGTAAAATGGAAGAACCTATCACAGAACTTCCGATATTACTACCCTTCCAAGGAGATGAAAACGATGGCATATTCAATATTTAACCACATACAAGGTAAAAAAGGAAGTCGATGGGCAGAGTTTGTAAGAGAGACAGGGACGGAGAATCTAATGTTAGTGGCAATCGATGCCGCAAAGTATACACAAAAAGCAATGATTTGTACTTTTTATGGAGACATTTTAGTAAAACCATTTGAATTTGATGCGTCCATGACAGGTTTCGAATATCTTAATAAGATTATTCGGTCCGAAAAGGTGAAAAATGGACTTAAAGAAGTAGTAGTGGGAATTGAAACCACTGGACATTATTACGAGGATCTTGTTAGACGATGCCATTCTGATGGCTATCATGTGAGGACTTTGAATGCTGCGACAACTGCCCAGGAAAGACAAGCCCTATTAAACTGGTCGAAAACCGATAATTTAGATTTAATGGCGATTGTTCAATCCATGATTCATGGGCGGGGGACATCGAATGAATTAGCTTCTGGTAATGTTCTTACTTTACAAAAGCTAACACGTGCCCGTCGTGAATTAGTAGAGGAACGAACAGAGACACAAAATTTGATTCGGATGCATATGGACCATATCTTTAGGGAATTCCA